>JALQUB010000077.1 GCA_023268635.1 Pseudomonadales bacterium
AAAGAGCCTGCTTGAATTCGCGCAGCTTCGCCTTCAGTTGCGCACTATTATCTGGACCAATACGAATGAGCTGCTTATTGATATTCGCTAGCTCCTCTAAGCGCGTATCAGCATACAAAAACATAACGGAGGGTTTTACTAGCTGGAATGGGCCTTCGACTTCTGGTGCCATCAACACCGCATCGATCGCCCGAATGAGTGCTTGCTCAAATTCGGCATCACGGAATCCAATTTCGGCATACGCCTGTTGAAGAAGCGGCGATAGCAAGCGATACAAGCCAACGGCTTGATCTGTATCTAGCGCGACGAATGCCGCGATCGCGGCATCGAATCGATGATAAGACGCCTCATCCATCGTGAAGAGTTTGCCATCGACTGAAGTGACCTGCATTTCTTCGGTGACTGGCTTATAGGGAAGCGCAGTCTGCGGATATTGACCGCGTGAGACGTTTTCCACAAGGACTACTACTTTCCGGACAAGTTGATCATCCACTAGAAAATTAAGTAGTGCTGCACCACTCGATAAACCCTTTAATTTTTCTACGACGAAGCCATCACTGTCATTGAGCCGTGGCAGATCAACGACAGGTTCCTCGACTATTGGGGCCTGTACCTCTACCACTTCAACAGGAGTGGGTTCTATTTCGACCGAAGCCGGCGCGGCAGGCACAGCCGGAGCAATCCGTTCCGGGATGGGGCGCGGGGCGGGTTCCGCGACCTCAGCCGAGGGTGTAGGCAGGATGACCGTCGTCGTTCCCGTAGGCGCCTCAAACGCCAAGGCTAGGTAAATCAAATAAAGAAAAGTCAGGACCGCTATTGCCGCGACAGCCCACATTCCTAATTTCGACATGGTTCACTCCAGAACACATAAATTACGGCGCATTGTTGCATAACTAGTCCCCGCAAAAAATAGCGAACCCCTGCTTCCTACCCAACAGGGGCTAATTGCAATAAAAAAGGCAGAATCCCGAGAGAATCTGCCTTTTTTAGTGTCTCAATTTGGAAGAGATATCTAGATTTTAGGGAAGCCAAGCTCTCCCATTGTTCGGGTCAAATCCTTACCCGCCGTAGCCGGTTTCGTTTCTTTGTCGATCTTAAGAATTTTGCCATCTATCCCGATGTAATAGGTCCAGCGATTAGCAAACCCAGCCGCAGACAAAACACCGTATTCGGTGGTCATGCTCTTAGTAGGGTCAGCGAGAATCGGAAAACCCGCTTCGTGCTCTGCAGCAAATGCAGTGTTATCTTCGAGCGTATCTACGCTCGCCATAAAATAAGCAACGTCGAAACTTTGTATTTCTCTAGCACTGTCACGCAGCGCCTTACATTGCATAGTTCAGCCACCAGTAAAGGCTTTCGGGAAGAAAGCGATTACCACCGGTCTAACACCGACAAATTGAGATAGCGTGTAAGTCTTGCCATCGGATGCTTGCAGCGAAAAATCGGGAGCCATATCGCCCTCCTCCAGTGCCGCCGCTAGCTGGCTTCCCAGCGCAGTGAAGGCGATTACCGCCGTCATCGCGAATCGAGAGAAGCGATTAAAGAAATTAGACATGAGTCCTCCTGGTTGCTTCAAAAAGTGCTTCAATAAAGCGCAGTGCTGAGAACATCTCAGGACTAGCGGTATTGAAACGCGTCTAGCCAAAGAAAGCCACCATTAGAAGTGCGTTATATCGAAGGGAGCACACAGGGCTAAAGAATACGCTCGGCTAGCGAATCACAACCCTCACTTCAAAGAGAAAAGAAACCGCTTGATCGAGCTCGGCGAAGGAGCATCTGCGCCTCTACCTCTAACTGGGCGATTCGGGAATCTATCTTTTCCAATTCCACCACTTCCATATCCGGGATCGCCACGCGGATAGTTTGAAGTCGTTCGATGGCTTCAGTGATGTTACGAACCTGCCTGCTCACCGCTGCCTGTTTCGCATCCCTCTGCGACTGCGCATAGCGAGGATTAAGCACTTGGATTTTGCTGCAGCGCTGCACGATCTGACCGGTGGAATCCCGAGTACTGACACAACGAGTCTGATAAATCGTCGGGTTCGCCGTCCCTAGAAATTCCGTATAGGGCGTTGTGGCAATGGCACGAGCCAACACTAGATCTGTCTCAGCCTTGGCGACGACAAAGTCGAGCCCTTCCTTCGATACCATCGCCTGATTGATCTCGAGTTGCTCGATGAGTGTGCCATAAAAACTGGACAGATCTTCGGCTCTTATCGTTAATTCCCGGAAATTCTCATCCAATAAATTTTCGCGCAGAGTCCGTAATGTCCAATCGCCGTAAAGTTGTGCAGCGACTAAGTAATCATCCTCCGAAGAGTCATAGAGGCGGCCACTGATATGGAAATGTAGCACCTGAAGGTCGTCGATCTTAGGCCAATCTTTTAATTTAGTATTTACATCGATGGCGGCACGAATGATAGGCAACTGATCCGCGCTATAGAGGCCGGTATTGATACGTGAAATCTGCAAGGCCTCGACATAAACTTCGCGTGCGCTTTCAAGTTCCCCTATTTCGACATAGAACGCACCGAGATCGGAATAAGCCTCTTGCAACGCCGCAGAGTACACGCCTCCGCTATAGCGCAGATCTTCGAGTGCAGCTTGTCTGCGCGCGATTTCTCGGCTAATTGCCTGAATTCGCACCTGATTCTCGGCTTCGTTAAGCGCATTGGTCTCCTGCTGCGCCGTCACTTCGGGATCGAGCGATTCCTGCACCTGAGCCATTACCTGCGAAGATATGCAGATAATGGCTAAGAGAAATGAGGTAGCTAGTGATTTCATGGGGCTCGCAATTAGTCTACTTAGACCCTTAATAACGGCCAAAACATTAACCTACGCTGAAGCTAAACGACTGGCAACTTCGGAAATGCCACGAGATGTTCGACATCGAGGCGAATCCCCATGGCCTCGCCAACCTCATGATTGTGGTGACTAGGTGCCAGCGAGAGGACCCTCTTACCGCTCGCAAGTTCTAGCGTATATAGAAAGACAGCGCCGCGAAATGCTTTCTCAATGATTTGCGCCTTGATCGGACTCTCGTCGTCATGGAAAACGTCATCTGGCCTCAACAACAACGAGATATCTTCACAGTCAGGAAGATTAAAACCCTGTATCTGCCGAGTGTCGATGATGCCGAGCTCCGTCTCAACCTCATGCTCTGCAGTCCGATGCCCTTCAATCAGCACACCCTCGCCGATAAAATCGGCAACCGCTAATGAGGCTGGCTTGTGGTATAGATTGAATGCAGTGTCCCACTGCAATAGTCGTCCATTTTTTATGACACCGATCTCGTCTGCCATCGCGAACGCTTCGAATTGATTATGGCTAACGAGAATAGCTGTGATGCCTTCCGATTTGAGCACGTGACGAATCTCCCTCGCGAGCGTCTCCCTCAACTCAACATCCAAGCTAGAGAACGGTTCATCGAGCAATAACACGTCCGGTCGAGGCGCCATCGCCCTGGCGATAGCGACTCTCTGCTGCTGACCGCCGGACATCCTATGTGGATACGTATCGAGGAAATTATCAATTTCTAGCAGGCTCGCCAGCTCTTCAATACGCGTCTCTCTCGCCGTTTTACTCAAGGAATCAAGACCAAAACCAATGTTCTCAGCCACGCTCAAGTGCGGAAATAAAGAATGGTCCTGGAATACCATGCCGATACGGCGTTTCTCTATGGCTAACATCCCTGTCGAAGAACTCACTTCCGTCCCACCCAACACTACTCGCCCTGAACTCACCGGCTCAAATCCAGCGATTGCTCGAAGGAGGGTCGTTTTACCGCAGCCGCTCGCGCCCAGCAGGCAGGCGATGTGACCGGCGGGCACATCGAATGACACCGCATCGACGATGAGCTGCCCGCCTAGGTGCACGCTGACCTTGTCGAGTTGTAAAGTCGCTAATGTCATTTGTTAGATTCCATTGACTGGGTGATAGACACCTCTCCCGGCGCCCGTCTCGCCTGTCTCAGCGAGCGGCTGAGGAGAATAACAGGAATCAGGCTCGCCAACACAATGGCGAGCGCCGGCCCCGCCGCATCAGCCAGCCGCTCTTCATTAGCGAGCTCGTAGGTGCGTATAGCGAGAGTGTTGAAATTAAAGGGTCGCAACAAAAGCGTCGCAGGTAATTCTTTCAAAACGTCGACGAAAACTAGCAACAACGCCGTGACTAATGAGCCACGCATCATTGGCATATGGACTCTACGCAGGATTTTCCCCGAACTTAAGCCCAGGCTGTGGCCGGCTTCGTCCATGGACGGACGAATCTTCGCGAGACCCGCATCAACGGTGTTCATTGCGATCGGCAAAAAGCGAACGAGATATGCGAACACCAGAATGAAAGCCGTGCCACTCAGGAGTAAACCCGTACTTAAATCGAACCGCGCGAGCATGAATGCACTCACTCTGTTATCAAGCCACGCGAATGGCAGTAACACGCCGATCGCGACGACTGTCCCCGGCAGCGCATAGCCTAGCCCCAATATCCGCGCAGCAAACGAGGATGCAAATGACGGAGCTAACCGCCGACCATAGGCGATGAACAAGGCGAAGGTGAGCGCCAGCAATGAAGTCACGGCCGCCAGACTAACGCTGTTAAGGAGATAGCCCGCAAAATCGCCGCTCATCACCGTGTCAAATGTGATCGTCGCCCAAATCACTAACTGCACAAAGGGGACCACGAAACCGAACAGAACAGGCAAGCCACAGGCGGTGTAGGCAACCAAAAGACCGCCCCCCGTCAACTTATGTGCATTGCCCAAATGCACACGACTCCCTGTGTTAAAGAACTGAGATTGTTTGCGCGACCAGTTCTCAATCGAGACAAGAATAAAAACGAAACCTAATAACAAGGCAGAGAGTTGGGCCGCACCGACGCTGCTACCTAATCCGTTCCACGTGCGGTAAATGCCGGTGGTGAATGTCGAGAGTCCGAAGTATTGCATCGTGCCGTAATCGGCGAGCGTTTCCATGAGCGCAATACTGAGACCAACCACTATCGCAGGTCGCGCGAGTGGCAATGCCACGCGAAAAAAAGCGGCACGCCGAGAACTGCCGAGACTGCGCGCTACTTCCAAAACGCTGCCAGACTGTTCTGCAAATGCAGCACGCGCTAATAAATACACATAGGGATAAAAAACCAAGGACAGCATCGCAACAGCGCCGCCGAGTGAGCGGATCTCAGGAAACCAGTACTCTCCGTAATGCCAGCCAAATATTTCACGCAGGCTGCTCTGTAAAGGTCCTGCGACATCAAGCATTCCTGTGTAGGTGTAGGCGATGATATAGGCAGGTATCGCCAACGGCAGCAACAGCGCCCATTCGAAAATTTTGCTGCCTGGAAACCGATAGTTGGTGACTAACCAGGCTGGCAAAATGCCAAGCGCGAGCACACCGATACTCACGCCCAACATGAGAGCCAAAGAATTACGAACATAGCGCGCAAAAACGGTGTCGAGCAAATGCGTCCAGATATCTCCGGCCGGAAAAAACATCGACGAGAATACGACGAATATCGGTGTTGCAAGCAGCAGCGACAATCCTAGCAACGACAAAGGCCAAGGCTGGAATAACAGCCTTGGCCTCGTTTCGTTAACCCTGAGTCGGGTGCCTACACCCACCCTATAGCCTCAATCATGAAAACCGTATCATCCTGCAGTCTAAACTTGCGTTATTGCCATCCTGCGCGATCCGCCAGACGAACCGCTGCTGCATTATGACGTCCGAGGGCCTCTAAGTTTAAGGTGTCTGCCTTAAACGTTCCGAACCCCTGCAAGGTTTTACTCACAGGAATATCCGCGCGCACTGAGTATTCATTATTCACTTCTGAATACCATTGCTGTGCGAAATCGCCACTTAGAAACTCGATGAGCTGACGCGCCTCATCTTGATTCTTCGACGTCTTGATCATGCCTGCACCACTCACATTCATGTGGGCGCCGCGATCATCTTGGTTCGGCCATAGCACGCCAATCTGTTCGGCAACTGCTACGTCTTCGGCGACGCCTGAATTAATCATGCCCGCAAGATAATAAGTATTCGCTACGGCAAGTTTGCACTGCCCTGCTACCACTGCGCGAATTTGATCACGGTCACCACCCTGTGGACGGCGCGCAAGATTCGCGACGAGACCTTCGGCCCAGGCTTCGGTCGCTTCTTCGCCTCTATGCTCAATCATTGAGGCGAGCAAGGATTGATTATAAATATTACCCGACGAGCGAATACAAATCTGTCGTTTCCACTTTGGATCGGCAAGGTCTTCATAATCCGCTATCTCGTCCGCGGACACACGAGACTTATCAAACATGATGACTCTTGAGCGAAGCGATAAACCGAACCACTTACCTTCAGGATGACGATAGGCGGCAGGAATATTTTCGCGCAACACCTCCGAATCTACGGAGGCGAGGATGCCCGCCTCTTCGGCTCGGAATAGACGCCCAGCATCGACAGTCAACAACACATCAGCTGGCGAGTTCACACCTTCGAGTTCAATACGGCGAATCAAAGCATCCGCGCTCTCGGTAATTAAATTGACTTCAATGCCCGTCTCTTCCGTGAAACGATCCAGAGCAGGTTTGATAAGTTCCTCGGAACGAGCCGAGTAGACATTGACCTCCGCCGCACTGACAAGGCCAGCCGCCAATACGCCAAAGGCTAATGTCAGGAGTTTATTCGCGAACATGTTGCTATTCTCCATGGTTTATCGTGTACTCATTGCTAAGCCCAAAGGACATCACATCGAGCTGCGCGCATTATGCGCTAAATTTCTTTTCGAAGTTAGAGCCACTTAAAAGTCAAACCTAATACCCGCTGACAGCGTACGATCTTTGTTCGGTCTCGCACCATAAGGCTGTCGACCCATGATGTCGTGAGAATTGCTTAGGTTCTCTGCACGAGCGAAAAGATTCAGAGCCGGACTCAATTGGTAACTTGCGCTCAGATCGATAGTCAGGCTGTCATCAGTTTGCTCGTACAACTCACAAGAGGCTCGCACGCAGACGTCATCGACGTAATTTGCGCTCAGGTACGCCGCCCAGCGCCCAGTCTCGAGACCCAACGCGATGCGCAGTTGATTCTCGGGGAGATACGGCAAGGGATCACCCGCTTCTACCGATCCGAAGAATGCGGTATCTGCGATATCCGTATCAAATTCCCCATCAATACGTGTATAGCTCAACGTGAGCGGCAAACGATAACTCGCGCTATCAGAAAGATTCGCTGTTAATAGCGCCTCCAAACCAGCCACTGTCGCAGCATCGCCATTAAAAGCATCACCTATCACGCAATCACTTCCTGAGGAGGCCGTGCACTGGCCGAGTAGGTTGTCGTAGTCACTAACAAAACCAATGACCTCCGCCGATAAATGCCCCTCTTGGAAACGAGCACCTAACTCATAGTTCAGCGCAATTTCCTCTTCAACTCCCGGTGAGTTGGACGGTGCAGTGAAGCCTTTGTGCACGCCTCCTATCAAGCTCAAGCTAGGTGTCACTTGATAGCTAATACCGAGTCCCGGCAGCCAAACCTGAGTACTGTTCGAGCGGCTATCACGATAATTGCGCTGCTCACCATCCTTGAATCGCACTCGCTCTTGATCAATGTCTTCATAACGCAATCCTGGTGAAACCGTCCAAGCACCGAAACTAATTTCATCATGTACGAAGAATGCTAACGCCTCAGCCGATTGGATTTGGTTGCCCGCATTGCCAGCAACTCCCATTGCATCCAGACTCAATTGTCCGTTGCGTTGAGAATAGGTGTCGTTGCGTTGATAGCGATCTTCTTCGTCCTCGTGCAATCGCAATCCCATGCGCAGCGAATGCGTACTTGCTCCAAGCTCCGCGATCAGATTTGCACCGAATTGAATCCCCCGCGAAAAATATTCACGATTATTCGACCGCAATTGCACGCTTCCTGCTGGCGTATCGAGAGTCCCATCGAGAATCGCTTGCAGTTGATCCGAAGAAAAACTGCCTAGGCCTTCGCCTTTATTGACAGCATTAATCACATTCGCCCAGCCGGTACCCGAATAATTAGCCACATCCGTGCTGCCATCGAGGTCTACACCTTCCGTTTTAAACCAATTGCGTGCATGAGTGTTGTTATATGCCGTCGCTGTCAGACTCAAATTGGCATTCACATCGTATCCATAGCGCAGAATGGTCTGTTCATGCTCTGTCGCGATATTATCAAGTGCAGACAGTCCGTATCTGCGCGTCGCGTTAGCCGCAAAATCTGCGTCTGATAAACCGAGATAGCTTTGATTCGAATCTTGATCTGCGAGTTGGAGCTTCAGCTCGACTTCATGCGGTGAATTCCTAGGGGCATAGCTTAGCTTCGCGGTGATATCACTCACGTCTAGTCCTGTATTGGCATCGCTTCGATCAATCGATTGAAAACCGTCTGATTGCCATTGATGGGCTTCGAGAAGAAAACCAAATCCATTGTCGCTACGACCACCATAGCTCGCGTGGACTCGATACGTAGAATCCTGCCCCGCTTCGGTCAAAATTTTACCGCTATACTCTAGAGGAATTGGTGTCGACACCATATTTAGCGCGCCGCCAATCGTGTATGGGCCCTGAGTAATAGCCGCGGGTCCTTTCACGACTTCGAGTGCCGACATACGCCCCATTGTTGGGAAGTAATAAGCAGAGGGCGCCGAGTAGGGGGCAGGAGCGATAAGCACATTATCTTCCAGCAAAGTGATACGACCACTGCGTTCGGTTGCGACGCCACGAATGCCAATATTGGGTCGCAAGCCATAGCCGTCTTCTATCTGCAGACTCACACCGGGGACTTCGCGCATGATGCGCTGGACGTCAGAGTAAGCAAACTGACGCAGTTGTTCTTCGCCAATGAAGTGTGCGGAGCCAGGGAGCTTTCGAGCGGCTTCTTGGCTTCCGAGAATCGTGACTTCTTCGATACCTGACTGGGTTCTCGCTTGCGAATCCTGCGCCTGAGTGGCTGTAGCCATCAACGTCAGTGCCACTGTGATTGCAGTGGAGAGGGTGCGCTGTGAACTGCGAATATCCATTGTATGTCTTGCCTCTTCCTACTGGGCGATTAGCCCTTCAATTGCATGAGTGACTGCTGGAGACTGTGCGCTACAGCAGTCCGCATCCCGAAAGCTTGGGTTTGTTCGGAAAGTGATTCTCATATTAATGCAGATGAGAATCATTATCAATTAGATTTATATTTATTTTTGGTCTTTGCTAATTTTTCTTGCCCAGTAGACACTAAGCAGCTTATTGACTAGCGAGGATCATGCTGTGAACAACATTCAAGCCACCCTACAGAGTGTGCGATGCCTCCCTGTCTCAGTGGCGATAAGCACCCTATGCTTAATGAGCTTTGCGCTTCCCGCGGGCGCCACCGAGATGGACCTGCACGCCATCGCGGTTGCCCCCTCCCCCGACCGTATTCAAGCCGACATCCGTACTCTCGTAGGATTCGGGACACGCCATACCCTGTCTGACACACAGTCTGAAACGCGCGGCATCGGCGCCGCTCGAAGATGGATCGAAGATGAATTCAAACGAATCTCGTCAGAGTGCGGAGGCTGCCTCGAGGTTTTCACAGTCAGCGATGTGGTTTCAGGCAACCGGATCCCCAAGCCAACTGAAGTCGTTAATGTCGTCGCGGTATTGCGGGGAACTACGGACCCCAACCGCTTCGTAATGATGAGTGGCGACATCGATTCGCGCGTCAGCGACGTGCTCAATTTTGAATCGGAATCCCCTGGCGCAAACGACAACGCCTCAGGCATGGCCGGAGTCATTGAGGCCGCACGCGTGTTAAGCCAATACCGATTTCAAGGCTCTATCGCATTTGTTGGTCTCTCAGGTGAAGAGCAAGGACTCTACGGCGGCAGAATTCTCGCCCAGCATGCGATTGCGAATGACTGGAACATCGAAGCCGTCATCAACAACGACATGATCGGCAATATCACCGGTGTTAACGGCGTCACCAATAACGCCACGGCACGCGTATTTTCTGAGGGGACTCGCTACGTTGAGACTGAGGAAGAAGCGCGGCTCCGCCGTTTCCAAGGAGGCGAGGTTGATTCTGCTTCTCGGAACATCGCTCGGTATGTGTACCAAATGGGCGAGCGCTACATCGCCAATCTCGACGTGATGATGATCTATCGACTCGACCGTTTTGGCAGAGGAGGTCACCATCGACCATTCAATGAGGCGGGCTTTCCAGCAGTGAGGATCATGGAGACCAATGAGAATTACACCCAGCAACATCAAGATCTTAGGGTTGATGATGGCGTGCAGTATGGCGACACGATCGAGCACGTTGACTTCGATTACGCAGCCAAACTCACCGCACTCAATGCTGTCACACTCGCGTCGATGGCTTGGGCACCAGCACCGCCTAATGGCGTCGAGATACGCGGTCAAGTAAGCCCAGACACGACGCTGAGCTGGAAGCCGGTGGAGGGCGCGACAGGTTACCGCCTTCACTGGCGGCTCACCACCTCGCCAACTTGGGACTATTCGCGCGACGTAGGAGATGTGACTCGTTTCACCTTAGAAAACATCATCATCGACAATTATTTCTTCGGAGTTTCCAGCCTGTCGGAGGACGGCATCCAGAGCCCCGTGGTGTTCCCGGGTCCCGCCGGTGCGTTTTAGTCTTGGCTGGACAGTGACAGCTGTGTAAGACTTGAAGCGATACGTCGAATTCTATTAATCCGGAATAAAAACTAGTTAGGAGATTCATCATGAAAACGAAGGCCCTACTCAGTTGCGCCACTCTGGTAGCCGCAGCAACGCTTAGTACACTCAGCGCTCAAGACAACGAAATGAGCTTCTTTATAACAAGTGTCGGACTAGGCGATGGTGCCAATCTGGGCGGCCTCGCCGGCGCGGATGCGCACTGCAAAGAACTGGCGGAGGCAGCTGGCTCGCGCGGCAAAACTTGGCGCGCCTATCTGAGCACCAATGCTACTGAAGAGATGGCTGCGATCGATGCACGTGATCGCATCGGCTTTGGTCCTTGGTATAACGCGAAAGGCGTGGAAGTTGCCTCAACGCTCAATGCACTGCACAGCGACTTTATGAACCTCGGCAAGGCTAACTCACTCGATGAGAACGGCAACATGGTCAAAGGACGTGGAGATACGCCAAATGAGCATGACATCCTCACAGGTTCTACGCTGGCAGGAAACGCGATTGACGATGGCGCCGACCATACCTGCAATAACTGGACGAGCAACGACGCGGGCAGTGCACAGGTAGGACACTTCGATCGCCAAGGCGGAGGAGCAAACCCTAATTCATGGAACAGCGCCCACGGCTCTCGCGGCTGCAGCCAAGCAAACCTAGTCTCGACAGGCGGTGCTGGCTACTTCTACTGTTTCGCAACTAACTAGATGCTGCACCCGGCTTGACCGCACTGGGCGGTTAAGCCAACAAGCACCCGGACACAGGATAACTACTATGACTGACTCGAAACCTAATTTATTAAAGCTCTATGGCTTCGTCCAGTCGCGCTCCTTCCGAGCTTTGTGGGCGCTTGAGGAATCAGGCCTGCCTTTCGAACACATCAACACTACGCTCCGAGCTGGTGGTGATGCTGAAAACAGCGCCAAGCACCCCAACTACCTCGCACTAAATTATCAGGGCAAAGTCCCCACGCTAGTGGATGGCGAGAAGGTCATTACGGAAAGCCTGGCGATCGTCAATTACATCGCTCGCCTGGCCCCAGAAGCAGGTCTCATGCCTAGCGCGATAGATGACTTGGCACGCTACGATGAACTCGCCTCCTTCGTAATCACCGAACTGGAGCAACCACTTTGGAACAAAGGCAAACATCTGTTCGCGCTCCCTGAAGAACAACGCCTGCCGGCTATGTTCGATGTCGCGAGCTTCGAATGGGATAAAGCGGTTCGTAGCCTGGATGCTTTATTAGATGACTCAGAGTACGCAATTTGTAATCGCTTCACAGCGATCGATATCTTCCTCGCTCACACGTTCAACTGGGCGCAAGCTTTTAAATTCGACGTGCCCGATAAATACTTAGCCCTGCGCGATCGGCACTATGCTCGGCCCGCTGCGCAGAAAGCAGCAGCGACAGCAGCTAATGATGCGAGCTGAGCTAACTCGCCGACGACACGCCATGATCGCTCGCTTTGCAATACTGCTGGGGACTATCGCTTTTCCTTTCGGCGCGTGGGCCCAAGTTGGCGACACTTTAAACGCGCGCGATCTCGCCTTCCATCGCATGGCCAACTTCGAGACCCCGAGCGAACTTCAAGGCTATAAACTCAACCATCTTGGTATCGAAACTCGGCCTTCAGCGAGTGGTGGACACCTCGTAATCGCTTCGCTCGAAGGCTACCCCGCCCATACAGCAGGCATTGAACGCGGTGATGTCCTACTCACCTTAGACGGCGAACCCTTCCAGCCCGTCACCAGCCTTAATCCAGGAGCCATCAACGAAGATTTCTCGGAGTTTATTGGCAGCACCGACCTCGAATATCGCCGTGGAGAGAATATCCACCATGCGGAGGTAACGCCGGTTTATGAAAATCTTTACGACAGCTATCGTACCGCGACACTCAACAGTGTTCTTAGCTTCGCCGCCGGCAATAAAGTCATCGGCTATCTGCGGCTCTGGGCATTGACTCGAGAAACCGGAGATTTGATCACTCTCCGCCAGGTCATCGAATCACTCTCAGACACCGATGGCATTGTGCTAGATCTACGCAACAGCCACGGCTTTCTCGATGCCGAACATAGCGATCTCTTCCGCGCTAACCGCCGCGACTTTCTTGAAATTGCGGCGGCCGATGAAGACTTAAATAGATTACTCCGAACTAGAGATCGCGACGACTCTCTCAAAGCCTATCGCAGACCCATCGCCATTTTGATCGATAGCACGACACAGGGTGCGGCGGAACTTCTCGCCCATCAGTTAGGGAAACTCGAACGAATAATCACGGTGGGCGAACCTACTTTGGGGAAGCTCGGTCAATGGGTACACAGTGAAGAGGGAGAAGTTCGTAGCCGACATTACCTGCCGGCAAGCAGTGTGTTGGTTGATGGTAAGACATTTGAAGAATCAGGGATTATTCCGGAGCACCCCGTCACTTTTCCTTTCGAGCAAACATCACGCAATGACCCTCAATTCCAAGCTGCTATTAACTTACTCATGGGCGTCATCTGAGGTCTCAAGCCATGATGCTCAGAATCCTACGGTAGATTCTTCGATCTCATTCCAAATCAACTTGTGATAGTCGAAGCCTTGTTCGAGCGTAGGCTTCACAATTCGGAAATACGGCGAAAGATCAAAATCCCGTGGCGTGTAATGGGTGAAGTGCCGCTGATAAAACACAGGGACCTCGCCCCCCTTGCCTACCTCTTCATCGGCGATAGTCTGTCTCCTCTCCGCTTCATCTCCCAACTCCTCTGTTCGTGGTGCCTGTAGCGGCAGAATGGGATACTGAATCGATTGAAAGGACTCAGCGATAAGAGTCGAACAGATCGCCCTAGTCGGCTCCCCGCTCCCCAGTCCTATCATCGAACGCCTCAGGTGATCTGGTACGATCGGCTTTTGAATCAAATACCGCACCAAATCGACTACATTTTTCTTGTCGTACTGATTACCAATCTTTGCCATCGCAAAGTGGATGAGGGCCTCTTGATCACGAGTGTCGAGCCCTACAGGACGACAAATTCGTAGATTGAAGCCCTTATAGTAATTGGGGGCCACGAGCCGCACGCCTTCCTCGAGATCAGCTTCTAGCAAAGTCGGTGCACTGCTTGATTCACCACCGCGCCCTATGAATAAACAAGCATGAGACCAAGTCGACTGCGTAAGGTATTTTATCGCCGTACTAATTCGCGAATTGCCATCAACGAGGAGTATATCGCCCGTACGCAGCACCGATGCAGTCTGATCGATCGATGTCGTCTCAAAGCGTTTATAGCCATCTAATCGCTTGCTGAGGAATCGTGCGAGACGCTTGCCCGTAGCCTCTGTTAGCGCGTTAGCCATATCGGATCACCATTGTTTGCGATTTCTAAAAAAATCGTTAAATATCTATCTATGTCTTGTACACTCAAGGAGTGATTAATGGCTCATGCAGTACCAAGCCTGTTACGAGCAAACGTCGCTATGCGATCGACATTAACTGACCTATTTGCTTCTCGCGCAACCTGCCGCGCTCTCTAGGCCAGTGTAAACGAATCATCAGGAGTTAAGAAATGACGACAGCCTACAACAAATTCTATATCAACGGAGAGTGGGTCGAGCCAGCAGGCCGCCAACACCTCGACGTGATCAATCCCGCCACGGAAGAAGCATTCGCTACGATTAGCCTTGGCACGGCCGAAGACGTTGATGCAGCAGCACAGGCCGCGCGCGCTGCCTTTCCCGCCTGGTCTCAGTCCAGCGTCGAAGAACGCAAAGCGGTCATCACCAAAATCATAGCGGGCATTCAAGCACGCGCCGGTGATCTCGCGACAGCCGTCTCCAACGAAATGGGGGCACCCATGAGCCTTGCGACAGCCGCGCAGGTTCCGAGTGGCCTCGGACATTTTGCAGCTATTCTTCCTGTCCTAGACTCTTACGAATTCCAAGAGACCCGTGGCGGCACACTAATCGTGAAGGAAGCCGCCGGTGTGTGCGGCTTCATCACCCCCTGGAACTGGCCTTTAAATCAAATCGCCTGCAAGGTGGCTCCCGCACTGGCTGCTGGCTGTACAATCGTGTTAAAGCCAAGCGAAATTGCTCCAATCAACGCCTATATTCTTACCGAGATCATCGATGAGTGTGGGCTCCCTCCCGGTGTATTCAACCTAGTGAATGGTGACGGGCCCAATGTCGGGGCAGCCATCTCATCTCATCCAGAGATCGATGTTGTCTCCTTCACAGGATCAACACGCGCCGGTCGAGAAGTGGCTAAAGCGGCGGCGGATGGCATCAAGCGTGTCACCCAAGAACTGGGCGGAAAATCAGCCAACATAATCCTCGACAGCGCACCCGATTTCGCGAAGGCCGTAAAAGGCGGCGTGTTGAGTTGTTTCAATAACAGTGGACAATCATGTAACGCGCCTACTCGTATGCTCGTGCCGATGGCGAAGATGGCTGAGGCCATTGAAGTCGCCAAAGCCGCAGCAGCCAAAGTTACCGTCGGAGACCCGAATGACGAGCAGACTTCGATGGGCCCAGTCGTGAGCGAATTGCAGTTCAATAAAATCAACGCGCTCATCGAAGCCGGAATAAAAGAAGGCGCCGAGCTAATCGTTGGGGGCCCTGGCCTGCCAGAGGGCTTAGAAAAGGGCTACTTTATCAAACCCACCGTCTTCGCCAACGTCACTAATGACATGACGATCGCACGAGAGGAAGTATTCGGCCCAGTACTGTCGATTATCGGCTATACAGATGATGCGGAAGCAGTCGCAATTGCGAATGACACTGAATACGGACTTTCAGGATATGTGACGGGCGAACCTGCCCATGCGCAAAAAATTGCACGCCAAATTCGTACGGGCATGGTCCACATCAATGGAGCACCGCTCGATATATCTGCGCCATTCGGCGGCTATAAGAAATCAGGCAACGGCCGCGAATGGGGCGTAGAGGGGTTCGAAGAGTATCTCGAAACCAAGGCGATCATGGGAGCAGCGTAAGCCACTCTAACTGTCGTAGATTATACTGAAGAAAATGGCCGCCTAGCGGTCATTTTTTTGATAATAGACGCTTTTAAACATCAAAACATAAGGACCTCAGCATGAGCGTAGCAATCACTAAACCTTCTATTGATATCGGCATTGTCTGCAACGACATCGACGCCATGATGACATTCTACGGAGAGACTCTCGGACTACCATTAGAAGCGACAATTCCCATGCCGGGAGGCGGGAAAATGAACCGTTTCAAAGTTGGCGAGAGTGTCATCAAAGTTATCGAACTCGACCCTAAACCAGAGACACCGGCGGCACCGGGAGGCATTCGCGGAGCGACTGGCTATCGTTACTGGACGATCACCGTGAGCAATCTCGCCGAGAGTGTGGAGAAGGCAGCCGCCGCAGGAGCCACGATTGTTGTCCCAGCGAAGGAAGTCAGACCTGGAGTCACCATTGCAATCATCGCTGATCCAGACGGCAATTGGGTGGAGCTTCTCGAAGAGAACTAATCGAAATAACAAGCATTTAGCGGTATCTATTCAGTAGTAACCCGTCTACACTGTCCCTTCTTGAGCGTTGTCTCTCGGCGACCCCTCTTTCACTCCCCAACTCGCGTGCATAAATGACACCTGATGGGGAGTGAAAATTGAGTGTTACATGCGGTAGGAACCTTTCGTAACCACCCACCTGATCCCTCTCTCAAGAAATTCGACAAGTTCAATTTGTCGAATCACGCACGAATGGCGGCTCAACAGAACTGTCGAGTCGCAAAGTGAACGTTAATTCCAAATAAGGAAAGCTAGAAATGAGCAAAGGTACAGTGAAGTGGTTTAACGCAGACAAAGGCTTCGGCTTTATTACACCAGAAGACGGTGGCAAGGATCTGTTCGTACATCACTCAGAAATCAAGAATGGTGGCGGCTACGCTACTCTCAATGACGGTCAAGCAGTTGAATTCGAAGTTGGCCAAGGCCAGAAAGGACCTTGCGCAAACAACGTCGTCGCAATTTAGATCGAATATGAATTGTGCGCCCCGCAGCGATTCGTCGTTGTGGGGCGATTGCTTTCAACACGTTGTCTCGTAATAATGCGAGGCAACGTTTCCTCCGAAAGAACCTACAGATGCCCACCCTAATCCATCAAAGAGTAAGAGATTGCCAGTTAGGCAATTACCCGAAAACGATCGCGCGTGTAAAGTCAGGCTGGGTAGTCCTTGGCGATGTGCAATTCTTACCGGGGTACTGCCTCTTACTCCCTGACCCCGTCGTGCCGGATCTTAATGCCATGAACGAGGAGACCAGGAAAACATTTTTACTCGAGATGAGCCAGGTTGGCGATGCCGTATTGGCCGTCACCGGAGCAACACGAATAAATTACGAGATGCTCGGCAACGTCGAACCCGCACTCCACGCCCACATTTTCCCAAGAAATGATGAGGAAACTGAGGAGCTAAAACTAAAACCTGTCTGGTTTTATGATTGGGACAAGGCGCGTGCCTTCGATGCAGAAGAAGATGCCCCGATGATGGCAAAGATACGAGAAGAATTACGTTCGAGAGGATTGTGCGATTAGCAGACGCACCCCATCACCTCGGTCGGCGATGGGGCGTATTGTCGTTATTTCCAGATACTACGCGCTTGCAGAGTAATATCGATCTTCTGACCACCAGCCTGCTCTACGTGAATAATAAATGTCTCCGCATCAGGATGGCTGTAGCCGAGAGATTTCATACCACCCTCTCCCACGGCTTCAAATTTAACACTTGCATCACCAATCTCCGATAGACGCATTTCTTGGGCGCCTTCGGTTCGCGGCTCCATGCCGGGGTTCCACTGCTGAATGTGAAGCTCTAAAGAGCCATCAACTTCTTCAATAGTGATCATCTCGAACATGCTAGTTGCATCCGCACCCGTCATACGGACCATTGCCGCGAGTGAGCTACCTTCGACCGCAATCCAGTTTTCTTCGAGTTGATTCGGGCCTAAGGCACCTGCCCAATTTCCAGTCATCCATGACAGTTGCTCGATTTTGGCCATCGGCGCTGCGAATACTGACGTCGAAGCCATCAGCGCCAACGAAGCAAGTGTCGAACCTGCGATTTTTTTTATTCTCATTCTTATTCTCCGGTTTTCCTACTAGGTTTCTATGTTGTTATTCCAGAACTAGTCCTTCGTCTCAGCGCGTTTGCTGTATGCGTCTTCGAACTGATCATTGAGTCGTCGCATCCCACCTAACCAACGATCATAATCGTCAGTCTTTCGGCGCATATAGGTTAACACTTCGGGATGGGGCAAGACTAAGAATTCTTCCTTTTCCAATGTCGCGATGACGGTATCTGCCAACTGTTCTGGTTCGAGCATTCCATCAAGTCCAGCCACACCACCGTCGCCCGCCCCAACGGCAGTCATCGCGGTGCGTACCGCCTGGGGACAAAGAGCCGACACCTTTATTCCACGACGACCATAAGTAATCGAGAGCCATTCGGCAAAACCAATCGCCGCATGTTTTGTCACCGAATACGGGGCTGAACCGACCTGGCTCAATAGGCCTGCCGCAGAGGCCGTATTCAATAGGTAGCCTTCTCCTCGCTCTAGCATAGAAGGCAGCACCGCGCGTGCCGCGAAAACATGCGCCATCACATTGATATCCCAGATGCTCTGCCAAGCCTCCGTGCTGACATTCTCACCACCTGCGGTGAAGATGCCTGCATTCGAACAAAATAGATCGATATGGCCAAACTCGGCGAGTGTTGCCTCGACAAGAGCGTTGACTTCTTCTTCCTTCGCGACATTGGTCACATGACCTCGAGCTTGAGTCAGATTTGAGATGTCTGCCACCGTAGCTGCGACTCCGCCCTGATTAATATCGGACACCACCACCGCCAAGGCGCCTTCTCGTGCAAAGCGCTCGCATAAACTCTTTCCTATACCACTCGCACCGCCGGTCACTACGACTACTTTATCTTTAACTCGCATGCTCTGTTCTCGCTTTTTTTTGTTAATTCTTACCGCGCCACTTCGGGAGATTATTACAGCCTAGCGGGCATTGAAAGTCAGTTTACGTGGTTCTCAAAAGGCGTGCAAAGTTCACACAATGTCACATTCCACAATCACTGAATCCTCATGAATATGCTATATTCGCCAATATATAGAACGAACAAACAAGCTTAAGAAGTTAACATGCAGTGGAGAGACACATGCTACGTAAAGCACTATACACAGGCATCGCCACCAGCCTCGCGCTCCTAGGCGGCACAGCTTCCGCACAATCGATTGCTAATGAAATCGAAGAAGTCACGGTCGTATCCAACAGCCGTCAGTCAGAAGGACTCGCCGATGTAAATGCAGCGGTTTCAGTGATAGGCGAAGAAGAGCTTCGGAACATTGGACACACTCACCTCCAAGAGACTCTGAACCGAGTGCCCGGCGTAAGCATCCACCGTAACAACGGTCAAGAAAGCCTCACTGCAATCCGTTCACCCGTCCTCACCGGCGCGGGTGCGTGTGGCGCTTTCCTCGTAGCTGAAAATGGTATTCCAGTCCGCTCAAGCGGTTTCTGTAACGTCAATGAATTATTCGACCTCCACGCGGAGAACGCGTCGAGCGTCGAAGTCGTACGTGGACCTGGCAGCGCGTTCTGGGGCTCGAACGCTGTACACGGCCTCGTTAACGTCGTCCTCCCCAAAGCAGGCGATGCTCGCGAAATCACTCTCGAAGCGGGACCACGCGGATCACAGCGCGTCAAAGGACAGCTCGGTCAAGATAAGGGCAACTTCAAGCAACTTCTTCTCGTCAATGGCATCACCGAAGAGGGCTATCGCGACGAAAGTGGCTTCGATCAGCAAAAGATCTCTTACCTTTACAACTACACAATGGGCAATGGTTGGGAACTTGATGGAGGCATCACGCACATCAACCTGAACCAAGAGACTGCCGGTTATGTCACCGGTTTCGAAAGCTATATAGGTAGTACTCGTACTGGCAACCCGAACCCAGAAGCCTACCGTGACAGCAAAAATACGCGCATATGGACTTCTGCCAGCAAGAAGATCGGCGATTGGGACGTGGTTATCACACCTTATCTACGTGACGTGGATATGAATTTCATTCAACACTTCCTCCCTGGACAGCCAATCGAAGACACCGAGCAGCAGAGCGTTGGCCTGCAGTCAGCAGCCTACACTGAGCTCGCGAATGGCGCTCAACTCGCCGTTGGATTCGATGCCGAAATCACTGATGGAGAGCTCATACAAACACAGCCTAACCCAACGGTTGGTTCGTTTTTCATACGCAGCACTATCCCACAAGGCAAGCATTACGATTATCAAGTCGATGCTGAACAGATTGCTGCGTTCGTAAACTACGAACAGAGCTTTGCTTCAGGTTGGGATCTCTCATTGGGTCTGCGTCTCGAAGACACTAATTATGACTACGACAACCGCATGATCGATGGCCGCACCGATGAATTCGGTGTCGCTTGCCGACTCGGCTGCCGCTATAACCGCCCGTCCGATCGCAGTGATAGCTTCACCAACGTTTCACCGAAGCTGGGCCTGAGCTATGCACTTAATGACAACCATAGCTTGCAATTGCGAGCACAGCGCGGCTTCCGCGCGCCACAGGCGAGCGAGATGTACCGTCTTCAGAACGACCAAAGCATCGCTGATTTAGATTCGGTCGATCTAGACAGTTATGAGATCGAGTTTAAGGGTGCAGGCGAAGGATGGGCTTATTCTGCAAGCTACTACTTCATGGACAAAGAAAACGAGATCATCACGAACAGCGACCGAGCCAATCTTAACGATAGCCACACGCAGCATACCGGCTTAGAGTTCCTGCTTGGCCTCGACCTCACCGACACTCTCGCTTTGAAAGCTGTCTACAACCTCGCGGAGCATACCTATGAGAATTCACAAATCTCTGGCGGTATCGACATCCTCGGCAACATGGTAGACAGCGCACCGCGTAAATTCGGCAATGTACAATTGCGTTGGTCTCCAAACGAGAAACTGTCAAGCGAGCTCGAGCTTGTGAGCGTCGGCGAATACTTCACCAACCCAGAGAATACCGCCGGCTACTCTGGTCACAATATCCTGAACCTGCGCACACAATATGCAGTGAACGACAACGTTCAGGTCTACGCCAATATTCTCAATCTCGGCGACCGAGAATACGCTGAGCGTGCGGACTGGACAACATTCACCGCCGACCGTTACTTCCCTGGTGAACTACGTCGTGCCTTTATCGGCGTAACGTTTAAGTACTAGGCTATAGCCGTATGGCCTCAAGGAAACACTCTACTCCAACGGAGTCAGATTACTCCTTGAGGCCGACGCATGGCGATTCCATTTACTCTGCATTACTCCGTTACTTCTCCCGACCCGTCACCGATATCGAGACGGAACACGCCGACCCACGCACCCATGCAGACGTCTCACACCACGACTCACTCCGCGCTGCAGCCGTACTGATAGCCGTCACTCGGCCAGAAGAAAACATTAAAAGCAAAATTGTGCTGACTCTGCGCTCTGAAAATCTAAATTCTCATGCAGGACAAGTGAGTCTTCCCGGAGGAACCTGCGATCAGAACGACTGCGATGCAATTGCCACTGCGTTGCGGGAAGCGGAAGAAGAGATAGGTCTCGATAGAAGACAAGTAGAGGTGATTGGACACATGGGTGACATCGCTCTACCTTCTGGCTTTTTGGTTACACCGGTGGTCGGGCTGATCGACAGCGGCCTCTCACTGACTCCTTGCCCAGATGAGGTGGCTGACATTTTCTATCCACCGCTCGAGCTACTACTAAACCCTGACACCTACACTAGCGTCACTGCGCAGTATCCTCAGGGAGAACGAACGATTCTGGAATTACCCTATGAGGGCTACAGGATTTGGGGGGTCACTGCGGCGATTCTGCATTCACTCGCACGCAAGCTACACGTCTGACCCTCTCGCTTTTTCGGCATAGAGTGCCTTGTCGGCCGCATTCATCAACGCGCCGAATGCCTCAGCTTTCCCGCCACGAAATCCTTCATCCACCTTCTTCAGCGTCCGAGTATCAAGTATTAGGAGCTCAGACTTACCCATCCCGTCTATTGAGATTGATGCCATACCAACGGCTGCACTTGTGCTGATATTCTCGCCCTGCCACTGCATTCCGGTATTCGATGCGCGTAGGATTCTGTCAGAAACTTTCATCCCTGATTCGATTCCACTCGCCGACAACACGATGGCGAACTCATCACCGCCAATTCTGAAAACTGAATCCAAACTGCGCGTCGAAGCATCCAAAAGGCGCGCAAGGCCTGATATGACTGCGTCACCCGCAGCATGGCCTAAGCTGTCGTTTACCGACTTAAGTCTGTCGATATCGAAGAGCATGAGACAAGTAGGGCAGCGACTTCGCCAAGTGCGATTTAGTTCGACTTCGAGACGATGCTCGAAAGCTCGCCGATTTCCTATACCCGTGAGTGGATCACGCTGAGCGAGTTCATTTAGTTCGGACACTTGTGTTTTAAGCGACGCGTTTTCCCTTCGTAGCTCACTAAGTTCTGCCTCCAACTCGGCGAATTTAGTGTGCACTTTGTCGCTCATCGCGTGCTCCATAAAATCAGGGGTTTCCGAACCTATTATGGCTGTGCCCATACGGGGAAATCGCCGAGTACGCCGAATGCGAGATGTCCTAGCGAGTAGACAAAGGTCGTTACGATCACGACGGATAATATATCTAACCAAACACCGGCAATCACCATTTTCATAATCGGTACTCGGCCTGACCCATAGATGATGGCATTAGGCGGCGTCGAAACAGGCAGCATAAAGGCGCATGAAGCGGCTAGTGTCGTCGGGATGATTAGCAGCAACGGGTGGACTTCAATCGCCTGAGACAGTGAAGCCATGATGGGCAATGCCAAGGAGATGGTCGCCACATTGGATGAGACTTCCGTGAGGAGGGTAATGAAACTCACGGTGCTGAGCACGATTGCGAACGGACTCGCATCGCCGAGCAAGACCTGTAATTGAGCAGCCATATAAGACCCCAGGCCAGAAGTTGAAAATCCCTTCGCGATGGCTAAGCCTCCACCGAATAAAAGCAGGATACCCCAAGGGACTTTTTTCGTGTCATCCCAATCCATCAACCTGCCACCGACCTGCTTGCTCGCTGGGATTATGAATAAGGTAAGCGCCATAGCAATTGATACTGTGCCATCGTCAATCAATGCACTAACGGGACTCCCGCCAAATTTCACTATCAGCCAATCGAGATAATGACTCCAACCAAAAATGTCGACATCGGCACCGAATAAGCGATCCTTACGAGTCATCCAAAGCACTGCGACAGCGATAAACACTGCGCGAACTCGACGCTCTTCGACACTGATAGGACCAAGCTTTTTAATTTCGTTAGCGATAAATTCTTTGCCGCTAAATGGCGTGGTGGCAGGCAACGGGAACACAAAGCGCGTTAATAATAGCCAGCTCGAGAAGAGGAAGACCAGGCTCATCGGTAACGCGAATAGCATCCAATTCATGAACGCAAAATCAGGCGAGTCTGGAAATATTTGACCCATTTGGGTAACCAACACTCCATTGGGAGGCGTGCCGATCAACGTCGCCACACCGCCGATAGAGGCAGAGTACGCGATGCCTAGTAGCAATGTGAGCGCGAAATTGGGGGCGCGCTCATCAACCCACCCGCCCTGTTCTCGAATATTTTCGTTGAGCTCTTCGTAGAGCAACACGAGAGACATGCCCATAGGCATCATCATCATAGCCGTGGCGGTATTCGAGAGCCACATGGACAGGAAAGCGGTCGCGACCATGAACCCCAGCACCAAGCGATGGGGTTGACCACCAATCACCTGTAGAATCGCTAGCGCGATCCGCTTGTGCAAATTCCATTTCTCAACCGCAGTGGCAATAATAAAGCCACCAAGATAAAGCAGGATGATCCAATCCATATACTGCGCGGCGACATTGGGAAAGACGATATCTAAATCGCTTAGGACGACGCCATCCGGCAAATTGGCACCCCGCTCATCAATCAGACTCGCTGCTGACTGCGCCCGCCCTCGCATAATTCCGAGCAGGGGAAAGAGTACGATCGGCAGGAGAGCGGTGGCGGACAAAGGAATCGCTTCGGTGATCCACCAGATGGCCATCCACACGATGACTGCCGCCATCCGCGTAACCATCGGATTAGAAGGATCGAGGTCGACGAAGAGGAGCATGAACATAAAAGCAGCGGGTCCGAGCACCAATCCGACCCGTGACCTAAACGGAATGCCTTCTGAATCTTCCGCGCTATGTGTTTGCTCTACACTCATCCCCGCCTCTCTTATTCTTCTCGTTGAACTGCCTATTCGCTTATAGATGCTCGAGGATCGCTTCGGCAGTACTCACCTTGATCTCCCCTGGAGCCTCAACTCCAAGATAAGTCACTGTGCCGTCCTCGACAATCATGCCGAAGCGCTGCGCACGCTGCCCCATCCCGAAGCCACTCGCATCGAACCCGAGACCAATCGCCGAGGTGAAATCGCCGTTACCATCCGCGAGCATAACAATCTCTTCGGCGTTCTGCGTTTTCCCCCATGCACCCATGACGAAAGCGTCATTGACTGACATACAGGCAATAGTATCCACACCCTTCGCTTTAATCGTATCCGCATTCACGACGAAACCCGGTAGGTGTGTGTTCGAACAACCCGGCGTGAATGCCCCGGGAACCGCGAAGAAAGCGACTTTCTTACCAGCGAACAGCTCTTCACTGCTCAAAGGCTTAGGTCCTTTGTCTGTCATTACTGTGAACCCAATATTAGGGACCTTATCGCCAACTTTAATCGTCATGCTAGTGCTCCTGCGCCGATGAAGCGCATCTAAGTTTAGAGAAAATCGAGGGATAGTAACAAAAAAGCCGTTTAACTTACGACAGTTAAACGGCTAGCTCGTACATATAGATGACAGGAGAGGAAATTAGTTACGCAGATTCCGAAGCCTATTGCTCAGGTCTTCAACCGAGGTACCGAGTGATTCCTGAACCTTATCGCCGAGATCCTGCTCGATCTTCTCAAGCTCCTGACGTGCCTTCTCTTCAACTTCGTCTTTCAATTGTTCAAGATCAGGAATATTTGCTGCCGCGATAGATGCGAGCAATTCACTGATCACCGTCTCAGCGGCTTCGGCTATAGAGGCGCCCTGACCTGGACCGCCGATATCATTGAGTACAATGTCAGGCAAGGTGATAGGTGTGGAGCCTAGTGCAGTGACGAGACTCAGTTGGGAGCCCAGTATCTCGACGCGCTTGAGAAGGACCTGCTTGCCAGGCTCTGAAGGCTCGCTCGCTGATGGCGCTGAATCCCCACTTGGTAAATTCGCCATCAATGCGCGTAAATTGTCTTCACCGAGCTTGGCCTCGTAATTAATTTGCGGCTGTGCAATTCGCAATAGATTGATTTCAACGAGCTCAGAGAACACAGACGCCACATTGACTTCGACCTCAACAACCGCGAGTTCAAACGCATTCTCTCCGCTGTAACCCGCAGGGTTAGCTATCGTGAGGCCTCTAATGCTGCCGTGACCATTGAGCGGAGACAGCGTCACTGAATCCACATCGACGCTTGTCTTCAATGCATACTCACCACCGTATTCGATGCCGCTTTTCGCGAGTGTGCCGAGATAAAAATAACCAAGTCCAAACGCGATGACGAGAAGGAGTACTAAGCCGACTAATAATCGTTTGATCATTCTATTGTTCTCCCAGTAATGACAGCCACAGGTGCTAAAAGAGAAACCCTAGCAAGAATTATAAGAGACCCGAAATAGCAGGATTTCTTCTCGAGGAAAGCCTATTCTTCGAGGCTCCCGATTACCGATGCAATCCATGTCGTGTGCAGCAAGACATGTTCGTAAACCGCAACTGCCCCATACTGGCCCTGCGTTTCTTCACTGAATTCAGCGCCTTTCAGTTCGCCGACAACGATCCCGACCAATGACTCTCCAAACTCTGTACTAATGAGTGCCGGTCCGCCGCTATCGCCTAAACTCGGCATCCCCTCGAGGGCCTCAGGGGTATTCCCGATAATCCTAGGGTCATCGAATGCAAACCGCAGCCGCGTATCGACCGCAGTGAGTCGATTGTGGGCCTGTCGGAATCTGCCATCGTCGTAATCACGACCTGTCACCCCCTGCCCCGTGAACCCCCAACCTAGTAATTGAACCAACTGCCCAACTTGTACAGCTTTATCCGGCAAGGAGATAGGTCTAGGGAAGGACAGCGATTCCTCGAAGTGCAACAGCGCAATATCTACATCCGTCGCCAATTGCTGATTATAGAGTGGATGAATTTTTGCCGCGTCGATACGTCGTGATTCATTCGCGACACGCACCTCGAAGCTCTCACCTCGATCGAGCGTTTTACCCAAAGCAGTTTCTTCCAAGCAGTGTGCCGCCGTTATCGCCCACCTAGAATGAATTAGTGTAGCGACACAAATTTTCCGCCGCCCCTGCTGTTCAAGGAAGAAGACCGCCGGATGATCGCTAGCCCTCGCCTCGTACAAATTTGGCGCCATATCGTGGCGGATAATTATCCCTTGGCTCTGACCACTGACTAACAGAGTCACCGACATCAGTAGCAGCAGTCTTCCCTGTTTGTTCCTATCGGAGGGGGCTACAGAATTGCCGCTCGAGCGTCGACGCAGAGGACGCAGATTCGGCGCCTTCCTCCTTGTCTTGGTGAGCTGCCAAATGCCAACGAGTCGGCGCAGCACAACCCCCATCGTCACGATAATAAACGCGAGTAACACGGCGGCAAGCCATTCTTGCGAACCCCAATTACTGGTGTCGATCAGACGTGCGAGCATAGATCTTCCATAATTCGTTTCTAGTCGCCCTCACCCGACATTTCCTTGAGTAGTTCTAGCAAGCTCGCGGCTCGCTCACGAGGATCATCCAATTCGAGCAACACCTGTTTCGGTCTATCCCCCATGGGCACCAACTCACTGAGGTGCCAACCCAACTGCCAGAGATTTTCATATTCGATATCGAGTTTCTTCGCCACCACCATCGGGTGAGACTCAAGACCGCGCAACACTTCTACTAGCGCATCGTATTCTTCGCCATACGCGACGGGCTCACCGTCTATCGTATCGTCACTGCTCAACACGACCTTCGCCATGAGCAAGTCTGATTCCGATTCCCAACAATCTTCGACTCGGAATTTCGTAGTGCCTTCTATGGTAATTCCGAGCAAGCCATTCTCGAGTTGATCCCAGTCGATGATGCGAGCCAAGGTGCCCACGCGGCTCACAGTCTGACGCGATCCGGCCACCCGAGTCTCTTCACCCGCTTGCAAGGAACAGATTCCGAAGGGCGTGCCGCTCTTGAGACTTTCGGACACCATATCTATATAGCGCCGCTCGAATATTTGCAGCTTATGCCTGCCGGCGGGGAATAACACAATGTGCAGCGGGAATAACGGCACCGTAATGATTTCTCGCGATTCCGCGAACGGCATTAAAATCTCGCCTCCGAATTAACGAGCTCGGCTATTAGCGCCGCAGTGCTCTAAGTAATTTCTCATGGATGCCCCCGAAGCCACCGTTGCTCATGATCACTATATGATCACCTTCGCGAGCACTCTCTGCTAAATAAGATACGACTTCGTCGATCTCATCGAAGCTGCGACTAGGGATTGGATTACTCGCCTCTAAGTCGGCAAAATTTAATCCAGAATTCGGTGGCCGCCGCCAAACAACTTCATCGGCCGATGCGCAAGCTGCGACCAGGGTTTCCTGATGCACACCTGCCCGCATCGTGTTGGAAGCGGGTTCAATCACCGCCACCAATCGTTGCTTCTTCGCATCACGGTCGGAGTGGATCTTGGCCGCCATACCCTCAAGCGTCGTTTCGATAGCGGTCGGGTGATGGGCAAAGTCATCATAAACTCTAATACCACGACGCTCGCCCCGTAGCTCCATGCGTCGCTTCACACCACGGAACTGGCCTAGAGCCTCGGCGGCAGTGACCACCTCGACTCCCGCATGGTGTGCTGCAGCTATTGCGGCGACCGCATTGTTCACATTGTGACGCCCTGTCATCTGCCATTCTATATCGACCTGTGCGAGCGGCTCGCCTCCGACTCCCATTTTCGCCAATGAGAATCGACTGCCGTCATCACGGATCAGCTCGGCATTCCAATACACGCCACCAGACTCTAACAACGCGAGAGAATCTGCAGGGACCGCATCAACGCCGAAGGTCTGCCTCGGCGTCCAACAACCACGTGCAAGCACGTCTTCCAGCGCTTCCTCGCCGCTGCCAGTGAGAATCAATCCGTTCCCCGGCAGTGTGCGCACTAGATGATGAAACTGGCGTTTAATCGCTTCCAAGTCGTCGAATATATCCGCATGATCAAATTCGAGATTATTAAGGATTGTGGTCCGCGGAGCGTAATGGATAAATTTAGAGCGCTTATCGAAAAATGCGCTATCGTATTCATCCGCTTCAACGACGAAAAAGATGGAATCACCCAGACTCGCCGATGCCGGTAAATTGTTTGTGACACCACCGATGAGATAGCCCGGTTTCATGCCGGCATACTCGAGGATCCAGGCGAGCATCGCACTCGTCGTGGTTTTACCATGCGTTCCTGCGACACCGAGCACCCAGCGACCGTGCAGGACATTTTGCGCTAACCATTCGGGACCCGATGTATAACGAATACCCCGATCCAAGACATGCTCCACGCTAGGGTTTCCCCGTGCCATCGCATTACCGATGATAACGAGATCGGGCGCTGGTCGGAGATGCTTCGGGTCGAATCCTTCACAGAGTCGGATACCCTGTTCCTCCAGTTGCGTGCTCATGGGAGGATAAACATTGGCGTCACTGCCGCTGACTTCGAAGCCAAGCTGCTTGGCTAAAATCGCGAGACTACCCATGAAGGTGCCGCAAATGCCGAGGATATGAATATGCATGCGTTTGCTATCGGCTCAATAAGCCGCCTTGTTCGTGTCACTTTGTTGTTAGCTTTTCCACTGTGTTTATATCATGAATCTCCGGTAGCATTGCAGCTTCGGATAATGTTTAGGACGCGGGGCGCGAAAAGGTGAACGAATGACTTTATGGGAGTTTTCCCTGTCGATTTATTCGAAGACAGGTGTTGCAGATGCCTGTTTAACGCTACAAAACCGTTTCGGCTGCGATGTGAACCTGCTGCTTCACGCTCTGTGGCTCGCCGATCAGGGCTGCGGCCTATCGACAGAGCAGCGCGAGGAAACCTTAGCCCTCTGCACACGATGGCGCCAGGGCGTTGTACAGGCGCTCAGATCCATACGCACCGATATGAAAACCTGGCCGGAGAATGGCATATTGAAGGAATTTTCGTTACGAGAAGATTTTGAATCGCTTAGAACGCAGATCAAACTAGTTGAACTCGAGGCCGAACGCCACCAACAACTCGTCATCGAGTCGCTCTATACACGGCAGGACTTGCCCGCCGATCTCGAGCTCGACTATTTCTTGGGCTATCTCTCAGCCTTGATTTCTGACCTGCAACTAGGCCCGGCAGCTTTAGCTGATGAGACCCAACGTGATTTAGCTAGGCTCATCAGTCAAGTGGCGTCCGGCGTGTCGGTCGAATTTGGCTTACGAGTTGAACGCGCTCTCAGTCTCGGCACGTAGCACGCCGCCAAGCTAAACAGTCCGGCTCCCACGATCCATAACATGCCACTCAAAATCTCTGCACCGCTGTCTTCTGTCACCAAAACTAGCCCGAGAACGAGCCAGATAGCTGCCAGAAGCCAACAGAAATTCCTCGAATAATTGGCGAAACGAATCTCTTTACTCATATTAAGCCGCATAGTGTGATGTCCCAAAATGGCTATCACTCTCCTATACCGACCGGCTATGGCGCCTTTCTTATTCAGCGATGAACGATTCGAACGTCATTATTCGCGAATTAACTACCGATTTGGGCTCCTCTGTCCGGATTGGGTCGCGGCGGATCCCTGCGCACCCGGACGGCGCCGGTGTTGGCGTCGCGGTCGTGCTGGGGAATCGGCGCCGCCGCGCGAGTCCTGCCAAGGTCTCTGTCCAGCACGAGCAGCAGGCTTCGCAGCACGATTACCACGATTATCATCGCTGACAATGCGATTACCATCGACATCACCATTCGCGTCACGTGGAAAATTACCGCGAGCGCGTCCATTCTTTTGCCCTTGGCGACGCTCTTGGCCCTTTTCGCGACGGGCGGCAGCAGGCCCTTGGCTATGGCGAGCATTGCGAGGAGGTCGTACACCAGCGGGCCGAGGTCGACGTGCCGATTGACGCTCTTCCTCATGATCATCAGCACCGGCGACTGGCGTGAGATCAAATTCGCTCATATCAGCTGTAGGAATTTTCTGTTTGATCAGTCGCTCGATGTCGCGCAACTGCTTGCGCTCATCACTGCTCACGAGCGAGATGGCCAGACCAGACGCACCTGCTCGGCCCGTCCGGCCAATACGGTGTACATAGTCCTCCGGCACATGTGGGAGATCAAAATTAATCACCGACTCCAATTGGTGAATATCAATTCCCCGCGCGGCAATATCCGTCGCAACGAGGACTTGAATTAAATCCTGCTTAAAGGAATCTAGCGCTTTAGTCCTCTGGGCCTGCGACTTATTGCCATGAATTGCCGCGGCGGTCACTCCATCCTTAGCGAGCTTCTTCACTAGGTTATTAGCGCCATGCTTTGTACGACTGAACACTAGCGTCTGACTCGTGTTCGAACGGAGAATCGCGCTTAACAGCTGAGCCTTCTGCTGCTTCTCAACGTGGTATAGCCGCTGGGTAATAATCTCAACTGTGGAATTGCGAGGCGCCACATCAATTTCTACCGGTTTGTGGCAGATAGTCTTCGCCAATGCTCGAATATCATCCGAAAAAGTCGCCGAGAACATCAAATTCTGCCGCCGCTTGGGCAAGAGTGCGAGAATCTTACGGATGTCTCGAATAAATCCCATGTCGAGCATGCGATCTGCTTCGTCTAGGATGAGCACATCGACCTTATCAAAGTGTACCGAACGCTGCTGATGGAGATCGAGCAGACGCCCCGGAGTTGCTACCAGAATATCGAGCCCCTTGCGCAACATCGTCTTCTGAGGATTGATATTCACCCCACCGAAGACTACTCCGCTGCGCAAATTTTCATGAGTACCATAGGTCTCGATACTGTCTTGAATTTGGGCAGCCAGTTCGCGCGTTGGTGTGAGCACCAATGCGCGCATAGTGTCTGGTTTCTTGTTGCTCTCGCCGTTCAGCAACTGCAATAAAGGCAGCGTGAATCCAGCAGTTTTACCGGTGCCAGTCTGCGCAGCAGCCATTACATCGTGGCCGTCGAGAATAACGGGGATAGCCTTCTCTTGGATCGGCGTTGGTTGAGTATAGCCAGTCTTCTCGACGGCCTTGAGTAGCGAATCGGAAAGTCCGAGGCTGGTAAAAGTCATAAATTTCTCAAAAAAATAATTCATCTGACGATCGGCAATAGAATCCATCAGGCGCCGAAATCGCCACGAACAATGTGTTATGAATCCTCGGTGCTGGTATTCGATGAACAGCGAGGTGCACGAGTGTGCATTCGAAAGGGAGGGCTATCCGATGAACTATCTATCAGCCCGCGTCAGTAGATGCACAGTCAGCGGCGACTTGAGTGCCTTGACTGACTTGCGCGCAAGGTACAGCAATTACCATGCTGTGTCAGCCGTTATTTTCGAGTTGATCTGTGGAGTTAGGGGCTAGTAAAGAAAGAATCCGCCATCGATAAGCAGACTATCGCCGGTATGATAGCTACTCGCGTCACTCATGAGATAGACGGCAATCGCCTCGAAATCAGATCTATCACCCCATCGGCGTGCGGGAATGCGAGGCAATATGGCATTGCTAAATTTTTCATTCGCGTAATTGTCCGCGGTCATCGCGGTCTCGATGTGGCCCGGCAATACCGAGTTGGCGGTCACGCCAAAGCGCGCGTATTCAACAGCGAGGGCTTGCATGAACGAAATTACGGCGCCTTTGCTTGCCCCGTATGCTTCCACTCTCGCCATGCCCATGAGTGCGCCTAGTGACGCGGTGCCGATGAGCCTACCACCAGGGTCTCCCGCCTCGGCTCGTGCACGCATGTGACCCGCCGCTGCTCTTAAGGTGTAAAACAGACCATCGAGGTTAACGTCGAGTACCGCTCTCCAGTCCTCTGTCGAGAATTCATCGAATCTACCCGAACGAGCCACCCCCGCGTTACCGAAGCAGGCATCGACACGCCCGAATACATCGAGCGTCTCGGCGAAGCTTGCTTCGACAGCGGCCTCATCGGCGACATTGCATATCACCGAGTGAAATTTCTGCTCTGAATACGCATTTTCGTCAGCGAGTTCGCGGAGACGTTCAATAGCGGCGGCATTTTTCTCGGCGCTGGTCCCCCACACACAGACACTCGCTCCGTGCTTAGCCACACCCTCTCCGAAACCCAGACCAATACCACTGTTGCCGCCGGTGATGAGCGCGACCTTGCCTTCGAGGTTAAAAAGAGTCGTTGCCATAAGGGTTTCCTATTTTTGGGCGCCGCCCTGAATACCCTGCCATCGCCGCACTAGACCAGGGTCGATATTGAATAGATCGAGCAATCGACCCACATGATGATTCACTAACTCGTCAATCGTTTGCGGCTTGATATAGAGCGCAGGCATCGGCGGTGCGATAATTGCACCCAGCTGACAGGCTTTCAACAGCAACTCACAATGTCCAAGGTGCAGGGGCGTCTCCCGCGGCACCAAGACGAGCCGTCGTCGCTCCTTAAGCACGACGTCCGCCGCACGAACAATCAGTGAATCTGCATAAGAATTAGCGATTGCCGACAGCGTCTTTATCGCGCAGGGCGCAATAATCATCCCATCGGTCTGGAATGATCCACTCGCGATACTGGCACCAATATCCTTATTAGAGTGAACGTGATCAGCCAATGCTTCGACTTGCTTCGCACTGTAATCTGTTTCTACTGCGATATTCAACTTGGCGGAGTCCGACATCACGAGATGAGTCTCTACGCCTTCGACACTCCGCAGCACTTCTAGGAGACGAATTCCATAGATAGCTCCGCTCGCGCCAGACATGCCGATAATTAATTTCACTACAAATTCCTTTGAATGCGCCCTGCTCAAATGTGTTTATGCTCAATAGGATTGCGATGGTGCATGAATCGCTAGAATGAGGCAAGCTGAGCAAATTAGCGTGGCCACTTGCCCGGTAAATTGCGGCGAGGAGAGCCAACGAGTAAACTTAGCGCCCTCTTATTCCGATCACAACTGAGCCCATACCCAAAGAGCAGCAAAGCATGAGCAAAGCAAACCTTTTCTACGCACAATCTGGTGGCGTGACTGCCGTCATCAACGCCAGCGCCTGCGGCGTCATTGAGACCGCACGCAAACACAAAGACAAGATTGGCAAAGTCTATGCTGGCCTGAACGGCATCGTAGGGGCGCTACACGAGGAGCTGATTGACACGAACAAAGAGTCCACCAAAACCATCGCAGCCCTGCGTTCAACTCCCGCTGGAGCATTTGGCTCCTGCCGCTACAAGCTCAAATCCTACGAAGAAAATACGCGTGAATACGAACGCCTGATGGAAGTCTTTAAGGCACACAATATCCGCTACTTCCTTTACAACGGCGGCGGTGACTCTCAGGATACGGCGAATAAATTTGCTCAACTCAGCATCGACAAAGGCTATCCGATCAGTTGTATTGGCGTGCCGAAAACCGTTGATAACGATTTACCCATTACCGATAACTGCCCTGGCTTCGGTTCGGTGGCAAAATACGTGGCAGTCTCAATTAGAGAAGCGGGACTCGACGTGGCATCCATGTGCGCGAGCTCAACAAAAGTCTTCGTAATGGAGGTCATGGGGCGACACGCCGGCTGGATCGCAGGAGCCGCTGGGCTAGCCTCTGAACAGGAAGGCGATGCGCCGCACATCATTCTCTTCCCTGAAATCACCTTCAATCGTGAGAAGTTCCTGAAGAAAGTGCAATCCTGCGTGAAAAAATTTGGTTATTGCGCCATCGTTGTCTCTGAGGGCGTACAAAACCCAGACGGCACATTCCTCGCAGAAGCCGGCGGCAAGGACGCTTTCGGTCACGCACAACTCGGCGGCGTTGCACCATTTATTGCCGAAATGATTAAGTCGGAGCTGGGATACAAATATCACTGGGCAGTCGCTGACTACCTACAACGCGCGGCACGACACATTGCCTCCGGCACTGATGTCGAACAAGCCTACGCGGTCGGTGCCGCGGCAGTGGAGCTCGCTCTTGCAGGGCGCACTGCGGTGATGCCGGCGATTATCCGAGGAAAAGGGAAAAAATACAGTTGGCACATCGGTGAAGCGAAATTATCTGACGTGGCCAATGTTGAAAAGATGATGCCGCGCAGTTACATCAGCCGCGACGGCTTCCATATTACTGATGCCGCAAGAGACTACCTCTCACCACTCATTCAGGGCGAAGATTATCCTGAATACAAACTCGGGCTTCCCCAGTACGCACGCCTTAAGCGCGTACTGGAAAAAAAGAAACTTAAGAAGTGGCGCGATTAACGCTGACTAGGGCGAGAGTCTCTCAATAAGCCATTTGTCTCCTTCGCGCGTATAACGAAAACGGTTATGCAGGCGATTGGCACCCCCTTGCCAGAATTCAATCTGTGAAGCACGCAATCGATACCCTCCCCAGCTAGCTGGGAAGGGGACTTCTTTGCCCTCTGACTTCTTGTCCAGCGCATCGAAGGCTTCTTCAAGAACAGCCCTAGACTCTACGACACTGCTTTGGGAAGAAATCGCCGCCGCCAACTGACTCCCGCGCGGGCGACTGTAAAAATAAAGCCGAGATTCGTCCTCGCTTATTTTCTCTACCTCACCTCTTATTTGGACCTGCCGTTCTATGGCATGCCAAGGAAAGTGCAAACTCGCATTGGGATTCACATCGAGATCGCAGCCCTTATGGCTTGCATAATTAGTGAAAAAGACGAAGCCCTCACCGTCGCAATCTTTCAACAAGACAATCCGCTGACTCGGTTTTCCCGCCCCATCTACTGTCGCAAGCGTCATCGCCGAAGGATCGACCACCTCCATTTCGAAAGCCTGCTTCATCCAAGTCGCAAATTGCTCGTGGGGATCATCTGCCAGATCGGCTCGTCGCAGTCCGCCCATGAGATATTCACGGCGTATGTCTTGAAGATTCATACTCACTTATTTCCCCTACTCGCCGGAGATAAACTCATCGGCCAAAATCACTAACTCAATGTCGACACTGCAACTCCACTCAACGCACAGGAGTTAACGACTACATGACGAATTTGCCATACTCCCACACTTGATTTCTTCGCGTGCCAGTAGAATAGAAAAATGTTCCGGGACCGTGCTTCTTACTCGCGAAAAATCCGCCCTCATAGCGCTGCCCATTCGGCCAACGATAAGTACCACGCCCTTGATAATGGTCATTCACAAAATTACCGGTATAGTTTTCGACGTTCTCACTTAACCAATATTCCGTGTGCTTATTCTCTTCCCACCTTGGTAGACCAAAAAAATAAGACCCGTGGCCATTGCGCTTATCGTCCCGCCACTCACCAATATAAAGATTTCCTTTACCGTTCCAATAAGTGCCGCGCCCACTGCGAATACCCTCATCCCAATCACCCACATAAATGGATTTCTCTAAAAATGAGATCGGGACCTCTAAGCGACCACGTCCATGGAATTTACCATTCAGAAATTCACCACGATACAAGCCCTTCCCAAATTCGGTCTTGAGTTCTAAACGGCCACTCCCATTTTCACAATCCCCATAAACACATGCTTGCGAGGTCACGCTATCCAGGGGCTGCCCACTCGCCATTGCGGCAGCTCCCATACCCAGCAGGGTGGCCACGAAATATCTGACCCAATGAGAGAAGACTCGTCTGTTTCGGTCGATCATCGAAAATTCTCCTTTAGTGCGAGTTTATACTCTGCTGCGACTAAATTAATTGAGACGGCGCAATACATTGAGCGGACTGATGCTCACCACGCCGCGAGTCGAATTGATGCCTAGCCCCGCTATAACAAGCGTACCGAGCAACGGTCCTGCCACCCACACCCAATAATGCAGATGGAAATCCTGCCCGAATAGTTTTTCCTGCAGATAATAAAGACTCGCCTCTGCGCCCAAGGTCGCCACCAGCCCAGCCAGAAAACCGATACTCGCAAATTCGATGAGCAAGCTAGTCATGATCAAGCGTTTACCCCCACCGAGTGTCCGTAAAATTGCATTCTCGTAGAAACGTTCGTCGAGGGTCGCATTCACACAAGCTAGCAATACTAGTGCCCCACATATCAGCACCAGCACCGAGATCAATTCTATCGCCGAGGTTACTTGCGCGATAATGTTTTGGATTTGTTCGATCAGCGCATCGATCTCGATAACGACAATCGTAGGGAAACGCTGCACTAGTTCGTTGAGCAATATTTTCTGCTCACGTTCCATGAGGACCGTCGACAGGAACGTCGCTCCGAGATGGTCGATCGTTCCCGGTGAGAAAATAATATAAAAATTAGGCTGCATATTGTCCCAGCGCACGCTCCGGAAGCTGCTAACTTCAGCTGTGATGGTCTGCGCGCTGATTTCGAATTCGATGCTGTCGCCCAACTCGATGCCTAACCATTCTGCATAGTCTTCTTCTATCGAGACAAATCCCGCGGCGGCACTTTCACCCCACCATTCGCCAGCAAGGATTCGATTATCCGCGGGAATTTCTTCCGCCCAAGTAACCTGTCTCCGACTCAGTCGACCACGAACCTGCCCTTCTTCGGGCTCTTCAGCTCCCTCTTCTTCGGCACCAGTATCGCTGCCCCGCGCCACAGTACTGTTGTCTTCGTCAGCTTCTAACTCATCCTGTGGATCAGGCAGCTCGCCATTGATGCTCAAAACACGTGCACTGATAAGCGGGTAGAAGGCATTCCCCTGCACGCCCTTTTCGTCGAAAAACTCTTCAATCCCGGCAACCTGGGGCTGCGAGATATTCATTAGGAAGTGATTGGGCGTATTCTCGGGAAGTTGAGCTTGCCAATCAGCAATTAAGTCACTGCGCAGCAAGCCCAGAATGAGCAGTGACATAATAGTCACTGAAAACACCATGACCTGCAGGACATTCTGTTTTCGCCTACGGCGTGCGGCACTCATAGCGAGCTTCCATGCACTGCCCGCCCGCATTCCTATCGCACCGCTAGAACTCAGCAGCAAAAATGACAGCCCTGAAAGCAGAATTGCGATGCTCGCAACGGCAATAACTAATACCGAGGTCAATACAAAATCTTCGCTATACCAATACACCAAGCCGATCGTGCCGCCCACCCCAAACAAATAAGGGATATTCGCACCGATGCGCTGTTGGCTTATGTCTTTACGCAATACCCGCAGCGGCGGTGTTTCACGCAGTGCCAATAACGGCGGCAGCGCAAAAGAGAGCAGGCAGATTACTGCTGTCAACGCGCCAACAATGAAGGGTTCGAAGCTGGCGCTAGGTAAATCTACAGAAATCACGGCTTGCAGTGCTCGCAAGATGACGTGGTGCACCCCCCAACCAAGCAAGCTGCCAACAATCACTGCCGCCACTGCGAGCAGCGCCTGAATCCAGAGGTAAATGAACCCTATTTGTGCTGACGTACAACCGAAGGTTTTAAGGATGGCCACATAATCGTAGTGACGCTCTGAATAACGTTTGGCGGTGAGCGCAATGGCAACACCCGCAAGTAAAACGGCGAACAATGAGCCTAACAATAAGAAGGATTCGGCACGATTCAGAGCCTCACTCACCTCCTCACTTTCGTCGCGCACATCACGCAGCCTATATTCCCCTTCATAGGCGTCATCAATCCATGCTTCAAACTCATCCAGCTGTAACAGTTCTTCGGAGGAAAACAGGAAGCGGTAGCTCACTCGGCTTCCCATCTGTACGACATTCGTTCGTTCAACGTCGTCCATATGCAGCATCAAGCGGGGGCCTGCATTGTCGACCATGCCTCCACCAGAACGATCGGGCTCAGCAATGATGATTTTTGTCAGTTCGAATTCTGCCTCGCCGACATACACGCTATCCCCGACATCGATGCCTAAGGCGGGCAGCGCTCGCGATTCAAGCCAAACCTCTCCCGGTTGGGGCCCTCGCTGAATTGGAGTCCCGCGCACAAATGGAGCATCCGCGATAATAATATCGCCCCGCAATGGATAGGCGGCGCTCACAGCCTTAGCGCTGACCAACATATTGCCCGCATCGGAAAAAGCCATCGAGGTGAAGGACAGCGTTCGGGCGGTACGTAATCCTCGCCCTTTCGCCTCGTCGAGAATTTCTTCGGGCAAAGCGCGCCCGCTGCCCAATACGCGATCAGCGGCAAGCATGTTTGCGGATTCTAGTAAGAGCGCTTTCTCGAGTCGATCTGTAAAAAGTGCGATACCACTCACCGACGCGACAGCCATGACGAGTGCAAGAAATAAAAGCCTCAACTCGCCGCTGCGCCAATCTCGCCACAACAACCGAGTCGCTAGGCCTAACAGTGTGCCAAGACTCTTCCTGCCGTCACCTAGCGGAATGTCTATCGCCGAGTGTGCTGAGTAAGTCCCTGAATTAGTCATTCACGATTTCCCCAGCAACAAGCCGCACGATGCGGCCGCACCGCTGCGCTAAACGCTCATCGTGGGTGACCAGGACTAAGGTCGTCGCAAATTCTTTATTTAAATCGAAGATGAGCTCGATAATTTTGGCGCCGGTTGCCGTATCGAGGTTGCCTGTGGGCTCATCTGCAAACAAGATCTTGGCTTCCGTGGCGAATGCGCGAGCAATCGCGACACGCTGCTGTTCGCCGCCTGAGAGCTGGTTCGGATAATGTGTTATTCGCTCCCCGAGTCCGACTCGCTCAAGCAAAGCCGTCGCCTTCGCCCGCGCCTCCGAATCCCCCTTAAGCTCTATGGGCAACATCACGTTCTCTAAGGCTGTCAGACTAGGCAGCAGCTGGAAAGATTGGAAAACAAATCCCACGATCTGACCTCGCAGTACCGCTCGCTGTTCTTCGTCCATGGCCGCGAGGCTATGTCCACCGAGCAGCACATCACCACTTGTGGCAGCGTCTAGACCCGCCATGAGCCCTAACAGAGTCGACTTTCCAGAACCAGAGGCTCCGACAATTGCTACGATCTCTGACTCGGCTATTTCCAAATTGACCGACTTTAAAATTGTCAGTGTTCCCTCACTTGTCGGAACACTCTTAGTGAGCGCGCGAATTTCGATCATGGCTTACTGCATTCCTATCTAACCGTCGCCGTGGCGAACACCCATCGAACGCCGAGTGTAACGATGCTCGCGGAAGAAAACGAGCCGCAGCGAGCAATAACAAAGAATTACGCCCGTAGTTCATTGCCGGATTGCTCATTAGGCTTACCCAGCATTGCTGCATACGCTATCCTATGCCACTCGCTCACCAGCGAACCTACAGAGCCAAATCTCAGTTAACATATTGTAATTTATGAGTTTAATTAAGTTATTAACCCGCATCACATTAACCGCCATCTTCGCGTCTGCGCTTCTGCTTTCCAGTGCAATGACCGCCCGCGCCACAGAGCAAGCGACGCTGCTTGTATTCGGAGACAGCTTAAGTGCCGCCTACGGCCTTGAAGAAGACCAAGGTTGGGTGACTCTCTTGGAGCAGCGCATCGCGGAGCAAGGCAAGGCTATCCGGGTGATCAATGCGAGCGTGAGTGGCGAGACCACTACTGGGGGGCGCTCTAGGCTGCCGAGCCTCTTAGCGAGCCACGCGCCCAGTCATATACTCATTGAACTCGGGGGCAATGACGGGCTACGAGGCCTGCCGCTGGCGGTCATACGTGAAAATCTTATCGCTATGATCGAGTTGGCGCAGAATTCTGGCGCCGTCGTCATTATCGCGGGCATGCAGATTCCACCAAATTATGGGCCCCGCTATACCGCGCCCTTCTTCGAGCAATACGCGGAACTTGCTGAGGACTACGATTTGTATCTCATCCCGTTCCTCATCGAGGGTATCCCGCAACGCCCCGAACTCATACAAGACGATGGCATCCATCCCGTTGCCGAGGCGCAGCCGATGATCCTAGACAATGTCTGGCCGGTGTTGCTCGACGCGCTGGATTAAGCGAGTTACACACCCTTGGGAAGTCGGTCTTTAATGCGATAGAGCATGATCGCTGAGCCAAGATTGCACACGGCGATCGCGACCAATGCAAAATCATAGTCACCCACTTGGTCGTAATAATATGCCACCAACACGGGTCCTAACGCGGCCATACCGAGCACGAATGGCAGTGCCGTCGAGCGCACCGAACCCAGATAGCGTCGCCCGAAAGTAGTAGCCCATATGACTTCCTGCAGCGGCAATAAGCCTCCCCAGCCGAACCCCATCATGACGAAGCCGGCATACACTAACTTGTCATATTGACTCGACACACTGGCGACGATTACGAGTACCGCCAAACCTGTAAGCGCAGCACCAACAGCCGCGAGTTTCTTTGGGCTATAACGATCGATCAATATTCCCCATACGGGCTTACTCAAGAACGCAGGTATTGAGGCCAAAGAAATCATGCTTGACGCAACTAGCCGTGAATAACCGGCATCGGTCATGAGTGGAATCGTCTGCAGCAACATAACAGTGATTGAAATCTGAAATAAGCCGAACGCAAGCACCAGCGTATAGAACGTTGAGGTTCGCATCGCTTGCGCACGCGTCATCGAATTCGCAAAGTCCGCACTCGCCGCCGCGCCCTGACCCTCTGATACTTGGTCAGGAGAAATGCCATCAGGATACCAACCAAAATCTTCAGGCGCGCGTCGTACGACGAACGCCATAGGCAGGGTTAACAGCCCCGCCCCTAAAGCCAGCAATTGCCAAGATGCACGCCAACCCACCTGATCTACTGCGTAAGTGGCAAGCACAGGCAACACGATGCCGGAAAGTGAGATCCCCATACCCGCCAATGCCACCGCGCGACCTCGGCGCTCGACAAACCACTTGCCCAGCGTGACATTAATGACAAGATTGCCAATCATTGCCGCACCAGCGGTCAGTGCGAGGCCATTCAGCACTAGCCAATGAGTCAGATTTTGGACTTTACTCAACCCGAACAGTGCAGAAACCAAGACACTCGCTCCGATGAGGATAAATCGACGCCCACCGTATTTATCGATTTGCGCACCGATGAAGAATCCGGTGAAGGCCATCACCATCTGTCCGATTGAACGCGAAGCGGAAAATTCAGCGCGGCTCCAATCAAACTCTTCGGTCATAGGTATCATGAATGCACCGACTACGTAATTCGCCATTCCCACTGAAACGAATTGCGTGACAAAACCTGCGAGGATAATCCAATAGCCGTAGTACAGACGGGGACTTGCAAGTGAAGACGATTCTTTGATGATGACGCCGTGTCGCGATTGGTCGGGCATGAGATTCCTATATTGGAATAATCGTCCGCCTATGCAGCGGCACAGATTGCTAAATAACGCTTGACTACGTTATCGACACCTTCATGCAATGACTCCACTACGAGGGCATGGCCAATTGATACTTCGAGGATATTGGGAATCGTGAGGAAATCAGCGAGATTGGCAAGATCGAGATCATGACCCGCGTTCAATCCAATGCCCAGGCTGTTGGCGCGCTCCGCGGCTGCGGCATACAATGACAGCACAGACGCTTGCTGTGCACTGCCAAACGCCTGAGCATAACGCTCGGTATAAAGTTCAATCCGATCCGCTCCGATGCTGGAAACTTGTTCGACCATTGCCACATCCGGATCCAGAAATAGACTGGTACGAATATCGCCCTCACGCAATCGTCCAACAACATCCTGCAACAACGCTCTGTTCGCATCGATTTTCCAGCCATGATCAGAGGTTAACTGATCAGGAGCGTCGGGAACTAAGGTACACTGATCCGGCTTAGCGTTGAGCACCATCTCTATGAAATCTTCGCTTGGATAGCCCTCAATATTAAATTCGACACCCGGATGATCGGCAAGCAGTGCCGTTAACTCGCGGACATCTTGACGAGTGACATGCCGCTCATCGGGTCTAGGATGCACGGTGATGCCCTTCACACCGAGCTCAATGACTCGGCTAGCAAATTCGGTCACGCTCGGAAAATCTCGCCCACGAGAATTTCGCAACAAAGCGATTTTATTTACGTTCACACTTAAGACTGTCATCAATTGCTTCCGCTAACTCCTAAGACGCCTCCCAAAAATTTAGTCATTCTCTAAAAAATCGAAAACGATTTTTTGAAAGGCTTGTGGCTTATCGGCATGGACCCAATGCCCCGCCTCCATGACTATCTTTACCGACGCTTGCGGGAAAAGTTCAAGAATTTCCGCTTCGTGCTCGGCGCCTATATATCCAGACTCGCTTCCTTTGACAAAAAGTACCGGCTTATTAAATGGCGTCTCGCCTTGGGGCTTCTCACGCAGCCTATCGTATTGCTCGGCGATCGCTTCTACATTCAGCTTCCAACGCAATCCATCCTCTGGGCTGCGAGCGAGGTTTGTCATTATGAATTTGAGTGTCGGCTCATCTTCGATAAATTGTGCGAGATGCGCCTCTGCGGCGGCGCGCGTTTTCACCACGGCAAGATCCAGACTGAGCATGCCTTCGATAACTCGATGATGCCCTGGTCCCATGCTTTGATAAGCTACCGGGGCGATATCGACAACGATCAATCGCTTTATTAAATCGGGATAGCTGAGAGCGAGCTGCATCGCCACCTTGCCGCCCATCGAGTGACCGAGCACGGTGCAAGGCCCGAGATTACGAGATTCAATAAGCAAGCGCACGTCCTCTGCCATCGATTGATAATCTAGCTCGGGCGTATGAGGCGAATCACCATGATTGCGCAAGTCGATACCGATCACGGCATATTTTTCGGCCAACGCTTTACTGTGCACACCCCAATTTGCTTGACTACCGAACAGCCCATGTAAAATTAATAGCGGCTCGCCATCAGTCGAATACTCTCGTGTATTTAAAGAAACAGCCGTCGGCATCAGGAATCTAGCTCCGAGAGCAACGTCATCACATCGTCATGGTGCGACTTCGTTTTCACCTTATCCATAATATGCACTAAGCGACCTTCCTTATTAATAATGAAGGTAGTGCGGATGAGCCCCATGAATTCCTTGCCCATAAACTTCTTCAAACCCCACACACCGTATTTGTCTGCAACTGCGTGATCCTCATCGGACAGCAGCGTGAAATTGAGATCGTATTTGTCTTCAAACCTAGCTAGGCGCTCATAAGCATCGGGACTGATGCCGATGGCTACTGCATCGTATTTCGCCAGCGCTTTCTTACTGTCTCTTAATCCACAAGCTTGGACTGTACAGCCCGGCGTCATTGCCTTGGGATAGAAATAAAGGACAACATTCGACTTACCCCTAAAATCTTTGAGGCTAATCTTGTTCCCTTTCTGGTCGAGAAGACTAAATACAGGTGCGAGATTACCCACTTTCGGAAAAGGTTTTTTTGTGTCCGTAGTCATCGTTTCCTCCTTACTAATTCGGCTAATGGATTATACTCAGTCGGAATGGATTAACTAGTTATCACTCGAAAACACGCAGATATAGATGCACCAAAGCCAAACACATCACAGGCCGCGCTCAGTCGTTGTCCTCACCGGAGCCGGTATCTCAGCTGAGTCGGGAATTCGCACGTTCCGCGCAAGTGATGGCCTATGGGAAGATCACCGCATCGAAGATGTCGCCTCTCCGGAAGGCTTCGCCCGCAACCCATTCATCGTCTATGAATTTTACAATCAGCGTCGCCGCCAGTTGATCGCACCCGAGATTCGACCCAATGCTGCCCACAGCGCACTCGCCCGATTCGAGCATGACCTCTGCGTCGCCGGCGGTGAATTTCTGCTAGTTACACAAAATGTAGACAATCTGCATGAGCGTGCCGGTTCTCAATCACTCAAGCATATGCACGGCGAGCTATTGAAATGCCGTTGCACGGTTAGCGGGCTTGTCTTCGACTGGCGTGATGACCTTAACCACGATAGTGTCTGCCGCTGTTGCGGCGAGATAGGCAATCTCAGGCCTCATATTGTCTGGTTTGGTGAGATGCCATTGCATATAAATGCCATCGAAAATGCTCTGGGTCATTGCGACCTTTTCATCGCCATCGGCACCTCTGGCAATGTCTATCCCGCAGCGGGCTTCCACCAAGTGGCACGACAGGCTGGCGCCAGAACGGTTGAGCTCAACCTAGAAAATACGGATTCTCGATTCGATGAGCACTATACCGGGCTTGCCTCGCAACTAGTCCCCAATTTCTTAAATCAGCTGCTCTAGTAGCTTCTTCCAGCTCGAATTTCGCAAATTTAGCTGTTTACTCCCCTTGGCTCTTGTTCGACAATGTCCACACCGATAAAAATAAATAAAGGTATCAACATGTTACGCAAAATCGCTCTGGGACTCAGCGCCCTTGTCTTGTTACTCTTGATCGCTAGCTATACTGCGTACCTCGCCACTGGACCGAAATCCCCCGGCGGAAACTCGGTGTCTGCCGAATGGCTCGAACCCGGCCCCTATGAGACAGCTAGCCTCGACGTGGCTTTCATAGACTCGAGCAGGCCCACCAATGCAAACCGCGACTACGCGGGTGCGCCAGCCCGAACCCTAAACACGACTCTCTGGTACCCTGTCGATGTCGACGGAGCCCACCCTCTCGTCATCCATAGCCACGGGTTTACATCTAACAGGACTGACATGTCTTATGTTGCGCAACTGCTCGCAAGCCATGGCTATGTCGTCGCGGCCGCTGATTTCCCGCTGACACATGGAGGCGCCCCAGGTCGCCCTAACGCCCAGGATGTCGGGAATCAACCTGCCGATGTCAGCTTCTTAATAGACTCCGTCAGCGCGCTAAATACAGAGGACAAACCCTTCGCGGGCACTATCGACCCACAAAGAATTGGCCTGATGGGCTACTCTTTGGGTGGCCTAACGACCGAACTAACCACCTACCACGCGACATTGAGAGATCCTCGGGTTGCCGCCGCGGTCTCAGTTGCAGGCCCGACAACCGGCTTGACTGAATCTTTCTTCCAAACCAACGACGTGCCTTTCTTAATGATTGGCGGCACGCTGGATTACCTAATCAATTTTGACGCGAACGCGGCGCCAATTCCGAGGCTTGTGGATGGCTCCATTTTGCTCGGCATTGATGGGGGTACCCACCTCGGTTTCGGCGCTATCGCCGAGCCCGCATTTCGCTTCATGAAGCACCCAGACAGTCTAGGCTGCGAGGCGGTGCTGTCGAATCTAGACAGCGACACGAACACTTTGCTCGCTCAGTTGGGAGGAGCTGCCGAAGGCATAAGCCCCGACGAAAACGCACCTCAAGTCTGCGAAATCACACCCGATGAGAAAGCACTACACCCCGGCGAGCAGCACATGATCACCAGTGTCGCCATCGTGTCCTTCTTCCAGTCTGTTTTTGCCGACAGCGCACAAGATCGCTTGAAAGCGGCATCGGTACTCAGCAATTCATTAGAGGCCGATTTCGCCGCTGCGACAGTGACCCACAACTAACGCTATAAGCGCGATGGGCCGTCGATGTCTATTCGCGCTTAAAATAATTTGAAAGAAAAACCGTGTGGGACCCGGTCTGTGTCTTTGAAGGGTATCCCCCTTTCCTGCCTTCCTAATCTTATTTGCCCCCACTTTCGGGGGCTTTTTTTCCAAAGCCGGACTACCCCCTGCTGAAGCGCGGCGTAAATTAGTACCGGCTGTTTGCGAGCGACGCTAATCACCTAACTTGTCGTAGACCCGTGTCAGTTCAATCGTCGCGCCGAAGGAGTCAGGCTCAATCTTCATTTCCACACGCAGACGTTTTCCTTGATCGATTAAAGTATAGGTTTCGAGCGTGAAACCTCCGTCACGCGGACGCGCCTCGACGATCAATTCATCGCCTCGCCAATTCGCAAAAGAGAAATCCTCTCCTCCCTCTGCATAGTATGAATTTGCCGTTGTTCGACGGCGACGCCCATCGGAATGAAATACTCGGACATAGTCATCAGCATAGATGAATCTATATTCAGGCTCATCGATACTAATGTCCAAAACGTCATCGTAGGAGATCCGATCATAGAGTTCTTGCTCAGCCGGCCCTCCACGGTAAAAATCCTCTGGCCGCTTGCGTAGGAAAAAGCTCTTCACCTTACCGCCGGCAGCCTTGATCGCTTTCTCAACGGCATCATCCGTGTTGTCGCTCAGGTCATCGTTAATTTGCCAAGAACCAGAAAATAGTCGAACGAGTTCATCATGCTCATCTGCAAATATTGATACCGGTTTGCTCAAAATTGCGACGACCATGATCATGCTTGCGAGGAATCGAACTCGGTTCAACTGCGCGGGTTTGTTCATCTAACCTTCCCTGAGAAGCATAGCTCACGTTTAATCGATGAGGTGAGACTAAACGCCCGTTCCTTTTTAATCAAACCCCCTACATTTCAAGCAACATAGACCTCGCCTCGGCATTTGAAGTGACACCCAATAATCAGCTATGCTCCGAAGCCGATATTGATCAAATTGCAGCGGCGATATAGCCGACCTAACGACCCTAACAAGAATAAGACTCCCGGGGGAGATTCTCGATGACCATGCAGAAAACACCACTAATCCTTTCGCGCATACTCGGACGCGGCGCGATCCTCGACCCTGAGGTCGAAGTTGTCACAGCTCAAGCCAATGGCACCCATCGCCAGACACTCGGCCAAACTTGGACGAGGGCTCAACAAGTTGCCAACGCCCTCAACAAGCACGGCATTAAAATAGGCGATCGTATTGCCAGCTTTATGTGGAATAATCATCGTCATCTCGAACTCTATCAAGGTGTACCCTCTATGGGTGCGGTGTTGCATACGCTCAACATTCGCCTCTCGCCGACCGATCTCGAATACATTATCAATCACGCCAATGACCGCGTCATATTCGCGGACGAAGACCTGCTCCCTTTACTCGAGCCTATCTGGGACAAAGTCCCCTGCGTTGAGCTGTTGGTGATCTGTCGTCATGGCGAAGGCGGCGAGAGCAGTTTCAAAAATCAAATTGATTACGAAGACTTCATCAAAGATCAGGCTGAGAGCTACGACTGGCCAGAAATCGATGAGAACTCGCCAATGGGTCTTTGTTACACCTCCGGTACCACCGGCAAACCGAAAGGCGTCATGTATACACACCGGTCGACGTATCTACATACACTCGCTGGCTCCCTCACTGATGCGCTAGGTTTGACCGCTCTCGATTCACTACTAGGCATTGTCCCAATGTTCCACGCGATGGGTTGGGGCCTACCGTTCAATGCATCAATGCTCGGATGCAAGCATGTTATGCCTCACCGTTTCATGACGCCGGATACCTTCCTAAAGCTGATGCATGAAGAAGGAATTACAATCGCAACTGGTGTGCCTACTATTTGGCAAGGTGTGAAGGCTGCCATCGAATCTGCTGGTGACAAATACGATCTATCGAAACTCGATCGATTGACTTGCGGTGGTTCGGCCCCGCCCGTCTCAATGATGCGTTGGTATTGGGATACACTGGGAGTTGAAATGATTCAGGGCTGGGGCATGACTGAAACTAACCCTCTCGGTACGCTCTCACGCAAATGTGCCAAGTACACACAACAGACTCTGAGCGAAGACGAGCAATTTAAGAACATCGCGAAAGCTGGTCTCACCATGCCCGGCCTCGAGATCGAAATCTTCGATGAAGAGTGGAACCGTTTACCGCATGATGGTGAGACAGTAGGTGAACTCTGTATCCGCGGCCCATGGATCGCTGCTGAATACTACAATGATCCGCAACCCGAAAAATTCCATGATGGCTGGCTTGTCACGGGCGATGTCGCAAAGATCGATTCCGAGCAGTATCTGATGATTGCCGACCGCTCGAAGGACCTAATTAAGTCTGGCGGTGAATGGATTTCTTCTGTCGATTTAGAGAACCACATTGTCGCGTTGCCAAGCGTAGCTCAGGCGGCAGTTGTCGCTCAGCCTCACCCACGTTGGGACGAACGTCCTGTGGCGATAGTAATCATGGCTCCCGGCCATGAACTCGATCAGCAAGAAATACTCGATCACTGCGCCAAGATCTTCGCCAAGTGGCAGCTTCCTGATGAAATCATCGCGACCGATGCTATTCCACTCACATCAACTGGCAAGATTGACAAAAAAATCATTCGCGCCCAACTCGAAGCCGACGGCTACAAATTGCCCGATCTTCGTTAAACTCACGAAATAAAAAAAAGCCTCCGCCCTGCTTTCAATTAGCAGAACGGGGGCTTTTTTATACTCGGAATATCAATTTGAATAGGTCGGGGCGTAGCTCTCGCCTTCGGCTTCCGCACGTCGCGCCCCAGCTAGAATTCCTGGCAATGCGTAATTGCCTTCATGGCAGGCATACTCATACACACGCTCTTCAGTTGCCGTCATCGGTAACTCACCACTCCATGTCTGAGTGTAGTTTTCCGGATCATCCACTGTGAACTGATACACAATCGTGTCGTCATCAGTACGCGTAAATCGCTCAGTGACTACCATGGCGGGAGAGCCATAAAAGCGATGATCAAGTGAGGAGCGAAGATTTTGCTGAAAGTGGAAATTGGTGGTGACCACTACCAAGGTATCTCCCTCATAGTGCCCAACCGAATCACCCATCCAATAATTCATAGCTGGCTCAGCATGCTCTGCATTGAGCCGGATCACACGGGCGTCATGATTCATTTCAGCTAAGAGAACTACATAATTTTCAGTTTGTATAATTTGAGTATTGTTATTATAGAGAACAGGGAGCTTTGGCGGACCACCCGTCGAACCGAAGCCGACCACGCAACGTTCACCCAAAGGCCTCACCTCCGGCCCATCGTATGACGCGCGCTGAATCATCGCCGCTTCGAAATTCTTCCGCCCTTGTTCGCTGTAGGGCAGTTTCCCATCTGCCGGGTCGAATATTATCGACGTCCTAATCTCACCATTGACCACAGCGAGTCTCTGGCCAGGATCCATCCAAAACGTATTATAGCCTCCAACATTACTCGCATCCGGCGCCTCTCGATCAGGATCGCTTGGCCGATTACTGGCTTCAAAACCTGCCTGCACGGCACTCTCGATACGCTGCGCCTCGTCAGTAGTGAGAACTAATTTCCCTCCGAAGCGTTCGGCACGCTCAAGATTTGTCTGGGTTGCAATCGACCAGGTCCCTTGTAAATCAGGCGCCCCAAATTCAGTGCGCGGCGTCAGGTAAGCACTATCTGCTGCTAACACACAATCCGCTGCGAAAGCGCTTGCCATAGAAAGCGTTAATAACTGTTTGGTCAAGACTCTCATTGTCATCCCTCAAAATAGCTTAAGCAGAAATTCAAGCTATATCGCTCGCGCGATTAGCAGCTTCATGATTTCATTACTGCCACCATAGATCTTACTGACTCGACTGTCAGCGTACATCTTGGCGATTGGATATTCCATCATATAGCCGTAACCACCGAAAAATTGGAGACATTCATCGATGATTTCGCACTGTTTTTGCGTCGTCCACCACTTAGCCATCGCCGCCGTGGTTTCATCTAAAGTCCCTTCGGCCAGTTTCATCGCACAATCGTCGACAAACGTGCGAGCTATTTTCGCCTCGGTATAACGCTCCGCCAATTTGAATTGCGTATTTTGAAAATCTAGCAGGCGTTTACCAAACGCAGACCGGTCTTTCACATATTCAGAAGTGAGTTTGAGCGCTTTCTCCATGGCGGCACAGGCTCCCGCCGCGATAATTATGCGCTCCTGCGGCAATTGCTCCATCAATTGAATGAAACCGCGCCCCTCACTCGTGCCTAATAGGTTTTCAGCCGGCACTCGGACATCGTCAAAAAACAATTCAGAAGTGTCCTGAGCCTTTTGGCCTAACTTCTCTAAATTTCGTCCGCGACTAAATCCACCCTCTCCCTCACAGTCCTTCGTCTCTACCATGATGAGCGAGATGCCTTTACCTTTTGCTTCCGGATCGGTTTTCGCGACGACACAGATGAGCTCGGCAGATGTGCCATTTGTGATGAATGTCTTTTGACCGTTCAACACGTAGTGGTCACCCTGCTTTATGGCCGTCGTTTTTATCGACTGCAAATCAGACCCCGTTCCCGGCTCTGTCATCGCAATAGCGGCGACTATTTCGCCCCGCGCCATCTTGGGCAACCACTTCTTGCGTTGCTCTTCAGTGCCGTAACGAAGAATGTAGTGAGCCACGATGCCAGAATGAACGCTATTGCCGAATCCACTCACGCTCGCGTAACTCATCTCTTCCACGAGCACCATCTCATGCTTAAAATTTCCGCCCCCGCCACCGTACTCTTCGGGAATAGAGGCACAGAGTATGCCTGCCTCACCTGCGGTATTCCAAGCATCACGGTCGACGATGCCTTGTTTCTCCCAGCGATCGACGTGCGGTACAAATTCTTTCGCGAAGAACTTCCGCACAGCATCCCGCATGATGTGTAACTCTTCATCCATCCATGGAGATTCATAGGCTTCAAACATGGTCTTGTCCTGTCTTAAACTTAATGAGTCACTTCACTCATGCGCTCGATGATCATCGCATTCGCAGTGCCGCCACCTTCACAGATTGCGATGAGTCCGTAGCGACCTCCGCGACGCTCTAATTCATGCACGAGTGTCGTCATCAATTTCGCCCCAGTTCCGCCCAAGGGATGTCCCAGAGCCTGAGCTCCACCATTGACGTTGAGTTTATTGAGATCCGCGCCGATCGCCTTCGCCCACGCCAGTGGCACTGAACCGAATGCTTCATTGACCTCATAGAGGTCTATGTCATCGATGGTAAGCCCTGCTTTCTCCAATACTTTCTGAGTAGCGGGGATAGGGCCTTCAAGCATGATGACAGGATCGGAACCAACGACTGCTAATGAATGAATCTTGGCACGGACTGGCAAATTATACTTTTTCACCGCATCCTCGTTCGCGATTAATACCGCAGCGGATCCATCGCTGATCTGACTCGCGCTACCAGCAGTAATAACTCCCCCTTCGCGGAGAGGATTTAGCGCTTGTAGCCCTTCGAGAGTAGCCTCCGCTCGGATTCCTTCGTCCACCGTGTGCACAGCGGCACTGCCGTCTTCCAATTGAATATTGAGAGGAACAACTTCCTTCTCGAAATAGCCTTTTTGCGTAGCCTCCCAGGCACGCTGATGGCTGGACAGCGCAAACGCGTCCAGATCTTCGCGACTGATATCATATTTTTCCGCGAGCAATTCGGCACCGTCGAATTGGCTGAACTGGATTCCTGGATACTGAGCCTCTAATCGCTCACCTTTTGGAATACCTCGACCTTTCTCGAGCCCATCCCGGACATTCGATCCAATTTCAACCGTACTCATAGCCTCAACACCGCCGGAAATAATGACGTCTTGTGTGCCTGACATGACGGCCTGCGCACCAAATTGGATCGCCTGTAGCGAGGAACCACATTGGCGATCAACCGTTGTGCCCGGCACTGCGAGATCCAACTTCGATGACATCGAAACGTTTCTGCCAAGATTGCTGGCTTGAGCACCAATCTGCATGACAACGCCAAAGATCACATCATCCACCGCATCCACTGGAATGCCCGTGCGATTGATTAATTCGTCGACCACGATTGCACCCATATCGATCGGATGGAGCGCGCTCAAGCGTCCCTTCTTTTTGCCTGTCGCTGTGCGCACCGCGCCTACTATGTATGCATCTGCCATGGTGTTCCCCCTATTCAATGTTAGATTTCTAAATTTTATTTTCTAATTATTGTCGTATTCACTCATGCCGGCATTCTTATTCCCGAATCGAGGCGTATCGTTTCACCATTGAGGTATCCGCAATTCACGATATGCGCGACTTCCTGTGCGAACTCATCCGGGTTACCCAAACGCTTCGGGAATTGTGTAATTGCGATCAACGGATCGCGTACCGCATCCGGCGCAGAAGCCAGTAAGGGTGTTTCAAAAACGCCTGGCGCCACTGTCATGACACGAATGCCACGCTTTGAAAGATCACGCGCGATAGGAAGAGTCATGGAAACAATTCCGCCCTTCGATGCGGCATAACCTGCTTGCCCAGTTTGTCCGTCGAATGCCGCGATCGATGCCACGTTGATAATCACACCGCGCTCACCATCTTGGGTCACCGGTTCATTTAACTGCATCACTTCTGCACAGAGCCTAAGCACGTTGAACGTGCCGATTAGATTAACTCGAACAATGTGTTCAAATTTTGCGAGCGGCATAGGGCCATCCTTCCCGACTGTGCGTGCTGCACCTCCTATACCTGCGGAATTCACATTGACATGAATAGTGCCAAATTTTTCTTTCGCCTTGGCTATCGCTTCGCTGACCCCGACTTCATCTGCCACATCGCCTGCATGCCAGGCGGCGTGATCGCCGAGTTCCGCGGCCGCAGCTTCAAGCGCATCTGCACGAAGGTCGTAGAGCATGACGTTCGCGCCCGCGCCGATGAAATTTTTAGCTGTCGCGAGGCCTAGGCCCGAGGCACCACCGGTGATAAAGGCTGTTTTATTCTGAAGATCCATAGCGAGGTTTTCTCTTTTTAATTATTAGTGCTTTATTGAATATAAGTGCCAAAAGAATAGTGGAAAGCTCCCTAAAGTGGAACCTTTAACCTAGCGAGGAACGGCCTCACGATATCTATCCCTGTGTCGAGGGGTATCAAACCGACTCTGCATTAGCCTATTATCAGACCACAGATAAACAGGCAGACTTAAACGAAGAAACTGAACATGATGAAACAGGAGAGAGCATGGGACCGTTAAAGGGCATACGTGTGGTGGAGATGGCGGGCATCGGGCCAGGTCCATTCTGTGCCATGATGCTATCGGATATGGGCGCAGAAGTTATTCGGGTCGATCGACTCGCCCATAAAGGTAGCGGACACAAGGCAAACGTACTTAACCGCGGACGTCGCTCGATCGCCGTAGACCTAAAAAATCCTGACGGAATGCAAACAGTGCAAACGCTCATTGACCGCGCCGACGTCGTCATCGAGGGCTTTCGACCAGGTGTCATGGAACGCCTCGGACTCGGCCCCGATGACTGTCTCGCGCGCAACCCTAAACTTGTTTTCGGCCGCATGACTGGCTGGGGACAGGACGGCCCTCTCGCACCGGCGGCGGGTCACGATATCAATTACATCTCTATCGGAGGTGCACTCGGCGCAATGGGCTACCCCGACCGCCCCCCTGCCCCGCCTCTCAACCTCGTCGGCGACTTCGGCGGCGGAGCCATGTACTTACTCGCCGGTGTTCTAGCAGCACTCGTTGAACGTGGTACATCAGGCAAGGGACAAGTCATCGATGCCGCCATGACCGATGGTACTGCGAGCTTGCTAAGCCCATTTTTCGGCATGATGGCAATGAATATGTGGACCAAAGAGCGCATGGACAATCGTCTCGACGGCGGCGCGCATTACTACGGCAGCTATGTCTGTGCCGATGGCAAATTCATCAGCATCGGATCGATAGAACCGCAATTTTATGCCCTGCTGCTTGAGCTCTGTGAAATAAGCGATCCTGAATTCGAAAAGCAAAACGATAAAACACACTGGGCGCCGCTCAGAGCCAAACTTGAAGCCTTGTTTGCGAGCCAACCTAGAGACCATTGGTGCGCGTTGCTCGAAGGCACCGATGTCTGCTTCGCACCAGTACTAGACTTAGAAGAAGCACCACTGCATCCGCACAACGTGGCACGAAACACCTATGTCGACTACGAGGGTGTTACTCAACCCGCACCCGCTCCGCGCTTTAGTCGAACCCCATCAGCAATCCAGGCACCTGCCGCGATTGCGGGTGAGCACAGTGAAGACATCCTAAGCGACTGGGGTTTCAGTGAAGCGCAAATCACGGCTTTACAAGCTGCCAAGGCAATCTAATAGAGAAGAGACCAATCATCATGAAATTCAACACGCTACTTTGGCAAATCGAAGACAACATACTCACGCTGACACTCAACCGTCCAGATAAAATGAATTCATTCACCGTAGAGATGGCTAAAGAGTTAATCGCAGCATTCGAGGCCGCCAGCGAGGATGACAGCGTCCGTGCGATCGTCGTCACAGGGGCAGGCAAAGCATTCTGCGCAGGTATGGACCTCTCCTCCGAGGGCAACGTTTTCGGACTAGACGAGACTCTGAAACCGACGATGGATGACATGCGCCACCGCCTTCATGATCCGCAAATCGAAGAAGGAGTACGCGATACAGGAGGACAGCTCACGCTTGCTATTTACCAGTGTAAAAAGCCCGTCATTGCCGCAATCAACGGTGCGGCGGTGGGTATCGGCGCCACGATGACCTGCGCGATGGACATCCGCATCGTATGCGAGCGGACCCGAGTAGGATTTGTGTTCAATAAAATAGGCATCACTCCCGAAGCCTGCTCATCGTGGTTTTTGCCCCGCATTGTCAACATGGGCACCGCCCTTGAGTGGGTGTACAGCGGCGACCTGATCGAAGCCGAAGAACTCAAGGAGCGCGGCTTCGCCAATCACGTCGAAACAAGCGAGACCTTATTAGAGCGTGCTTATTCGATCGCTAAGCGCATTACTCAGCATAGCGCGGTTGCGATAGCGCTCAGCCGTCAGATGATGTATCGCAACGCCGCTCAGCCTCACCCAATAGAAGCACATCGCGTCGATTCGCTCGCGATATTTTATGCAAGCCAAACCAGTGGCAAAGAGGGCGTGAGTGCATTCCTTGAGAAACGACAAGCCGAGTACACCGACAAGGCATCGAGCGATATGCCCCCTTTCTATCCTTGGTGGTAAGTTGAATTCCGGCGAGCTAGACCCATATAAGGGGTAAGCGATGGATTTTGTAATAGCCGTCGATAGTGTTTAAAGTAGTCTCTGTATTCCCGTGCTTCGGCAGGTACTCATTGTGCAGGTCGGACCGAGGGAACGCAGAGTAAATTCGACAAAACCGCAGGAGATTCGGCGATGATTATGGTGCAGTCCACATTCTTCCTAGTCGATGAAACAAAGGATGACGCGCTAGCGCTGATGCGAGTCATGGTGCAACAATCGCGCCGCGAGAGCGGCTGCGTAAGCTACGAGTATTTCGCTGGCATCACCGAAACCAATCAAGTAGTACTGCTCCAAGAGTGGACTGATGCAGAGAGTCTCCAAGACCACTACCAGAGCGCACACATGGAAGAGTTCCTAGCCAAGCTCGGACTCTATCTTGAGAGCGAGGTGATTACGCGCACATACGCGTCTCCGGACGAACCAATCGCCAAACGTGCAGACGCCCGCGACAAGGCCGAACGAAAGCTTCGCGCAGCCAATAAGGCACCTCAAACCATTCACTAGCATCGAAAGATGCTTTAGCCTTTGATATCTTCTAAATATCGGACCGAGAGACAGTTGCGTTATGTTCTACACTCAAGTTGAAGGACGGCGCAATCCTGTCAGTGACGAAGAGTCTACACTCCTCGCCAAATGGCGATTATCAACCTTTTGGGTCATGCTCATTGGCTACATCGGTTACTACCTTTGCCGCGGCAATCTCTCAGCAGCATTCCCTTTACTCGAGCAGGAATTCGGTTACTCTAACACCCAACTTGGACTCATAGTCTCCTTATCGGAGATCGCCTACGCGGCCGGGAAATTCATTAACGGCCCCCTCGCAGACCGCCTCGGAGGGCGCCGAATTTTTCTCGTCGGCATGGCAGGCGCCGTCTTCTGGAACCTCATCTTCGCTCTCTCAAGCACGCTCACCACGTTTATTATTGTGTGGTGTTGCTGCCGTTATTTCCTATCCATGGGCTGGGGAGGTCTCACCAAGACCATAGGCTCTTGGTATTCGAGCGATAAGAATGGCCGCGTGATGGGCGCTATTAGCGTGAGCTTCCAATTCGGTGGCGCAATCGCCGCGCTGTTCGCTGGTTTTCTTGTCTCAATTGGCGTCGGCTGGCAGGGCGTGTTCGTCTATCCAGCGATTCTTCTCAGCGTGATTTGGATCTGGGCATTCTTCGCATCGCGGGGGCATCCGAGCGACGTGGTGGAGGGCGCGATCGCGCTGGAGGGTGAAACCGCGAAGAAGCAACTCGCAGATTATGGTGACGAAGACTCCCCTAATGTGAGAACAATTCTCAGAACCTTGCTCAAGATGCCCATTTATCGAGAGCTGCTGCTATTCAGTTTCCTCACCACGTTACTACGCTCGGTATTCCTTATCTGGACACCCAAATTCCTATTCGATATCGGTCAGGGAGCGAGTGCCGCAATCCTAAAATCGGCCATATTCCCTCTGCTGGGTGTAGCCGGCACACTCTTTATCGGCTGGTACACGGACCACCACGCCCGCAACGGTGATCGAGCGCGCATGATGTGGATGATGCTTGCCATGCTCGTACTCTGCACCTTGGCCATCTCTATCCTCAGCCTCTCTGAAACCCCTAACTACAATCTCATTATTATTTTCTTAGGCGGCAGCGGCTTCTTCCTGCTCGGGCCTTACTCCATGAGCAGCGGAGCGCTGACTCTCGACATCGCGGGCGCCAAAGGTGCAGGTTCTTGCACGGGAATAATCGACGGGATGGGTTATATCGGGGGCGCCATCGCCGCCTTCGCGGCCGGCGCAATGTCCGATACCTTAGGTTGGTCTCAAGTCTTCTTAGTGCTCACCGGTTTCGCCTTTGTATCCACTCTGAGCGCCTATAGCATGAGTCGTGGTTTCCAGAAAATTGCTGCGGCCAATCAAACTCACTGATCGAACTCACCGGCATCGAGTCGCGCAAAATATTTACGCGCCACTTTCTTCACTTGAGGCGCCAGCAACAATGTCGAAACCATCGTTGGGATCGCCATGGTCGCGTAAGCGCCATCGAGCAGGTTAATCACAATCTCTAGGGATACCACCGAACCCGCTACGATCAGCAACATGTAAGCCCACATATAGTAGCGCTCGCGCTTGCTGCCGAATAAGAAACCCATACATTTGCTGCCGTAGTACCAGTAAGTCAGTACCGTCGTCATGCTAAGCACGAAAACCATAATCAATAGCAAATAAGAACCGTAGCCAGGGAACACTTGCTCATAGGCCTCTGCTGCCATAGTGACTCCTTGCGCACCTCCTTCCCATGCGCCAGTCGCCAACAGAGTAAGCGCCGTACAAGTACACACTATGAGCGTATCGGCAATTGGACCGACCATAGCCACCAATCCCTCACGCGCGGGCTCACTCGTTTTCGCCGCGCCATGCGCCAGCGACTCCGTGCCTATACCGGCCTCGTTCGAGAAAGCGCCACGTTGCACGCCGATGAGTATCACTGTGCCAATCATGCCTCCCGAGACAGCCTGCCCACTGAAGGCATCGCTCACGATGAGCCATAGCATCGCTGGAATTTGTCCCGCGTGACTCACGAGGAGAATCACCGTGATCACAAAATAAAATAACACCATGGCCGGCACCATCTTGCCGGCAACCGCCGACACGCGTTTGACGTTACCAGCCGCAACCCAAAATACGATCGCTGCGAGCACCAAGCCGAGGATAAAGTCGAAATTAAAATGCGACTCCGCTGAAGTGAGGCCATTCGGGATGGCGACGGTGTCGCGAATAATTTGCACTAGTTGATTGATCTGAAACACAGGCAAGGTGCCAACCATGCCGGCAATAGCAAAAAGCCAAGCCAACGGGAGCCATTGTCGCCCCAAGCCCTCGCGGATGATATACATCGGACCACCCTGCAGATGCCCCGCATCGTCGTTACCACGATAAAGAATCGCGAGAGTCGCCGTGTAAAACTTTGTGCTGATCCCGACGATCGCCGTCACCCACATCCAAAAGATAGCCCCCGGACCACCCACTGTAAGCGCCACTGCAACACCGGTGATATTGCCAAGTCCCATAGTGCCCGCGAGCGCAGTCGCCAAGGCAAGATAGTGGGAAATGTCTCCGCCCGCGGACGTCGAGTCATCATTAAACTTACCACGCAGGAGATCAAAGCTGTGTCGGAAATAACGGAAATGGCGCAGCTGCGAATGCAGCATGAAGAACAGGCCTCCACCGACTAGCAGAACAACGAGCGGGAGGCCCCACATGAAACTTGCGTAGGCCGAGACAGCCGCTTCGATCTGTTGCATTGGCCAGCGGCCCTCTATTGCTATGAATTTGGCGTATTACTTGGAATCTGCTTCTTGACGACGCTCTCCGGCAAGAATAGCGCGCATCGCATAATTCCCTTCGTGGCAGGCGTATTCGTAGAGTTCTGAATCTCCATACATCGGCAACTCACCTGTCCACGGCTCCGAGTAGAGTTCGGGATCGGCTATTGTAAACGAATAGTGAAGCTTCTGTTCTTCTACCCGTGTGAAGCGCTCGGTCAGATGCACTCCTTCCGAGATCAAACGCTCTTTCTGCACCTGCCAAGGGTTAAAATTTTTAGTCTCAACGACGAGGGTATCCCCATCGTAATAACCGATAGAATCCCCCAGCCATTTTTCATACGGGAGTTCTTTGAACTCTTGGTCGATGCGAACAATGCGCGCATTGTGGACCATCTCGGCTAGCAACATCACGTGCGTCGGCGACTGCACGATCTGCATATTATTATTGTAGAGACTACTCAGGAATGGCGCTGTGGATGAGAAACTAACCAAGCAGCGATCGGACAATGTTCTACCCTCGGGACCATCACTCTCCGCTCTTCCCATCGGCAAATCGTCCTGCTGCGCCGCACGTAGAGCCTTACCGTCCTCACGCCAGGGGATTTTCCCATCTTCTGGATAAGTGATGATCGAAGTTCTGTACATGCCGTTCATGAATGACAAGGTATCGCCCGGCGTGATCCAGAACCCATTGTAACCGCCGACATTGTGCGGGCCGGGACGTTCGGCACCGGTCTCCTCGAGAAAGGCGATGTAGTCAGGCGTCGAGACCATCGTCTCAAGCATCTCCTGCTCGGAGATTTCTAATTTCCCATTGTAGTTATCTGGGCGCTCTAAGGACGAGCGGGTCTGATAATTCCAAGTCCCTTGAAGATTAGGCACACCCCAACTTAACTGAGGCGCCTGCCAAGAATCGGCGGCCTGCGCACTCACCGACTCTGGCAATGCGCTCGACATGATTGCCGCCGCACTGACAGCGGCAATCAACGCCCGATGAGTTGTGAGGAAAGTGCGAATCGTTCGATCGGCTCTGGCTAGAGACATTGTTTTCGCCCTCATTAGTGATAATTGTTGATCAATTATTCAGACAAGGATTCAGGCTAACTCAGCATCAAGCTCTCTTGCAAGCGAACAAACGTTGGCTAGGGGATGTTATCGGCGAAACGGAATTCGGCCACCGGTTCAACATTCGCAAGGTGTCGAAGGAAATAATCCCAACGCTTCTTCATGAAGTAGCGTGAATTTCCGAAGCCGTGATTAGCCTCGGGCAGTAATAGCAAGTCAAAATCCTTCTCTGCCTCGATGAGTGCTTGCACCACTAGTAACGTATTCGAAGGATGTACATTATCGTCCATCAAACCATGAGCGAGCAGCAACTTGCCCTCTAAGCGACCGGCTAACAACTGATTCGCCTGACCATCGTAGTTCGTGACTTCCTTACTCGCTTCGCTCGCATCATCTGCGGAAACTTCTTCGACTACACGGCTCTCTAATAAGCCCTGCCATTTCTCACCCCAATCGTCTTCGTAATTGCGGTTATCGTGATTGCCCGCGCCCGACACCGCAACTTTATAAAATTCAGGATAACGTAGAATCGCCGCAGTAGAGGCGAAGCCGCCACCGGAGTGTCCCCAAATTCCTACGCGATCTAGGTCCATCCAAGGACGAGACTCGGCGAGTTCTCGGATTCCCGCGACTTGATCAGGTAAGCCGTTATCGCCCATATCTCCATAGTAAGCATCATGGAATGACTTCGATCGTCCTGGCGTCCCCATGGCGTCGAGTTCGACGACTATAAAACCGAGCTCCGCCACCGCCTGTTTATCGCGACGCGCGGCGCTGAATGCTCGACTCCCGACACTCCCTGTTTGCGGGCCGGGATAGAGATAGTTAAGCACCGGATATTTCTTAGAGGCGTCGAAATTTGATGGCTTATAGAGCAAGCCATAGATATCGGTGAGCCTATCACGCGCTTTTGTGATGAAGGGTTCCGGAGCAACCCAACCTGCGGTGATCAGCGAATCCAGTGAAGGACGCGCTAATTCCATCAGCACTTGTCCTTCCGCATTCCTCAGGACAGAGACTGGAGGAAGTGTCGGCGTCGAGTAACTGTCGAGTATCAGCGACTCACTCGGAGACAGACTCAGCTCATGATGCGCAAGTTCCGGCGTGAGTAGTGTAGGTTCACCACCATCGAGACTGACACGATAGAGATACTGAAAATATGGGTCACTCTCTTCACGATTGGAACCTATAAAAGTCACCTGTCGAGCCTGCTCATCGATAGCCAAGACTTGTAGGACCGCCCAATCCCCACTTGTCAGCTGTCGCTTTATCTCACCACTACCCAGGTCACCAAGATAGAGATGACCCCAATTACTGTTCTCGGAGAACCACACGAACTCATCACTAGAGTTAAGCACCCGCCAATTTTCCGTGTCGAAACCAGACTCGTAATAAGTTTCAGTTTCTTCTCGGTAGACATTACGCACTTCACCCGATTCAATATCAGCCATCCTAAGCTGCGCGACTTTGTGATCACGCGTAGAGGAAACGAATGCGAGTGCATCACTCTGTTTGCTCCATTCGACATCGAGGAACTCGCCTCCGCGACCGGCGATATGATCGGTCGTCGTCGAGCGCTGGGGCTCAGGAGGTAAATCTAACTTCACCAACCTAGGCTCAGGCTCGATGTGGATGACAATGCGCTCTAACATGAAAACCTGTTCATCACCGGGCAATGGATATTTCCAAGTCTTCGCCCGACCATGCCCAACTGCCGTTTCCACTAAGGTCAACGTTTTTACCTCGCGGGAGTCTTGACGGAATGTGGCTATTTTTCTGGAATCGGGCGACCACAAGAGAACCGGACCCGGATCTTGAATCCATCCAGCGCTATTCGTTGCGTAGCCGTAATCTTCTTCACCATCGAAAGTCAGCTGGGCTAGCGAATCATCGTCGGTATTCCGCACCCAAAGATTAAAGTCGCGGATGAAAGCGGCGCGCTGTCCATCTGGCGATAAGAATTCATGAGGTGGTGGCGCAGGAAGAAGCTCCAGCGCCGCATCGAGCTCTGAATAATTTGTCAGCTCGAGCGTGTAACGATCACCACGGAAGCTAAATTTCAGTACTGAATCTTTCAACTCGAGAGTACGGAGATCGAGGTCGGCGGGCTCGATGACGTCAGCAAGCCTCGCCGAGAGGAGTTCCGCCAATCGAACGTGGTCGAATAATGTTTGCGTGCTTGCGGTGGCAGGATCTACTAACACATACTCGCTGCCGTCAATCGTGCGTTGCCTGAGAATGAGTCGATCGTCTTGCTGCCAAAAGTGCGTGCGGATCTCTCCGGCGAGTAGTGGAGCCATATTCTGCGCGAGCATGCCCTCGGCACGGCGATAATCTTCTAGGGTCACAGCGGCCTCTGTCATCACGGTTGAACCTGCGGGCGCTTCCTCGTTCTCAGATGGAGCGCAGGAAGGGAGCAATGGAATAAAGCCGACTAGGGCGATGCCAAACAGTCGACGTGAGGAATTAGTGAAGTTCATTAGAATCTCCAGAGTGAGCAAACCACTAATCTGAAGCAAATTACAGCAATGCGTCGAGTATTAGGTTTACGGATTCAACGATGCGCTCATCCCGCGATCGCAAATCAGGAACAAAGCCATAGCCCAACAAATGCTGCAGACCTTCGATATAACGCACAGCTATTTCGTTCGCCTGTTCCTGCGTGAATTGTTGGTCACGCTCAGTAACCATGCCGCGCGCAAATTCTTTTGAAAACGAAACCGGCTCTCCGTCTCGTGTCACCAGCTCGCCGGAATCATCGATGCGCCAGAAACGCGAAGAGTCCATCGTATAGAGTTCGTCCGCGGCGACGATCTCGCCCAAACGGTTTATTCCATGTTCGGTCTTGGTATCGACTAACACCATGCCTCGATCGCGAAGATGCTCGGTGACCATGCCAAACGCCATGATCGAGGCATTGCGAATCTGGGCATACTGCCCAGCCGTGCACACTCCCGATGCGATTAGCTGTTCGGAATCCAGCGTCTCATCGACTGCAGCTTTGCTACTTGGCGTGTCGAGCAGATAGGGAAGAATGCCATTCGGCTCGAGCGTATCCACTGCCAACTGATGCCCTGCGAAATGCAGCACGCGGTCCCCCGCCTCTTTCGCCGCGAGCCAATGCTGATATAAAGATGTCGAAGTCGAGCTCTTCGCCATGTAGCGTCGCAGCACGTTTTCTAACATTACGAGCTCTAGATTTTCCGCAGGTATAACCGTGGACGTCGGCGCGAGACCTTCGACTTCGAATTGGGAGGATCCTATGGCGGACTTCACCAAATTACGCATGTGTTCATGGTTAAGCGCGAGGACTTGGTCTTTAAATGGAATCGCTCCACGATTGACGTCGTGGGTGGAGATACGATTATTTCGAAACATGAGCCGAAGCTCGCTGCCTTCGCGAGTCGTCAAGGATCCGCCAAACACAGAGTCTGAGACCTTCCCCTTGAGCACCGTACAGCCTGCTAGCCTAGGAAGCTCACCATCGCTTATCAGCTCACCGATTGATCGCCCCTGACTCACACTAGTGCCATGTTCGGCGACGAGTTCATGTATTTCTTGGGTGCTCAAGCGTGTAGGCAGGGTCATTGCGGACTAATCTCTGATCGGTTGGTAAATACGCAAAATTTAGGGCGCATCAAACAAGGCGTAAGTGTAGTCCAGTGGGCAGGTATCGGCAAAGGGAGGATAGCGAACTACAGAGGAGAAAAAGTGGTGCCGCCACCAAGAGTCGAACTCGGGACCTGCTGATTACAAGTCAGCTGCTCTACCACGGCTGAGCTATAGCGGCACAATGCATGGGAGTTCTCAGAACGATCACCTCCAAACAAGGCGCGCAGTTTAACCACATTTGAGGAGGGGTTCAAGAGCCCCAATCACGTTTTTTTAGTCCACCTAAAAGAAGGGGCTCAAGCCTATCGGTCCAATGTGCTATCTTAGGGCCTCTTTGCCCTACCGCTAGCGACCCTGGCGAAATTTGAATTCCGAGATCCGTAGCATGCAGTTCCAACGAGATAAGAATAAAGTTGCCCAGCTGCAGGCCGCGCTGCAGGCGAGAGCAGCAACCCTTGTCCCGGCCCAACCAGGGTCCCGCACACTAGCCGAGTTATTCGATAAAGACCCAACCCGGGCGGATCACCTCAGCGCATCGCTCGGGGAGATTTACGTCGATTATTCGAAGAATCTCATCGACTCGGAAACACTCGACACACTCGCTGATCTCGCTTCCGCCTGCGGCATGGAGCACGCGATCCAGGCATTAGTGAATGGTGAACCGCTTAATCACACCGAGCAGCGTGCCGCATTGCATACCGCACTTCGCGCCCAGGCTGAACAAACAGATCAGGCAGACCAAATAGCACAGTCAAGAGCCGCATTGCGTGAATTCGTGAGCCGAGTGCGAGCGAAAGAGTGGCTCGGTTTCGATGGCCGCCCGATCGAATCGATAGTCAATCTCGGCATAGGAGGCTCTGATCTCGGTCCGGCGATGGTAGTCGAGGCGCTAAGCAACTACGCCGAGGATGGACCACGAGTGCAGTTTGTTTCCAATATCGACCCAGCACATCTGAGCAGTGCGTTGAGAGATCTCGATCCTGCCACCACGTTATTTATCGTCGCGTCTAAGACCTTCACCACACAGGAGACACTCGCAAATGCGTCCGCCGCCCGTGCGTGGTTGCTCGAAGCTGCAGGAGGCGATCAGGATGCTATCGCCAAGCATTTTGTCGCCGCGACATCGAATGGCGAAGCCGCCAACGCATTTGGAATAACCGAAGACAATATCTTCGCTCTGTGGGACTGGGTAGGGGGGCGGTTCTCATTATGGTCAGCCATAGGATTGCCTATCGCACTCGCCATCGGATTCCCTAACTTCGAAGAGCTTCTCGCCGGCGCTCGAGAAATGGATAGACATTTTGCATCGGCAGAACCGAGGAAAAACCTGCCCGTACTGCTCGCGTTAATCAGCTTCTGGTACCGCCATTACTTTGACTCGACGAGTACCGCGATCGTCCCCTACTCTCAGAATCTCAGCCTCTTACCGGCCTATCTTCAGCAACTCCACATGGAGAGCTTGGGCAAGTCTGTTGACCGCGAAGATCGGCCTGTCGCATCGAGCACCTCCGAGATCATCTGGGGCAGCATTGGCAGCAATGGCCAACACTCCTATTTTCAGCACCTCCATCAGGGCACCCAATTCACGCCGGTTGAATTCATCGCCTGCGCAACGGCGACTGTGGATCACCGCGACGAACGACAATCGCTGCTATTGGCGAACTGCCTGAGCCAAGGATTCGCGCTCATGCAAGGCAACTTGAACACCGACAACCCTGCCCCACACGAGCGCGTGGCTGGCAATAAACCGAGCACGACGATTCTGTTAAGACAGCTCTCACCCCACAATCTTGGCGCACTCATTGCGCTCTACGAACATCGCGTATTCGCATTGAGTGTGTTGTGGAATATCAACGCATTTGACCAATGGGGCGTGGAGCTAGGGAAGCGCCTTTCTAAAGATGTTTATCAGGCGCTCACCGGCAGTCAAGAAGCTGCGTCGTCCTTAGATTCTTCGACGCAGAAATTGATTGAGACACTTACAAGATGGGAGGGTGATCGCGACTAATCGATATACGAACAGCAATAGTCAGCGATCGCATTCACTTTCAGTTTGAATGAAGAGTTCGCGGGCACATCGAACGATTCCCCGCCAACAATTTTTTGCCAGTCCTCACTACCGGGCAACAACACATCCATATCACCCGATAATATTTCCATCACCTCAGCCTTCGCCGTTCCGAACTCATATTCACCCGGTAGCATTAGACCAAGCGACTTAGTCGTGCCATCGGCAAACTCAATAGTGCGACTCGACACCTTGCCATCAAAATATACATTGGCGGCTTTTATGACGGTAACGTTTTCAAACTTACTCATCTTCACTCTTCCTCAATTATGGAATAACTAGCGCTGGGCGAAAAAAGCGCGAGTTTAGCTCATAAGACTCAATAATTCCTCAGTCTTTTCACGCATCAAAGCTTTATCTCCGCGCGACTCCACGTTGAGACGGACAACCGGCTCAGTATTGGAAAGTCGCAAGTTAAACCGCCAATCTGCGAAGCTCACACTTAAGCCATCTGTTTCATCGACCTCGAGCGCTGATTCTGCGTATTTTTCTCTCGCCGAATCGAGCAACGCTGCCGGATCGGCGATAGTGCGATTGATCTCCCCACTCGCGGGGAATGCTTTCATCCGCTCATCGACCAACTGGGAAAGTTTCTTTCCAGTAGAAGCCATCAGTGCCGTCACGAGCAGCCAAGGCACCATGCCACTATCGCTGTAATAGAAATCTCGGAAGTAATGATGCGCACTCATTTCGCCGCCATACACTGCGCCGACCTCCCGCATCGTCTCCTTCATGAAGGCATGTCCAGTCTTACTCTGAATTGCGGATCCGCCCGCCTTCGTAACGATCTCCTGGGTGTTCCAAGTAAGGCGGGGGTCGTGAACAATTTTCGCACCCGGCTCCTGCTCGACGAAGCGCTGCGCGAGCAAGCCCACCAGATAATAGCCCTCGATAAAGCGACCGTTCTCATCGAAGAAAAAACAGCGATCGAAATCACCATCCCAGGCTATCCCCAAATCGGCTTGGTGTTCGAGTATCGCCGCTGTGGTTGGCGCTCGATTCTCTTCTAGCATTGGGTTTGGCACTCCGTTGGGGAAATTCCCATCGGGCTGATGATGTATCCGCACAAATTCGAAAGGCAACAAGGGTTCTAGCAAATCGATTGTTGCACCCGCGCCGCCGTTGCCCGCATTACACACAATTTTAAGTGCGGGCAATGCTGCGGGATTGATGTAGCTAAGCAGCTTCGAGACGTAAGGCACCCGAAGATCGGCGAATGAGATGGCTCCTTGAGCACTCGCATCACTGAAAACGTTCTCTTCGGCGAGTCGTTTAATGTCTAACAAACCGCTGTCACCACTGATTGGCTCAGAACCCGCGGCGACGAATTTCATTCCATTATAATCTGCGGGATTGTGGCTTGCTGTGACCATGATGCCGCCATCGCAACCGAGGTGGCTGGTCGCGAAATAAATTTCTTCCGTCCCACACTGACCGATATTGGTGACATCGGCACCACCTTCGGTCAGACCACGGCTTAATGCTGCACACAGGGCTTGGCTTGTTAAGCGAATGTCGAATCCCACCACCACGTGCTTCGGCTCGAATCGTGTAGCGAATGCACGTCCAATTCTGTAGGCAACATCTTCATTGAGTTGATCGGGAATTTTCCCGCGGACATCGTAGGCTTTAAAACAAGCTAGCTCTTTCATAGTCATCAAATTTTCTTATCGGTTATGCAACGTTAGCGAGAAACCGCCTATGCGAGCGAGCGCTGATACAATTCATTCGTCGCCTCAATATAGCCATCGACACTGCCGCAATCGAAACGCCTACCTTCAAAACAGTAGCCGAGCACCTTCCCTTGGCTAGCAAGTGTTTGTAGCGCATCCGTCAGCTGAATTTCTCCATTTCTGCCTGGGGGAGTCGCGCGAATCGCATCAAAAATATCGGGCGTTAAAATATAACGACCGATAATCGCAAGATTGCTAGGCGCCACGTCCTGTTCGGGTTTCTCGACTAGACTGTCTACTCGATATAAGCCCGGCGATTCCTCGCAGCCTGCAATCACACCGTAGCGCGACACCTGCTCCATCGGAACCTCCTCTATCGCAATGATGCAGCAGCGATGTTTTTCGTAAAGAGCGACCATCTGTGAGAGCACCGAATCTTGTTCAGCCAGACAGAAGTCATCAGCAAGCACGACCGCGAACGGCTCATCGCCAATCAAGGACTCACCGACCAGAATGGCATGACCGAGACCCAGCATTTCATTTTGACGCGTGTAGGAAAAACTGCAGCGCTCGATTATTTCCCGCGTGCTTTCGAGCAGGCTTTCTGTATCAGAGCCGGCAATCTGATGCTCGAGCTCGTAACTAATGTCAAAATGATCTTCGATTGCCCGCTTGCCACGACCGGTGACTATCGCCATCCCAGTAATACCCGCCGACATCGCTTCTTCGACGCCATACTGTATAAGAGGCTTGGTGACTAAGGGCAGCATCTCCTTGGGCATTGCTTTGGTCGCGGGCAAAAATCGCGTCCCATAGCCCGCCGCAGGGAAGAGGCATTTTTTAATCGGGTAGGCGTCCATAATTATCCTCGAAGCGTTCAATGTCATCTTCACCAAGATAGTCACCCGCCTGCACTTCGATGAGTTCGATTGACGTCGATCCCAAATTGCTCAGACGATGCTTGCTTCCTTTTGGTATGAATGTCGATTCGTTAACCTGCAAATCGATTATCTTGCCATCGCACTCGACACGGCCCACGCCACTCAGCATGACCCAATGTTCCGCGCGATGTTGATGCGACTGTAGCGACAGAGCAGACTTCGGGTTAACCGATATCCGCTTCACCTGAAATCCCTTGCCGACCGCCAAGGTCTCAAAGCTACCCCAGGGGCGTCGCTCTCGACGATGCGCCACACACTCAGTGCGGCCTAACTGTTGTAAGCGATCGACGATCTGCTTCACACTCTGCGCATCGCTCCTATTCGCTACCAGCACGGCGTCGGGGGTCTCGATGATTATCGCATCACGCATACCAACCGCCGACACCAATCTCGATTCCGACTGGATATAGCTGCGTTTCACATTTTCTGTCAGGACATCGCCGCTAATCACATTCTCGTCATCGTCTTTCGTTTGCACAGCCCACAATGCATCCCATGCACCTAAGTCGTTCCAGCCCGCACTCAAGGGCACGGCCGCCACCGCATCCCCCGCCTTCTCCATCACCGCATAATCAATAGATTCCGAACGACAAGCGTGGAAAAGAGAATCGGGAATGGTAGAAAAATCATCCCCCCGCTCGAGCGCCGCATGCGTGGCCTCGCAGCTTGCGAAAATGTCCGCCGCATGAAGTTTCAAATGCTGAAGGAACACAGATGCACGGAATAGGAACATGCCACTATTCCAGTAATAACCACCATCTTCTACGTAGGCCTTCGCGGTCGCTAAATCTGGTTTCTCGACAAATCGCAGAACGTCGACACCACCACCGTCAATTTGTTCACCCTGCTGCAAATAGCCATAACCCGTCTCCGGTCCGCGCGGTGGGATTCCAAAGGTGACGAGTCGAGCGGAGGCGGCGAGCGTCCGTGCTCGATTTATCGCCGCATGTAAGGGTTCGACTTCTTCGATGAGGTGATCTGCCGGCAAGACGAGCATCAACGGATCATCACCGTCCCGCATCGCCTCCATTGCTGCCAACGCGATGGCTGGTGCGGTATTACGCCCATACGGCTCAAGCAGTATTTTCCCATCGATACCGATTTGCCTCAGCTGCTCCGCAACTACAAACCGGTGATCGTTGCCACACACCACTAGGGGATCAGTTAAGCCAGCGATGCCCTTCAAGCGCTCTAAGGTATTTTGAAACAAGGAGCCATTCACTCGGGGGATGGCGATGTACTGCTTAGGCAAGAGTGCCCGGGACACCGGCCATAGCCTAGAGCCGACGCCTCCTGAGATCACTACAGGCACTATCGCCTCGAGAGTCGGGACGCGGGGATCATCTGTAGCATTTGGATTATTGATTTGTGTCACTGAGAGCGGTCTCTTGGGCCTGACAGCGACGCGCCGCCTTGTTTAATCGTGCCATTCTAGCAAACAATTGCGATATTCAATAAATCGATGCGTTGGCACACCGACTTGATAATGTTCGATTATTTTGCCGTGTCGCGATACCATCCCAATCAAATGAATTAACGCCGCAGGTCACATTCGGCGGTAAAAGGAATCGATAGAACATGAGTGATGCTAAATTCGTCTTCGAGCCAAAGAGCTCTTATTCATTACAAGAGCTAATCGACTGCGGCCATGGTCGTCTATTTGGCCCAGGTAATCCGGGATTACCGATCGACAATATGCTCATGCTAGACCGCATCACACATATCTCGGACGAGGGCGGTGAATTCGGCCGCGGGAAAATTATCGCCGAGTTAGACATCACACCCGACCTCTGGTTCTTTGAGTGTCACTTCCCAGGCGATCCGGTTATGCCCGGCTGTCTCGGCTTGGATGCACTCTGGCAACTCGTAGGCTTCTGGCTAGGTTGGACTGGCCGCGAAGGTCGAGGCCGTGCACTAGGAGTTGGCGAGGTGAAGTTCACGGGCGAAATATTGCCGACTTCAAAATTGGTTACCTACGAACTCGATATCAGCCGCACAATCGATCGCAAACTCATTATGGGAATAGCAGACGGCACGGTTTCTGTCGATGGTCGTGAAATCTACACTACGAAAGGCCTCAAAGTGGGTCTCTTTAAGCGCGGCATGTCGATGTAAAGACAAGCAGCGAACGAATACAAATTGAAGAAAAACTGATTGGTGAATGCATGCGTCGCGTAGTCGTTACAGGTATTGGAATAGTCTCCTGCCTAGGAAACAATAAAGATTCAGTTCTCGAGTCACTGCAGCTTGGCCGCAGTGGTATCAAGCACAACCAAAGCTATGTCGACATAGGCATGCGCAGCCATATTAGTGGCAGCGTCGACATCAATGCCGAAGAGCTCATAGACCGTAAACTCTATCGTTTCATGGGCGACGCCGCGGCCTACGCCTACCTCTCGATGAAGGAAGCCGTTGAGGATTCCGGCCTGACTGAAGATCAAGTCTCCAATATCCGCACAGGACTCGTTGTTGGCTCTGGCGGCGGCTCTTCTGAACAGCAGCTCGAATCCACCGATATCATGCGCGAGAAAGGCTTGCGCCGAGTCGGGCCTTATCGAATCACTCGCACGATGAGCAGCACCGTGTCTGCCTGTCTCGCAACACCCTTCAAGATTAAAGGCGTGAACTACAGCATTTCGTCTGCCTGTGCGACCAGTGCCCACTGCATAGGCAACGCGGCCGAACTTATCCAACTCGGCAAGCAAGACATCGTTTTCGCGGGCGGTGGTGAGGCTGAACACTGGACGATGTCGCATATGTTCGACGCCATGGGCGCCCTGTCTACGAACTATAATGAAACCCCAGACAAGGCTTCGCGTGCGTTCGACGCTGACCGAGACGGCTTCGTCATCGCGGGCGGCGGTGCCGTGCTGGTCATGGAAGAACTGGAGCATGCACTTGCGAGGGGGGCTAAGATTTACGCCGAACTCACAGGTTATGGTGCGACGTCAGACGGCTACGACATGGTCGCCCCTTCCGGCGAGGGCGGCGCACGCGCCATGCAGATGGCGATAGAAGGCCTAGAGGGTGATGTCGACTATATCAACACCCACGGCACCAGCACACCGGCCGGAGATGTCTCCGAACTCAAGGCTATCCGCAGCGTATTTGGCGACAAGGTTCCGACCCTCAACTCCACTAAATCGCTTAGCGGCCATTCACTCGGGGCAGCGGGCGCGCAGGAAGCGATCTACAGCCTACTGATGATGGAAAACAATTTTATCGCAGCGTCGGCCAACGTCGACACGCTCGACCCGGAAGCCGAGGGCATGCCTGTTGCCATCCAACGCATCGACGACATCAAGCTGAATCGCGTGATGTCCAATAGCTTCGGCTTCGGTGGCACTAACGCAAGTTTGGTATTTGACCGCTACGACGGCTAAACGATTAAACGGAGGGTAGTCTTGAGATTCGCTCCACGACTGGGATTAAGCTTATTGCTCGCCTGCCTTTTAGGCATAGGGCAGGCTCAGGCGCAGTTCGGCGGACGCGGAATCTCCGGGCTCGAACGCAACGACACTCCCCGTGTCTTACCGGCCGAGGAGGCGTTCCCCTTCACCGTCAGCGCCCGCCGTGGCAATGAGATTTTGCTCACCTGGATACCCGTGTCCGAACACTATCTCTACCGCCACCGATTCGCTTTCTCTCTTCTCAATGCGGGGGAAGAGGCGATCCCACTCTCATTCTCGCTACCTGCAGGAAAGTCGACGGAAGACGAGTTCTTCGGCGCTATCGAGGCTTATTTTGATGCAGTGACGGTCACCGTTGACCTGGGCACAGTACCCAATGCCGACAGCGAGTTAGAGATACATTACCAAGGATGCGCGGAATGGGGGTTTTGCTACCCGCCGCAGGTCATCACTCTCGCCCTGTAAGGACATCAGCTTTCTTGCCAAACCCTCACTTTATCTAGTGAAATCACGAGTAATTTCTGCGAAAATGCTCTAAAAATTGGCAATTAATCAGGAAAATCGCGCAATTCGCGACGGGAACAGCAAAGCTTATGGCAACAATACTCGTCCTGCATGGCCCCAATCTCAACCTCCTCGGAACTCGAGAGCCGGAAATTTATGGAAGCGACACCCTCGACGACATCAATATGCGCTTAGGGACCGCCTGCATGGAAGCCGGCCACAACTTCGACAATTTCCAGAGCAATAGCGAGGGCGAGCTTATCGACCGCATCCATTTGGCACGCTCGGCCAAGGTGGATTTCATGCTCGTCAACTTTGGCGGCTACACCCATACCAGCGTCGCGCTGAGAGATGCCATGATCGCTTCGGATATTCCATTCATCGAAGTGCATCTGTCTAATTTGTACAAACGAGAAGAATTTCGACAGCACTCCTTTTTCTCCGACATCGCCGAGGGCTGCATCATCGGTTTAGGCGCTCAAGGTTACGAACTCGCCTTAGACGCGGCATTACGCCGCGTTTAAAGGCTGAAAATAATTAAACAAACTACGAAATCATCGATTCACAGTACCAAGATTCACCTATAGAGGTTACGACACCATGGATATTAGGAAGGTTAAAAAACTCATCGAACTGCTTGAAGCATCAGACATCGCTGAGATCGAAATTCAAGAAGGCGAAGAGTCCGTTAGAATCAGTCGTGGTACTAGCGCGCCGATTCCCCAGGCCGTTTCCTACCAAGCGGCAGCCCCCGCACCCGCTCCAGCGCCTGCTACGGTAGCAGCAGCACCGAGCGCACCTGCGGCAGCCGCCCCTTCATTAGATGGCAATGTCGTTAAATCACCCATGGTTGGCACGTTCTATCGAGCCCCCTCACCTTCTTCTCCTCCTTTTGTCGAAGTTGGCAAACACGTTAAGGCCGGCGATGTGATTTGTATTGTCGAAGCGATGAAGATGATGAATCAAATCGAAGCAGACCACTCAGGTGTCGTCGAAGCGATCCTCGTGCAAGACGGCGAACCTGTCGAATTCGATCAGCCCCTCGTCACCATCGTTTAGTGTCATAGCGGCCGGTTCCGCCGGTCGTACAACCTTACTCATAAGGGGTTCGCTCAATGCTCGAAAAAGTCCTTATAGCCAACCGCGGCGAAATCGCTTTACGCGTCTTGCGTGCCTGCAAGCAGCTAGGCATAAAGACCGTCGCCGTCCATTCCACGGCTGACAAAGATCTCATGCATGTCCATCTGGCCGATGAATCTGTCTGCATAGGTCCAGCAAGCCCGACCGAAAGCTATCTCAACACACCGGCAATTATTGCGGCGATGGAAGTCACTCACGCCAATGCTGTACACCCAGGATATGGCTTCCTCTCTGAAAACGCCGACTTCGCCGAACAAGTAGAGAATAGCGGCTTCACGTTTATCGGACCCACCGCGGAAACGATCCGCATGATGGGCGACAAAGTTTCCGCAATCCAGATGATGATCGATGCAGGCGTGCCTACAGTGCCCGGCTCAAATGGCCCGCTCGACCATGACGACTCGCGAACACTTAAGATTGCACGAGAAATTGGTTTTCCAGTTATCATCAAGGCGGCGGCCGGCGGCGGTGGACGAGGCATGCGCGTCGTCCACGATGAAGACGAATTATTAAAAGCTGTTCATGTAACACAAACCGAGGCGAAAACCTTCTTCGGCAGTGGCATAGTCTATTTAGAAAAATTTTTAGAAAACCCTCGCCATGTAGAGATCCAAGTAATTGGTGACGGTAAAGGCAACGCCTTATGCCTCGGCGATCGCGACTGCTCACTTCAACGTCGTCACCAGAAGGTCATCGAGGAAGCGCCGGCACCAGGAATCCCTCAGCATGTGCGCGATGAAGTGGCTGCCACCTGCATCCGCGCCTGTGAAAAGATGAAATATCGTGGCGCGGGGACGTTAGAGTTTCTCTATCAAGATGAACGATTCTATTTCATTGAAATGAACACGCGAGTCCAGGTAGAACACCCTGTCACCGAACAGATCACCGGAATCGACATCGTAAAAGAACAACTCCTGATCGCAGGCGGAGCGTCGCTCAGCTATCAGCAATCGGATGTCCAGATCAAAGGCCACTCGATCGAATGCCGAATCAATGCGGAAGATCCAGTTTCCTTTCTTCCCAGCCCAGGCAATATCAAGATGTTCCATGCTCCCGGCGGGCTTGGCGTGCGCGTAGACTCTCATATCTACAGCGGCTACACAGTCCCTCCCCATTACGACTCGCTCATCGCGAAACTAATTTGCACGGGAGACACACGCGAACAGGCATTGAAAAGAATGGAAATCGCACTTGATGAAATGCTCATCAGCGGCATCAAGAGCAATATAAATCTCCACAAAGACCTCATTCGAGACCCTGGATTCCAAAAAGGTGGCGTCAACATTCATTACTTAGAGAATAAACTCAAACTGTAATTTTAGTTATCGCCTCGATGCCTTTGCAGTAACAGCTATTGTTAGTGCAGAGGCATCTCTAAATTCTGCACAAGCATTATCATTCCCGCTCACCACCTACTGGAACGCCGCGCATGAATTGGCAGCAGCTCAAAATTCAGATCCATCCCGAACACCTCGATTTCATCGAAGCACAGTTATTGAACGCCGGGGCCGTTTCGATCACCTACTTAGATGCCGAAGATCAACCCATTTTCCAAATTGAATTAGGCAGCACTCCACTTTGGGACAATTTAGTCTTGTGCGCCCTATTTGAAGAAAGCGTCGAGCTCGACTCCTTGCTGACTTGGTTGCACAAGAACCCCGTCATCGAGAATCGTGCAACACTGGCAGTCGAGACGCTAGCGGATCAGGCTTGGGAACGGAGCTGGATGGACAGCTTTTCAGCAATGCAATTTGGAGAAAAGCTTTGGATATGCCCGAGTTGGCAAGAGCCTCCCGATGCGGATGCGATTAACATCATGCTAGATCCCGGACTCGCCTTTGGCAGCGGCAGCCACGGTACAACATCCTTATGCTTACAATGGCTCGCACAGGAAGACCTCAACAACTGCCGCGTAGTGGACTACGGTTGTGGTTCGGGAATCCTCGCTATTGCAGCGGCATTATTGGGGGCAGCATCGATCGACGCGATAGACAATGATCCGCAAGCCATCCTTGCGACCGAGGATAATTGCGCGCGAAACGGACTCAAACCGAATCGGATAGCCACCTATCTCCCCGACGAATTCGACAAGCAAAGTGAGCCAGCCTGCGTCGATATTTTGCTCGCCAACATACTGGCCGAGCCACTCCACAGCCTCGCCGGAAAATTTACGAAACTGGTTAGACCCGGCGGTACAATCGTTTTATCTGGCTTGCTCGCGGACCAGGCAGCTGAAATCATCGAACGCTATAGCGAATGGTTCGACATGAGCGCACCGGTACAACTGGAAGATTGGATTCGCCTCACCGGAATTCGCCGTTAAAACCTTCCGATGGAAAGAAGTGCGATCGAGAGAAGGACGATGGGATGGCAATGAGTAGCACTAAGAATTCGAATTCCTTGGTCACGCAATGTCCTAATTGTCATGCAAGAATAGAGCTATCTCGCCGCGCTAGCAGCTCAGCAGAGTCGCAGCTTCGTTGCGGCGCCTGCCTAAAATTATTCTCTCCAGTTGAAGTCTCAACGCAAGGTTCGAAAAATGCGACAAATTCAAGCGCGGAAATACGGGCTCGGGCGTTAACGAAGGTTTTCTCAGCAGACACGCACTCAAGCGCGTTAGAACCACTCACACACGATCCCACGCCGAACCTCGAAATCGACACTCTAGAACTCTCGGTGGCGCGCACGGCACCTTGGCAGAAAACTGCGAAATCCGTGGCCGGATTTTTACTCGCGGCGCTGCTATTAACGAGCCTGGCAGCGCAGTACCTTTGGGCCAACAGAATTCACTACCAGCAACTCCCGAATTTTTATCCATTCTATGTCACAGCCTGCAAATACGCCGGCTGTCAGGTACCACCCTATTCCGATATCGCCGCTATACGAGGAGAACGACTCGCCGTAGAGGCGGCTAGTGATGGCGGCAACACTCTAAGCGTTCAGTTTATCTTGGTGAATAACGCGCCGCTGCCACAAGCAGTGCCCGTGCTGATATTGAGCTTTGAGACTGCGGCCAACCGCAGCGTGGCACTGCGTGAATTTGCTCCCGCCGAATATTTACCAGAGAACAGACAACCAGAACGAGCCCTCTCCGCGGGGGAACGGATCGCGATACGGCTCGATCTCATAGACCCCGGCCCCGACGCCGTGAACTATACACTCGCGTTCAGGGTGCTGTAAGCGGTATCCACAGACCTTTCACTCAATCCAAGGCCCCGTTATTATTAGCCTTATAGCGATTCCTGACTTCATCCACGAGACCTGAGAACTCAGCCTTGCAGCAAATCGGTCCCTACAAATTGCGCAACAACCTCTTCCTCGCACCGATGGTCGGGGTATGTGACGCGCCTTTCCGTGAAATTTGTCACGAACAAGGCGCGGGCATTACTGTGGCGGAAATGCTGCCCTCGAGCAAAGAACTCTGGGAGAAAGAGCGACATCGACTACGCCAAATACGCGCGGACGTAAGCGGGCCACAGGTTATTCAAATCGCGGGTTCCGACCCTGCCATCATGGCCCTCGCGGCAAGACGCAATGCTGAACTAGGCGCCGATGCTATCGATATCAACATGGGATGTCCGGCGAAGAAGGTAATGAAGAAAGCCGCTGGCTCGGCACTACTCCGCGATACCGATCTGGTCGAGCGTATTCTCAAGGCAATCGTCGGTGCAGTTGAGGTGCCGGTGACGCTTAAAATTCGCACAGGTTGGTGCCCACAATCACGCAATGGCGTCGAAATAGCGAAGATCGCGGAAGACTGTGGCATCCAACTACTCACCGTTCACGGACGCACCCGCGAATGCCGTTTCAAAGGCGCGGTTGAATACGACACCATCGCGGCGATAAAACAGGCGGTCTCGATTCCCATTGTAGCGAACGGCGATATCGATTCACCTGAACGCGCAAAACACGTCCTCGCTCACACCGGCGCCGACGCGCTCATGATTGGTCGTGGCGCACAGGGTAGCCCGTGGATATTCCGCCAAATCGAGCGCTATCTCGAAGACGGCACCTTACTAGAAGCCCCCAACGCCCAAGAACGTTTCGAACTGACACGAAGCCATCTTACTAAATTGCACGCCTTCTACGGCGACAAACGTGGATCGCTCTATGCTCGCAAGCATGTCAGCGGCTATGTGGATGGACTTATCGGTGCGCGTGAATTTATGCAACAATTCAATGCCGTCGTCGACGCACAGGAACAACTTGATTTAGTCGACGCCTTTTTCACACAGATCATTAGCCAGCAAGGCTCACGTTCTGCAAAATCTGAGATAGCCGCATGATCGATCACGACGAAGAGAAGCTCGACGAAATCTTCGGCGTCGATGAAGGCGATTCAGACCAAGGCATCGATCTCCCCGCTTTCTCTACGTCCATACTCGAGGAAACCAAGAGTATCCGGGAGGCGCTCCATCTCGACGAATTGAGGCCCCAGAAAAGCGCACTGACCTTGCGAGAGCAAGTCTCGAAGTCAGTTGAGAGTTATTTCGAACTGATGGAGGGCGAACAAGCGAGCGATCTCTATCAATTAGTCCTGGCCGAAGTCGAAGCCCCATTACTGGCCGCGGTAATGCGCCATACACGCGGCAATCAGAGCAAGGCTGCTATCGTCCTAGGGGTCAATCGTGGTACTCTTCGCACGAAGTTAAAGCAGTACAATTTGCTGTAAATCGACTGAGAATCTCTCAACGCTTCCTGCCGAAGCCGAGGCCGCCGCAACAGCGAGCAGTCATTTCAGTAATCCCACGAAAACTCAATTTCAGTCACTAGAAAAGAAGCCACGCTATGTCCTCAGAATCTCCTGTCGCCATCCGCCGAGCCTTGCTAAGCGTCTCCGACAAATCTGGCCTCGTGCCATTCGCAAAATCCCTCGCCGAACTCGGTATTGAACTCCTCTCCACCGGGGGCACTTATAAGCTACTACGTGACGAGGGCATCCCTGCAATCGAGATCTCTGAATACACTGGCTTCCCTGAGATGATGGATGGCCGTGTGAAGACCCTGCACCCGAAAGTGCATGGCGGCATCCTCGCGCGCCGAGACCAAGATCAGGCGGTGATGGATGAACACAATATTCCACCCATCGACCTCGTCGTTGTAAATCTGTATCCCTTCGAAGCCACCGTCGCCAAGCCCGACTGTGACCTACCCACGGCCATCGAAAACATCGATATCGGCGGGCCAACGATGTTGCGCGCCGCGGCGAAAAACAATCGTTTCGTCACAGTAGTCGTCAATCCTTCGGACTACGACTCACTCATCGAGCAATTACAAGCAAACGACTGTAGCCTCGACCAAACGACCCGCTTCGACTTCGCCGTCAAGACTTTCGAGCACACCGCCGCTTATGATGGTGCGATTGCAAATTATCTGGGTGCCAAGTTACCCAGCGACGCTGAAATCCCCTCGGCGTTGCCACGCACATTCAATAGCCAATTTATCAAAGCGCAGGACATGCGCTATGGCGAGAACCCACATCAGGCAGCCGCCTTCTACGTCGAACGCGAACCATCCGAGGCTAGCATCAGTACCGCTAGGCAGCTCCAGGGCAAGGCGCTCTCCTATAACAACATCGCCGATACGGACGCAGCGCTGGAATGCGTAAAAGAATTTTCTGAACCTGCCTGTGTCATCGTTAAGCATGCTAACCCTTGCGGTGTCGCCATAGCGGCAACGCCCGTCGAGGCATATGAACGCGCATTCCAAACCGATCCGACGTCCGCTTTCGGTGGAATCATCGCCTTCAACCGTGAACTCGATGCAGAAACCGCACAGCGCATCGTCAACCAACAGTTCACGGAGGTGATTATCGCCCCTTCAGTCTCCGCGGAAGCGCTTGCAATCACTGCCGCGAAGCAAAACGTCCGAGTACTGAGCTGCGGCCAGTGGCCTAGCACTCGCATCGGCGGGCTAGACTACAAGCGTGTGAATGGCGGATTGTTAGTGCAGGATCGAGACATCGCCACCGTCAGCGCGGCGGACTTAAAACAAGTCAGCGCACGCGCTCCAAGCGACTCTGAATTACGCGACCTCCTCTTCGCATGGTCGGTCGCTCAGTACGTCAAATCTAACGCGATCGTCTATTGTAAAAACTTACAGACCATAGGCGTAGGCGCCGGTCAGATGAGCCGAGTGTACAGCGCTCGCATCGCTGGCATTAAGGCGGCGGATGAAAATCTCATCGTCGAAGGTTCGGTGATGGCATCCGATGCCTTCTTCCCATTCCGAGACGGTATCGACGCAGCGGCAGCGGCAGGAATTACTGCGGTCATTCAGCCAGGTGGCTCAATGCGTGACGACGAAGTCATCGCGGCGGCCGACGAGGCAAATATTGCAATGGTCTTCACCGGCATTCGCCATTTCCGCCACTAATATTTGGATCAACGATTTTCAGGAAATTAAACTATGAAGGTGTTAGTCATAGGCAGCGGCGGTCGCGAACACGCCTTAGCTTGGAAAGCGTCTCTTTCGCCCGCCGTCTCTGAAGTTTTTGTTGCTCCAGGAAATGCCGGGACGGCACGCGAGCCAAACTTAAGCAATGTCGCGATTGACTCATTAGATTTTGCCGCACTCACACAGTTCGTTGAGAAGAATGAGATTGCGCTCACTATCGTCGGGCCGGAAGCGCCTCTAGTCGCCGGTATCGTGGATTATTTCCGCGAGCGTGGGCTAGCCTGTTTCGGTCCGAGTAAGGCAGCGGCACAGCTCGAAGGCTCTAAATCCTTCACCAAAGATTTTCTTAAGCGCCACGGCATCCCCACCGCGAGCTATCAGACCTTTACCGAGGTCGAGGCAGCCAAGGATTATATTCGCAGCGAAGGCGCCCCTATAGTCATCAAGGCTGACGGACTCGCGGCGGGCAAAGGCGTCGTCGTCGCAATGACCGAGGCGGAAGCCGAGGACGCTGTGGATGACATGCTCGCCGGCAATAAATTTGGTGACGCGGGCCACCGCGTAGTCATTGAAGGTTTTCTCGCTGGCGAGGAAGCGAGCTTCATCGCCATGGTTGATGGCAAAAACATTTTGCCAATGGCGACCTCCCAAGATCACAAGGCGCGTGATGATGGCGACAAAGGTCCTAACACGGGTGGCATGGGTGCCTATTCCCCTGCCCCTGTGGTGACCGATGAGATTTATGCCCGTGTCATGGACGAAATCATTCGACCCACAGTGGAGGGCATGGCGGCGGACGGGAACACCTACACAGGATTTCTGTATGCGGGTCTCATGATTTCACCCGAGGGCGACATCAACGTCGTAGAATTTAACTGCCGCTTCGGTGACCCAGAGGCTCAGCCCGTCATGATGCGCTTACAGTCGGATTTAGTGCAGCACTGCCTAGCGGCCGTCAATGGCACACTCGACTCACAGACCGCTGAATGGGATCCACGCCGATCGGTCGGTGTCGTGTTGGCCGCTGGAGGCTATCCCGATTCCTACGAGAGCGGCGACGAAATCAGTGGGCTTGATTCACTCGCGGAAAGCACCGAGGCAAAAGTTTTTCACGCGGGCACTGCCCTCGATGGCGACCGTGTTGTCACCTGTGGCGGCCGAGTCCTATGCGCCGTCGCGCTGGGCGACTCGGTTGCACAAGCGCAAGCTCGCGCCTATGATTTGGCGAAGAGTATTCGTTGGAACAATGTTTATTCACGCAGCGATATCGCATACCGCGCCATCGCTCGCGAACAGGCCTGAGCAGAAAGGATTGGAAGGACAGAGCGATGAATAAGAGCTTACACCACAGCTTTCTCGACCGCGCTTTAATCGGCTTCGACCAGGCGCTGCGTACTTGTACACCGGGCGCAAGCCAAGGTCGTCGCCAATCCCCTGCCAGTACCGCGAAAGAAACCGAGATGAGCGAGGCGGAATGCAAGCATGCCGCCGGACTGATGCGGATCAACCACACGGGAGAAGTGTGTGCGCAAGCGCTCTACCAAGGGCAGGCCGCGACGGCTAAATTGCCTGACGTGCGGGAGTCAATGGAAGAAGCCGCGGCCGAAGAGATCGATCACCTACAATGGTGTGAACAACGACTCGAACAGCTAGGCAGTCAAACGAGCCTGTTTAATCCACTGTGGTACGGATTGTCTTACGGCATCGGCGCCGCTGCGGGATTAGCTGGAGATCGTTGGAGTCTCGGCTTTGTCGCCGAGACCGAGCAGCAGGTTTGCGAGCACCTCCGTGACCATCTCGAGCAACTCCCCGAAGAAGACGCTCGTAGCCGCGCGATCATCGAACAAATGATTATCGATGAGGAACATCACGGCGAGACAGCGCTCGCCGCCGGTGGTGCCCCCCTGCCAGCCCCAGTTAAATGGGCGATGACCGCGATGTCGCAAGTCATGAAGAAGACCACCTATCGGCTTTAACGAGTCAGCCCGTCACTAGGCTTCGATCACTTCAAAATCATGTGTCACTTTCACACCCGCCTGTGCCAGCATAATGGATGCGGAGCAGTATTTGTCGGCGCTTAATTCGACGGCGCGCTCCACCTGCTTCTCACTCAAGCCCTTGCCCGTTACCTTGAAATGCAGATGAATCGATTCGAATACTGCGGGCACTGCATCGACTCTTTCCGCCGAGACGAGCGCCTCGCAACCTGTAATGTCCTGTCGCGCCTTCTTCAGAATCGTCACCACGTCGTAGCTTGAGCAACTGCCAACTGCCAATGCCATTAACTCCATAGGTCGCATGCCCATATTACGTCCCCCTCCTTCCGGAGCCCCATCCAGGACGATCGCATGGCCGCTGCCAGACTCAGCAACAAACATGACATTCTCAACCCACTTTACGCGCGCTTCCATAATTCTTCCTTTCTCTAAAACGTGATCCAATTCTCATTTTTAATAAGAGCCAAGCCAAACACTCGAAACACCATTAAACAGCTATGCTCTAATACTACCGTCAAGGTGGTGATGGATTCCAAGCGCGAAGCACGCATGGTATATCTAGCCCTGATAAACAATCTCGACTCACCGGCTACGCCAAGCTTAAGGAGTAACGATGGCATTGCAAGCGATCACACCGCACATCAGCGACCTCGATAATTTTCTTTCGCATTGCCATCGTCGCCGCTATCCCAATCGAGCCACCATTATCTACGAAGGTGATTCCTGCGACACGCTGTATTACATCGTGACCGGCTCGGTTTCTGTGGTGCTCGAAGACGACGATGGCAAAGAAGCCATTGTCGCTTATCTCAATCCCGGCGATTTCTTCGGCGAAATGGGTTTATTCGAACAGGCGGGCGATAGAAGCGCCTGGTGTCGAACCCGCAATCAGAGTGAGATTGCGGAGATAAGCTACGCTAATTTTAACGCCTACGCCCGCAACCATCCCGAAGTCGTCTTCACCCTCGGGCGTCAGCTGGCGACTCGGCTTCGGAACACTACCCGCAAAGTAGGCGACCTCAGTTTCTTCGATGTCACCGGCCGCATTGCCCGCACGCTGATTGAGCTCAGCAAACAACCGGATGCCATGACGCACCCAGAGGGCATGCAGATCCGAATCACTCGTCAGGAAATCGGCCGCATCGTTAACTGTTCGCGTGAAATGGCTGGAAGAGTGCTCAAGAACTTAGAAGAGGAAAAGCTCATCTCCGTGAGCGGGAAAACCATCGTCGTGTTCGGTACTCGTTAGGCTCCTGAAAACATTATTTCACGAAGCATCGCGCCCGGGCTGGGCGCCCGCATGAACGATTCCCCAACCAAGAACCCATAAATTCCTCGATCCAACATCATCTGCACATCGGTGGCACTATGGATGCCGCTCTCCGTAATCACTACCTTGTCTGACGGAATGCTCGCAGCGAGCTCTATCGTCGTATTCAAGCTTGTCTCGAAGGTATGCAAATTCCGATTATTGATGCCTAGCAAGGGTGTTTCGAGCGTGAGCGCTGTTTCTAATTCTTCCGCATTGTGCACCTCGACCAACACATCGAGTCCGAGTTCCTGCGCATACGCGGCGAGATCTTGTAAGGCGGCCGAATCGAGCGCGGCGACAATCAACAGGATACAATCGGCACCCATCGCTCTCGCAGCAGCCACTTGATATCGGTCGACGATGAAATCTTTTCGGATGACGGGAATATCGCAAGCGGCGCGCGCGGCAATCAAATACTCATCATGCCCCTGGAAATACTCTCTATCCGTCAGCACCGAGAGACAAGCCGCACCGTTCGCCGCATAGTCTGCCGCGTGGGCGGCGGGATCGAAGTTGGCACGGATCAGCCCTTTGGAAGGAGATGCCTTCTTTATTTCTGCGATGACCGCGACTTGATTACGCCGGATCCGAGAAACCATCGCATTCGCAAATCCTCGAACAGGATCGGCAGCGCTCGCCCGAGACTCTAATTCGGCGAAACCGATTTCGCGCTTCGCGGCTTCTATTTCCTGCCACTTCGTTGCAATGATTTTTTCTAAAATAGTGCGCTCAGACACTGGGCTTCCTTTTCTTGGCATCGCTCACTGAGCGAGAGACTGACTCAGCGTAGCGAGGGCTTCTAGCTTTTCTAGTGCTGCCCCGCTTCGCAATATTTCCTGTGCGCGCGCAACACCCGCGGCGAGATCGCCTTCGACACCTGACGCATAAATTGCTGCACCTGCATTGAGTGCGACGATGTCACCGGCGTCTTCGTTTTCGTAACACAGCGCCGCTCGCAGCATGTCGAGACTCTGCTGCGGAGAGTCTATTTTCAACATTTCCACAGAATTGCGGCGAGTCATACCGAACTCCTCAGGCGACACGACATACTCTAAGAATTCACCTTGTTTGAGCTCGCCCACATGAGTGTCGGCGGCGATGCTAATCTCATCCAAGCCATCTTCCGCGGTAACGATAAGTACGTGTTCACTCCCAAGCCTCTTGAGCACATCGAGCAACACCGGAATCCAGTCCACGCTGTATACACCCATGACCTGATTCGGCGCCCCCGCCGGATTGGTCAGTGGCCCCAACACGTTAAACACTGTGCGAACACCGATTTCTTTACGTGCCGCGATCACATGCTTCATCGCGCTGTGATGCGCTGGCGCGAACATAAAACCGACGCCGACTTCATTGATGCAGCGGGCAACTGCATCGGCAGACAAGCCGAGGGCGACGCCTGCAGCTTCAAGAACATCGGCACTGCCGCTCTTGCTCGAAGCGCCTCGATTGCCGTGTTTCGCCACCCGGGCGCCAGCGCAAGCCGCAACCAACGCAGAGGCGGTCGATACATTGAATTTATTAGAACCACTGCCGCCAGTGCCACAAGTGTCGACGAGGAACGAATGCTCCGTCAGCGGGACGGTCATCGCGAGTTCACGCATCACACTCGCTCCGCCGAACACTTCCTCGACAACAGGCCCCTTCATTTGCAAGGCGACTAGAAATGCCGCATTTTGCGCATCCGTGGTCTCTCCCGACATGATCGCGCGCATCGCTTCTATCATCGCAGCACTGCTGAGGTCTTGACGCCTCATAAGCTGGGCGATCGTCGCCTTAATATCCATTCTCTTCCAACCTCCTAGCGTTGAACGCTCGCATCCAGGAAATTTTTTAATAATTGATGGCCGTGTTCACTCAGAATCGATTCAGGATGAAACTGCACGCCTTCCACCAAAAAGTCTCTGTGACGAACACCCATAATCTCTTCGCGTTTGCCATCATCATCCAGCGCCCAAGCAGTTACTTCGAGACATTCTGGGAGGCTGCGCTGATCGATCACGAGCGAGTGGTAACGAGTCGCCATGAAATGTTGTTCGAGCCCCTTAAAGACACCGATGTCATTGTGCTCGATTGGCGACAGCTTGCCGTGCATCACGCGTCCCGCTTTTACGATGTCTCCGCCAAATACCTGACCTATGCTTTGGTGCCCGAGACAGATTCCTAATAGGGGGATTTGGCCCGCGAAATGACGGATGACATCCATGGAGATACCGGCCTCGTTTGGCGTACACGGGCCCGGTGAAATCACTATCTGCTGCGGAGAAAGCTCTTCAATCCGTTGGAGCGTAATCGCATCATTTCGATGCACCTCGACATCCATGCCGAGCTCGCCCAAGTATTGGACGACGTTGTAAGTAAACGAATCATAATTGTCGATCATTAACAGCACGGCAAGTCCTCGGCGGCTCCCATGCCGCTGCGGGTTTTCTTAGTCGCGAATAATAACAGCCTGCGAGGGAGCTGTCCCTGCCTGCCCCCTAGATAAAACACATGATCTGTTGGTGTCGGCTCGGCGTATCCATCAGGGTACACTCTCCCAATACCGCTACAGACTGAGTCTTTCCGCCATGCCCAAATCATCACCCACAATTCTCTGGTTTCGTCAGGATCTGCGCCTCCGCGATAATCCGGCGCTCAGTGCGGCCCTTGAGCAGGGCGCAGTCCTCGCCGTATTTGTCTTAGACGATAAAAATGCGGGGGAGCGACGGCATGGGGCCGCGAGCCGATGCTGGCTCCATCATTCCCTCAAAACATTAGACTCCTCTCTCGGAGGTAAGCTCTGGGTTCTCGAGGGTGATGCGACTGAATTAATCCCACAATTTGCCGCGGAGCAAGGCGCCACTGCCGTCCATTGGAATCGCTGCTACGAACCTTGGCGTATCACTCGCGATGGCCGTATTAAACAAGCACTCGCCACCCTTGGTATCAATGCGGAAAGCCACTCCGGCACCCTACTGTGGGAACCTTGGCAGGTCCTAAAGAGCGATGGCACGCCCTATAAAGTATTTACGCCCTTCTATCGCCATGCGCTGAAGACGCAGCCAGCAGCGGTCGTTGCTCCCGCAACAGTGATCGATCACCGAGCATCGGATTTTCTTGCCTGCAAGCAGGATCGAAACAAGATCGATTCCTTAGCGCTATTACCTGTATCAATCTGGCACAAAGCGATGCTCGAAGACTGGACTCCTGGGGAAGCCGGAGCACAGATGCGACTCGAGGAGTTTTTAGAGGGAGGGCTCACAGATTATCGCGAAGGGCGTGACTTCCCGGCCAGACGGAGTGTGTCCAGACTATCCCCCCACCTCCATTTCGGAGAAATCTCAGTCAAACAAGTCGCCTATGCAGCAACGCTATCCGCACAACAGGGGCATGAATCGCAGTCGGAGCACTTCCTGCGCGAACTCGCATGGCGTGAATTTTCCTATTCCCTGCTCTATCACTTCCCAGCCGTTTGCGAAAAAAACTTGAAACAGGAATTCGACCACTTCCCCTGGCGCGACGATCCAGAATTACGGATTGCATGGCAACGCGGAATGACCGGTTATCCGATTGTCGATGCGGGCATGCGCGAACTCTATGCGACAGGGACTATGCACAACAGAGTGAGGATGATTACCGCGTCTTTCTTGGTCAAGAATCTCATGCAGCACTGGCGGCACGGCGAGCAATGGTTCTGGGATTGTTTAGTCGATGCGGATCTCGCCAACAATTCTTGCAGCTGGCAGTGGGTGGCCGGCAGCGGCGCCGATGCAGCACCCTACTTCAGAATATTCAATCCCGTTACTCAGTCACAAAAATTTGATAAGGACGGCGAGTACATTCGACGCTTTATCCCTGAAATAGCGGCACTGCCCTCCAAGTTCCTGCACGACCCGAGCTCGGCACCAGAGACAGTCTTGCAACAAGCAGGCATTTCTTTAGGGGTGGATTATCCGCGTGCGATTGTCGACCTCAAACAAAGCCGAGAGCGAGCGCTCTCGGCATACCACGCAATGCGTAACACTGAGGATTGGGCGAGTTAGTCGATGGTGAGCTGAGCATCGGCGAGCTGCACTGCACGAACAATCGCGCGCGCCTTATTAAGAGTCTCTTCCCACTCCAGTCTAGGAACCGAATCGGCAACCACCCCCGCTCCGGCCTGAACATAGAGCTTCGAATTTTTGATTACCGCCGTCCGAATTGCGATAGCCATATCCATGTTGCCATTCCAGGCTAAGTAGCCCATAGCGCCGCCATAAATGCCGCGACGCTCTGGCTCCATCTCATCGATGATTTCCATCGCTCGCACCTTCGGCGCACCACTCAGCGTACCTACCGGCAGTGTTGATTTCAGCACGTCAAGCGCCGTCATATCATCACGCATTTCACTCTCGACAATCGAGGCGATATGCATGACGTGCGAGTAACGCTCGACAAACATTTGCTTCGGCACTGTTACCGATCCAATCTTCGACACTCTTCCCGAATCATTTCGACTGAGATCTATCAGCATCAAATGCTCGGCAATTTCCTTCGCGTCGGCGAGCAGGTCTTGCTCGAGCGCTAAATCCTCTTCTTCGGTGGCGCCGCGTTTGCGCGTGCCGGCGAGTGGTCGCACGGTGATCTTATTCTGTTCGACGCGAGCCAAAATTTCCGGCGAGGCGCTCACAACCTGGTGATCACCAAGGTCGAAGAAAACCATATAGGGCGAAGGATTGAGGTAACGCAGCGCTCGGTACACATTCAATGGATCACCACCGAATTCGACCGACATACGCTGAGAAATAACAACCTGCATGACGTCCCCAGCGACGATGTATTCCTTGATACGCTCGACTGCCGATTCGAATCCAGCCTGATCAAAATGGCTGACGAAATCTTCGTCGGCTATGCCTCGCTGCTCGGGCAATGCAGGCAACGGTGCGGCAGCACTCAATTGCTTCTGCAGTTCATCGATTCGAACCTGTGCCTGTTCGTACGCGCCATCTTGCGCAGGATCGACGGTGATGACGAACGCGATTGTGCCCCGCAAATTGTCGAATACGACGACCTCTTCCGACAGCATGAGCAATATATCGGGCGTATCGAGCTCGCCAGGATCCTTCGCCGGTCCTATGACTGGTTCAACGTAGCGCACCGTGTCATAGGCAAAATAACCCACTAGGCCACCACCGAAACGCTGATTGTCAGTCACCTCGGCGACTTTAAATCGTGATTTATATTCTTCGATGAATTCGAACGGGTCATCAGTCTCAATCGACTCGATAGTGGCGCCGTCCTGCTCGACGGTGAGTTGTCGTCCGACAGCACGCAGCACGGTGCGGCATGGCAATCCGATAATAGAGAATCGCCCCCATTTTTCGCCTCCTTGAATCGATTCGAAAAAGTAACTGTGCGGACCCTTCGCGAGTTTAAGATAGGTACTTAGTGGCGTATCGGTATCTGCTAACACCTCACGCACGACAGGGATGCGGTTATAGCCTTGCTGCTTAAACGACTCGAAGGTCGCCTTATCCATATTCATCGAATGCTTCCTAATGATGCTCGGGGTCAGGTTGGGCGAACTCAGCTATTGAGCTCGTTACGCATCGAGCGAATGGTTTGCGCATAGTCATCGGAATTAAAAATGGCTGAACCAGCGACAAACATGTCGGCACCAGCGTCGGCGATTTCACGAATATTTTGCACGCCCACACCACCGTCGACCTCTAGGCGAATATCGTGGCCACTGGCGTCGATGAGTTGTCGCACCTGCGCGAGTTTCTGCAGGGTTGAGGGAATGAATTTCTGTCCGCCAAATCCTGGATTTACCGACATCAACAGGATCACATCGAGCTTGTCCATAACATAGTCCAGGCAATGCAGTGGCGTCGCAGGATTAAACACGAGCCCTGCCTTACAGCCGTTGTCTCGGATCAGCTGCAAGGAGCGATCAATGTGGCCAGTCGCCTCGGGATGGAAAGTGATATAGCTCGCCCCCGCTTTGGCGAAGTCGACGATAAGCTGGTCAACTGGGCTCACCATTAAATGCACATCAATCGGAGCGGTGATTCCGTGATTGCGTAGCGCGCTACACACCATCGGCCCGATTGTCAGATTAGGCACATAGTGATTATCCATGACGTCGAAATGAACGACATCCGCTCCTGCGTCGAGGACGGCGTTCACTTCATCGCCGAGACGTGCGAAGTCTGCCGACAGAATCGAAGGGGCTATCAAGAAATCTTTCATAGGGCGTCCTTGGGCTTGGTGCCACGAGCGAAAAAATGACCCGTGGAGACTGGGTCATTTTACAGATTCCGCCACGTGCTGTCCTGTTTAGCCGACTCGCCCAGAATCAGCGTTAAGCACGGGCGCGATGGGTCTGCCTCAGCATCTCGAATGCTTCGCGAATTGCGTGCACCTTAATATGCGCTCGCCTGAGCGCTTCGGGCGAGGGATGCTGTGAAACGAGCTTATCGGGATGATGTAAGGCCATTTGCTTATGGTAGGCGCGCCGAAGTTCTTCGGGGCTGGCTCCCATCGAGATTCCCAACAAATTATAGGCCGCCGCGAGCGATGGGCTGGGGCGTGGGATGAATTTGGGTTTGTGCGAATAGGCAGCGCTGCCACGGAGTGTCGCGCTCCAATCAGCAGTGCCGCGCACTTCCGCGCAGACATCGAGCATGGTTGCCTTATCGAAGCCCAGGGTCTCGGCAACCTCGCGCAGAAACTGCCTATCCTTCAACCGCAATCCACCCACCTGCGCATCGCGCCAACTGTAGCTCGACTTCAGATAAGCCGCCTCACAGAACGTCTTCAAGACATAGCGGGCAAGTTGACTGGCGGACCCGATCGCTCTTCCTAGACGCGCGACGGCGATAAGCACATCGACCTCTGGATCTTTTCCACGTTCGAATTCGGCGATCGCCGCACGCCGTGAACTCTCGCGCCGGTGGTCGACTAAACGCAGGCCGAGCTGGCTAATCACACGTTCGGCGAAGGCTATTTCTGATTCGTTCACTCGTCCATCGAGCTTGGCTAAGCGGCCTAGAACTTGCAGCAATGCCGTGGTGAATGCTAGTTCCGTTGCCCCTCCACTCGGAAGTTCTGCGGCGGGATTTTCACCGCTTAGACGCAGCTGCAACGCGCGTCGATAGGCACGGTGGCGAAAGCGAATCATGGCTGTTCATCCCGTAGCGATGCTTCAACCTGGGCTAAGCGCTCGGGTGTTCCAACATCGACCCACAGCCCCTGATGATGAACCCCCCCGACTCGGTCCGTCGCAATCGCAGCCAATAAGAGCGGCAACAGTGGCTGCGGGCCGGGCTCACACCCTGAGAATAAATCTCGGTGCAGCACGCTAATTCCGCTGAAGGTGAGTGACGAATCCGCCGCTTGGGCAGCCTCCTCGCTCCCGAGCAGCCTCACTCTGCCCTCAGCATCGAGCGCGAAATCTCCGTCCGGGTTGTGTTCCGCGTTGTCGACCAACACCAAGGTTGCGAGGTCTCCTTCATTCGAATCGCCAGTCTCTAGGGAACGCAATTGCGCGACATCGAAGTCGCACCAGATATCCGCATTAATCACCAAAAAACTAGACTCTTCTAAGAGTGGCAAAGCCTGAATAATGCCGCCGCCAGTCTCGAGGCGTGTCGGTTCGGGGGAATACTGAATATGAACGCCTAGCTGCGCCCCATCGCCGAGCGCGGCCTCGATCTGCTCACCGAGATAGGAATGATTGATGACTATCTCGCGAATACCTGCACGTTCGAGTCGCTCGAGCTGGTATTCGATGAGAGTCTTGCCCGCGACTCGGAGTAAGGGTTTGGGGACCTCTCGGGTGAGCGGCATCATCCTTTTCCCCAGTCCCGCCGCTAAAATCATTGCCCGCATCGAGCCACTCCCCAATCCGACTACAACTTAATGTCGTTGAGCACTACGAGCGCACGCGGTTCGACGACTTCATCGAACCATTCGACGAATTCGGCAAGCTCCGCGTGTTGCCGCGCAACACTCGAAAAATAGTCCATTACTAAGGGGATATCGGCCAGATAAGCAGACTTCTTATCGCGAAGATGTAAGCGCGCGAAGATTCCCATCACCTTGAGATGTCGCTGCAGCCCCATCAAATCGAAGTCGCGCAGGAAGCTAGCTTCATCTTTCTCCGCTGCAGCCGGCAATTGCTCAGCCAACTGAGTGTGGAATTGATTCGCCCATTGCTGCACCGTGGCGGCTGGCCAGCTCACGTAGCAATCACGCAACAGAGAGACGAGGTCGTAGGTATAGGCCCCGGATACTGCATCCTGAAAATCAATGATGCCGAGCCCACCATCCTCGAGCAGCATTAGATTGCGAGAGTGAAAATCACGGTGGACGGCGACCTGAGGTTGGACAAGAGCCGCATCGGCTAAGAAGCTAAAGCTACGCTTGAGCAATTCCCGGCGCTTATGATCCAGCGTTAATTCGAGCAAACCGGTTAGAAACCAAGTCTCGAAAAGCTCCATTTCGGCGATTAGTTTAGCCTCATCGAATGGAACGAGCGCGGATGCATCGACGCCGCATTGCAAGGCGACTAAGGCAGCGAAGGCCGGCGTATAGAGTTCGCGTGCCCGCTGCTCTTCTGCCACAAGCAGTTCTGGAAGCAACAAACGATCGCCGAGATCTTCTAGCAGCATCCAACCATCGGTGAAATTCGAGGCATAAACCCTAGGCGCTCGTAGGCCTGCATCTATGAACCTCTTCGAGAGATCCACGAACGCCTCGCTGTCTTCCGTTGCAGGCGGCGCATCGACGGCGATGAAGCTGGTCGATGCTCCGCCATCCTCTCCATTGCCGCAGGCAAGCCTAAAATAACGGCGGAAGCTCGCATCTCCACTCACCACAGTCAGCTCCGAATCCGGCTTTGTGGTCGGCCACAGCCGCTCGACCTCGCCGCGCGCCCAACTCGTTAATTGCTGTCGCCGTTCGTCGCTCATCCCTTCCGCTTCCCCGCTAGGAATGGCAACCCCCATCCCTTATCATGAGCGCCTCAAATAGCTGCCCCATCGGGGTAGTTTGTCGGTAATCGTGGTGATTTATTTAAAGGCCAGAGCGTTATCCATGACATCCACTCCGTGGACAACATTATCCAACCGTCTCGCACTCGCCAACGCGTGCGTAGCCGCGCTATGCCTACTCGCTGCACCACCTGCGGATGCGCAATCGACCGATGCTCCTCGTGTGAGCTGTGTGGCGAATGCAGCGGCTGATGGCTGGATCTGCGAGACCAACGATGCATCTCTCAATGTCACCCACCCGACCATCACAAAAGTCGGCGAGGCGCCGAGTACACTGCCTCGCGAGCAAGGGTCGCCGGCAAGCCTCGACTGGGTAAGTCGCGAATCGATGAGCCCGGCCCAGCGCGAAACACTTAGCGATGACTGCTGTGGTGGCTTCGTAGATCCGACCGCCGCTACCGCTAACGATGAGAATCTTAGCGATGACACTCGATTTATATCGAGCGCGGGTCTCCAGCAGAACATTTCAAATAGCGTCGAATTGCGTGGCGAAGTCACGGTCTATCAAGGCTCGCGCACGATCACCAACACCGGCATCGAAACCGAGACACAAACCACCATCGATCGTGATGCCAACACCGTGGCCATGAAGGGCGATATTGCCTTCAGAGAGCCGGGGATATTGCTGCGTGGCGATCAAGCTTTCATCGATTCGGAATCAGACCGCAGCACCATCGAAGAGGCGTATTACGTCCTCCATGAAAACCGCATTCATGGCTCAGCCTCACAAGTTGATTACGACTCTGAGTCTGGAGTCATCATGCTCGATAACGGAGAATTTAGTCGCTGCGAACCGGGCAATGAATTTTGGGTGCTACGTGCGAACGCATTCGAACTCGATCAAGCTACCGGTCGCGGGCGAGCCAAGGCGCTCAGCCTTCGCATCAAAGACGTCCCCATCTTCTATTACCCAGGCACAGTCCAATTTCCGATTGGAGACCAGAGGCTCAGCGGTTTCTTAGCGCCGAGTCTGGGATCGTCACGCACCGGTGGGGTCGACATCGAGCTACCCTACTACTTCAATCTAGCGCCGCAATTAGACGCCACATTCAGTCCTCGCCTCTTGTCAGACCGCGGAGTAATGCTGGGCGCGGAACTGCGCTATCTCAGCGAAGGCTCGATGAACACCCTGAACATGTCGCACCTCGCAGACGATAAACGTTACGACCCAGCCACAGCGACGGCGCTGGATAGTGACTCTCCTTCCCAGCCAGACCGCTGGTTCATCGGCTTCGAGCATACAGGCAGGTTCGGCCGCGGTATTTCTACCTATGTTGACTACAATGCGGTCAGCGATAATGAGTACTTCTACGATTTCGGCAACGGCGGGCTGAATGTCAGCAGCCAAACACACCTCAACAGGCAGGCCCGCATCGACTATCGCAATCGTTTTATGCGCGCCGGTCTCAATGCTCAGCGCCTGCAAATAATCGATCCCTACGCCGCGGCGCTCGACATCAACAAGCCCTTCGACCGAATGCCTCAGTTCACGTTCGCCTCGCAAACCAACCTAGGTTATGGGTTCAAGGTGGCGATCGCAGGCGAGGCCACAGCATTCGATCGAACGCTTGATGAGTCGCTATTGAGCAGCGCAAAAATCGAGGCGGGAGCGTTGGTGACAGGAACACGGATCAACCTCGAACCCGAGATTAGCTGGAGTGCCGAACAACCCGGCTGGTTCATACGCGCCAAGAGCAAATACCTGCAGAGACGCTACAGCCTCGATCGCCAAGCGATCGGCACTCAGGCTTCACCGGAATTCGGTGTATCGGTGAACAGCCTCGATGCCGGCCTTATCTTCGAGCGCACCAGGAATAATGGCGGCACACAGACGCTCGAACCAAGAGTCTTCGCACTCGACAGCGGCTTCGCCGAGCAGAGCGAATTGCCGCTATTCGACTCATCAGAACTCAACTTCAGCTTCGCCCAATTATTCCGTGATGAACGTTTCGCCGGCGGAGATCGAGTCAGCAATGCGAAACAATTGAGTGCCGCGTTGACCAGCCGTCTGCTCGATAGCCGCGGTCGTGAACGGGCACGTTTCTCATTGGGGCAAATTATCTACTTCGAAGACCGCCTAGTTGATCTCTCAAATCCCCTGCAAAATTGGGCGCCCCGTTATTCTACGACGGCCGATGGCTCCGCATTCGCCGCCGAGGCTGCCTATGCACCAGGAGAACGCTGGCGTTTCCTCACTGATGTGCAATGGGACGAAGACACACAACAAGTCATCGAGGGTCGTGTGCAGCTGCGCTATCGTCGCGACAATTCACACTTATTCAACTTGTCATATCGCGAGCGCTTACTCGTGAGTTCACCGAATTTAGTCCTGCCACCGGCAATCGACGGCTCGATCGACCCCCATATCCGTCAAACTGATTTCTCGGCAGTCTGGCCTCTCGCCACGAATTGGAAGATACTGGCTCGCTGGAACTACGATCATAGCAATGCGCGGAACCTCGAGAGCTTTGCTGGTGTCGAATACAGCAATTGCTGTACAAAAATCCGCGTCGTCGCTCGTGAATGGATCAATGAAAACGAACTCTTTGTTCGTAATTTAGAGCCCAATCGCGGCATTTTTGTCCAATTTACACTCGTTGGCTTGGGTGATCTGAGCGGCGGCGGCCTCGACAACCTCCTCACCCAGGGTATTCAGGGCTACGATTCACAGAATGCGAATTCACCGCGTAATTAATTCGATCTGCTATTATTGACCCCATTGAAATTCTCGCAGCTCACACTATTTGGCACCGCTATGAAAAACAGCAACCTCAATTCTCGTCTACTCTTTGTAACCGCAGCGCTTCTCCTGCTCTTTATAGCTGCGCCGTTTGCAAACGCTCAGAGGGTCCTGCTCGACAAAGTCATCGCTATCGTCGACGACGATGTTGTCTTGCAGAGTGAGCTCGATGAACGCCTCACCGAGATTACACAACAGGCTCAGCGCAATGGGCAGCCCCTACCCGAAGATCGCGAAGAGTTTGAGTCGGAAGTGCTTGAAGCACTCGTTGTTGAAAACATCCAGATGCAGCTCGCGAACCGAGTCAGCATCCGTTATGACGATGACACGATCAACCGCGTGCTCGGCAATATGGCGAGGAATAGCAATCTCACCTTCGACGAATACGTCGATGCACTCGAGGCTAACGGTGTCTACCTGCAGACTCGCGAGCAAGTGCGAAAGCAGATGACAATGCAAGAACTCCAGCGAGGAATGGTGAGCCGACGCATCACCATAACCGAGCAGGAAATCGACAACTTCCTTAACTCAGAGATGGGTCGCGAGTTGATGGCCGCGGATTACTATGTCGAACACCTCCTCATCCCTGCGAGTGCAGAGGACACGCCGGAGGTAAAACAAAATAAGGAACGCCTCGCCGCCGACCTCGTCTCGCGTATCAATGATGACTACCCGCTAGCCGCAGCAAGAGCGGCCGCAAGTCAGTCAGCGGGCTTTCAAATTAGCGGCACCGAATTCGGCTGGCGAAAAGCGAATCAGCTCCCTAGCCTATTTGCCGACATCGTCGCAGGAATGGAAGTGGGCCAAGTTGAGGGCCCTATCGAAGCGGGCAATGGTCTCCATATTATTCAGCTTATGGACAAACAAGGCGGCACAGAACAATTCGTCAATCAAACTCGCGTACGCCACATCATGCTCTCTCCCAATGAAATTCGCGATGAGCAACAAACCGAAACAGCGATCCGCGCCCTCCATCGCCGCGCACTAGCGGGCGAAGACTTCGCCTCACTAGCACGCCAAAATTCCGACGATGTTTCCTCCGTCGTCGCCGGAGGCGATCTTGACTGGGTTAACGAGGGCGGCATGCCCATCGAAATGGAAGTGGTTGTCGACGAACTCGACATCGACGAGGTCAGTGAACCTTTCCGCTCACAAGTGGGTTGGCATATCGCGCGCGTCGAAGGCCGACGCCTGCAGGATCTGAGTCGAGAATTCACTCGCAATCAAGCCGAGAATGCACTTCGGAATCGTAAGTTCGATCTCGAATTACAAAACTGGCTCATCGAAATTCGAGAAGATGCCTTCGTCGAATTCATCGACTAGAGTGGAGCTGCGGCGTGACCCAACGAATCGCACTCACAGCAGGAGAGCCTGCTGGCATTGGCCCCGACCTATGCATAGCACTTAGCCAAAATCCTCCGGCTAACGTCGAGCTCGTGGTCGTGGCCGACCCCGAATTGCTCGAAGCACGCGCCAAACTACTTGGGCTGCCACTGACCCTCATTCCTTTCGACCCACAAGCTCCCGCACAGGTGAACACTCCCTCGAGCTTAAAAATAATTTCCGTGACGATGCATACCCCCGCGAGAGCTGGTGTCCTCGACATTGCCAATGCGGGCTATGTCCTCGAAACATTGAGTGTCGCGACGGATGCCGCTCTTGCCGGGCAAGTGGACGCGATAGTGACAGGGCCTGTTCACAAGGGCGTGATCAACGATGCCGGAGTGCCTTTTAGCGGCCATACAGAATTTTTTGCAGAACGTTGCGGCAGCGAACTCACGGTGATGATGCTCGCGACGGAAGGACTGCGCGTTGCGCTCGCCACCACTCATTTGCCACTGGCGGAAGTGCCTGCGGCGATCACACGTGAATCTCTCACCCGCGTCATTCGCATTCTCGATGCTGATCTGCGCAGTTACTTCGGAATTAGCAATCCCCGCATTGTTGTCTGCGGTCTTAATCCCCATGCGGGCGAAGGTGGACATCTCGGTCACGAAGAAATCGACACCCTCATTCCCGTATTAGATGCCCTGCGCGCCGAAGGAATGACATTGGTTGGTCCCTTACCCGCAGACACTTTATTCACACCTAGGCATTTAGAGAACGCCGACGCAGTGCTGTCAATGTTCCACGATCAGGGGCTTCCGGTACTGAAATTTAAAGGCTTCGGTGCCGCCGTGAATATCACACTCGGCCTCCCCATCATCCGCACCTCGGTAGATCACGGCACGGCCTTGGATCTTGCTGGCAGCGGAACGGCTAGTAGCGGCAGCCTCGCCTACGCAATCGAGACCGCTCAGGTGATGGCCTCGCATAGAATGGCACAGCAATGAGCAATCCTTCGTCACGCAAACTAAACAATGGTTTGAACCACACCCCGCGCAAACGCTTCGGACAAAATTTCTTGCACGACCAAGGAATTATTCAACGCATCATCGACGAGGTGTCGCCACAGCCGGGACAGCACTTGCTAGAAATCGGACCAGGCCAGGGAGCGCTCACCAGCCTCCTCGCAGCCGTCGGCACTCGACTCGACTGTGTCGAACTCGATCGCGATCTCGCCGCGTTTTTGATCGCGCGTCACGAGAACGATGCGCATGTCACAATTCACCAGCAAGACATTCTTAAATTCCCAATCGAGAGCCTCGACCCTGCCCCACATTCGCTCCGCGTGATTGGCAATCTGCCTTACAATATTTCCACACCGGTCTTGTTCCATCTGCTGCAACACCATGAGCTGATCGACGACATGGTGTTCATGCTGCAGCTCGAAGTCGTGCAACGCATGGCGGCCGGTGTCGGTGACAAAAACTACGGTCGACTTGGCTTGATGCTGCAATATTTTTGCGAGATCGAACATCTGTTCAATGTGCCCTCCACCGCATTCACACCGCAGCCCAAAGTCAGCTCGGCCATAGTCCGCCTGCGACCGTATCGTAAGCTCCCTATCGCAGCGAAGGACGTTTCCATCTTACAGAATGTAATCCGAACCGCCTTCAACCAGCGCCGCAAAACCCTGCGCAACAGCCTAAAGACATTGGTGAGCGATGAGGTGTTCGCCACCATGTCCATCAATACTAGTCAGCGACCCGAGAACCTCAGTCTCGCCGACTACGTAGCCATAAGCGATGCCATCTCGTCGCAAGCCTGAAATATTATTTATCCCGCGCCTCACTGGCTAAAGTACTCGACCCATCGACCGCTAGTAGAGTGTTATGAGTACATACGTAGTGGGTGACATTCAGGGTTGTTACAAACCTCTCCGCAAACTCCTCAAGCGCGTCGGATTCAAGCGCAGCCAGGATCAGCTTTGGTGCGTCGGAGATCTTGTAAATCGAGGGCCTCGCTCCCTCGACACGCTGCGTTATCTCCAAGATTTGGGCGACAGTTGCCGCGTTGTGCTCGGCAATCATGATCTGCATTTCATCGCCAAACACGAAGGCTGCGCGCCTTTAAAAGGTCGGCACACGCTCAAGCATTTACTCAATGCGCCTGACGCTCAAGCGCTGAGCGACTGGCTGAGGCAACAACCGCTCGCCTATTTCGACTGCATCGACACCGAAGAGGGACTGCAAAATTTCCTCATGTTACATGCCGGCGTCGCACCGCAGTGGTCGCTGCAAAAAACATTGGAACTCGCAGCCGAAGTCGAGATAGCCCTGCAAGGGAAGCAATACAGAGCATTCTTGAAACATATGTATGGCGACCGCCCAAGACGCTGGCATGATGGCTTGGAGGGGCTCGATCGCCTCCGCGTCATCACCAATGTACTTACTCGCATTCGCTTCTGCGACGACATTGGCAATCTTCAACTGAGCGCGAAAGAAGGTTTAGCGCTTGCTCCTCATGGCTATAAGCCCTGGTTTATGTATGAGAAGATAAGCCCTAAGGCGCATCTCTTGTTCGGCCACTGGGCAGCTCTCGAAGGCCATACCGGCAAGCCACGCGTCCATGCACTCGACACCGGATTCGTGTGGGGTCGAGAATTGACGGCGTTACGTCTTGAGGATGGACGTCGCTTCGCCTACTCGAAGAAGTAAGCTCGTATGGAAATTTATTTGGTCGGAGGTGCCGTTCGCGACAAACTCCTCGGCCTTCCCACAAAAGATCGCGACTGGGTAGCGGTCGGCGCGACGCGCCAGCAGATGCTAGACCTCGGCTATACGCAGGTCGGCAATGATTTTCCTGTGTTCCTCCACCCGCAAAGCAAAGAGGAATACGCCCTCGCCCGCACCGAGCGCAAGACCGCTCCCGGACATACCGGTTTCGTATTCGATGCGAATGAGACTGTCACCCTCGAACAAGATCTCGCTCGTCGAGACCTGACCATCAACGCCATTGCAGAAACTTCCGACGGACAATTAATCGACCCCTTCGACGGCTGCGGCGATATCGAACGGCGCGTCCTTCGACATGTCTCCCCTGCGTTCGAAGAAGATCCGCTGCGAGTGTTGCGCGTCGCTCGCTTCGCCGCACGTTTTGCGCCGTTAGGTTTTACCGTAGCGCCAGAAACAAATGAAATTATGCGCCACATCGTTAATAGCGGTGAACTAAGCAGCCTAGTGAGCGAACGCGTCTGGCAAGAACTATCGCGTGCACTTGCAAGCGCCCAACCCGACGCCTTCATCAGCGTACTAAGGGATTGCGATGCACTTAAAGTCATATTACCCGAGGTCGACGCCCTCTTTGGTGTTCCACAACCCGAGAAATTTCATCCAGAGGTCGATACAGGTCTGCATACTTTGCTGTGTTTACAACAGGCTCGCCGCTTAAGCGAGAACAGCGATGTCATTTACGCAGTGCTCGTTCACGATGTCGGCAAGGGCTTAACAGACCCCTCTTTATGGCCGAGTCACAAACTGCATGAGACTCGAGGACTGCCGCTACTAAAGGAGATAGCCACGCGCCTCCGCGTCCCGAATGAATTCGCCAAGCTGGCCGCTCTTGTTTGCGAACACCACACTAAGTTGCATCGCTTGGAACATATCGATGCCGAACGTGCATTAACTCTGCTCGAAACAATCGACATCTTCAGGAAGCCGGAACGTCTCGACAAATTTCTCTGCGCCTGCGAAGCCGACGCACGTGGACGAACAGGTCTCGAAGAGTGCGCATACCCGCA
>JALQUB010000010.1 GCA_023268635.1 Pseudomonadales bacterium
TGATTGATCGCAGCCATCAACCAATCTGTGAGGTTGCGCTGCGTAATAAATTAAAAGCTTTGGGGTATTGGATCCGCTGAATAGAAAAATCGGTTTTCGCCGGAAAGCCTTGCGAGTTCAAAGTTGGACAAAGCTCCCAAATAGGAAATACTTTCCCAATAATGGCGAAAAAATAGGATATTATGTTCCTAATTTAGGCGAGCGAGCGCTTTAGGTAGAATAATAGCATTGTTTAAACAGCCTGACTTTCTTATCACAACGAAGACAGTTTTAGGAGTTAGATCGATGACAAACGAAACAACCTACGGGTTTGATACATTACAAATACACGCGGGCGCCCGGCCTGATCCAGCCACTGGCTCTCGGCAAACACCAATCTATCAGTCGACAGCGTTTGTGTTTCGAGATGCCGATCACGCAGCCGCTTTGTTCAACCTGCAAGAAGTTGGCTATATTTACTCGCGATTGACCAACCCAACCGTGGCCGTATTGCAAGAACGCATTGCAACCCTAGAGGGCGGCGTGGGCGCGGTTTGTTGTTCATCCGGGCATGCTGCCCAAATTATGGCGCTGTTTCCACTGATGCAGCCTGGGCGCAATGTCGTTGTTTCAACGCGGCTTTACGGCGGCTCAATCACGCAGTTCAGCCAAACAATTAAACGCTTTGGCTGGGGCGCAAAATTTGTAGATTTTGATGATCTTGACGCGGTGAAAGCTGCAATTGATGATGACACGCGTGCGGTGTTTTGTGAGTCAATTGCAAACCCCGGCGGTTATATCACCGACCTGCCGGCGATCAGCGCGCTGTCCGATGAAGCGGGGCTACCCTTGATCGTCGATAACACCAGCGCTTCGGCATATCTCTGCCGCCCAATCGAACATGGCGCCACGCTTGTGGTGAACTCCACGACCAAAGTCTTGACCGGCAATGGTACGGTCACCGGCGGATGTGTGGTGGATAGTGGAAAATTTGATTGGTCTGCTTCGGATAAATTTCCCTCGCTCAGCGCGCCAGAACCTGCCTATCACGGGCTCAAATTTCATGAAACATTTGGGCCATTGGCCTTTACGTTTCACGGCATTGCATATGTCTCAGCATTCATGTCGTCAATATTATAGTTTAATTCTTGATTCTTTTTTAGAACACCATCATAAACTTTAGATAATTTTTCTTTAACAAACGGTAGACTATCTAACAACTGCGATTGCTGACGAATAATCCCGCGAAAATAGAATCGCTCAAATCGATGGGTTTCGATGTGGCCGAGATCGTGCCGATTCAGACCGGCGTCAATCCGCACAATGAAGGCTATCTGTCCGTGAAAGTTGCGAAGATGGGGCATCTCCTCTAGTACCGAAATCGTTTAGGCCCAGTAAAAATATGGCCACTAACAAGCGCATTATTACTGTTGATCTCCTACGCCACGGTGAACCTGAGGGCGGCGATATTTTGCGTGGGCGCATCAATCCTAAGCTCACTCCAATCGGTTGGCGCCAGATGAGTACATCGACGGGGCTTAGCCTCGACCCGGAGGCGGCTTACGCCATAGATCGGGAATTTACGGTGGATGTGTCTCCCAGCCCTCTCACGCCGAGTTGGAATAAAGTCATCTCGTCGCCACTTGAACGCTGCCAGCATTTCGGTGCGCATGCCGCAGTCTCGCAGGGGATCGATGCCGACATTCAAGATCGTTGGCAGGAAATCGACTACGGTGACTGGGATGGGATGCCGATCGAGGAATGGCGTAAGCTTGCCGCGCCGCAGTTCGCTGAATTTCGCCGTGACTTATCTAAACTTGCGCCGCCGAATGGTGAAGATTATTTGAGCTTTCGAGACCGTATCCTTTCCGCGTGGCATGATCTCGCCACAGAGCCGGATGGCAGCCACGTCCTCGTCGTGACCCACGGGGGAGTCTTGCGAGTGGTATTGCCTACGGTGCTCGGAATGCCGCTGAATAGAAGTTTCCCTCTGCACATTCCTTTCGCGAGTTTCTCTCGCGTCCGTCTGGAGGTGGAAGGAGAGGGCGGAGATGCGCGAATTAGCGCAAGTCTGCTGTTCCACAACGCCGCGGAATATCCTTCTAATTAAGTCGCTGCCGCGCCTGTTCAATTTTCCGACAGATGATCTCTGCACCCTGCAATACACGAGGGCTATGACGCTGTGTGAGATCTGGATCGACGAAGGTGAGCTGCGCATTTTTCACGGCGCTAATGCTCGGCCATTGACTCCACGAGTCTAGCCATGGCGGGCGACGTTCATCGATGCCACTTGCGATGATAATCTCGGGGTCGCGCAATAAGATCGCTTCTAGATTCACCTTCGGCGCCAATGCGCTTAATTCACCGAATACGTTCTCACCACCGCAAAGTTGGATCAAATCGTGTGTGAGTTCTGCGCCACCAACGGTCATGAGCGGCCTGTCCCATACCTGATAAAAAACCCTGACCGGCGATCGATCTCGATAGCGCGCAGCGAGTTCCGTGAGTCTTTGTTCGAAGATTAGGGCAGAATTTTCGGCAGCGGTTTCAGTTCCTGCGAGTTGGCCGATCTTGCGTAACTGCTCAGGAATCGATTCTAGCGTTTTAGGTTCGGCGATATACACTTCGATGCCTAGTCGTTCGAGTGCTTCGATTGTTGCGCGTGGGTTACCGGTTTGCCAAGCGAGCACGATGTCGGGTTCGAGAGCGAGGATGAGTTCGAGATCGAAATGGTCGAAGCGGCCTATCACGGGGATGCGCGTCGCCGCTTCGGGGAAGTCGCTGTATTCGACGACGCCGACTAGCGCGTCGCCCGCACCCGCGGCGAAGGCCAATTCGGTGAGTGAGGGAGCGAGGCTGATGATGCGTTGAGCGGGTCGAGCTAGGTGCACGGTGTTGCCGCTGTCGTCCACCACATCGATCGATTTGGCGCTGACAAAATTAGGCAATGCGTTAATTAACAGGGCGACAATTAGTGCGCTAGATCTTGATTGCAGCCTACTTTTTACTGCGCCGCGGAAGCTCAATAGTCGATCCCTTTTTGTACTTTAACGCCGGCTTGGAATGCGTGTTTATTCTCGTCAAGCTGGGTGACGGTGTCGGCGAGTTCGATGAGTTCCTTCGAGGCATTGCGACCGGTGACAATGACGTGCTGTTTCTTGGGACGATTCCTGAGAGCAGACAAAATGGTTTCTTTGTCGAGGTAGCCGTAGGTGAGCATATAGGTGAGCTCGTCTAAAATAACTACATCAACCTCTGGGTCGGAGAGCAATCGTGCCGCGTGAGCCCAAGTTTTCTCGGCCGCCGCGATGTCGCCCTCACGGTCCTGAGTGTCCCAGGTGAAGCCAGTACTCATGACATGAAATTCAACCAAAGGGTTAGCGCCGAACAGCATCTGTTCACCGCATTCCCATTGGCCTTTGATGAATTGAACGACACCGCAGCGTAAGCCATGACCTACGCTGCGTGCCAACATTCCAAAAGCGGAGGAACTCTTGCCTTTGCCGTTGCCGGTCAGCACGACGAGTAAACCCTTGTCTATCGTCGCCGCGGCGATGTTGCCGTCAATATATTCCTTCTTCCGTTGCATCGCGCGCTTGTGACGCGCGTTGCGATCGGCTGAATTGGCGGCCGCCTGTTCTTCGTTTTCTGAAATTTTGCTCATCTGGTTTCTCTCGACTAGAGGCTTAGCCTAACACCTGCGAATGCGCCGCGCTGTGTTGATCGATAGTCACTGACTTCGCGGTAGCTTTCGTCGACTGCGTTCTCAACACGCGCATAGAACTCGATGCCTTCGCGCAGTGTGAAGCTCGCATTAAGATCGAGTACGCCGAAATTATCAAGCTTGATCAGCAGGCTGCCTTCTTGATCGATAGCATCGCGCGTGTAGCGGTAGAACGCATTGAGTTTCAGTCTCTGGGAAGGACTCGCGTAACTCAAGCCGAGGTTAAGCATCTGCTCGGGTCGGCGCAGGCGTTGGAGCCCATTCGCGCGCTTCGTCTTGTTGACGGTGAGATTCGCTGTTGCGTTAAGGCTCTCGTTAATTTGAGCTTTGGCGAGCAACTCGACACCCTTCGATCGGTTACGTCCAGGTAGTTGGAGATAGCCGCTAAAACCCGAGAGGTCGAAATCGATCGCATCTTCGACATCCTGTTGGAAGGCGACCATTTCAAACTGATAGCGTTCGGTGCTGTATTCGAATCCAAATTCGAAGCCGCGACTCTGCTCGGCATTCAGAATGAGCCCCGCGGCGGGTGGCATGGCGAAGGGGCCGGCGTTGTAGCCGACTTCATAGAGACTCGGGGCGCGGAAGCCACGACCGATTGCACCTTTGAGTTTGAGTGTGCGATCACCGAGGTTGATAAAATACGCACTACTCGCGCGATAACTCGTAAAATTTCCGAAGTCTTCGTTGTCATCTTGCCGCAGTCCCAGCGTGACAAACCATTGTTCCGAGAAATCGCTGAGCAACTCAGCATAGACGCCGCTATTGTCGCGCTCATCCGAAGCATTCACTTCACGTTCGAGATCGACGCCCGCAATGAGGTCAAAACCTGTGAGTTCGGTCAGGCCGAGTTGATATTCCCAACGTTCGAGTTTTCCGAGTGAGACGAATGCGCTGAGGCCTTCGGATTTGTTGTCGCGCTCGGTCTCGGTCGTCGCGAAAGCGAGGGACTGGCTTACACCATTGCCTTCGTAGTTGAGTGCAGCACGACTTCCATTGAAATCATAAATCGAAAGGCAGTCGTTCACTTGACTGAAGTTGCTGTTGTAGCAACCGTCGTATTGAGAGTCACTCGAGGTATCGCGATGGACTAATTCCAAGGAGAGTGCTTCGTTGAGCGCGACCCCCAGTCGTGCGTGAATGGTAGTATTATCGTAGCCATCGTCATCGCGCAGCGCAATGTCCGACAGACGGGAATTAAATCCCTCGGTAGTGAAATCGGCCGCCGCGAGGCTGAAGTCTATGCGCTCGCCACCATAGCTCAATTGAGTGCTCGTTTGTCGAGTGCCGCGAGCACCCGCTTGCGCATCGATGCTGCCACCGAATCCCTCGGTCAAGGGCGCGGAACTCACATTGATGACACCGCCGGCATCGGCACCGTAGCTGAGACCCTGAGGTCCGCGTAAAACTTCGATGCGACCGACTTCGCTGGCGAGTAAATGCTCGATGGGAGTCGCAACCTGTGTTCCGCTGGGATCGGATAGGCGCATGCCATCGAATACCGTGAGTGTGCGGAAGCCTTGCTCGCCACGGATGCGCAGTGTGGAAAGGGAGCCGACACCGCCGTTGCTCGACGCACCCACCGCCGCAGTTTGGCGGAGGATGTCGGTGAGAGTGAAATTGCCGTAGTCGCGTATTTGTTGCGCATCGATCACCGAAATCGAAGTTGCGATTTGGCGACGCGGGACAGGGAAGCGATTGCCGACCACGACACGTTCTTCGATGCCCAATTCGGTTTGTGCCGAGGCTCCGGACGCGAGTGATGCGATGATCGCAATAGTAGAGAGCGCAGAGGCGCTTTTGATAGTAAACATGGATAACTCCCAATGAAATTTGCCGGCATCGACATGACGCCTTTGGCGAAAACTTTCATCAGGGAGGGGACAGGAAGAAGAGCGCGATGCTCGCCCACTGATGTAGCCCTCCGCTGCATCAAGTAAAAGTCATCGAGGCTGGTATCGGACTTCGCGACCTCGATGAAGACAGAGGAGCGTTACCGTTGCGGGGGCAGTATCGGACTTTCACCGATTTCCCAATTAGCCAGCATTGCCGGCACCAAGATTGACTCATCTCTTTCGCGGGCCCGCAGGCATGAGCGCAAGAGATGGCGGGAGTTTATAGAGATGCGTCGAGACAGTCAACGCGCCGACGGATGGAAGACTCGATGCCATTGGCGTCGAGGCCCTGTTCTGCAAGCATCTGCGGAACCTTGCCGTGTTCGACGAAGGTGTCATTTAGGCCGAGATTTAGAATTGCCGTTGTAAAATTATTTGCGGCCAGCGTTTCTGCAACTGCCGAACCCGCGCCGCCCATGACCGCATTCTCTTCTACCGTCACGAGGAGTTTATGTGTGCCGGCTAATCGAGTAATTAATTCCGTATCGAGCGGCTTCACAAAACGCATATCGACGACAGTCGCATCGAGCGTCTCGCCGGCTTCGATTGCAGGTGCTAATAGGCTGCCGAACGCGAGTATGGCGATGTCCTTGCCTTCGCGTTTGACGCACGCTTTGCCAATCTCGATCGATTCGAGGGAATGGTCTAGTTTGGCGCCAGGGCCTTTGCCACGGGGATAACGCACAGCGGCCGGTCCTTCGTGTTGGTAGCCGGTAGTCAGCATGAGCCGTGCTTCTGCTTCGTCGCTCGGAGTCATCACCAACATATTCGGGATGCAGCGTAGATAGCTGATATCGAAACTACCGGCATGGGTAGGCCCATCCTCGCCGACTAGTCCCGCGCGGTCGATAGCGAATAGGACGTCGAGATTTTGCAGGGCAACATCGTGGATGAGTTGATCGTAGGCGCGTTGCAGGAATGTCGAATAGATGGCGACGACGGGCTTGGCGCCTTCGCACGCCATGCCCGCGGCGAAGGTCACCGCATGCTGTTCTGCTATCGCTACATCGTGGAAGCGCTTGGGAAACCGCTCGGCGAAGTCGCGCATGCCCGAGCCTTCGCCCATCGCCGGTGTGATACCTACCGCCCGATGGTCTTGCTCCGCCATGTCACAGAGCCAATCGCCGAACACTTGGGAATAAGTGGGAGCAGAGCGAGTTGGTACGGGGGCGTCACTGGCGGGTGTAATTTTGCTGAGTGCGTGCATGCCGAACGGATCGTTTTCTGATTCCGTGTAGCCCTTTCCTTTCTGTGTCACCACGTGCAATAACTGTGGCCCGCGCAGCGTTTTGATGTTGCTGAGCATCTCCACAAGTCCGGCTGTGTCGTGGCCATCGACCAAACCGATATAGTTGAAACCGATTTCTTCGAATAGCGTGCCAGGCGACACCATGCCTTTCATGTATTCTTCGGCGCGGTGCACAGCCTTCAGTGCGGGGGGCAGCTTCGACAGCATTTTCTTGCTACCGCTGCGGATGAAGTTGTAGGGCTTGCTCGCCCACATGCGTGCGAAATAGCTGGAGAGTCCGCCGACGTTGTTTGAGATCGACATATTATTGTCGTTGAGAATGACGAGGATGTTGTCGTCGAGATCGCCGGCATGGTTCAAGGCCTCGAAGGCCATGCCCGCCGTCATCGCACCATCGCCGATAACGGCGATGGTGTAGCTGTCTTTGTCGCGACCTTGTTGTCGCTTGGCGACCATCATGCCGAGAGCTGCGCTGATCGATGTGCTGGAATGACCGACACCGAAGGCATCGTAGTCGCTTTCGCTGCGAGTAGGAAACGCCGCGAGTCCACCGGGCTGACGCATGGTGAGCATCTGCTCGCGGCGGCCTGTCAAAATTTTATGGGGATAGGCCTGATGACCCACATCCCAGATAAGGCTGTCAGTGGGCGTGTTAAACACATAGTGCAACGCGATCGTGAGTTCCACCACGCCGAGACCGGCGCCGAAATGCCCACCGGTCTTGCCGACCGAATACAATAAAAACTGACGGAGTTCACGTGCCAAGGCATCAAGTTGATCGACGCTCAGTTCGCGAAGCTGCGCGGGGTCGTCGATGGCATCGAGCAATGGTGTGCTAGGTCGGTCTAGTGGGATGGCGTCGAGCATGTATCGTAAATCCTGTGCGTCATGCCGCTCAATGCAAGCGGGCGACGATAAACTGTGCCAATTGGCGTAGTGGTTCGGCTCTGTCACCGAACTCTTCAAGCTCAGCCGTTGCTTCCGCCGCGAGCTCTTCGGCCTTGGCGCGTGCGGCCTCTAAGCCGAGCAATGAAAGATAAGTGGGTTTGTTTGCGTCACTGTCGGAGCCCTGCGGTTTACCGAGCGTCGCGGTATCGCTGATTTCGTCGAGGATGTCGTCTCTGACTTGAAAGGCGAGGCCGAGCTTGGCCGCGTAGCGATCCAAGTGGGCAAGTTGGCTGGGGCTGCTCTGGTCGTGGCTGAGGCCGCCGAGTCTGACAGCAGCGCGAATCAAGGCGCCGGTCTTGAGGCTGTGCATTCTCTCGAGTTGCTCGAGTGTTTGATCGAGGCCGACTGCCTCGAAGTCGAGCGCCTGTCCGCCGACCATGCCGCGTGCCCCCGCGGCGGTCGCCAGGCAGGACACCATCTCGAGGCGCTGATCGCTACCTACTCCGTTGCCGCTGGCCGTGAGCAATTCAAACGCGAGCGCTTGTAGCGCATCGCCGACAAGTATCGCGGTCGCCTCATCGAAAGCTTTGTGTACCGTTGGTTTGCCACGACGGAGATCGTCGTCGTCCATGGCCGGCAGGTCATCATGCACGAGAGAATAACAATGGATGAGCTCCACCGCCGTGGCCGCGGCATCGGCTCTCGCTATCGTGCCGCCGACCGCGAGGGCGCTGGCGTAGGCGAGGAGGGGGCGAATGCGTTTGCCACCATCAGCGCAGGCATGGATCATACCGTCTTGTAGTTTGCTGCTGGAATCATCGAACGTGATCGCCGCCCACAGCCGCGCATTGATGCGCTGCTTGCAGGCCTGCATGAACTCCTCCTGCGACATCCCGAGGGCGGGCAGAGGCAGGGCGCTCGCGGCATTACTGTTCATCTTCGTCCTGCTCGAAAGCTTGCGTCGTGCCCGACTCGTCCATCAATACCTGAACCTTTTGCTCGGCCTGGCGCAAAGCGGCCTGGCATTCACGAGTGAGCTTTATTCCGGTCTCGAAGGCTGCGAGCGAGTCTTCGAGGCTGAGGTCACCGTCTTCCATCGCGCTGACGAGTTCCTCGAGCTTCTCGATCGATTCTTCGAAATTGAATCCCGTCGTCGCCTTGGACTTCGTGCTTTTTTTCGCTGCAGCCTTCTCTGTCACCGTAGTCTCCTCGTGGCTTCGCCACATACCCAAGAGCGAGATTATACGCCATGTGGCAGCTATTTCACGCCAAACAGCTGCCCTCCGCGAGAAACCGTGGCAAGATGTTCCCTCTACAGACTCGATCTCTAGAATGAGACTCGGCATACGATTTCATGTTCAGGAGAAGACACGATGGATCCAAAACCCGACGCCGCCAAGCCTGAGTCGCGCGAGGCCTTCGGCTGGCTACCTCAAGACTGGCGGATTCAGTGGGGATTGGCGCTCACCCTCCTCTGGTTCGGCTTCCTCGCCGCCTATGTAGCGAGGAATGTTGGCTGGGGTAATTTTATGGATCTGCCTATCGAGCAGATGGGCACCTTTCTCGAGGGTGCCTTCGCATTCTTGGCCTTTCTCTGGCTGGTCCTCGGCTTATTTATCCAGCAGTCAGTGCTCGCCGAGAACAATGAGGAATTGAGGCGCAATAATCTTCACTCGGAGAGACAAACCCAGGCTATCGCCGCGACAGAATTGAACGCGCGCCAGGAGACATTCTTCAAGATAGCCGAGAGTACGCGGCGTCAGCTCGGTGCGATTACGGGCTTGCTGTTTATTTCTAGCCAGGGCCCATCCGGCAGCCAGGCCTATACCGCCGAGGATTTTTCGGGCTTGTGGCAGCAATTCGCGAGCGGTGATTACGAAGTCTTCTCGAGGCTATTCCTGACACTGGCGGCAACAGACGGAACGGATCTCACTGACCTATTCTATGGCACAGAGATCAGACGCACCCACACCAGTAACTTCCTAGCCGGATTTGATCGCCTGGTGCGTCTTGCCCGTGAATGTGACACGGATGACATTATCTTAGATTCATTGCTCTACACCGCACACGGCTTATTGAATAACCGCATGCGCGAGCTCCATCCCAGTATGAAGTTCGCCACGCTGCAGGCCACGAACTCGGATGCCTATCTGGCGAGTTTGATGCTGAGTGATAAAACGGAATAGCAATGGAAGGCTATTGTGCTATTGTCACTCTGCTTGACCTACCTACTATTTCTTAAAGAGAGAAAGCTATGGAACTCGTCGCAATCGTTATCGCACTCGCACTGCTGCAGTATGCAATCTTCGGTATGCTCGTTGGTAAGGCACGCGTCACCTACGAGATAAAAGCGCCAGCAAT
>JALQUB010000017.1 GCA_023268635.1 Pseudomonadales bacterium
TAGCCGCCAGTTTCCATTAACGATCCATTTTCGACGGTGGTCTATCCTCAGCGCAGCCCCGTACTAGTCCCATATCCAGTTTGGGGCCCGCACTGTGAAGCGCTTCATCATTGCCCTTTCTTTAGGCGTTGTGGCGTCTGAGCGGGCTCAGGCCGCGCCGCCAGTTCATATCGTCATATCGGAAGACAAGTTCAGTGAGCACTTGGCCCGCGATGGCGCTATTGCGGCAGTACCGGCTGGCACGCTGATGCGTGTTTCTTTTGACTACAGCGAGTACGACGCGCTGCACCCGTACCTTGTCGCCAATCAATATTGTGGTGACAACCAGTTTCTCCAGTGGGGCGCCGCCCCACATCCTTCACTCGGCGAAATCGACTTGATCTGCGTTCGTGGTGGCGCGGCGGTCTCTCAATCGCTCTCCGCTTCGGGTAACTGATCCCCCAGCACTGATTGGGGCGCTTCAATCAGCCTCACCTCATCTCTGGATGAATGGCTCCGGTGGCAGCACCAGCGGTTTGCGGTGGATATTTGTCCGCCACTGACTATCTGAGCGAAATGTTGCCCCGCGCTTCATGTGACGCGAGTCCTGTGTTTAGATTCCCGAATCAACTCTTGGGGGCAGTGGCATGTTGAGAGCAATCTGTTTGGGTCTATGTTTGGTGTCTGCGTTGGCGGTAGCCGATGACTATGAGCTACAGGCGACGGTGCAAACGCCCGACATTCAGTTTGAGTCCGAGACAGACATTGGACTGTGGGCGCGCTTTCATTTTGCGATTCATACTGCTGACTTTGACAGTACGCGTGAGTTCTATCGTCGCCTTGGATTCACGCAGGGCATTAGCGGATTCCCTGTCACTAATACGCATGCGATGGCGCGCGCGCTGGGCATGTTTGATGTGTGCCAGTATGAGCTAGAGAAAGGCGAAGTGCTGTTGTTTCCCGGCGCCGACAACACCACGGGTATCGATTTGTTGCAGTGGCGTAACCCGTTCAACCCGGAGCCGCCTTACGGCAAGCCCAATCACCTAGGGATGGCCTACGCGACCCTGATGACGGCAAATGTCATGTCTGATTACGCGTTGCTCAAGAATCAGGGCGTCCAATTTCTCAGTGAACCCTACGGTGCGCCGGGTAATCGCTTCGTATTCATGCGTGACCCGGACGGGATTTACCTCAAGCTCGAGGAGAGCGCTATTCCCTCTCTGAAACCGAATAATGAGCAAACTCAAATCATGGGCCGCGTCGATAACATGCAGCAACAGATCGGCTTGCGATGTCTCTTCGAGAGTCGCCCTGAATGCCTCAACTAGCTGGTGCGGCAGATGGCTTATGAAGCCCACAGTATCCGCCATGATCGCTTGACCGAAATTAGGCAGGTTCACCTTGCGTAGAGTTGAATCGAGAGTTGCAAACAACTGATCTGCTGCGTAGGTATCAGCCTGTGTGAGTCTATTAAACAATGACGATTTCCCCGCGTTGGTATATCCCACCAGCGAGACGGTAGGAACTTCGGCTCGACGCCGTGACCTCCGGCCTTGATCTCGCTGTGAGCGCACCTTAACAAGCGCCTTATTAATAGCCTTGATTCGCTGCCCGATAATTCGTTGGTCCATCTCTAGCTGAGTCTCCCCCGCACCGCGCATACCGATACCGCCCTTCTGACGATCGAGATGAGTCCATCCACGCTTCAGGCGGCTGCTCATATGCTGGAGCTGAGCGAGTTCGACTTGCAGCTTACCTTCGTAGCTGCGTGCTCGCTGGGCGAAAATATCGAGAATTAATCCGGTGCGATCGATGACACGGCATTTGAGTTCGCGCTCCAGGTTCCTTTCCTGGCTTGGCGATAGGGAATGGTTGAACAGCACGACCTCGGCCTTGTATGCCGCGACCGCCGCTTTAATCTCTTCGAGCTTCCCCGAGCCAACGAAATAACTCGGGGATGGCTGACTCCGACTACCGGTGATGATCGCTACCGGATCCGCGCCTGCTGACAGTGCGAGTTCTTCGAACTCGACAATATCATCTACATCACGATCGGAATTGATCTGTAAATGAACAAGGAGGGATATTTCCCCCGATTCAGGCCGCTCGAAAAACAATCAGAGTCCTCAGGCTTAAGCCTCGTTACCCGGCTCTTCGCTTTCGTTGTCTCCATCAGCAGAATGCAGCGTGGGGACTTTGACCATGCGCGCCGGTACTACCGTTGAAATCGCATGTTTGTAAACCATCTGGCTTACCGCATTTTTCAACAAGATCACAAATTGATCGAATGATTCGATCTGACCCTGGAGCTTGATGCCGCTCACGAGGTAAATAGAAACCGGAATCCGTTCCTTACGCAGCACATTCAGGAAGGGGTCTTGTAGTGTTTGTCCTTTCGACATTGTTATCCTCCTTACGATCGACAATGCGCTTGCTCAAGCATAATTTAATGTTGTAGCTCTATATGGTGGCAGATGTCGCCATCTTCAAGAGCTGAGAATGCGATTCTTTGAGAGATTCAGACAAGTTCTGAAGCTTTTCCCAACTCCTGAGCCAAGTTAGCTGACGTTTAGCTAGCTGACGCGTGGCGATGATACTCCTATCGACCATCTCCTCATAGGTCAATTCACCCTCGAGATACTGCCAAACCTGCTTATAACCCACGGAACGCATGGAAGGCATACTGAGATTGAGATCGCCTCTCTCTTTAAGTGTACGTACTTCATCCACGAAACCGTCGGCGAGCATCTGCCGGAACCGTTCCGCTATTTTCCCATGTAATACGCTACGATCTCGGGGCTGGATCGCACAAAAGACGAAATCGAATGGCGCCCTACGATCTTGCTCACATTGCGCAGCTTCTTCAGCATGCAACTCGCTCAGGGTTTTGCCAGTGACACGATATACCTCTAAAGCACGCTGCAAACGTTGGGGGTCATTTGGATGTATCCGTGCAGCAGACTCAGGGTCCACCTTAGCCAACTCGGCATGAATCGCGACCCAGCCCTCGGCTTGAGCCTGCGCTTCTATGGTATCTCGTACATCGGCGTCTGCCACGGGCATGGCGGCAAGACCGTCACGTAGCACCTTAAAATAAAGCATGGTGCCGCCAACTAGGAGCGGCAAGTTACCACGGGATCGAATTTCTCGAATGAGAGCCAGCGCGTCTTGCCGAAAATCCGCGGCCGAATAGGCTTCGGCTGGGTCGAGAATATCGAGCAGATGATGGGGCGCTCGCGCCAAGGTTTCTGCATCCGGCTTGCCCGTGCCGATATCCATACCACGATAAATCTGCGCTGAGTCGACGCTGATAATTTCGCAGGGGTAATTCTGGACAAATTCGATCGCCAGCGCTGTTTTACCCGAAGCAGTTGGCCCCATCAGGCATATTGCATCGGGAGCTTGTGGTTTTGAAGCTCTCATTACTGGCCACGCAGAAAGAGTTTGTCGAGCTGACTTAGACTCTGATAAATCCAAGTCGGTCGACCGTGATTACACTGCCCGCTGCGCTCGGTGATTTCCATATCTCGCAGCAATGCATTCATCTCCGGCAATGTTAGCTGACGATTGGCACGGACTGATCCATGGCAGGCCATCGTTGATAACAATTCGTCCTGATGCGACTGCACTCGTTCACTACTGCCATATTCGAGCACGTCCGAAAGCACATCTCTCACGAGTTGCTCGACGTTGGCATTGCGAAGAATAGAAGGGATCTGCCTCACTACGATCGATTCGTCAGCGACTCGTTCTAGTTCTAGGCCTAGGCTGAGCAGAATTTCACGTTGCGCCTCAGCACATTCTGCTTCCGCGCTACTCACCGCGATTGAAATCGGCACTAACAAAGGCTGCGTCTTTAATTCCTCATTGTCGCAGGCTGTTTTCATGCGCTCATAAGTAATTCGCTCATGGGCCGCATGCATATCGACGATAATCAGCCCGTCCTTATTCTGCGCAAGAATAAAAATGCCGTGCAATTGTGCGATGGCGAAACCAAGCGGAGGGATTTCCTGATCATCATCGATCTCACTAAGCTGAGCATAATTCCCGAGCTGTTCACGCACCGCACTCGGACTCAGCACGGTTCTAGAGTCACGCTCCCATGAATTCCCACGAGACGTGAAGTCTTGAGTCAAATCCGGTTGCCAAGCAGGCTGCGCTGATGCAAGCCCTAGGCTATTTTGTTGCGGAGCGACGTTAGCCGTCTCGTAGTGCCCCTCATCCGCCTGATCTCGCAATCGATCCTGCGGCTGAATCGCGGCCAGGGACTTATGTAGAGAACTGAATAAAAAGTCATGGACGAGACGGCTGTCACGGAATCGCACTTCATGCTTGGTCGGGTGAACATTCACATCGACGCCGGCGGGGTCCATCTCTAAATACAAGACATAGGCAGGATGACGACCATGGAACAGCACATCCCTATAAGCCTGTTTCACTGCGTGTGTGACAAGCTTGTCGCGAATGATACGGCCGTTCACATAAAAATATTGTAAATCAGCCTGACTGCGAGAGAAGGTGGGCAGACTCACCCAACCCCACAAGCGCATCCCCGCAGCCTCGCGTTCGATAAACACCGAGTTCTCGACGAAGGCAGGGCCGCAAACCAATCCTACGCGACGCGCGCGCTCCGATTCGGTCATAGCGGGGAGTAATTTGTGTATCGCGCGCTGGTTGTGATTTAGCGCGAACATCACGTCGAATCGACTAAGAGCCATGCGCTTGAGAACTTCGTCAATACGTGAGAATTCGGTCTTCTCCGTTTTAAGAAATTTCTTACGCGCGGGCGTGTTGAAGAATAAATCACGCACCTCGACGGTCGTGCCCGGCCCATGCGCTGCCGGCGTTAGACGCGCCTCCATCTCTTGCCCTTCCGCTTCGACGCACCAGGCGGTTTCGTCGGCATCGGCGTCACGCGAACGCGAACGCGATGTCATTTTTAGGCGCGACACAGAACTGATACTCGCGAGCGCCTCTCCGCGGAAGCCTAAGCTCGAAATTGCCTCGAGGTCATCGAGCTCGGCAATCTTACTCGTCGCGTGCCGGCTGAGTGCCAGCGCCAGGTCTTCCCGATGTATCCCGGCACCATCGTCGCGGATCCGAAGTAACTTCACGCCGCCCTGCTCTACATCGATCTCGAGTCGAGTCGCACCCGCATCAAGGCTGTTCTCCATCAGCTCCTTTACGACTGAAGCAGGACGTTCAACAACCTCACCCGCAGCAATCTGATTGGCGAGTCGTTGGCTAAGCAGGTTTATGCGCTTCATAGTATTCCGGCAGCAGGCTCATTTCTGTCTTTTTCTGAGACCGAAGTGTACCACTGCCCAGCGTACTCGGCGCACTTGCAAGTGAATTTAGCGAAAAAACGGGTGAGAAACGTGACTATGAAGAAGGTATTTTCAAGACTTGTCCGACAAGAATGTGATCGGCGGAGACCTTATTCAGCGCCAACAAATCAGACACGCTAACCCGATAACGCTGAGCGATTCCCGACAAGGTTTCGCCGCGCTGAATCTTATGCTCGCGTGTCTCCGTGGACTGGCCGCCTGGCAGTTGGAGCACCTGACCGATCTGCACACTATCGGAACGTAATTTATTCTGCGATTTGATGGCCGCCATCGTTGTGCCGAAACGCTGGGCAATCATGGATAGGGAGTCGCCTCGTTTCACCGTATACGTCGACGGCAAAACTCCGTTTTCACGCTGCCACGCGACGAGGGTGCCTTCGGGTGGCGCATCGAAGAAATAATCCATAATGCCTCGCCCCATTCCGGCTGCGAGTTGACGCTGGAATGCACGGGTGTTCAGACGCTTCGCTTCCTCCGGGTTGGTGAGATAACCGGTCTCGATCAGGATAGAGGGAATGTCGGGAGACTTCAGCACCTCCAATGACGCTTGCTGCACCTTGGTCTTACGCAGCCTAGTTATGCCGCCGACAGCATCCAAGATCCGCGAACCCGCGATGACGCTCTGCTCCATGCTCCATGCCATCTGTAGCGAGACCAGCGTTAACGCCACATCATCGTCCCACGAACCCAAGCTCAAATCACTGCCGACACCGCCTAGCAGATCCGCCGTATTTTCCTTCTGAGCAACCCGCCGAGCGTTCTCGCGGTCGGCGCGATCACCGGAAAGAGCGTAAATAGTCATGCCACGGGCGCGTGAAGTCTTGTACCAATCTGTATGGATCGCAACGAACAAATCCGCGCGGCGCGCACGTGCAATCTCGGGCCGACGAGCGAGCTCGACGTAGTAATCCCCGTCTCTCACCATGACAGGAGAATAACCGGGCATACTGTCTAAGTAATCGTAGAGCTCTCGTGCGATGCGCAAGGTAATATTTTTTTCCTGCAGCTTGCCATCGTAACCGATGCCGCCTGGATCTTCGCCGCCATGCCCCGCCGAAATCGCAACCACGATATCGCGGCGAGCATCTGAGGAGGGAGCGACTTTGGGCTGCGAAGCACTATTTGATGATGCCACCCCGCGAACGGGCGCTCTGGCTTCCGAGGACTCGCCGACTTCATCGTACAAGTCGACTACCAAGCGGTGTCCAAGTTCAGCATTCGGTTCTAGCTTGAAACTCTTGGGGCGCGTCTTCTTATTGAGGTCGACAACAATTCTTAACAAACCGCCATCGCGCTCTGCGCTGCGCAAGCCTGTAATCGGAGAATCGGCGAATTCAATGTCGCCTAAGCGCGTCGCGAGCGATGAATTCTGTAAATCAATCACCACCCTTTCAGGGCCATCCAAAGTGAATAGCTTGTAATCAGTGCCTGCACTCAGATCGAAGACCAAGCGCGTATGATCCGGCGCACGCCAGAGGCGCACATCGCGAATTTCTGCCGCCCAAGTCAAACCAGGCAGCAAGGAAATAAGCAATAGACACAGCTGCGAAGCTACCCCAGCACACTGCCGAACAGATCGCTTACCCGCTGTTATTTGCGCATGGAAGAAAATCATCGTTCTGAGCACACCACTCCCAAGTTCATCGACCATTATGAATCCGTCCATCCACTTCGACTGCGAGAAATCGAACATCGATAAGGCGAACACACACGAACCGAGCATAGATGCCCAGCCTCGCTCATTAGAGCGGCCGATTCGAACGAAACTTCAGGAAAGCGTAACCTATGCTATCAGAGAGTCCAAGATCGCATGCCCGCGGGGCGTGGACGCGAAACAACTCACCTTCCGCCCATGGATCTCCCCCTCAGTGCTCTCCACTAATTCAACCATCAGATCGGCCTGAGGAACCCAGCCGGCGCCACGCTCAGCCCACTCGATGAGACACACATTCGGCACCTCAAAATACTGCTCGGCGCCCAAGTATTCGAACTCTTCGGGATCGGCAAGGCGGTAGAGATCGAAGTGGTAGATGTTGTGATTCTCGAGCTCATAGGGTTCTACTAGCGTATAGGTAGGACTCTTCACGGGACCCTCGTGACCATAGCCGCGCAGAAAGCCTCGACTCAGTGTCGTCTTGCCCGCGCCGAGATCACCCTGAAGGTAAATAATGCCGCCTTTTCCTCTTGCTCCTGCGTCGGCTTGCGTGGCCAAGGCTAGGGCACGACCAAAGTCGACTGTTGAGGCCTCGTCTGCGAGAAAGTGGCTTGCCACCGAATTCATCTGTGTCATGGGTTTAGACCGCCGATTTTAACTGCTTAATTTAAGAGACGGCGAATTTCAGGGAATAGTTCGCTAGCCATGAGACCCCGTTGGCCGTGCTCGGCCGCTGCCAAATCTCCAGCCTCACCGTGCACAGAGACTGCGGCTTGCAACGCGTCGGTCGGCGTGAGTCCCTGCGCGATCAACCCACCCACCAATCCTGAAAGCACATCGCCCATGCCGGCGACCGCCATGCCAGCATTCCCTTCCGTGCACAGCAGTAATTGTTGCTTATCGATGCAGAGAACCGAGCCAGCCCCTTTGATTAACGCCTGGCATCGATAGCGGGATGCTAAGCTTGCCACCGCCGCGAAACGATCCCGCTGGATATCAGGAATCGAAGAATCAAGCAGTAATGCGGCCTCTCCGGGATGTGGTGTGATTACCCATGGCCTCAAACTCTTCGAAACCTCGGAATGGGTATTCCGCACTTGGTCTTCATGGAGGAAAAACAGGCCATCGGCGTCGATAACGAGACTAATCGAGCGCGCCTTCGCAACGGCTTTGACTATCGACCAGAGTTGACGACCCCATTCACCGCGACCCAAACCTGGCCCAATAACGATGGCACTCGCTCTTTTGAGCAAGTCTCGTAGCCATTCACTGTCTTGGACGCCGTTGCCATCTTCTGTTCCCACAACCATCAGTTCTGGACGCCGCGCGAGAATCCCTGCGCGATTGACCGATCGGGTCACTACGCTAACCAGTCCGGCGCCACTGCTCAGCGCAGCCTCCGCGGCTAGCACGCAGGCACCCCCGTAACCATTATCACCCCCCACTACCAACACGTGTCCGTGACTGCCCTTATGCGAATTTCGCGCGCGCGGGGGCAGCGAACAAACAGAAGAATAGATATCGAGACGTTGGACAGATGCCGGAGACGACTCAATGATTTCCTTAGGGATGCCAAGGTCACTCAAATGCAGCTCGCCAACTAAGTCGTTGGCGTGAAGTGTAAAGAGTCCACGCTTCAATGCGACAAAGGTCACGGTTGCATCGGCTTTGACGGCGACGCCGAACACCGCGCCTGTATCGGCACTCAGGCCGCTCGGAATGTCGAGTGCCAGCACCGGCATCGATGCGGCATTCATGCATTCAACTGCGCGGCGAAAATCGCCGGTCAATTCTCGCTGTAATCCCGTACCGAATAATGCGTCCACCCAGACACTGTTGGTTTGCTCGAATAGTGCATACCCCTCATTCGCCGCGAGCACTTCTACACCGGCGGCAGTCGCCTGCGCATACGCGGTCGCCGCATCCCCATCCAGCACTGAGGGATCAGCGATCGCCAAGACCGCGGCCTCTAGGCCCTGCTCATGCGCGAGCTTCGCCAACAAATAGCCATCGCCCGCGTTGTTGCCCGAGCCGGCCCACACCAAGACACGCCGAGTTTGCGGCCAGTGTCCGAGCAAATGCTGCAAAGCGGACTCAGCGGCGCGACGCATCAAATCAATGCCAGCGATACCGGACTCAATTGCGCGCTGATCGAGCGCGCGCACTTCACTCGCTGTATACAGTGCACGCGGGAATCGTTGAGAGGGAGTGCTCATTACTTGTCGAGCCGCTGGATCAATCGACGCACTAGACGCAGCGAGGTCTCCAGCTCTTCTACAGGAATATCTTCGGTGTTGCGAATCGCCCACGGATCCTGAACCTCGCGGAGCGAATGGTAGGCCTGCTTACCATCCTCTGTCAGCAACACCAAAACGGAACGCTTATGCTTCGGATTGGGCTCGTAAGTGATCAAGCCGTCCTTCGCCATCACGTCGGTAATACGTTGCACGGCTTGGCGCGACTGACCCAGCACCCGTGCGATTCCCGGCACCGTCAAACCTGCGGTCGACAATGCGACGACACCGATCACCTTCCACCGAGCACTGGTTAGGCCTAGTCCTTCAGTCATTGCATCGCCCTCGGCGACGAGCAAGCCGTTAAGTCTGAACACGGAGAGCACCAGATCGAGGAACAACATTCGTTTCGGAGAATGTGTTGAATTCGCAGAGCCGTTAGGCGCAGCCGCTGTACTAGGCTGACTCACAATACGACTAGTCCTCGTCACAACGGGCGGAGCGACTATCCTTCTTTTATAGGACTCATTCGTTGCCAAGATTTTGTCTCTATTTCGACGATTAACGTTTACTGAGCCCACACTGTGAGCTGAGATCATGTCAGCATGCTGTCACCTTGCGGCGCCGCGGTCAATGACTTCGCTTTCATTTGCGATAAAACTATTCAGCGCCCGGTCACGACCTAGCTAGTACAAATAGGATTTCGTCAGCAGCCACCCTAGGAGCACCCCATGACCAAGAGCAGCTTAAAACCATTCTCACTTCCTCGCATTGCCCTTACCGGCTTCGCGTTAGCATTCAGCTTCGCTGCCAATCCCGTTTTCGCTCAGGCTCAATTATCGGGTACGCAGGATGAGCTACGCGACATTCTGTTCCCGAGGCCTAATGAAGTCTCGATCGAAGGCAATGCCGAAATCAGCGCATTCATGGATAGCGCACACGTCGACCTCATCGTGACCACTGAAGACCGCTCCCTCGAAGAAGCGATGCGTTCGAATCAAGCGCTGCGCGTTTCCCTGAGCAATAACTTCATTGACGCGGGCATCGATGCAGAGGCCATTAACAATGCGAAATTTTCCAGCTCACCCCAGCAAGGCTTATTCACACGCCGAACCAATGGCTTCGAAGTCAGTGCTCGACTTCAAGTGACCATTGAGAGTGAGGCGCAATTACAATTGCTGGCCGCCGCAGCAGACAGCCATGACGAAGTCGAATTGGGGAAAATGGTGTTCGAACACAGCGATGCGGTCGCCTTCGAACAACGCGCTCGTGAATTGGCGATGCAAGACGCGCTGGCGAAAGCAGAGACCTACGGTAAAACGCTCGGCCTCGAATTGACACCGATAAATTTCTTCAGTCATTCCTTCGCTCGACAAGCCCGTTACGAATCGGCGCTGATGCGCAGTGCGGTGGCGATGGATGCGGCGAACTTACCACCCTCCGCCAACAATTTCGATGAAGTCAATTACGAAAGTTCGGTCACGGTGACCTTCGAAATCACTCGCGATTAATGCGTGAGTGAATACATGAGATAGTTTATACCGAGGCGATAGGCCGCGTTGGCATAACGTGTTGGATAGTCAGGATGGTAAGTGTGTTCCCAACCGTCACCCATGTCCGAGTTCCAATTGATGAGTACCATTACGCGACCCTCGTCGTCGAGAATTGCGTGATTGCTCGCAGTATTGATTCCCTGTTCACCATAATCGTCTGAGCGATAAAGCGCTGGAATCATCTGCGGGCCATCGATGTCGTAATAGACATGGAAAATCTCGTGATCGGGACCCAGCTCCACAATTTCTCGATCTGGGAATACTTGCGAAAAGGCCGCGTAAAAATTATCCCACTGGCGCTGCCCCCAAAAATCGTCGATCAATAAGAACCCACCTCGCAGCAAATATTGACGCAGGTTCTCGATTTCGGCCGCGCTCAACATGATGCCGCCATAAAAAGAGGAAAAGATGCTACTAACTTTGTAACTTTACAAAATGGAAATAAAGATGCATTGGAAACTTTTTTTAAATTAGGATTACAAATCGGATTAACAACAAGTTCACCTTCCTTTCAATTAATTAATGAATTTGGTAAAGGTGTAATTACATATTGGACGGGAGCAACATTAAACCCATTCCCCATACCACTAATTCCAGCAACAGGTGCTATTCAAAATATAGCAGTAATTACTAATTTAGTAACTTTGCCGGGTACGTGGTCTCCAATACCACCAATTCCACCTGTGCCAACAACTGATGTATTTATTGATACATTTATTTTAGCTGCAACAACGCACTTATCAACGGTTCAAGGAATTGTAAATACGACATCACTATATCCAGCAGTACCAACTCCTATACCAGGGCCAGGAATTGTACCTTGGTTTGGATATACGGTATAGAATCAAAAAAACCTAAATTA
>JALQUB010000018.1 GCA_023268635.1 Pseudomonadales bacterium
TTCGGTCAAGCGATCATGGCGGATACTGTGGGCTTCATAAGCCATCTGCCGCACCAGCTAGTTGAGGCATTCAGGGCGACTCTCGAAGAGACATCGCAAGCCGATCTGTTGCTGCATGTTATCGACGCGGCCCATGATTTACATCCCGAGTTTATTCATGAGGTGGAGACGGTCCTCGCCGAGATCGGTGCGCAAGAAGTGCCGCAATTACAGGTCTTTAATAAGATAGACTTGTTGCCTGGGCGCGAGCCTGGCATTCAGCGCGATAGCTCTGGGCGTCCACGCAGGGTGTGGATATCAGCAAAAACTGGGGCAGGAATCGACACTTTATTAGCGGCAGTAAGCGAATTATTGGCCGGCGAAATGGCCAATCGATGGCTGCGCGTCGCACCGAGCGAGGCAAAATTGCGAAGTCGGCTCTATGCTTCTAATTATGTTGAAGCAGAGGAAGTCACGGAGGACGGGCATTATCTTTTGCATGTGAGGATGCCCATGCAAGAATTTAACCGTATAACAGAGCATACTGGCGTCGCAGTGCATTAGTCCGGTTAAACTGGGTTATTCAGCGAGAATTCGCTACCATCTATACAACGATTATTTTAAGGCTATGGAGAAACCAATGGCTTGGAACGAACCAGGTAACAACGATAACGATCCTTGGGGCGGCGGCGGTCGCAAAGGGCCAGAGCAAGGCCCACCCGATATTGATGAGGTTATCCGTTCGCTCAGCAAAAAGCTCAACGGCGTATTCGGTGGCGGCTCTGGATCGACAAATGGCTCAGGGGCTAGTTCGGGCGGTGGCTTTTCAGCGGGGCTCTTAGCGGGGCTTATCGTTGTTGCGGCAGCGATTTGGGCATTCGGTGGATTCTATATCGTCGACCAAGCGGAACGAGGCGTTGTCCTGCGCTTTGGTAAGGTGCTCGATGCCACTGTTCAACCTGGCCTGCATTGGAATCCACCATTAGTTGATGAAGTGTCGTTGGTGAATATTTCTCAATTAAGTGCGAAAACCTATGACAGCAATGCGATGCTAACTACTGATGAAAACATCATCGATATTGAAGTAACGGTGCAATATCGCATTGAGGATCCGGTGAAGTATGTGCTCGCCGTGCAAGATCCTCAGCGTAGTTTAGATAATGCAGCGGAGTCTGCTATTCGTCACGTGGTGGGCGGAAATGCGATGGATCAGATCTTAACGACTGGTCGCGATCGAGTGGCAGATGATGTTCAGCAGCGCTTGCAGGATTACATGAACAACTACAATACCGGCATTTTAGTCAGCCAGGTTAACGTAGTCGATGCTCAGCCTCCGCAAGCGGTGCGTCCCGCATTTGATGATGTGATCCGTGCGCGTGAAGATGAGCAACGTGCGCAGAACCAAGCGCAGCAGTATGCAAACCAAATTATTCCCGAAGCTCGCGGTGAATCGCAGCGTCGTATCGAGCAGGCAAATGCTTATCGGGAAGAAGTGATCGCTGAAGCCACGGGTGATGCCTCACGCTTCGATCAGCTCCTAGTGGAATATCAAAAAGCACCTGAGGTTACTCGACAGCGTCTCTACATCGAGGCCTTGGAAGATGTTATGCAGGCTAGCACAAAGATTATGATCGACGTTGAGGGCGGTAATAATATGATGTATTTGCCGCTCGATAAAATCATGGAGCAGGGTGGGAACAACCTGAACAACGCAACTAGCACACAAGATTTACGTGCACTTGCTGAACAGCTTTCACCCTATCTACCCTCGGCGAACAACAATAGCAATTCTATTGATCGTAGCCGCGTAACGACGACAAATTCGCGAGGTATCCGACAATGAGAAATTTTTTACTCTTAGGGTCTTTGATAGTCGCAATCTTTGTCGCATCCAATTCGCTGTTCGTCGTACGCCAGACTGAGCGTGCCGTCATGCTGAAATTTGGTGAAATCGTTAACGCCGATATTGAGCCGGGCTTGCATGTGAAGATGCCAGTCGTGAATACGGTACGTAAATTTGATGCGCGAATTTTGACAGAAGATTCTCCTCGCCAGCGTTACCTGACATTAGAGCAAAAGGCTCTAGAGGTAGATTCCTACGCTAAGTGGCGTATTGTCGACGTAGGCCAGTTCTACATCTCTACACGGGGTGAAGTCAGTAATGCTGGCGCACTCCTCGCTCAGCGAATTAACGATGGCTTACGTGACCAAATTGGCGCGCGCAGCTTGCAGGAGGTAGTAGCGGGTGAGCGCGATCAGCTCATGTTGGATCTCACTGCCAACCTAAATAGGACCACTGCTGCCGATCTTGGCATTGAAATTATTGACGTTCGTGTGAAGCGCATTGACCTGCCCGATGATGTCCGTTCTTCGGTGTATGACAGGATGATCACTGAGCGGAATCGTGAGGCTCAGGAATTGCGTTCGAGAGGTGAAGAGCTCGCAATCGGTATACGGGCTGACGCAGATCGCCAGGCAACGATTTTCCGAGCGGAAGCGTATCGTGATGCCGAAAGCATACGCGGTGAAGGAGATGCGATGGCGGCCAGCATCTATGCTGAAGCATACCAAAAGGATCCCGAATTCTTTGCTTTTACACGTAGCATCAATTCCTATCGGCAGACCTTTAATAGTAAAGGCGATGTCATGTTGCTCGATCCTGAGAGCGATTACTTTAAGTACTTGAAAGACGGCGTGATAGCGAACTAGCTGAACTGAAGCTAGAAGCAAAAGGCCTCGATTTAGCATTGAATCGAGGCCTTTTGCGTTTTTAGTGATTCTTCCGTTTATTGATGGGCTTGGGTGGCGTAAAATACCCTTTTGTCTGAACCTGAAGCATCGGATTTATGGGCCGGCGCGCAATTTGTGCGCGTCTGAAATTCCCAATGGGTGCGGCAGCGTTGCCTTGAGCAGCACAACACGAAGGAATCGATGAGATATGACCACCGCTAAACGCTGGCTATTGCCAGATGGCGTGGAGGAAATACTCCCACGCGAAGCCCACAAGCTGGAATCGCTGAGACGCAAGCTGCTCGATCTTTACGGATCTTGGGGCTATGAGCTCGTGATCACGCCGTTAATCGAATACCTCGATTCGCTCTTGGTTGGCTCTTCGCATGATCTCGATCTGCATACATTCAAGATTACTGACCAGCTGAGCGGTCGCATGATGGGAATCCGTGCCGACATCACTCCCCAGGCTGCACGCATCGATGCTCATTGCCTCAATCGCAATGGCCCTGTGCGCCTCTGCTACGCAGACAGCGTATTGCATACGAAGCCTCGTGGTTTGCTTACTTCACGTGTGCCGATTTGTGTGGGTGCGGAATTGTACGGTCATGCTGGCGTTGAGTGTGACATCGAGCTCATTTGTTTGATGCATGCGACGCTAGAGGCAGCCTCGGTTCCTGATATCCATCATGTGCTTGGCCATGTCGGTATTTTCCGTGCACTAGTCGATGCGGCTGGAATTGACGCCGAGACAGAAGCCCTGTTGTTCGATGCGGTTCAGCGAAAGGCCTACGATGAGATTAATGCGGTGCTCGATACCGCGGTTGCGGACGAGAATTTGCGTGCGCTACTCACCAAGCTGACACAGCTTAGTGGGGACGAAAAAGTGTTGAGTGAGGCGGTCGCCGCATTCGCATCGGCTCCTGAGTCTGTACGCGCGCCACTCGATGAACTCGCCGCGATCGCGGAAGGCGTACAAGCCCGGATCCCTGGCGTGCGCTTATACTTCGACCTTTGCGAACTGCGTGGGTATCAGTATCACACCGGTGTGGTATTCGCTGCTTACACCCCGATCCATGGGCGTGCGGTGGCGAAGGGTGGGCGCTACGACGATATCGGCGACGTGTTCGGCCGTGCCCGTCCCGCATCGGGTTTCGACAGTGATCTAAAGACCTTAGTGAAACTTTCCCAAGCAGCGTTCGCGAAGGCTTCGGCGATTGCTGCGCCACTGGAAGAGGATGTGGCATTAGCGACAATGATCGCGGAGCTACGAGCCGCTGGTGAAGCGGTGGTACATAGTCTTGAAGCGGGACTCCCAGGCGTTGACCAGCTGAAGGAACAAGGGTGTGATCGCAAGATTGTGCGTGGTGCAGGCGGTTGGGAAGTTACCGCAATATAAGGATTACGCGCCCCTCGGCGCATACAGAGATTACGAGAGAGCGACATGGCTAAATCAGTTGTAGTGTTAGGAACTCAGTGGGGCGACGAAGGCAAGGGCAAAATCGTTGACCTGCTCACCGATCAAGCTTCAGTTGCTGTGCGCTTCCAGGGCGGACATAACGCTGGCCATACCTTAGTCATAAATGGCGAGAAGACTGTTCTTCACCTACTGCCGAGCGGTATTTTGCGTGAGAACGTCACCTGCGTGATCGGTAACGGCGTGGTACTCAGCCTCGAGGCATTGGTTAAAGAAATCACGTCACTCGAAGAGAAGTCGGTCTTCGTGCGTGATCGCTTACGCATCTCTGGCGCGTGCCCACTAATTCTCCCTTCGCACATTGCTCTCGATCAGGCTCGAGAATTGCAAAAGGGTGAAGGCAAAATAGGAACCACGGGTCGTGGAATCGGCCCGGCATACGAAGATAAAGTGGGCCGTCGAGGCATTAGACTTGCCGAGACGCTAAATGAAGAGCGCTTCGCGGCTAAGCTGAAAGAGTTAACCGCATACCATAACTTCATGCTCGAGAATTATTACGGCGTTGATACTGTTGATTTCGAATCGACGCTCGCTAGCCAGCTTGAGTTAGCGCGTAATCTACGTCCGTTGATAGATGACACGATCGAGCTTTTGCATAGCCGCCGCAAAGACGGTGCAGATATTTTGTTCGAGGGTGCACAGGGGTCATTGTTGGACATTGATCATGGCACTTACCCATTCGTGACGTCATCGAATACCACGGCGGGAGGCACTGCGACGGGTAGTGGCTATGGTCCTCTCTACCTCGACTACGTGCTCGGCATCACCAAAGCCTATACCACACGCGTGGGATCAGGGCCGTTCCCAACGGAATTGTTCGACGAAGTGGGCGCTCATTTGGCCAGTGTCGGTCATGAGAAGGGCGCGACCACAGGGCGTGATCGTCGCTGCGGTTGGTTTGATGCTGCAGCTGTGCGATTCGCGGTTCGTGTGAATAGTGTTTCAGGAATATGCCTGACCAAACTCGACGTACTCGATGGCCTGAAGACTATCCGTGTCTGTGTTGGATACAAGGGCAAGGGAGATAGTGCATCAGCGAGCCTAATGGATATCGACAGCTATAAAGAGCTTGAGCCAATTTACGAAGACTTGCCTGGATGGGATGAGTCAACAGTCGGTGCTAAGAGTCTAGAAGAACTCCCTGAAAATGCGCGCGCATATATTCGCTACATTGAAGAGGCGATTGAGGTGCCAGTGGATATCATCTCAACAGGCCCAGATCGTGAAGAAACAATAATTTTGCGCCATCCATTCGGCGCGTAAAGCTAGCTTCACGCTTCCCACAAACATGCGGCGCCTATAGCGCCGCTTGCATCCCCAAATGTTGGTGCGACTACTTTTGTTTTCATGTCATCGGTAAAGACATGTGGCTTGAGTAATTCCGGAACTCTCTCATACAGAGTCGTAATATTCGAAAGTCCCCCGCCAAGCACGATAATTTCCGGATCGAAAAGATTTACAACGGTCGCTAGGCAGCGCGCAAGCTGATCCGAATAGATCGACAAGCACTCTTGTGCGGACATAACCCCGGCGCGTGCGCTAGTAGCAATTTCTAGTGCAGAGAGCTCACCACCAGTTGCCTCAAAATAGCTCTGACTCAAGCCTCTTCCCGACAATAATGTTTCGATGCAGTTACTGCGGCCGCAGTAACAAGCTCGATCAGAACCAATAAGTGTGCGAACGTTTGCCGGTATGCAATTGTGACCCCATTCGCCGGCGATGCTATTGGGGCCGGTGATTAGTTTCTGGTCGACGACGAGTCCGCCACCACAACCGGTGCCAATGATGACGCCAAACACGGAACGTGCGCTTTTGGCAGACCCGTAACAGGCCTCCGATAGAGCAAAACAGTTGGCATCGTTTTCTAGTCGTACTACATAGCCTAGCTTGCTCTCGATATCTTCAAGTAAGCGTTTGCCATTTATCGCAAGCGTATTGCTGTTTTTCATGATGCCAGAAGTGGAGAGCGAGCCAGGTGTGCCGATACCCACACTGAGATGGTTGCCGGCTTGTGTTTGTAGTGATTCCACCATATGGCAAAGGTCTGCCAATATATCTTGGTACTTTGTACTTCGCGTGGCTATACGCACTTTGTGGGTAATTTCGCCGTCGTTGCGGAGGACGATACCTTCTATTTTGGTACCGCCGAGGTCGATGCCGATACGCATAGTGGTCTCTTGGCGTTGGGAATTTTGCCTTGCAGTCTACACCAATCTCTCTAAAATCGATTTCCCATTTTTAATTTGTAGTATTTGAATCGGAAACTAAAGTGACACGTGCGCGCTACCAACAAGTGTCTATAGAAGATACGCCTTATTATCATTGCATTTCGCGGTGTGTCCGGCGTGCCTACTTGTGTGGCGAAGACCCACTGACCGGCCAAAATTACGACCACCGCAAAGCGTGGATTGTGCAGCGAATGAAATGGCTAGCTAGTCAATTCGCCATAGATGTCTGTGCCTATGCGGTGATGAGCAACCATTACCATGTGGTGCTGGGGGTCGATGTAGAGAAGGCGGCTAGTTGGAGCGATAGTGAGGTGCTTGCGCGCTGGACGCGGCTTTTCCCGAGAAATGCTCAGCTTATTAAGACATTAAGACTCAATTCCGGTAGTAAACACGCGCGCGATTTGGAGGCCAAAACGCTCGCCGAGTGGCGTGCACGTCTACAAGACATTAGTTGGTTCATGCGCTGCCTAAATGAGCGTATAGCGCGTGCGTCGAATCGTGAGGACGGTTGCACGGGAAGATTTTGGGAGGGCAGGTTCAAGAGCCAGGCGCTGCTCGACGAGCGGGCATTGGTAACCTGCATGGCGTATGTGGATTTAAATCCCGTGCGTGCTGGGGTAAGCGATAGTCTGGAGGCAAGTGATTTTACTTCTATTCAAGAACGATTAATTCGCCAAGCGCAGCGAACGAAGGCGCCGAACTATAGGCAGCAGAGACTCTTGCGGCGCCGAAATGCTCGACATTTAAAAAAATCTCAGCCTACTCAGCGCTTACGCGCACTTCAAGAGCAGGGGAGTAACGCTGAAAATGTATTACCGATAGATCGTCGTGCTTATGTTTCCTTGCTTGATTCAACTGTTCGCGCATTGCGTCAAGAACGCCTCGAGTCCAATGAATGGCAGCCAAGCATGGCTAAACATTCTCTGTTGTTAGATTTGGGTATGCAGCCTTCTGCTTGGTTCGATGCAGTAACCGAATTTCATAGGCATTACGCAACTGCCGCTGGTGCCGAGGATTCGCTACTTGCCTATCAAGCCAAACGTATTCGTTGTGGAGAACACATGCGATCGCCGACTAAATGGGTTCGCGGTACGGCGGCTGCGAAAAAGCTATTCGCCGCTTGAAACGCGGATTAGCCCTTCAAATACCCTGCTAGATTCCTAAGCTTTGGCTCTATTCCCTTAAGGCTATTCGGCCTTGGTATTTTCATTTCTTCATTGGCATTAATCCGCTAAATAGCCTGCCTTGGTGCGCTAATTTCCTTCAATTTTCCCCAAATGCCGGAAAAACTGGGCTTATCGTGCCGTTTCCTAAGTTAATTGGGTGTCCTTTTTATTGCGTACACAACAAGAACCAGCTAATTCGGGGTGATTTAATTGATCCCAGATTCCTATGAGGAGGTAAAAGCGGTCGATTAATGATCGAAATTACTTAGGTCAATTTGTAAATTAATTGGGTGTCCTATAGTTTTTCCATTTTTATAGATAGCCTTGGAAATCGAGAGGAAACTGCCTCAAATTCGTCACGTCATCTTCACAAAAAGCCTATATTTACTGCGTGAACAGTGACACAAGAGGTGAAAATAGGGCAGAAATTGCCTGGTGAGGAGGGGTTGTTTCGGTATTGATGTCTAGATATTGTTTGACAGTAAGTGTGCAACTCTATATCTTGTGATTTCGAGCTATTTTGAGTGGTTTAGATAAAATGTCTAAGGAGAGCTTCTAGCGATGAGTAAGAATTCAAGCGCATTTTCTAGTGATTTTAGTGAAAGCGATGAGTTAATTGTCCCTTTAAAGCCTTCCGTAGTCTCAGTTGTCGTTAAGAATAATGATTCTTCGCCAGAAAAATCTTCAGAAGTGTGCGCAATGACTGAATCGGAAATACGCTCGCGTCTTGATGCCTTTGCAAAAGAACTGGCACAGGCGAAACAGAACAGGGCTCCTCACTAGCTAGCGATTCTGTCGCTGATCTGAGGCTGAATATGGGTGTTCGTTCAACACTAATAGCTTCGCTGGCCTTACCCTCGCTTGCGTTACTGCTAGGCTGTGCTGCTCCTGTAGAAAGCAGTGCATTTGTGCGCGCTGAGCCTGAGGTTAATGCGCGGATCGTCGAACGTGTACCTCGCACCCTGCGCCTATTTTTCGAAGCGCTACCCGATGTGGAGCGGAGTACCGTTGTGCTCAAAGGCCCAGAAGGGGAGTACCTGCTGCGCGGACTGCATTCCATGGGGGCTAACGATCTGATGATGGAGATTTACCAGCCTGGCGTCACAAACGGAATCTATACCGTCGAGTGGTCTACAGTGATTGCTGGGGATGATGCGCGGCACCACGGAATTTATCGCTTTGAAGTTGCGATCCCTTAGGCAGCGATATGCCAGGCTCTTGCGCCGATTGAGTTAGATCAAGACAGTTCCATACCCTTTCTTTATACTTACCGTATCTCAAATAGATGATCCCGAGCGCAATGCTGGGAAAACGAGGCGGCATGGGTAATTCAATATACTCTTTTCTGCTGTTTAGGGCGTTATATGCACCCAAAGCAGCCTTCGCGAAACTTGCCGGAGCTGATCCCGCGCCATGGCGAGTGCTATTCCGTTATGCGCTATGGCTGTTGATATTGCCACCATTGTTTTCGTTTGTAGGGGCGTCGAAGTTTGGATGGCGAGTAGGCGCTGCCCAGCCGCTGGTCATGGATTCTAATGCGCTGCTATTAATCAGTCTTGGCTATTTCTTTATTCTATTCTTCGGTTTGGTCACTACGGCGTTAATTAGTCGTTGGATGGCGGATACCTATGGTGCGAATGCCTCGTTCGGACGGCATGTTGCATTAATTACAATTGTCGGAGAGCCACTTGCAGTGGCGAGTATGGCGCATCTCTTCCCCGACGTTTTCTTCAATGCGCTAGTCCTTATACCAACAACAATATGGGCGATGTATTTGCTCTATACGGGAATTCCTCTTGCATTAGGTATTCCTCCGGAGCGCGGTATGCTCATGGCGTCTTCGCTTGTGGGCTGGTTGTTGGTTGCTGCGGTTAGCCTGCTCGGCATTAGTATGTCGCTCTGGACATTAGGTGTCGGTCCATTGCTTGGCGTTTAACGCTGGGGAATCTGCAGCAAATTAAAAACTCAGGCATCACTCGATAGTGATGGTCGGATTTATAGGAGGCAGTCGCCTCACCATGTCAGTGAGTATTCAACTATGACAAGTGCAACAATAGCTCAAGGCCACGATCCTCTCGCGGAGACTGGCGAGGTTTACGAAGACGCAGTCGTTATTCGCCTAATCCAGTTTTCGGTTCTTTGGGCGGTAGTTGCGATGACCGCGGGCGTTTATATCTCTGCTGAATTGCTATGGCCGACAATCGACCTTGGTCAATTCTGGCTTTCATTCGGAAGACTGCGCCCTTTGCATACCAATGGTATTATTTTTGGTTTCGGTGTTTCAGCACTGATGGCGACGGCTTTTTATAGTGTGCAGCGAACATCGCATGTGCGGTTATTTTCACCGGCATTGGCTTGGTTTTGTTGTTATGCATGGCAACTAGTCGTGTTGCTAGGTGGCCTCTCATTGCTCGCAGGCTGGAATACTACGAAAGAATATGCAGAGCTGGAATGGCCGTTCGATATCGCCATAGCCGTTGTTTGGGTCATATTCGGAGTTGTCTTTTTTGGCACGATCGCGCGTCGCAAGATACGTCCTATTTATATCTCAAACTGGTTTTACGGTGCGTTAATTATAGTTATTGCGATGTTGCACATCGTTAACAACCTTGCCATTCCGGTCACAGTCGACAAGTCCTATTCTTTGTATGCAGGGGCACAAGACGCTGTGGTGCAATGGTGGTATGGCCATAATGCGGTGGGCTTCTTATTAACGGGCGGCTTCCTTGGGATGATGTATTACTTCCTTCCTAAGCACTCAGGGCGTCCAATCTGGAGTTATCGTTTGTCTGTAGTTGCATTCTGGGCATTCACCTATAGCTATATTTGGGCTGGCCCACATCACCTACATTACAACGCCATTCCAGAATGGGTGCAGTCTCTCTCTGTCGTGATGAGCGTTATTTTATTAGCCCCATCTTGGGCGACGATGATTAATGGCATCATGACCGTAAGTACGGCATGGGAAAAGCTCAAAACAGATCCTGCCCTTAAATTTATCGTACTGTCACTTGCTTTCTATGGACTGGCCACGTTTGAAGGGCCGATGATGTCATTCCCTAGTGTGAATGTTGTTAGTCATTTTACCGATTGGACAATTGGCCACGTACATTCAGGTGCGCTTGGTTGGAACGCGATGATCACGTATGGCACATTCTATTTCATGGTGCCACGACTAGTCGGAGCGCCTTTGCATAGTGTTCGTCTGGCGAATATTCATTTCGCTCTCGCACTTGCAGGCACGATGCTTTATATCGTCGCGATGTGGGGTGCGGGTGTATCTCAAGGACTTCTCTGGCTCAGCGTCGATGAAATCGGAGAATTAAGCTTCAGCTTTAAAGACGTCATGACTAGCATGCAGCCATTCTATGCGCTGCGTCTGATAGCGGGTCTGATATTCCTAACAGGCACCTTACTCATGACCTACAACTTATTTAAGACGCTTGCCGGTAGACAAGCGGTGGTGGCAAAGGCACCGCCAGTTGATCCCGCCTATGCGATCAACAAGGAGGTGACAGCATGAGCGCGCTCTCTCTACATAAGAAAATAGAAGAAAATACTGGTCTACTTATCTTCGGCATTCTTCTGGTGTCGGCGATTGGAGGCCTGGTTCAGATTCTTCCTGTACTCAATCAAAAGAGTTTAGAAGAACCCACCGTGAATACTAAGCCATATTCAGCGATTGAGCTCACGGGCAGAGATATCTATATGCGAGAAGGATGTAGTGTCTGTCATTCGCAGCAAATTCGTCCCTTAATCGCTGAGGTTGAGCGTTACGGACCATATTCTCGAGCGGGTGAATTTGTTTACGACAGACCCTTCATGTGGGGCTCAAAGAGAACAGGGCCAGATTTGCATCGCATAGGCGGCAAGTACACGGATGATTGGCATCGTATCCATCTGATAGATCCACGGACTGTGGTTCCTGAAAGTATTATGCCGGGCTACCCATGGCTCGCGGAAAGAGCAGCAAGTGAAACAGGAAATATCGTCGCTAAGATGACTGCATTACGCAAACTTGGTCATCCCTATACGGATGCGCAAATTGCAGCCGCTGAGTCTGATCTCGAAGGCTTGATGGAAATCGATGCTTTAACTGCTTACTTGCAGATTCTGGGTACGGGCTTGGATGAGGAGATCGCGCGATGACTCTATTTATTTTTGCCGGCGACATGCTAGTCATGGCATTTATGATCGGTGTGGCGATCTGGTTCGGAACGAGAGGTAAGAGTGAGGCTGCGATGGCTGCGGCACAAATTCCTCTCCAGGATGAAATCTTTGTGGTTACGAACGAAGTAGCGGAGGGCGAGCGCCATGGTAGCTGATTTGCCAACTGGCTTTTGGAGCGGCTGGGTAATAGTCCTTACATGTGTGTCTTTAGCAACACTAGTTTGGATTGTACTAAGCGTTTATTTTGCGCCGCCCGATTCTAAATCGACACACGGTGAGATTGATCATGACCCGGTCTGGGATACAGATCTACGTGAAGGAACAAGTGCGCCACCGTTGTGGTGGTTCTGGATGCTACTTGGCGCATTAGTGTTCTCGCTCGGCTATTTAATGCTTTATCCTGGACTAGGCTCATTCGAAGGATTGCTAAATTGGTCACAGGGTAAACGACTCGTTTCGAGCTATGAAAATTATGAAGAAAGTTTTGACGCACGACGTGCGGAGATCGCCGCAACTAGTTTGTCTGAGCTACAAGGCAACACCGCGCTGATGGAGACCGCCGACAGAATTTTTCGTCGAGAATGCTCTGCGTGCCATGGTGCTGATGGCCGCGGTCAGGCTGCATTGTTCCCTAATTTACTCGACGTCGATTGGCAATGGGGTGGCAGCCCTGAGCAGATAGAGCAAACTTTACGCGGGGGCAGAAATGCGAGTATGCCGGCATGGGAAGCTTCGTTAGGTGAAGAAAAGACGCGAGATGTTGCAAATTATCTACTCAACTTTTCAGATCGAGGGCATGCGGGTCGCACGGTATACGAACAAAATTGCGCAGCATGTCACGGTGTGGATGGTACGGGGAATGTATTCCTTGGTGCGCCAAATTTAGCCGATAACACTTGGCTCTATGGTGGTGATATAGACAGTATTCTTGCCACGCTACGCCAAGGCAGAGCTGGTAAGATGCCAGCGTTTGATGAGCAGCGTCTCGATGCGGCTCAGCTTAAGCTGATAATTGCAAAACTGGCACGGTAACAATTCTTCCTCCCTGCGCGCTGCGCAGGGAGCTTACCCCGCGATATATGTTGAGAGCGCCTTACCCAAGCGCGTCCCACTCAAAAATGCATCTTCTATTCGTCCGCCTAAGCACCAATCTCCGCACGCAGCGAGTTGCAATCTTCTATCGAATAAGAAATCTTTTCCTGCACTGGAGTCTGTCTTGGCATAGCGCCATCGATGGAAATCAATGTGTGCTATATCCTCCTGCTTAATAGAAATTATTCGCTGGAGCTCTATTAATAGCGTTTCTTGGATAGCTGTAGTTGATTCATCCCAGTGATTGCGAGCCCACCGATTGTCGCTATGGATGAGCAGCGAGGCGCTGTCATCGCGTCTAGGTTTGCTGCTGTTCTGCACAATAATTGAGATCGGAGAATCTTTAACTAAGGCGAAGTCGAAATTCAGCGACGGCGCGCGTTCAAGTCCGATCATTAAACTGAAACAGGGAAGGTGGCTCGTACTAAGGAGGCTCGGCATGTCAGAAAAGTTAGCGTTGGCGAAGAGCGCTTCAGTCTGCTGGCTAGGTGCCGTACTGATGACGAGATCAAAGTCACCGATTGGATTATGCCCACTCATGGCTTTCCAGTAATCCCCCTCAGCGCTTGTTAGACGGCATAGCTCTGTCACTTCTGTCTGCAGGAGTAGATTTATTATTCCCTGCTCAGCAAGAGTATTTAATGTGTGCTTGCAGAGTGAACTCATCGTTGGT
>JALQUB010000014.1 GCA_023268635.1 Pseudomonadales bacterium
CGCAGAGGCAATGACTGGAAAGAAGCGTATGAACTCGCCAAGCAGCGGGGTAAGCTGTTGCTCACTGCTGGCGACTATGACGTGGCAAATGCAATGGCAGAGAGCGCCATGCGGATGCCTCGGATACGTGGGCTGATCCAAGCAGAAGATGCGATGATTGAACGCAGTATTTTCGTGGAGTGTCCAGAGACAGGGCTGGAACTAAAATGCCGCCCAGACTGCTATGTGCCAAGTAAGACAGTGTGCCTCGATTTGAAAAGCACCACTGATGCTGGGCCAAGCAATCGTGAATTTGAGTCACACGTCTGGAAATACAAATACGACATTTTTCTATGAAAAGTTGTTCATTATCGCCAGCGATGTTGAAAATTTAGTGAGCCCTTATAGTTTGTTCATTGGAGTGACGACGATTGCGGGCGGATATCTAGGCAAGCGTTTCTCGCATCGCTATTACCTTATTGTTGCTGTGGCTAGCGGCTATCTAGCGGGTTTGCTCGTCAGCGCCATCTGGCCGCTGCCCGACACCGAACTAGAGTACCTTGGCCGCATGCCTTTGGAATGGCTGCCTTTCGATGTTCCCACCGTGAACATTGAATATCTGATGAGCAGCATTCAGCTCATCCCCTATGCATTCACAATCGCGTTCATAGGCTTGGCTCAATCCCTCGTCATCGTTCGTGAGCTCAAGATGGAAACGGATCAGGTCATCGACTTGGACAAGGAAGTATTCGCGCAAGGTTTATCCAATTTCCTCGCTCCATTTTTCTCCAGCTTCGTCGGCTCTGGCAGCTTCAACCGCAGCAAAGCGAATCGAAGCCTTGGCGCATCGACACCGCTCTCTGGCATCGTCACCGCAGGCTTCGTGCTCGTGCTAATCACTTTTCTCGGGCCGGTACTCACCTATATGCCCATGGCCGCTATGGCGGGTACGCTATTCATCGTTGGCTTCGACATGATCAAGTGGAGCGACGTTCAGCACTACGCTCCAGAAAAACCTGAGTTACTCATTTACCTAGCAACCTTCGTCAGCATTGTTTTCTTCGGTCTCGCCACGGGGATCGCAGTCGCCGTCGCGCTTTCGGTCAGTGTCTTTCTATTACGCATTAGCCAACTCGAACTAGGCATCGAAAAGCAAGAGCATAATAATGTGCTGAAAGTTAAAGGCGCCTTATTCTATGCCTCGGTTGCAAGTCTCATGGAAATGATTCGCAAACTTCGTGACCAGGACTTAATTGTGGACCTGCAGTTCACGACACACATCGATCAATCGGCTGTCGATTTTTTTATTCTCGAGGCGCATAGTATGGCAAGCCACGGCACGAGCCTATCTCTTCGCGTCAATGACAAGCAGCGTGACTTTTTACTAAGTCTCGGATTGACAGAAATTGAGTTAATCTTAGCGAAATAAGACGCAGCACTTTAGGTACACATTAGAAATTATTAGATAGCAAATGTAGTGAGATAAATTATGGACAAAGACACAGAGACCACTGACAACACCACTAATAGACGCACCCTTTTAACGAGTCTAGGCGTTGCCGCCGTTGCAGGCATTGCCGCGTCATCCAGTTCTCAGGCAGCGCAGAGTAAGAATAAGAATTTCGAACCGGCACACCATGCTCAAGACTCGTGGATGAATGAACTTACCGGCAGCCATCGCGTCTTCATAGATTCCGCAACGATGCCAGGCGGCGCCAATGCCGTCCGCTATGCCAATAATATTTTGTTCACCCATGAGGAAGATTATGACGGCAGCAATGAAGACTACGGCCTGATTGTATGCTTCCGTCACATGTCGACACCTTATGGATTCAATGATGCGATGTGGGCGAAATACGGCAAGTATTTTTCACCCCGGGCGGAAACTGCACCCACCACCAATCCGATGAATACAAAAAGTCCAGCGAATGGAATGAATACATTAGCGGGCATCGCAGCGAAAGGCGTTCGCTTCGCTATCTGTAATAAAGCGACACAAGCTTTTTCTCAACGATTGGCGTCGGTGACTAATCAAACATTTGAGGATGTCTATGCGGAGCTGCGAGCGAACCCAATCCCTGATAGCCGCTTCGTACCTGCAGGTGTTATCGCTGTGACTCGCGCGCAGGAATACGGTTACAGCTTGCTCTATTCCGAATCCTAAGCGCTTACTGCCGCTCGGCGTCGCTGCACGATGCCCATCATCTTATATAGCAGCGATGCCGCGGAAAACTCATAGGCATGGAAGCCTTCGATCGGCGCGAACTCCGTGACATCGAAGCCGATGATTTCGGCCTGATTCGCGACCGACTCAATTAGCGATAGGGTCTGGTACCAGCTCAAACCTCCGGGAACAGGCGTCCCAGTCGACGGGAATACTGAGGGGTCGAGGCCATCGACATCCACGGTAAAGAATACTTTCTTAGGGAAATCCGCTGGCAGTTTCAGGGTGCTCACATTGGTGGGCACTAATTCCTCCGCATCGTGAAAATACACACCCTTTATTTCCCGCACCTGCTGCTCTTCTTCACACATCGCGCGAATTCCTAGCTGCAGCAAGGGGATGCCTTCATCAACCACACGCTTCATCACCGATGCATGGCTATAGCGGTTGCCTTCGTAGCAATCGCGTAAATCGGCATGCGCATCGATCTGTACAACTCCAAAATCTTCGATACCCGCATCGAGCAACCCACGGATTAATCCGTAGGTCACCGTGTGTTCGCCACCGATACCTACGGGTATCTGCCTGCGCTCAATGATGCGTCGAGTCAGCGCCGCCGTGCGTGAGATAACCTCTGCGGCATCTGCATCACAATCAATGGGAGGATGGGTGAAAATTCCTTCTCGTCCTGGGACACTCTTGCCATCCCATTGCTCGAGCTGCCAGCTTGCTTCGAGGATTGTACGCGGCCCCTTCGCCGTGCCTCCTCCGTAGGAAACTGAAGCCTCGTAGGGGATAGAGACGATGTGGAAGAGCGCATCTTCTTCGCTTGGTTGCTTAAATTCCGAACCTAGGAATACGGGATAGCCCGGCGCAGCGAATTGATCGAACTCATCCATGGTCTACCCTCACTAACTTAGACGATTACGGAAGTCTTCGTAGCCAAACTCTTTAACCACCCTGACCTCATCTGACTGAGAGTTCCAGATTGCGATTGCCGGTAGCTGAACACCATTAAACGTCGACGTCTTCACCATGGTGTAATGACTCATGTCATCAAACATGATGCGATCACCGACCTTTAACGGTTCTTCGAAACTGTAGTCGCCCACAACATCGCCCGCGAGGCAACTAAGACCACCAAGACGATACGTATGCTCATATTCGCCGGGCTGACCCGTGTGAAAAATATTCGCGCGATACGGCATTTCTAGGATATCTGGCATATGACACGTTGCGGAACAATCGATGATTGCAATATCGATTACATTGGTCATCGTGTCCAACACCTCGGCCACCATCACCCCTGTCTTATTGACGATCCCTTCGCCTGGCTCGAGATAGACTTGGACGCCATATTTTGCTGAGAATTCTTTAATACGAATTATGAGCGATTCTCTATCATAGTCAGGGTGGGCTAGAAGGTGGCCACCACCGAAATTTATCCAATCGAATTGATGAAGCTTGTCGCCGAGATCCGCTTCTATTTTCGCAA
>JALQUB010000031.1 GCA_023268635.1 Pseudomonadales bacterium
CTCCAAGAAGATTACCAACTAAAAGGAATGCTCGATATCTATGCTGATTACCATCGATCGCTTGATGGCACTTCACAGTCGGAAATTTCAGCCACGATGAGCGACACACAATTTCAGCTCACGCTGGGCACGGACAGCGCGACATATTCCTTGGCGGATACTAGTCTGATCGCGTCATCGGAAGAAGAAAATTGGAATTTCGCCAGCAACCTTGTGTTGAATCGTGAATCGCTTTTGAGCAACGAAAAGCACGAAGTCGCGAGTATGCAGACTTCACTAAAATTGAGGGGCGATGACGCAATTGCAGGGAAAATTGAGGTGCAAGCACAGAACGTTGAATGGATCGAAACATTAACGAGCGCCATCAATCAGGTGCAGGGTCAGTTAAGCGCGAGCATCGACGTCAATGGCACGTTAGCCAACCCCCAACTAGAAGGCACTGCCAATTTCACGAAGGGCACGATGGTCATTCCTGCATTAGGCATACAGCTGAACGAAATTGATGTTCGGGCGAAATCGTCGGCGAACAATGCTTTCGAGGCAGATGCTCGCTTCACTTCGGGAGCGGGACAGATATCAGCGGCACTCAAGGCAACTCAGCTACTCGAGTTCAGTGGCACGAATATAATCAGCCCTCAAGTCGAATTCAGCCTCACGGGCGAAAATTTCCTCCTCTATGATAGAGAGGATTTCCACGTCGTCGCATCGCCTTCACTCCAATTAAGTAGCCGTGACGGAATCATGCACTACGAAGGTTATGTAGATATTCCTGAATTAGATTTGACACTCGCCGAGCTGCCCAGCAATGCTATCGACATTTCCAGTGATGCCGTTATTGTCGGCGCCGACAAAGAAGAGGATCTAACGCTCATTGAAAAACTGAGCAAGAATGGAATTACTGGAGAAGTAACCCTTCAGCTCGGCGAAGATATTTCCTTATCGGGTTTCGGAATTCAATCGGGATTGAGTGGAAATCTCACGCTCAGACGAAGCGATGGAGGAAGCAATCTCGCGTACGGGGAACTTGCTTTGGAGAACGGGAGCTATGAACTATACGGTCAAGCATTAGATATTCGACAAGGGCGTTTTCTCTTTTTCGGAGCACTCGACAACCCCGGCATCGACGTGAGAGCGGTGCGGCAAATAGATACCCAAACCGTGGGTGTGCAGATGACCGGTACCCTAAAAAATATTAACAGTAAGCTATTCTCATCACCCAATCTCAGCGACACCGACATCGTCTCGATGCTCGCCATCGGTCGTCCTTTCGCCAATATTGGACAAAGTGATCAAGGAGCTATGCTTGGCACCCTCGCTTCTCTCGGGCTCGAAAGGAATCAGGAGCTGAGCAATCAAATTCGGGGTAAATTAGGATTGGATGAACTGAGCATAGATACGAGCAATAGCTTAGACAACAGTGTACTCACCGTCGGTAAATACCTTTCGCCCAAGCTATTCGCACGCTATGGCGTGGGACTCTTCGACAACAGCTCAAAGGTTAGCCTAGACTACACGCTAAGCGATCGCATAAAACTGAAAGCAGAATCCGGGGCGCAGCAGAGTGTCGAAGTCGTCTACTCTGTAAAACAGTAGATCTACTATTCACCCTTCGCTAGATGTTCGAGCTTAAGACCTACAGCTGAATTTTCTTCAAAGCCTGGCCAATAATTATGGTCTTTCTCGGGTACGCCATTATTCATATGGTATATAGCCTCCGCACCATCGGCGACCACATCCAAATATTTCAACATGCCTTCATCGTCCTTAAGATGATATGAAAAATAGGCCGTAGCGAAATGATCCATAATATTGTTCATGCGTACAGTATCCCAGACTGGGTCCGTATAATGACCCGCTCCCTCGCCAGTCTCACTGTCTATTATTTCTCGAGGAACTGGATACGGTGCGCCTGCGTTGTGACCCGCATTTTTGAATGTAAGTAGATAACGATCACTATTTACCGCTGCCTTATAGATCGCCCTAACACCATTCTCATAACCTGCCACTGTGTCGTTGCTACCAGCCAAATAGAACGTTGGCACTTCAATTCCCGCCAAATCTTGCTCACGCCAGAAGCCACGCTCCATTCCCCACGGAGCAACAGCGAAGCCGGCTCGGATGCGCGAATCCAATTTGGCTCGGTACTCTGCATTACCGGTGGCATGAGCATCGAGAAGACCATTGGGTGGTGCCATAAACGAGCCCACTATGTCGTCGCTATAACCCCCGCCCAAATTATTCACGAGGCCATATCCCCCCATTGAATAACCGAGTACGCCGGTGTTATTGGCATCGAGCAAACCTAAAAGGAAACTTGACTCATCGGCAGCGAGTCGCGACATGCTTTCTATGACGAAACGTTGATCAAGTGGCCGGTTATAGAGCGTGCTTTGGAAGGCTTGTGCGTCGTCATAGGTACTGTCGGTGTGATCGATGGAGACTGTGACGAAACCCTTGCTCGCGAGATTCTCCCCCAGATGACTCATTAAATAGCGATTACCTGGATAACCGTGCGAGATCACAACTAAGGGCAAATCGCTGACGCTCGGATCGGGATCCGCATCACGCACCGCCCGACCATAGAGCGTGGCAGTAATTGCTGGATTCCGAGTGATAGCTTGGTACTGTCCACCGCGTTCCTGTCCAGAGGCAAGATTCGCCGGATACCAGACCTCAACGGTAAGACTGCGATCGTAGATGGCCACGTCACCACCGCGTTCAGTGTTCAGTATATCGACACGGCCTTCGTCGACTAATGTGAGTGTGCGGACACCAACATTATATTCACCATACTCCGCAAGAGCCGGCGCATCGGGACGAATAATATCGATACGATTAATTTGAGCGTGACTAGCAACAGAACTCATAAGAAACATACCTGCGAGAATCATCGAATTAGTGGCCTTGGCAGCCGAACGGAAGTGCGTCATAGGTCGATCCAGTAGGAGTCAATAATGGGACATAGCCTATTACTGTAAGGCACCAACTTGCAATGCCTTACAGTTCATACATAGACAGAAAGGTTTAAAACTCAGCCCGTCGGTCGTGAACAAGCCTAAGTATAAGCACGTGCCCGCTCTTCCGCCGTGTCCGTGTGTCCCATGAAGTCATGCAAAATGAGGTACAAGCTAGGCACTAAGAATAGCGTGATGACGGTTGCGAATAACACCCCCCACGCAAGCGAAATTGCCATAGGCACGACGAAAAAAGTCGCCGGGTTTGCTGTGATCATCAACGGAACCAAGCCAATGAATGTGGTGAGTGAGGTCAAGAATATTGGACGGAATCGAAGCATCCCCGCAGTCGACACAGCATCGACCATACCCATTCCTTCTTCTCGTAATCGATTCACGGAGACCACGAGCACGAGGCTTGCATTCACTACCACCCCGCTTAGCGCAATTATTCCCAACACGGAAAAGAATACGAGATCGGCTCCCATGATGAAGTGACCGAAGATAGCTCCGATCGCACCGAAGGGAATCACACTCATAATAATGAGCGGTTGAAAATAGGATTTAAGCGGAATCGCAAGTAGTGCGAAAATCACCATCATCGCTATCGGAAACGTCGAAAACAGGTCTCCGAATGATTCAGCTTGGCGTTCACTTTCTCCGCCAACCACCAACTCCACATCGAGCTCTTGTTTCCATCTAGCTTGGAAGTTGCGAATCACTTCTCGGCGAATTTCATCAGGCATCACGACAGTACGGTCTACATCTCCGCGCACGGTGATTATCCGGCGGCCATCTTGTCGATTAATACTCGAATAGCTATTGCCCAGAGTGAAGTCAGCGATACTCAGGAATGGCACCTCGGCGCCCGCCGGAGTACGGATCAGCAAATCCTCTAAATTCGCCAAAGATTGGCGTTCATCTTCTGGATAGCGCACCATAACGCGAACATCATCGGAGCCACGTTGAATACGCTGCGACTCCGCGCCGAAAAATGCCTGACGAACCTGCGTAGCGATATCATTCAGTGTGAGCCCTAGCGTCTTCCCTCTCTCGAGTATTTGAATCTGAACTTCTTGTTTTCCCGCACGGAAAGAATCTGAAATATCGAACACGCCCGGATAGCGGCCCAGTTCTGCCCTTAATTCCGCTGCCGCTATCTTCAAATTTTCTTCATCGCGTCCAGCCAATCGGTAATTGATTGCATCGCCGGCTGAAAAGGCGTCTGACACGAAGGTCAGCTCTAAAGCATCCGGGATCGTACCCACTTTTTCTCGCCAACGATCACGTATCTCTGCCGAACTGATTTCACCGCGATCGAAAAACGGGGTGAGATACATCACCACTTCAGCTATTTCACTACTGCCGCTACCCCCACCGCCGCCCGCACTCGGTCCGCCGCGCGGCGCACGCCCGCCAATCACCGTTAGAACGCTGTCGACAACTCGCTCAGTCGTTTCTGGCGCGTCACCTCTCGCTTTTAACTCAATCAATTCCTGATCGAGCTCCGCAGAAAGCTCTAACGCTTTTTGCTCCAGAATATCGATGGCGTCCTCGGTAATATAACCAGGAACACCCACTGGCATTACCACCGTTCCCCAAACCGTGTCACCTTCGATCGAAGGAAAAAACTGCAGCCCGACTCTGCCGCTGATAAGCAGCGCAGTCGTTATAATGATGACACCCGTCGCCGTAGCCCACGCTGCATAACGATGTTTGAGCACACTCTTCAGCGCACGACGGTAGCCATGCTCTGCGAAATGTTCCATCGCTCCGGCAATACGCCCTTGGAATACCTGCCACTTAGCGACAAAAGAAGAACCCTCACCGAAATATCCATTAATTTTCCGATGCGCGATATGGCCAGGGAGAATGAGCTGCGACTCAATTAAACTCGCAACGAGGCAAAAAACTACGACGCCACCAATCGTGTTGAAGAATGCTCCCATCTGTCCCCCAAGTAGAAGAATGGGCAGGAACGCCGCTATGGTCGTGAGCACTCCGAAAATCACTGGGACAGAAACTTCGATTGTTCCTTCAATCGCCGCCTCCTCTTGCGAGAATCCTTTCACTTCGAATGCATGCACTCGCTCACCGACAACGATTGCATCGTCGACGATAATTCCCAGCACGAGGATGAATCCCATGACCGTCAACGAGCTTATTGTCAAACCCACGCTGGGGAACAAAGACAATGCACCCGCGATCGCAATAGGTATGCCCGCGGCAACCCATACGGCGAGTTTAAACCGTAGGAAGAGTGCCAAAATGATCAGTACGAGTATTAAGCCAGTGTAGGCATTCTGCGCAACAGTCGAAATCCTGTCCTGAGTGGCAATCGCAGAGTCAGAGACTATTTTGAGAGTCATCCCTTCTGGAAGACGAAAACCATCGGAGCCCATCCACTGTCTAACCCGCCTAGCGGATTTCACGATATCTTCATCGCCCACTCTGAGTACATCGATGATCGCGGAATTAACGCCATTGAGACGTGCGTCGAGATAGCCTTCTTCGAACCCATCTTTTACTGTCGCTATTTGCCCAAGCGTTAGCTGCGTGCCATCTGGATACGACTGAATCACGATATCCTGATATTCGGCGCCGCTATAAACTTGCCCTTTGGTACGCAACAATATTTCGCCCGAATCGGTTTTTAAAGTACCACCGGGAAGATCGAGAGAAGCTCGATCAATAGCTCGAGATATTTGATCGAGGGTCAATCCGTACTGCCGAAGAGTCGCTTCCGAAACCTCAATCGATATCTCGAAAGGTCGCAGATAATTAATATTAACCGTTGAAATACCTTCAAGATCGAGAATATCGTTTCTGATCTCTTCCGCGACTAACTTAAGATTCGCATCGTCAGTATCCGAGGCGAGCGCTAAGGTCATAACATTGCCCGTGGCGCTTAACGCTCGGACTATCGGTTTTTCTGCTTCAATCGGGAAGGTGCTCACCGCATCGATCTTGCCCTTCACATCATTCAAGACGCGATTTAGATCCGCGCCACTTGCCAGCTCTACCGTCGCATCACAACCACCTTCACGCGCGGTGCTGGTTAATCTATCAATATCTTCTGCCCCTTCGAGGGCTTCTTCTATTCGTAAGCAAATAGCAGACTCAGCCTCGTCAGGCGTTGAACCTAAATAAGGCACGCTGATTTGCACTATCCCAAACTCGACATCGGGAAACTCTTCCTGATTTAGATTGAGATAAGAGATGACGCCTCCAGCTAAGAAGATCATCATCAATAAATTGGTAGCGACTGGGTTTTTAATAAACCACGTAATAGGGGTTCGCACTAATATTCTCCGCGCGCCTTTGGCGCCAATATGGGGAATTGATCAAACTCGATGTTTAAATCACTTCCAGCACAGGCTGAACAGACATGCCATCGACAACAGCTTGTATGGGCGAAATACAAATTCTCTCTCCAGCTATCAGTCCACCACTAATAAGCACTCGATCCTGCTCTAAACGGAAAATATCTACCTCGCGGTAATACATTTTGTTCTCAGCATCGACGACTAATACTTGGGAATTGTTGCGAACCACAGATCGTGGCAAGGAAATAAGATTATCGACGTGTCGCCCTTCAATTTTCGCATCGACAAATAATCCTATTGGCATAGGAATACTGTCCTCAGAATCTGCGCTGGGTTGTTGTATCCGGATAATTGCTTGCACCGTGTTGCTGTTAGGGTCGATGGTCGCCTCTGTACGAAGCAACGTTCCCTGCCAGGAGTAGCGCTTGCCACCGTAGTTGCCGATCAACTCGACGCGAGGTGCCAAATCAGAATCGAACTCCCCTCGGTATCCAATAGGCACATCGAGATAGCCGAGTTGACGTATAGCCAGCGGCACTCGTACATCTACGCTATCCGCATCGAATAACAACGCGACGCTCTGCGCGCGATTAACGAACTGACCCAACTCTACATCGCGCGATGCGACAATGGCATTAAAGGGAGCTCGGAGTACTGATCGCTCCGCATCCAATTGGGTTTGTTTCAAAGCCGCCTCGGCATCCGCGAGTCGAGCCGCACTAATCGTCGCAGCACGTTGCGCATTCTGTAGTTCGGATTCGCTCGCGAGACGTGACTCCGCGAGCTCTTTAATACGCTCAAAGTCCGCATCCGCAAATCCTGCTTCCGCAACGGCCTGTTGATAGTTAGCCTCGCTCCGAGCAACCGCCGTTTCGAAATCACTCGAATCCAGACGCAATAGGGGTTCACCGGCTTTCACATAGGCGCCCGCTTCGAGCGAGGGCGATACCCATGCGACTGGGCCTTGGACATTCGATGACACACTCGCCTGGCGCGATGCCTGTGCTTTGCCTTGCGACTCGACGGTTAGCTGCACTGGCTCTGTCTGCACTTCCGCGACTCGCACGCTAATAGGAACTACCTCGGGTGCTGCTTCTTCGATCCTAGTCGGGTTTCGCACCAAGACCACCGCCACCATAATGCTAACTACCAAGATGCCGACGGGCATCACTACTCGCTTCATGTCCAAACTCCTAGACTGCTTTACTTTGCTAGGGCTTGCGCCACTAGTGATCGAATATTGAGAAAATGTTCATCGAGTGCGCGCGCTACGGCTTCGCCGTCGCCCTGCTCGACTCCGTGTTGTAATTCAGTGATAAGTTTCTTTAATGCCTCAGAATCGGACTTAGGGCGTGACTGTACCGTCAGCATCCGTTCGACAAACTGCGCCTGAAGGTCATTACTGATGAGTCGGACAACCAGATTGTCGGCAATACGGCCAAGTAAGAGAAAAAAACCACGCATGCTTGTCTGCAGAGAGGCAGCCTCCGATAGTTGGCCTTCCATCTCATGCAAGCGCTCGAGCAACTCCAGTCTTTGCTCCTCGCTAGCCAAGGGAATTGCACGCGTCGCGGTGAATCGCGTCAACGCCGAGAACGTATCTAAAAACTGATCGACGAGCCTAGCATTAGGAATCTTATCCAAGCCAAGCAAGGGTCCAAGCACCGAGATACTCGCCTCATCCACCGCCTTAATTCGAGCGCCACCCGGTTGGATCGAGATCAATCTCAATTGCTCTATCTGAGATAAGGCCTCGCGCACAGCGCCGCGGCTAGTACCGAAGCGCTCCGCCAAATCACGCTCCGACGGCAAGCGTTCGCCCTCACGATATTGTCCGCGCAGGATCTCATCACGCAGGATCCCTGCGATTTCATGACTCCTTGTCGGTGTCGGAGCTGAGGTTTGCGCGTCAATAGTATTCATATCAGCTGTACGTTAGCCAAAGGGCTTCCAGACCACCCAGAGTAGGTCGCTTAAGAATGCCTAATCGATGAAAATGATTTGGTAAGTCCGAATTGGTCCTACCAAAAGGACCGCTACTATACTCTATTTCCAGCGAGACTCAACAACTAGTACGCGCCAAAATGCAAAAACCCGACTGGCCGTAACACTCTATGACAGTTAAGCCGCGCTCGGGCATAATCTATGCGCCGAACAGCGCTTCAATAGAGCTATACTTGCAACGAAAAGCGACCTTGATCCAGTTGCAGGGATTCGCGAATACCTAACTAGCAATAAGGAGAAATAAACATGAGAACAATGATCAGGCAGGGCCGAATTCACGCCGCAGGCGCTCTAATTTTACTGTTCAGCCTGTTTGCTGGCTGTGCCAGCGCACCCTCTTCCGATGTTGTCTGGTTAGATGTCAGGACTGACGCCGAATATGCTGAGAGCCATATCGAGGGCTCGGCTCACATTCCTCACGATGTTATCGGTAACCGAATTTCGGAGCTTGGCTTAGCGAAGGATGCCGAGATCAAAGTTTACTGTCGCTCAGGCGTTCGCGCAGGCATCGCGCTCACGACACTCGAGAGCCTAGGCTACACCAATGTAGAAAATGTTGGTGGCATAAATGATGCTCGAGCACTGCAAGAGTAATCTAATAGGCTGTATGCGGACTGAGACGAAGCATGGCATTTAGCGAGCAACGATTGGAATCCGGAATGTCATGCACACATCACGCTGACGAACCGTGCGCCCATCTGCAACAGCCGGCCTGAATTGTAAATCTTTCAGCGCTCGATTAGCTGCGCGCCGCAATCGAGCATCGTCGACACCTTCAGTATCGATATTGATTCCAGTCGCCCGCCCGCGTCGCGAGACATCGAACCGCATCAGAAACTCAGCCTCAGGAAAATCCAGCAGCTCCCCCACTTCTCCAATATCCGGACTAGCCAATGTGGCAAGGCGCTCACTCAACGCGGTGAAGTTTGCAATGCATTCCCCTTCAGGAATTTGGTCGAGTGCCGCTTGAAAATCGAGTGTGAGAGTCTCTGACGGGATAAGTGTCGGGCGCGAAAAATAACGGTCAATCTCTTCCTGTGCAATCCCTGCCTCGCGTAATAGGGCTTGGGCTTCCTTATACTCACTTATGCCCGACCCCCGCTTCTGAAGTACCTGGTAGTCACCGCGAACAATTCTCACCAATGCCAGGGCTTGACGAGTGTGCGCTATCTCTTCGGCACTGATGCCTATTTCCACTTGATGCGCCAATAATGCTTCGAGCCGCTTGTCCATGCTACGCACCCGGAAATAAGCATCACGCAAATATCCTATACCGATGGGGTCGCCCTTCTCCAGCATGGGTATTCTATTCAATGGACTGGATAGCACACGAGAGATATACCTAGGCGAACTTAATTTGTGCATTGCGCTCTCCCCCTCGCGCCGCCTCAAATAATCAATCGTGTCGTAGGAGAAACCGCTTCTGGCATTGAGTAATTGCACGAGCGAGTAGTCGTTATAGGCCTGCCTATAAACTATGGGGAGCCACCGAAGCAATGTCTCTCCATCTTTATTCGATGGGCCTTGCTCCAATTGTTGAAGTTCATCCAATGCAGCATCCGACAAGTCTGCGATCTGTTCTTCAATCTCTCGCGCATCGAAAAACGTCCTGACGGCGGTGCGGGTTGGTATCAAGGCCACTTGTTGAACTAACCATGATGATCTCGTCGACAGCGCATCAATATATTCAAATTGAACAGCGGACGAACTCGCGGCTGGCTCGGCAAGATTCAAAAAGAGTTGGCTACGAAGATCAAGATAATCAGCTGCCTGCTGCCATTGTGACTGCGCGACTTCCGCGCGAATGAGCGAATCTAAAACCGCTAATAGGCGAGGATCTTCGAAGCCGAATGCATTTCGTGAAATCTGCAGCTGGCGCCTCAATAACTCTGCCGCGGCTTCCGCATGCCCATTCTCAATTTCCAGCTCCGCAAGGGCAGAGAGTGGTTCAAGCAGGCGAGTATCAAAGGGGCCGAAGTCAGATTCAATCGCTTCGATTTGCTCATGAAACGTAGCAGCTTCATTAGCGAAATTGACCAAGTACTCATCGTCTTGTGCATTTACTAAAGAAACAGTGAGTCCTACTGCGAATAGACTTCGTCGTAGAAGACTTATTTGTCTCTTCGCCCGTCTCACTCGCAGCACCCCCAAGACTCTCATGAATTTCATGGTTTCCTTGATCTAACCCTCTCACAGCTTATGCTATCCATAGTATGCTATCACCATAAATAATGAGCTCGCCTCCAACTAAATGAAGAGAACTCCATGCTGATCGCATTCATTCTAAATAGCATTCTCGTTGCCACTGCAGTGGTGATCCACTACGAGATGCTGCGCCTCCTTTCGATCATCATACCCAGACTCAAGGTCAAGCACCGCCTTCGTGTCTTAATCGGCGTGTTCGGCACAATCAGTGCACATATCATCGAGATTTGTCTGTTCGGGCTAGCCTTTTACCTCATGCTCCACCACGGCGATTTTGGCTACCTGGAAGGCAACTTCGATAACAGCTTAATCGATTCGATTTATTTCTCTTTCACTAACTACACCACGGTTGGCTATGGTGATATCGCTCCAGTAGGTGCCCTGCGATTTCTAGCCGGTGTCGAGGCGCTGACCGGACTCTCTCTCATCACCTGGTCTGCGTCATTCATGTTCATGGAAATGACGCAATTCTGGAACGAAGGTTGATTTATTCAGGATTGGCGGCGTCAGCCTCAGCCCGACGAGCGCCCGCCAAAATTCCCGGCAATCCATAGTTACCTTCATGGCAGGCATACTCGTAGAGCTTATTCTCTGAGGCATTTAAACTCATCTCGCCCCGCCAATCCTGGGTGTAATACACAGGATCGCTTACCTCGAAAGTGTAGAGAATCTGCTCATCCGAATAGCGACTGAAGCGTTCGATTACCCTGCCCTGTGACGACAACGGCGCCGAGTTCCGGAATGCCTGCTGAGGGTGTAGATTCTTCGTTTCGACGACAAATGTGTCGCCTTCCCAGTAACCCACCGAATCGCCTAACCAACGCTGATGCTCATCGGGGCGATGATCCTTATCAATGGGAATAATGCGTGCATCATTGACCATCTCGACTAAGATCATCACATAGTCTTCAGTCTGCACAATTTGGTACATATTGTTGTACAGCACATTATTCATGGGCGGGCCGCCCGTGCTGCCAAATCCAATTATGCAGCGTTCCCCCAACGCGCGTCCCTCGGGCCCGTCATTCCCCGAAAAGGCCGCATAATTCTCTCTACGAAGCCTTGATCCCGCATCAGAGAAAGGAATTCGACCATTCTCCGGCTCAGTAATCCAAGAAGTCCGCGCTTCACCTTTAACAATGCCAAAACGTGTACCGGGATCAACCCAGAAGGCGTTGTAGCCGCGTCCTTTACCGAGATCGGAACCATCTAGCAGTTCACCTTGCACCAGCCCATCATCCGTCGCCTGGCGCACGTTCTGATGATGATTCCGAGTAAAGTCTTCAATCTCACTAGGCGGAATGACAAGGCCCGAATAATTTTCACTACGCTGCATCTGGGTTAAAGATGCGTTCGTCCAATAACCCTGCAAATCGGGCTTACCAAATTCGGTACGAGGAGGCGCATAATCTTGGGCGATTGCGGCATGATTAAGCCCTGCGGTCAGGCAGAGTCCAATGACGAACTGGCAAAAACGGGTTTTATTGATTTTATTCATTTTGATGATCACCTAAATATCTACTGATCTAGTATCCACTGTTTTAGCAGCTAATTTGATTCTCCTCATACTCCGCCATCATGCGAATAATCCATGACTACCGAGCGATCGCTCCATTGACCTAACAGTTCACACTTGCTTATGCTGTCGAAACTAAACCACCTAAGCAGTGATGGCAACCTGCCGAGGCCTGATTTGAACTGGTTCGCTAAGAACATCAAATCACAACTAGGGAAATAGCAGTTAATCGAACGACCATCAATGAGGAATTGGCTATGCGCTCTAAACACACTCTAAATGAAAAACTTCGCAATGAAATTTGTGAGCAATATCCACAGCTCGAATCTGATCTAACAGAGATAGAACGCGGTGAAGGCTTCTTCGGCTTATTAGGAGCAAGTTTCAAGGGGCGCCAGGCATGGATGACCTATTATCTTTATGCGCTAGGTTTAGCCGTATTCTTTTTCGCTATCTATAGCCTCCTCGGCTATTTGGATGCAACGTCGATCGAGGAACGCTTAGACTGGGGAATGGCATTAATGGCATGCTTGTTCTTTTTCGTGGTGATCAAAGTGATAGGCTTCGAACAAATTGTGAAGCTGGAGCTGCAGCGCGAATTGCGTCGAATCGAGATGCGCTTAATGCTGCTTTCCAAAAATAAAAATGAGCACTGATTCTCACTAATAATAGCCGCATTAAACGATAAGAAGTGTTAGACTCCGGCGAAAAAGCACCTCAGAAACATACTCGTTTCATGGGAACCGGAGTCTATGCGTAGTAAAAAGTCTCTCAACAATTCTCCTCTAGTTATAAGTACAAGCTCTTCAGAATTTTCACCTCTGGCCAGCGACAATAAATGCAGCCGCTGCAGCCAATCAATTTGTTGCAGCTCAATCAATCAGAAAATTCCGGCACCTCGCAGCAAAGAAGATTTCGATCATCTCCTATGGCAGGTTTCCCATGAAGGCGTCAATCTCTTCAAGGATGCCGACGGCTGGTTTCTACACATAGAGACTCGCTGTTCACATCTACTTAGCGGAGGACTCTGTAACATTTATGAGAAGCGTCCTTGGGTTTGCAGGGATTACAGCAACGACTTCTGTGAGTTCGATGAGGCTATCCCGGAGGGAAGTGAGCTATTTTTCCGCAATTACGATGAGCTCGAAAACTATTGTCGGGCACGCTTCAAACGCTGGAATGAGCGCTTCCAAGACGATGATGCCTGAGAATAAAAGCCTCTACCAAACCAAGAGAAAGTCTTCCTCGCCCACCGCGGCCGCAGCAGGGAAACTATAATTCGGGATTGTTTGTTCTATCGGCAATTCCCAATCAAGCAACTCACCATTGCTTGACTCGAGCTGAGCGCGCAAAGTTCCGCCTTTGCTGTGACTGATCGCCTCACCCCAAACTGTGAGAACTTGACCCGTTGAATTCACCGCAATTGCCGGGTTTTTTTGCCGTGTCTCACTGCTCGGCTCGGTAACTGCCTTCGCTAAGCCGTCCGATCCCATGTGAATTACACGCGCAGCTGTTTCAAACGTGAGCCAGAGATTGCTTTCCGAGTCGATAGCGAAATCATTGGTACTCAAAGGACATGAACTAATTTCCCACTTCTGCGACTCCTGCAGTGGCGCATACTCTCCACGCAATCTATTGCCTGCCTCCGCCAAACTAGGCGAGTCACTGAACAAGGTGAGCCTTTGCATATGGCGACCAATACCATCTATCGCTGAACGGTAAGCTATCTGTAGCCTATGCTGTTGATCGAATTCAGCAGCGAGAGAACAGCAAGCACAGGCTCCAAGATCTTTATTCCCCACCCGTAGCTCAGGCCCGAACGATGCTCCCCCATCATTAGAGAAACGAGCATAGACAGTGCGCTCCTGCTCTGCACTCAGCGCGCCTGCCCCCCAAATCAAGGCGATCTGATCACCCTGCGCCGCAACATCTCCGCCGGCATCAATGCCTTCGCTAAACTCTGTCACAACCGAACGCTGGTCCTCGAAGGCTTTACGCTTCGCATCGGAACGTGCATACAGAAATTTTCCTTCTCTTGAGAGATACCACATCACATGCGCTCGACCACCCCCATCGATGGCCATGCCCGCACGCGCTATAGCAAATGTTTGCAAATCAAAAGCCGAACTGGATACTTTAACTGGCAAACCAAAACTACGTGTTTTTAGATCGAACTGCCGGTAATAGAGGTTACCCTCACGGGCGCTGGGAGCGCTCAGGCGCTTTTTAAAATAAAGGAGATGCACGCCACCGTCCGCAGAGGTTACCAAGCGCGGTTGCACACCCTCATCGGGTGTTCGCATGACGATGACCTCAGACTGAGCCGTCATCGATATCCCCCACAGAGCAACGACTCCGAAGGCAAACGTCAATACTCGTGAATTGAACTGACTCATAGAACTCCCATTACCGTTTGAGACAGCAGCCATAGCTGGTACGTCTCGTCGAATTAGTGCAGACTAGTACTAAAGACCTCGTCTATTACTAAACCATTACCAGATTAGCAGGTACAGTAGATGAATGCATCGCGATATCCCAGCCTAAAGACTATTAGCCTAGCATTGTTAGTGGCCCTCGCCTCTTGTTCAGCGCCAGAAGAATCCGCCCCCGATGAGTCGGCGGCAATCTATAACACCTCACTCACCACCCAAGAGGTCATGGCACTCGTACTCGAGCCCGCCTCCGACATTCTTTGGGATTCTGGGGGTTGGGTGCTCGACGCCGCGGGTTATGAAGAACTTTATCCTACAACTGATGCAGGCTGGGAATACGTGCGCGCTCAAGCTGCCGTCGTAGTCGAAAGCGGAAATATGCTCGCCCTCCCTGGACGCGCCGTAGACGATGATGCATGGATGGTGTATTCACAAGGACTCTCGGATGCAGGCCTTATGGCAATGGAAGCGGCGGCGGCCCAGAACGAGGAAGATTTCTTCCAGGCCGGTGCGCAAATTTACAGTGTCTGTTCAGCCTGCCACCAAGCCTATAATCCGGATATCGTTGATCGCTTCGTCGATCAAGAATAAATGAAGACCTCACTAACGGGGACACTACGGACCGCAGCATTGTTGGTCGCTGCTTTCGCGCCAGAGCTCGCTCTTGCCCATTCTATCGAAGGCGGTGATGCGAGCTTTGTGGCCTCTATCGAGGGGCCAGCGGTAGGCCCATTTATCTACCTCGGCGCCAAGCACATGGTAACCGGCTATGATCATCTGTTATTCCTCGTTGGAGTGATCTTCTTCCTGTATCGCCCGAGTGACGTCATCAAATACGTCACCCTATTCGCGCTAGGGCACAGCATCACCTTACTGATCGGAGTCCTTTCGGGCTTCCAAGTGAATGCCTATCTCATCGACGCCATTATCGGCCTTTCGATAGTCTACAAAGCCTTCGACAATTTGGGCGGCTTCCAACAGCTGTTCGGTTTCAACATCAACAGTAAAATTGCCGTCTTCGTCTTCGGACTTTTCCACGGCCTCGGCCTCGCCACCAAACTCCAGGAATTCGACCTGTCACCTTCAGGTTTGGTTGTGAACATCGTAAGTTTTAATGTCGGCGTGGAGATAGGACAAGTGCTCGCCCTCTCAGTGGTGTTCATCGTATTGAGTATCTGGCGCAGCAACGAAAGCTATCTTCGCCATGCCTTCGCGACCAACGTCGCCTTGATGACAGGTGGGTTCTTGCTCATGGGCTATCAGCTGGCGGGGCTTTTTTTAACAAGCTAGGCATTGAGCATTCATATTGGAGTCACTATGACAGACAGTAATCGATCAAGCAGTGAATATTCTGCTCGCACTCTGATTATCGCTACGATCGGAGCCGCCCTAGTCGCATTGAGCGTGCTTCTGATCGCAATCATTCCAGCGGAATATGGCAGTGATCCCCTAGGAACGGGGCGTCTGCTAGGGTTAAGCGCGTTGGCCAACGGAGAGAACCCTCTCGAGGAACAAATTGAAGGGTATCGCAAGGACACGGTGGAATTTATTCTCGAACCCTTCCAGTCCGTGGAATACAAATATCACTTAGATCTCGGTGCCCCCATGGTATTTAACTGGCAGGCAGACGGACCGGTTTATTACGACATGCATGCCGAACCGGCGGGTATCGGAGAGGAAGGTGTACAGAGTTTTAAGCAGGCAACGGGTGAGGGACAAACCGGCTCCTTCCATGCCCCCTTCACAGGCATTCACGGCTGGTTCTGGGAGAATCGTGGACGACGCACGGTAACAATAGATCTAAACGCCGCTGGATATTTTTACGCGTCTACCGTCTTCCGAGATGGCGGTGACTTCGAACGAAGCATTGCGCCATTAAACGAGCAATAAAAAACCCCGCTCCGATTCTCGTAGCGGGGTTTTCGTCGTCATCGGCTTATCGCCGACTACGCACTCCTACTGTTCTGTTTCGTCAGAACCGTCGCGTGGCGCGCCAGTACCGGAAGATCCCATGAACAATTTGCGACCATCAGGGAATGTGATGTCACGCCCGTTGGCGCGGCAGGTTGGCTCGCAGAGTCGGTCTTTAGACTGGTAGCCTGTCACAATAATATCTGTGCCGAGCTTGAGAGAGTTGCGATTAATGCCGCGACGCAATAATGTATTCGGCGTACCCCCTTCAACCATCCACGGGCCTGGATCGCGAGTCGACTCGGGATCGTTATTGTCTAAGTGGATCCACGTGTGTGGGTTAATCCACTCAACACGAGTGATAGGGCCACCCAATCGCACCGGCAAGTTCGCATCGAATTCAGCCGAGAACGCGTGGTGGGCCACTGCTGGAGTTTTAATCGCTGCGACGCCGACGGCAGTCACGGCGGCAAGTGCCAGTAATTTAATCTTCATATGTATAACCCTATTTGAAGTCCATAGTCCCGCAGATTCTCCTGCATTGACTAAAATAGACGGAAACAACTTATGCTAATACAGTCAGCATTCTAAACACGGCTAGGCAAAAATGCCAAGCCCTAGAATCCTAGCTCTGACTCTCGTCCTTTACGGTATTTACCGTACATCATCTCTTCGACAAATTCGACACACTTGAATTGAGGCAACTCATAACCTTCTTCAAGACGACGGTAAATTGGCATTTTAATCGTCCAAGGCTCTTCGAAGACCTGAGGATCGACCATAGTCGCCTCGTACTCGATCACATTCTCACTAACCAAGGTGTAACGCTCGGTCACCTTCAGCTCATAGCTGTGATAGTTGCCCGCTCGGTCAAACCACGTGCGATCATCCAAGCCGGAGACTTCGACAACCCAAGTGTCACCATCCCAATAGCCATGCGACTGCCCCATCCATGAATCGAGAGGCGCTTCACCCGGATCTTCTAAGAAAACGTTGCGTACGGCACCAGCAAAGCTATACGCGATGAAGAACGCGCTTTCGCTTTGGAATATTTGGAAGGGGTGCGGAAGATAAGTCGCACGCGGGACGCCTGGCATATAGCACTTAAGCTCTGGATCATTGCCTAACCAGTTCGCCGCATTCTCGTCTCGACGCGCTAGCGCTTCAGGCTTATAAGGAATCTTGCCACCAACCACAACGCCATAACTTGCAGGCACCGCACCTACTGCCCCCATAGCTACTATTTCTGGCGCGGGAACCGGTACAAAATCGCCGGGAACTAACTGATAGGCGGCCTTAGGTGGTGCTGGCTCTAGGTTGTCATTGGCATTCATCATAACCTGCCAAATACCGTTAAAGTCTGGCTTACCTGCCGGAGTCCGTGGGATGTCATGGCTCGAGGCCATCGTCATCGCAGCATCAGCCGCGGTATCTGAGGGTGTCGAATCGGTTGGAGCGCAGCCCACGGCTAACGCAGCGAGTGCAGGTAGCAGCCATTGAATCTTCATAGTTCAACCCTTGTCATTATTGGTATTGTTTTAAGATCGCGTTCGCTATTTTCGTGGTCTCAAATCGTAACTGATTAACCACTATAGGCTTTTCACGGATGACCCGATATAACCATCGCACCCTAAAGCTGTCAAGCTTCCAGCATAGCACTCCGTAAAGGCCTATTCCTTCGCCAGCGCTGGCTCTTTTACGTTGCGCTTGCCTAAATTCGACAAACCAAATCGCCGCACCAGAGGCACAAACAGGAGCAGGCACACGAGCGTAAGCAACGCCGCAAATAAAAACGGCGCGCCAGGCAAGTATTGGCTCGCGTCGGCCCCGGTAAAATAGGCGAATAGCTGTGTCATTATTAGCGGGCCTATGATCGAGGTCACGCTATTCATGCTGCTCAGTGCCCCCTGTAGTTCTCCTTGTGCATTAGCAGGGACCTGGCTCGTCATTATCGATTGGAATGCCGGTGAGACGAAGCCGGAAAGGGAAGCGAGGGCGAGCCAAATATAGAGCTGCCAGCCTGCCGTAGAGAGCGCATAACCCCCGAATCCGAGGATCATCGCAACCAGCCCCAGGAGGCCGGCTCGATATGCCCCCAGCGTCGGGATGGCCCACCTGATGAGAAATGCCTGTACCAAAATCATAAACACGCCCGCATAGCCCAAAGACAATCCCACCTGCGCTTCCGACCAGGAAAATTTTTCCATGGTGTAATAGGTCCAAGTAGAAGGCAGCGACAAGTGCCCTAACATATAAATGAAATAGGCGAAGGTGAGTCCTGAGACCACGGGGAATTTTCGTAATGCAAGTAAAGCGCCTAATGGATTAGCACGCCGCAGTTCGAACGCCCTACGGCTGTGAGCTGGCAACGACTCGCCGAGCATGAAGTATCCATAGACGACATTGATCGCCGCCAATACTGCGGCAACGAGAAAGGGGACGCGTACACCAAACTCCCCGAGTAGCCCGCCGATTACAGGCCCCAGAATAAACCCACCTCCAAACGCAGCGCCCACCAGACCAAAACGCTGAGCGCGTTCATCCTCAGGTGTAATATCGGTGATATAAGCGTATGCGAGCGAAAAAGTAGAACTGGCCGCGCCGGCAATTATCCTCGCCAAAAACAACCAGAACAGCGTCGGCGCAGCCGCCATCATGGCGTAACCCAAAGCCAGAACGATAAGAGAGTAAAGAATAATCGGGCGACGCCCGAAGCGATCCCCGAGATTACCGAGCACAGGCGCCGCGAAAAATTGCATTAGCGCATAGGAAAACATGAGATAGCCGCCAAGTGCCGACGCATCGGAAAGATCGACGCCCGCTAGGCCAATTATCAACTTCGGCGTCACCGGTAGAATAATGCCGAACCCGATCGCGTCGAGTAAGACCACGACAATAATAAACGCCAGCGCATGTTTGCTTGCCGCCTGTTCGGGTTGCATTGCTGTTCCTTCTAACTCCTTGCAGCGATTGAGTTTCTTTGAATCCAAGTGCAAAAGCAACTGACGCTGTCGAAGCGCCGAAATGGAAACTGACGCACAGTCATTGACGATATGGAGAATAAAATTAACCGACGGGTATTCGCCGCTGTCCCGTAGAGGTATTCGAAGGCGCCCTACTAAACAGATTTGAAATAGGACATTTTAGATTCCAGTCATCCGGAATCATTAGGAGCACATTATGAAAAGCAACTCCCTATCGACGATAAGCCACACCAACAGACTTGCTCTCGGATTCGCATTCGCCGCAGCGCTATCGACGGCGCCTTGGGTGTCTGCACAGGAGCCTAATCACATGCCACGCGGCGAGGCGGCGTTTGCCGAACTCGACACCAATGGCGACGGCTCTATTAATTTTGAAGAGTTTTCAGCGCGAGGTGGAGAAATGATAAGCCGCCTGGATAGCGACGGTGATGGAGCCCTCTCACTCGATGAATTTATGAAGGGTCGACAAGGCCGCGGCCCTCGTGGGGATATGCCTCGAGGCCAGAATCAGCAAGCTCAAGACCAGCGCGAAATGACAGAAGAACAACTTGCCAAACGTGAAGAACGCCGCGCCATGATGGAAGAACGCCGTGCTATGATGCAAGAAAATGTGCAACAACGCTTCGTGGCTATCGATACTAATGGCGACGAGAAGATTAGTGCACAGGAACTTTTAGAAGCGAACTTTCTCAATCTCGACACCGACAACAACGGCGCATTGACACAAGAAGAATTGCGTCCGCGCGGTGGCCAAGGAATGGGGCGAGGCAACTCAAACCAAGGTCATGCCCAAGGGCAAGGTCAGGGGCAAGGCAGGCGAGCCGCAGGGCACTAAATTCTCTTTGAGAACCTTGCAGAAAGTTCGGCTTAAATTACTGTAATAGTCTTTGGATAAGTATGAACGACGAAGAGCTGATGGCCGCGGTAGCCCAAGGCGATCAGCTCGCCTATCAGACACTAGTGCGTAAGCACCTGCCGTCGATCACAAGGTATGCCCTGCGATTGCTCGGCAATAGCCGTGATACGGAAGACATTGCTCAGGAAACCTTTTTAAGGTTGTGGACGACCGCCTCGCGCTGGGATCCCTCGAAGGCCCAGCTCAATACCTGGCTCCATCGAATTACACACAATCTTTGTATAGATTTTCTGCGCAAACAGAAACGAGTCACGCTCACTGACAATTTCGACGACGAGATTGCTGAGTCGGAGAGCGACGCAACCGAGAGCTTTGACGCCCTAAACCAAGCGTTAAGTCGGCTACCAGAGGCACAACGCAGCGCCTTACTACTATGTCACTATCAAGGCTTCTCCAACAAAGAGGCCGCTGCGATCATGGACATTACAGTCAAGGCGCTAGAGTCACTCATAGCACGGGCAAAACGAAGTTTGCGCACATTATTGGAGGCAAATAATAATGCCAACTAAATTCAACTCAGAACATCCGGGCGATATTGACCTATTGCTTTCACGTGCTGCCCAAACTGAAAAACTGAAGCCGGAGCTCTATCAGCGAATCGAAACTCGCGTGCTTAGGCAACAACTTCCGCCACAAAACATTTCATGGCTGGACGCCCTCGTGAACTGGTTAAGCCCTCAACCACAAGCTCGCCTCCGCCCCTTGCTTGTCGCAAGTTGTCCTCTCATATTAGGGGTAGTCATTGGCAACTTTTATGATTTTGGCATTACCAACACACCCTCATCCGAGATGAATTTCGACTCTTGGGACGATGAATTTTTGATGCTGTCATTCAATGAGTTAGATTCGCTCGATGACAATACCTTCGACGGAGGCTTTGACTTATGACGAGCATTCAAGGTCGACGCCAACTCACCATCGCACTAGCCCTCTCCCTAGGATTGAACCTTTTTCTCGTCGGGGGAATGGCCATTCGGGCCTATCAACTCAATACAGCGGGAGAATTAAGCGGCCGGCCTCTCCCCCCGAATCTCGGCTGGCTGATTAGCGATCTAGAGCCCGCTCGACAGGAGGAAATGCGCGCCAAACTACACGACCGAGCAATGGAAGGACGATCCGCTCGCATTGGTATGTTTAAGGCACAACGCAACGTGAATAATTTGATGGCGGCACAGCCTTTCGATCACGAAGCCCTAACCACTGCATTCGCGAATTTGCGCGCCGCCGCGGCTGAATATCAGCGCATTTCGCACGCTCAAACCGCGGACGCCCTCAGTCAACTTTCTCCTGAAGAGCGCATAGCCGCACTCAAATTTCTCGAACGGCGCGGGCCTCGAGAAAGTCGCTCTATACGCAATGGCGAACGCCGACCAAGCCCAGAGGTCATGCACAATGCCGACCATAGGGAATCCGTACCTAGCAACCTTCAATAAACCATGCCAGCAAGGAGATCTATGAATATCGAACACATCGGAGAACGGCCCGAACCCACCTCTCCTTCCATCAAAAAAGGCCGTTATCAGCATTATAAAGGTCAGCATTACGAACTCATCGACATAGTCCATCATAGCGAAACCCAAGAGCCGCTCGTTCTTTACCGCGCGCTCTATGGAGCCAAGGGTCTCTGGGTACGACCCTTTGATATGTTCTTTGAAGAAGTCACAGTGGATGATGTAAATACACCACGCTTCCGTTATATCGGCGACTAAAAAGCTAATCGATGTGACAACGATTACATTGTCTTAGGCTAATTATTTTATAATGGTTCGTTCTAAGCCCATTATTTCACTATAGGAAGGGAGCAGTAATGCAATCGCGGTTTCCCACCACTTCACTTAAATCTCGCTCCAACAAACAGCAAGCGCATTTTCCATGCAGGATCTGGGGCTCAAAAATTTCAACCTCACTCGTGTCATTGCTCGCTTTCTGCGCAGTCTCTACCAGCAACGCCGATACCTTAGTCAGGGTCGACACTGATGCGGGCAGTTTCGTGCTCAATCTCTTTGATGAGTCCGCACCGGGGACAGTGAGTAATTTCCTTACCTATATCGATTCGCTGGCCTATGAAAACACCTTAGTGCACCGCTCCGTGCCTGGCTTCGTTATTCAAGGCGGCGGATACCGATACGACACCGACTCGGGAAGTCTCACATCGATTTCACGACGCGATCCGATCACCAATGAGTTTAGTCGGTCCAATGTTCGCGGCACGATTGCCATGGCGAAAGTGGCCGGCGATCCCAATAGCGCCACCAGCGAATGGTTCATCAGCACCCAAGATAATTCGGCAAACCTCGACAATCAGAATGGCGGCTTCACCGTTTTTGGTGAGGTAATCGGGAATGGAATGGCTGTTGTAGATACCATCAATGCTCTCAGCACGGTGAGCATCAATAACACCTCATTCACCGAGATCCCTCTCATCGCACTCAATGGAACGACTACCGCCGATGCAGACTGGGTGAATGTCTCAATGCGCTCATTGCGAACTTCGAGTCAATTCCTAGGAGGCAAGCTATTAGTCGCCCTCGATGCGGGTGAGCTCGGACGCGCAGTTCTAGACTTCACGATTGCTGAAAGCACAGGAGCCACTGTGATTGTTCTCAATGCGAATAGCGTTCTCGCTATTGATAGAACCGTGGCGAATATGGCGACCTACGATGCGGCAAGCGGTGTACTTGTCATACCCGAACTCGAAGTCGGGGGGAAAGTCATCTACCGGAATCTTCGCTTCGCCCTCACAAACCCGAGTACTTATGCGTTTACTCTGCAGAGTTTTGAGTAAGCACACATCAGGTTTGAACAGCATAAAAAAGGGCTACTTTTGTAGCCCTTTTTATTTTCATCTCACCGAAGCAATCGGCAACTATAGGTAGTGGTCTTTAGGGTATCAATCGAGGGATGAACTTAGTCATGCCCTGGATAGGGCCAACCTCACCCGCATAGACAACGCCGTCACGATCGACCGTGACTCCCTCGCCCATCGAACCAGTGCCGCCCATACCTGATGCGCGCTCCGAAACATGCTCCGGGACGAAGTATAAAACTTCTCCCGTGCGTGCATTACCGACACGCAGTCCTTTCCGCCAGCCACCCGGGTTGTAGTTTGGATCTGACTCGGAGTCGATCGCGTACAACATGTCAGTGGCCTTATCGATAAACAATCCGCTGATGCGGCTGAACTGATACCAAGTATCCTGATGGTTACCATCCTGATCGAAGATCTGGATTCGATTATTACCACGGTCGGCTACGAACAGACGACCCTGCGAATCCATCGCGAGCGAATGCGGCGATCGGAATTGACCATCTTTAAAGCCCCACTCTCCGAATGATTTAATAAACGTGCCATCCGGTGCGAAGATTGAAATACGACTCTTAGCGTTTGGGCCTGGCTCGTCTTGAAACTGAGCGCCATGCGTGTCGGCGACATAGATGTTGCCGTTCGGTGCCACGAGCACATCGTTTGGTGCGTCGAAGTGAGTTGGAGGATCACCCACTTCACCGCCCGTGCCCAATGTCATCAACAATTCGCCCGTTGGGCTGAACTTTAAGACTGTGTGCCCCTTGCCCGCAGCAGCTGGATTCTCAGCGAGCTCGGCAGCCGTGGCCGATCGCGCATCGACAACCCAGACGTTTCCGTCGGCATCCACATCCATTCCGTGTGGCCAAATAATTTTATCTGCACCAAAGCTCTGAACCACATTGCCCTGTGGATCCAGTTTTACAATAGGGTCGACATGAGATGTGGCGCAAGAGTTCGAACCACAACGATCACCAGCCCAAACATGTACACCATCGATATCGATATTTACGGCGCTCACAGATCCCCAGCTGCGGCCATCCGGAAGCACTCCGAAATCACGTTGTGTTTCGTAGGGATTCGGCAAGTGATTGATCGGCTCTTGGTTTGCGTGCTCTGGTGGCTGAACCGCACCGCGCTGCGCTAACGCTGTACCCGAGAGCAGGCAGAGCGCGATGCCCGCTAGTCCCGCTTTACGCGCGAACTGCAGTCCCGCATTCGCCGTTGTATTGTTAGTGATTTTCATCTCTCACCTCATAGAATGGTTGAAACTTAATCAGCAGCGTCCGAAACAATCAACACTCACTGACTAGCCAAATTTATAACGCACCGAAAATGACCTACGGCGCTCAGCTTGTCAAGGCAGCTCAGTGACGTACTCCGTACAGCCCACTAGACTCTCAAACCCATGCCCATTATGCTCGGCCCTAGCTATCACTGCCCAATGCCCTAGAGAACAGAACAATAAAGACGCAAATAAGCGCCAAATAATTCCATCGCAGGAGATTGCTATGGGCCGCCAACTCATCTTCGTCATTTTTGCACTCTGCGTAGCGATGTCAGCCCTGCTGCTGCTCATCATCTTCGCCGAGCCTGTGGCAGGCGCTGGCGGAGTCGCGCATCCTCTTTTCAAAGGAATGAGCAACGGTGGTGATGGCGCTGCGCGGCTTGAACACATCGGCGCTTATGCGTATGCATTTCAGGCACTCCTACTTGCACTCATCGTCGCACTTTCGACTCTAGGCATCAGTGAACGGCATCGAACTCCGCGTCTGCGCGCCTATATGATTGCGACTTTCGTCTTTAGCTTGTTCGTTCTTTGGCGCATGGTGGCAGGACACCTCCACTTCCTCGCCACCGGAGAGACTAGCTTCTTCATGGGCTTTCCAACGCCGACCGCGTGGGCCGTCTACGGCGTATGGGCCGGAGCATTGCCATTGATGTTTATCTACGTGATTGGATTTCGTCAATTCATTTACACCGAAGAAGACGAAGCTGAATACGAACAGCTCCTTATCGAGATCCAAAGAGAAAATGCCGAGGATGAGCGCTAGTGGAAGCCTATAGACAAGAAACTATCCTCGCTGCAGTCGCCCTCTATATGTTGTTCTGTGTTGCCACTGGAATTTGGGCAATGCGTAGAACAAGCAACTCCAGTGATTTTTTCATCGCGGGACGCGGCCTCGGCCCGATTGTCGTTTCACTCGCCCTCTTCTCCTCTACGCTAAGCGGATTCGGCTTCGTCGGAGGTCCCGGCCTCGTCTATTCCATAGGCGGGAGTTCATTCTGGATGATTACCATCTCCACGGCCGGCTATGCGCTCGGTTTCTTCATGGTCGCTAAACGCATACGCATGATCGCAGGCGTACGCAATTGCATCTCTCTTCCTGACATCGTCGCTGTTCGTTATGGCAGTGATATCGTTCGTATGCTGGTCGCCATAACCATTGTCTTAGGTGTCATGGGATATCTCGCCACACAAATTCTCGCTATGGCTGTCGTCATGCAGGCAATCTTGTCGGGCACTACTATGTTTGCCAACATCGGCCTCGTCGCCTGTGTGGCGATTTCCTCCGCCGTATTAATTTTCTACTGTGTGACTGGAGGCATCATCGCCTCGGTATATACCGACGTAGTACAGGGCGGCATCATGATGGCCGCGGGGATTCTCATTCTCCTCACGGCGATGTCAGTCTTCGATGGCGGGATGACCGAGGCGACATCTGTCATCCTACGTGACGATTCGGAAGCGATCATGCCCTGGGGCTCCGCCGGCATCATGGCGTCTCTCGGCTGGTTCTTCGTCTTCGGTTTAGGCGTTGCCGGTCAGCCACATCTCGTCACCAAAATGATGATGAACCGCAAAATCTCAGATAATCGGCACATCTTCCCGATGTCGGTGCTCGGCTATGTGCTCGCCGCTTTGTTATGGGTATCCATTGGCGTAATTATGCGCGCCACGGTGATTGAAGGAATTATTCCACCACTGACAGCTCCCGATGATGCGGCATCAGTGTTCCTCTCGCTATTCACCAGTCCACTGCTTGCGGGAGTGGTTTTCGCAGGTCTATTCGCTGCGATCATGTCCACCTCAGACGCATTCCTCAATATAGGCACTGCCGCCATAATCCATGACATTCCCAAGGCTATACGCGGCAAGGCTATCGCTGCTGAATTGCTATGGGCGCGCATCGTTACGGTGTTACTCGCCGTCGTCGCCGCTCTCTTCGCCCTCTATTCCTACTACGCCGATGCGACGCTCGTTGCATTGCTTGGGGCATTCGGCTGGGCGACCTTCGCGGCATCACTCTTCCCTGTCGTTGCCCTCGGACTCAACTGGAAAGGTGCGACCGTACCCGGGGCAGTGGCCGCCATTGTCTCCGCCTTACTCATTAATTTCGGTGTACAACTCACCGGGATAGCCTTACCCTACGGTATAAGCGGTGGATTATTATCATTTGTGGTGTCTTTAGTGCTATTCCTTGGCGTCTCCTCCATTACTTCGCCACCCAAACTTGATCACGATATACAGCGCGTAATGGATATTTAAGGCATACAAACGCCCTCAATTCGCGTAGACTCCGCACTCCAATTTTCGGCCACACCCTGTGGCAGCAAAGGATCCCCATGTCGGAGTCAGAACAGCTCACTTTTCAGCAACTCGCCCTTTCAGCGCCAATTCTCAAGGCCCTGTCCGACGTTGGTTACGAAACCCCATCCCCTATTCAGGCAGAGACCATCCCGCTGCTCTTAGAGGGGCGCGATGTCCTAGGCCAGGCACAAACTGGCACCGGCAAAACAGCCGCGTTCGCGCTGCCCGTGCTGTCGAACATCGATATTAAACAGCAGGATCCGCAAATCCTTGTCCTCGCACCAACGCGGGAACTCGCGATTCAGGTCGCCGAAGCCTTCCAAAAATACGCTAAACACATTAAAGGCTTTAATGTGTTGCCAATCTACGGCGGCCAAGAATACGGCGGTCAAATTCGCTCCCTGAAGCGCGGTGTCCATGCAGTGGTCGGCACGCCAGGCCGCGTGATGGATCACATCCGTAAAGGCACACTGAAACTCGAGGGTCTGAAGACTCTCGTCCTCGATGAAGCAGATGAGATGCTTCGTATGGGCTTTATCGACGACGTCGAGTGGATCCTAGAGCAAACACCGAAGACACGGCAGATAGCCCTCTTTTCTGCCACGATGCCGACACAGGTGCGTCGTATAGCAACTGCGCATCTCAATAATCCCGCCCAAGTCACAATCAAGATGAAGACGGCCACGGCCGAACTCATCCGTCAACGCTTCTGGCCAGTGAGCGGGATGCACAAACTCGACGCGCTCACGCGAATTCTCGAAGCCGAAACCTTCGACGGCATGATCATCTTCGTGCGTACCCGCATTGTCACGATCGAGCTCGCAGAAAAGCTCTCGGCGCGTGGCTTCGCTGCTACCGCACTCAACGGTGACATTCCACAAGCGCAACGCGAACGCACAGTCGATCAACTCAAGAAGGGTAAACTCGACATTCTAGTTGCAACCGATGTTGCCGCCCGCGGACTCGACGTTGACCGCATCAGTCATGTCGTTAACTACGACATCCCACACGATACCGAAGCCTATATCCACCGAATAGGCCGTACCGGCCGGGCCGGACGTGAAGGTGACGCGATTTTATTCGTTGCCCCACGTGAACGCCGAATGCTTAATGCCATTGAACGAGCGACCAATAAAAAAATCGAGTTGATGGAGCTACCCTCCACTGAACTCATCAATGACAAGCGTATCGCCCAATTCAAGCAAGCCATATCTGACACACTGGCGACTGAAGATCTAGGCTTGTTCAAACATCTGGTCGAGCAGTATCAGAATGAACACAATGTGCCAGCGATCGAAATCGCATCTGCTTTAGCGAAACTCGTGCAAGGCGATTCGCCTCTGCTGTTACAACACAAGCCAGTGCCACGAGCAGAAAAAGCTTGGGAATCCCATGGCCATGACAAATCACGCGGCCGTGATCGCGGGAACGATCGGCCGCAGCGCCAACGCAAGGATGCACCTCCTGAAAAAGGAATGCAGCGTTTCCGCGTCGAAGTGGGACACATCCACAAAGTCATGCCCGGTAATCTAGTCGGTGCAATCGCCAACGAAGCTGGTATCGATGCGCAGCACATTGGCCGCATCAACATTTTTGACGACCACAGCACCATCGATCTCCCTGCTGACATGCCCGACGATATCTATACGAGCCTAAAAAAGGTCTGGGTGGCGGGTCAAACCCTCAATATCAGCCGCGAGGGTGAAACCCCGAAATCACCATCGAAACGCTCGCCCGCGCGCCGCAAAGACGATGACCGAGGTCGCGTTTTCGGCGAAGACAAGCCAGCAAGAAAATCCACAAAGACCCGCGACAGTGGCGACAAACCCATAAAGAAAGCAAAGCCTGGCATCAAAGCCCGCGAACGCGAGCGGGAGAAAGCAGCTGCAAAGGCCAAAGCAAAATCTGCGAAAGCAAAAGCTAAAAAAACCAAAGAAGCCGGCAAGACCAAGAAAAAAAAGAAGGCTAACGGTAAGCCGAGCCTTTAAAATAATTCTCGCATCAGTGCGATATTCCGCGCCGGAATTGACTCGATATCGGGATGGCTGGCGACGACTCTCGCAATGGAGTCTTCTCGGAGCAGATGGAGAAACTGTGTTGGGGAACGATTAGTCAGATTGTCGGGAGAATCTGGGTCTGTGTCGACGAAGCAGTAGTCGGGATGAAAACTGGCGATTTGAATGACACCTTCCAGATCAAGATCCTGCAACAGCGCATCTGCTAAATCGAGAAAATCATTATAACCCCCAAAGTCTGCAAGGACATTAGGGTGCACTAGGACCGTAGTCTCGATAGAGGAATCCATCTGTAGTCGCGCCAATTCTTCCATGAGTGCCTGCAACAGAGAATCAATATCAGCAGCCTGTGTCTCGGTTATACGAACACGATTGCTGCGCAATTCTTTCGCGGCAAACGGACACAGATTGAGCTCGACAACAAAATCATTAATCCAAGTCTCGACTGCCGTAAGCGTTTCACTCACTTAAAAATCCCCGAACGAATCAAGCCCTAACAATTCGTCATAGCGTGATTCAGCAATCGATCGCTTATCTATCTCGCGCGACAGTAGTCGCTGGATATCATCGGCGACGAGTTCAATCACCTCCATTCGCTGCTGACCCGGAGTCGCTGCCTGCAGCGTCGAGCCCCACAGGGCGAGAAGGCGATTATCGATAGTGCGGATTTCATTCTCTTTCGCCCATTCGGCGGCGATCTGTCGTCCTAACTCGACAACACGTGCTTCCAGCGTCGATACATGTTGCGGCGCAGCAGTCACCAGCACTCGCTCTTGGATGTCGAACCACCCAGTCGGATAAATGACAGTGCCCGTGTAAAAATCTTTGACCCATCGGAGATAGTCTTGTCGCGTCTGATACGTTTGATTCACGGCATCCGCGTCGTAGGATGCTTCGAAGAAGCTTCGTTCAGGAAGTTCTTCTGGCCAAACTATCGGCTGGAGTGAGGTACAAGAGGCGAACAGACTTAGCGCCAGCATTACCGCAAACGCTCGGTTCGATGTTTTGGTTGAACTCATCATCGAATTCATCCTTATCTTCATCCCTCTATTCGGCCATGACAGCGAGAAGTCTATCTTCTTCACGCCAACGCCCTGCCCACAGTCGCCATGTGAAAAGAATCGCAATCGAAAACAGCATCGTTATAAACGCAATCCACGATGCGCGAGAACCCCATTCGGCGATACGAATCACATAGTATTGCGCGATCAATGCCACCCAATGCGTAGTCGTAGAAGCATACATCAACCACTTAGTATCACCCGCCCCACGTAGAACGCCGCCAGCCACCTGAATCGTGGCATCCGCCATCACGTAACTCGACAAACCGATCATCATGAATCCGGCTAGCGAGAGAATATCCGAAAAATCACCCTCCGGCGGGGCAAACACAGAAACCAATTGATATCTGAAGACACTATAAATAATCGCGATGGTACCCGAGTAAGAAAGCGCCAAAGCAAAGGCTGCAAAAATAACCTGACTCGTTCGCTTCATGTCCCGAGCCCCCACGAAACGTCCGATCAGACTTACAACACCAATATTCAAGCCGACCATCGGAACGAAGCAAAGAATGTCCCAATTAAATACGATCGCCGCTGACGCAGCCTCGGTGATCCCATATCCCTGAAACATCAACAAAAACAGATTAAACGCAGCGACATTCAGTAACAGCTCTGTTCCGGCGGGAAGTCCTAGACGAACGAAACGACGAAGCACGCCTTTGTCGAGGACAAATGAATGCATGACGCTGAACGTGTGTCGATGCTCCTTCGCCATGTAACAAACAATGAACAGGCTCAATGAGAACAAAGTGGCTAGTATCGTCGACACGGCAGCACCGGTTATGCCCATCGCTGGCAGACCAATGTGCCCGAATACCATAATGAAGCACAGCGGGATATTGAGGAGCAATCCACAAACATCACAGATCATCACGAGGCGCGTGCGCCCAATACCGGCAAAATAAGACGAAAAAACCACTTTTGCGAGAGTTATCGGCGCTCCGATCATAAGCCATCGATAGTAAGTGTTTTCGAGTTCCGCAAATTCAGCCTCATGCCCCATTTTTCCGAACAAGCCGGAGACCAGGAATGAAACCAATGCAAGCACGGGAATACACGCGAGTACCATGATCAAACCCTGCGTGACCACCTTAGAGCATTTGTGTAACTCTCTCGCTCCCAAATATTGTGCGGCAAGGGCATTGGCATAGCCAAACAGTCCCGAGAAAAAGCATGCTGAGAAGAAGAAAGCGACGCCGCCACCTAGGGCCGCGGCCATGTGGACAGCATCAATTCGAGACATGAATAGACGATCGGTAAAAATCATCACCGCAACTGTCCCCTGCGACACCATCATCGGCGCCGCGAGCTTAAATAGCTCGACGAAGGTGTCGCGGTCGTAGTATTGGGTTATCGCACGCATTTTTTTGATCGTAAACAATATGAATGCTGTAAAGCACCCATTTAATAGGGACGCGCATAGTACGCCATGCCCTGATGCGAGACAATCGCCACCCCTAAGTTCGAGTGCGCAAGATCACTCAAAACACCGTAAGTTATGAGGTGACCGGTTTAACTCTCGTTGCTAGCCAAGTAAACTAAGGGCGCAGACATTGAACGTACATCAGAAGCCCTCATTCTAAAGGAGTTCAGACATGACAGCCATTTACCAAGTTCTTCAGCATTCATTGAGGATCCTAGGCCTGCTCTTTTCGCTAACTGCCATTAACGTCGCGAGCGCTCAATCGATCGATGACGTCACGCTCGACGTCTATAAAGATGTCAATTGCGGCTGCTGTGAAGGCTGGATCAGTCACATGAAAGAAGCGGGCTTCGTCTCTAAAATTAATCACCCGCGCGACCTCAACGGTGTGAAGGAAGAGTTAGGCGTCCTGCCTAAGTGGCAATCTTGCCACACGGCGGTGACGGAAAACGGCTATATCTTTGAGGGCCATATCCCCGCGAAGATTATCGACGAATTTTTGGCAGCCCCACCTGAAGGCGCACTCGGCCTTGCAGTGCCCGGCATGCCGATCGGCGCACCTGGCATGGAAATGGGTGACCGCTTCACCCCCTACGATGTCATTCAGATGAACAAAGATGGTACTTCGGTCGTGTTCGCCCACGTGGCTAGCGCCGCCGAACAATAAGGAAGAAGACGAGCCCACAGAGTCTAATGTCCGATCTAAGGTTTAGACTCTGTCGCGGCTTGTGGTAGAACGATCATAAAGGTGGTGTTGCAACGCGCCACCAATTTCCGCGAGTTCTCATCTCCGGTCAGCATGCTGAAGACGCTAACCTCGACTCGAACCAATCGTTTCCCCTTATGAAGAACCACCGCATCCGCTTCAAGGCGGTCACCCATCGGTGGTCGAATAAAGGAAATGTTTAAATCAGTTGTCGCAGAAGTCGCTCCCTCTGGGCGTAAAGTTCGCACGGCGACTCCGGCGACAGTGTCCGCAAGCGAAGTAAGCAGCCCTCCATGCACTCTACCACCCGCATTAAAGTGTTGCGGCTGTACTTCGACACTGCAGCGTGCCGCGCCCTCGCTGAAACTATCAATGACAATCCCCATGAATGACCCAAATGGACTCATGGCGAGATTACCCGGCTTCAGTTGATTCAAACTATTACTGTCTGACACGGCGCGACTCTTCTGTATGACGTCTATGGTTAAATCGAGCTCGCTACTTTAGCCCGCTCAGATTCACGCTGTTCCGCTTTAAAACGAAGCTTCTCAGCACGACGTCGTAATATTGTTTGCTCCATCGGTTGGCCGATATGCGATTCGCCTCGCTCCTTGGCGAGTTGCATTTGGCGCTCTCGCTCAGCCAAACCTTTCACCTTTTCGCGTGACTTCTGCGACGCACAATGATGACAGCTAACACCCTTCTGATATTCATCGCGCTGTTTATCAGCTTCAGTGATTGGCATGCGACAGGCATGACACTGATCATATTCGCCCTGTTCCAATTGATGATTCACAGTCACTCGATTATCGAAGACAAAACACTCACCGCGCCACATCGTTTCTTCTTCGGGTACATCTTCCAGATATTGCAAGATGCCGCCCTTGAGGTGATACACATCATCGAAACCTTGCTCACGGAGATAGGCTGTAGATTTCTCACAGCGGATCCCGCCGGTGCAAAACATCGCAACCTTCTTGTGCTTCTTAGGGTCCAGGTTTTGTTTTACATAGTCAGGGAACTCGCGAAAAGTTTCTGTCTCTGGATCAACTGCGTTTTCGAAAGTGCCTATCTCAATCTCATACTTATTTCGGGTATCGACAAGCAAAACCTCTGGATCGCTGATCAACGCATTCCAATCCTTGGGCTCAACATAGGTGCCGACGATTTTCTTCGGATCTATCCCTTCAACGCCCATCGTCACGATTTCTCGCTTGAGTTTCACCTTGGTGCGATAGAAAGGATTTTCCTGCGTATAGGCTTTCTTCGGCGCGAGATTCGCGAAGCGCTCATCACGCTCGATGAATGCGATGACTGCGTCAATGCCTTCACGCGGTCCGGCGATAGTGCCATTGATTCCCTCGGCGGCGAGCAGCAGGGTTCCATGCACTCCATTATCAAGGAGGCATTGCTTCAGCGGCTCACGGAAGGATTCAAATTCAGGGAAGGTTGCGAAACGATATAACGCCGCAACCACGACATCGGCTTCGTGGCCGACGGTGCTTGAGTCTTTCATATTTAGTCCCTTTTGCATTCTGGAGCGTAATTCCAGCGCAAATTATTAATCGTACATTGCCCCCGCACACATGCGGAGTGGGCGCTAGTTTAGCAAAGAGTGACAAAAATGCCGACTAGGGCTTCATCTGCGAGGACGGAGAAAGAGGGTATAGCTGATACAAATCAAATAGATAGGCCATTTTTGGCGAACTGCAGCCTGCTCAATAATTAGACTTCTTGGTCAACTTCATTGCCCACTACAACGGGAAGCGACTCATCTGAACCCCAATCCGCCCAAGAGCCATCATAGACCGAAAGCTTGTCATAGCCCGCAATAGCCGCGCCCAAGGTGAGGACGCAGGCCGTTAGCCCAGAGCCACAACTCGTCACCAATCTCTGATCAGGCTCAGCGACCCCAGCGAAGAGTTGCACCAGATCGTCGGCCGATTTCATGCGGCCTCCCTCGAGGACACTGGGAAACGGGAAATTTTGAGCACCCGGCATATGGCCGCCTCTGACACCAGGCCGAGGCTCAGGCGCTTCAGCATTGAATCGAGCGAGAGAGCGAGCGTCGAGCACTCGCGCATTGGGATCGCTCAAAAAAACCATCACATCAGCACTCGAGATGAAGGCTTCCGCTTGAGGATGGGCGGTAAAATTACCAAGCGGATATTCAGCCCCATCGCCCTGCTTTCCTTCATGCCAAACTGCAGCCACTCGCTCCAGCTCTCCACCCGCATCGATCCACGCCCGCAGACCACCATCGAGCACAGCCACCGCAGTATGCCCCATCGCGCGTAACATCCACCAAGCTCGCGGGCTGGCGTAAATTCCTACATCATCGTAGACCACCAACAGAGAGTCAGAATTAATTCCGAGGCCACGCGCCTCTGATTGAAATTGCTGCGGGCTCGGCATCATATGGGGCAGGGTCGCCTCGGGGTCACATATTTGCGTGTCGTAATCGAATCGCCTAGCGCCCGGAATGATCTGCCAATCGGTTGATTTATCGCTTGGATTGAGGGATTCAAAACCCGGGACAACGGGCGGCACGGATGCGTCAAGAACAATGACTCTATCCGGAAAATTCGCCATTAACGCTCGCAGTTCTGCGACACTAATGAGGGGTTTGCCAAGTGGTGATTCGGTCACTAAAGAGCCTGCTTGAATTCGCGCAGCTTCGCCTTCAGTTGCGCACTATTATCTGGACCAATACGAATGAGCTGCTTATTGATATTCGCTAGCTCCTCTAAGCGCGTATCAGCATACAAAAACATAACGGAGGGTTTTACTA
>JALQUB010000032.1 GCA_023268635.1 Pseudomonadales bacterium
CTCAATGCGAAAGCGCAAGAGCTACTCTTCCACAGGCAATATGAAAAGTCCATCAAGACCTTCCAAAAAGTGTTGGACATAGATAATCAAAATCCCATTGCACTAAGGAACCTTTCCCATGCTTACAGACTCGTCAATGAAGTTGAATTAGCAGAAATTATGTTAGACAAATTTATTGACCTACATCCTATGCACTCTAGATTGGCTTATTATGAGGCTGCTAGATTGAAATTTCATTTAGGTAAGTACGAGGAAGCTCAATCCTTCCTGCACAATTTTGAGTTGATGCAAGAAATTCCTGACCATGAATTTAGTATTGCTACCGACATTAGGGATTCAGATCACGGCATTACTGGCCTTTGGCGGGGTTGGGGGTATCGCGGTGGGATTTGCGGCGCAGGATTTATTGGCGAATTTTTTCGGCGGTTTCATGATTTATCTCGACCGTCCTTTTGCTATTGGGGACTGGATACGCTCACCAGATCGTGAGATCGAGGGAACGGTTGAAACGATAGGTTGGAGGCTCACTGTAGTGAGGACTTTCGATAAGCGGCCTCTCTACATTCCTAATTCTGTGTTTAATAAACTAGCATTGGAAAACCCTTCTCGAATGAGTAACCGTCGCATCAAGGAGACTATAGGGATACGTTACAGTGATGCATCAAAAATGGCAGTCATCGTCGCTGATGTGAAAGATATGCTGCAGAATCATGAAGCGATCGACACCGGGCAGACACTCATTGTCAATTTCGTCTCGTATTCGTCCTCGTCGTTAGATTTTTTCATCTACACATTTACCAAGACGACGAATTGGATTGAATATCACGAAATTAAACAAGATGTGATGCTTAAAATTATTGAGATCGTTCACGCGCACGGTGCTGACTTTGCGTTCCCAACTAGAACCCTCGATGGTCTGGAGCAATTACGCTTGGTCGCAGGACCAGATGCATGAGTCTTGTTAAGCCACTGAGTGCGGATATTTCACTCATACAACGATTACGATCCAATTCAGACTGCCTTTTCAATGCTGAGGAGGTCGATGTCGCTATTCATCGTATGGCGGAGCAAATAACGGCGGCATTAGGTGACTTGAATCCGTTATTATTGTGTGTCATGAACGGTGGTTTATTGCTGAGTGGGCGCTTGGCTAGCTTGCTCGATTTCCCGATGCAGATTGATTATCTTCACGCGACTCGTTACAGGGGAGAGACGAGCGGGTCTGATTTGCAGTGGATAAGTTATCCACGCGAAGCGATTTTTGGAAGGCCTGTGTTATTGGTGGATGATATTCTCGATGAGGGGAATACCCTGAAGGCTGTTAAAGAGTACTGCATCACTCAAGGAGCTTCTCAGGTCTATTCGGCGGTGCTCGTAGAAAAAATTCATGATCGTCGCATCGAGGGAATAGAGGCTGACTGTATCGGACTGCGAATTGAAGATGAGTTCGTGTTTGGTTGTGGTTTAGATTATAAGGGTTACCTCAGGAATGCGCCTGGAATATTTGCCGTATCGCCGAAAGATCTACCGTAAAATGATGAGCTCGTTTGTCGAGACTAGAAATAGCGCCAGTGTTTGTGGTTTGGATTCGAATCCGCGGAATAACTCAGCATAGCGTTCAAGCTGCGGCCGGTACTCTGTAATTTGTTGCTCAATGAATGCTTCGTTTGATATTCCCGAGGGTGCATGGGAAGTTTTAAAATCGATAATCCAGCGAGTCCCTTCGTGAATAAAACTCCGGTCAACAATGAAATGTTCGTGAAACTCTTCGGAGTCCCGTTGAGCATTCCTCGCTAATTTTAGCTCGCTGTGGGCGTCCTCGTTATTTTTGTCGAAAATCCAAGCGTGGGGGCCTTTTAGACTGTCGAGTAATTCTTGGCTCGCACGGCTAGTCAATAACTGAGAAACTTCACTGCTAGCACCGAGTCTCTCTAATTGTCGCCTCCAACGAGGCCTAACTCTCTCAATTGCGCTGTCAACGTCGAAGGGTGCGGTGCAATAAGCCTCGAGCAATGAGTGACTCAATGTCCCCATGGTTTGCAGCAATAGACGGTCGGTATCACTCTCAAGCTCTTCGTCCGCCGACGCTTGCTCTTCCATATACTCCAGTTGTGCTTGAATGAGTGATTGTTGAACTTTGTCTATAGCTATTGGATTGCGCAATCTTCGGATTGGCGTAAATTTAGCCTCGTTACTAGGATCTAATTCGGGCCTATTTGTAGGTTGAATCGGAATGATTCGTTGCGCTATGCCTTCAATATTCGATAGTGCTGGCCAAATTCGCGCTAGCAAACTTTGTGCGGGTGGTGACAAATCGGACGAGCCCTCGTCGGACGTAGATTTCTTGGTCATAGTTGCGTAGAGGCTAACGCTGAATCTCGCTCTGGTCATGGCTATGTAGACTAGCCGTGTCTGTTCATTATAATTTTTGTGGTAATTCTCATTCCGAATAAAATTATAGAGCGTTTCGTCTGCGTTCTGATCGCCTTTTTGAGCGAGTGCTGCAATAAATAATCGAGGTTCGCCATCCCTGTTGAGACGCTCATGAAGTTCGATAAGGTTTTTAGGGTCGGAACTGCCTACGCCCGCAAGCTGAGGGATGATAACGTGGTCATACTGCAGCCCTTTGGACTTATGTATAGTCATCAGATGGATGGCGTCATTTCCAGACTCATCTTCTCCTGACTCGCTAGGCACGAAACTTTTAGTAATTGCGGACTCGAAGTCGTCGATGTCGTCTATAGCATAGTTGTTTTCGTATTTTTCGAGCTGCGAGAAAAAGAAATCGACTGAATCAGATTCAGCCATGTTTTGTATAAGTGTATTACCACCCAGAAGAGCCCAAGCGCATTCAATGACATCTCGCAAGGGATGTTTAAAGCGCGTTGCCATTGCGAAGTGTAATGCTGCTACAAGTCCGTTCACTCGTTGGATAGTATCGGCAGATAGGTCGAGTGAGGATGTGTTCTCTAAGGATGATACCTGTTGTAAGTTGTGCCATATGCTCGCGTTGTAATCGAGGGCCGTGATAGCTAGAAGATCGGCGCTGATTAGGCCGCACCATGGGCTTCTGAGTAATGCTAACCAGGCAATACGATCGGCCGTATTCAGTACAGCCTTCACTAGGGTTAATAGGTCATCAATAACACTTAATGAACTCAAACGGTCGATATCGGTTGCGAGCCAATTTATGTTTGCCTCTTTGAGTTCAGCGATGATCGAAGCAAAATGGTTGCGATTCCTCGCCAATATAGCAATCGAGCAGTTTGGCTGAAGCGAGCGAAGCTCTGTGATTCTTTCGGTGACGAGTTTGGCTTCTAGCAGTTTGGCTGCATCTTTTTCTTCGGATTTCTCATAGCTGACCCATGTCGCGGAAACGGCTTGATCAAACTGGTCGGGTTTACGAGAGACTGACGGGGAGTAAGTGACCGCGCCACGAGAAATATTTTCTTGCTTAGGGAACGATAACGAAAATATTTTATTGATCAATGCGACAAGCGACTCTTGCGAGCGGAAATTGGCGTCCAGTATGAGCGGAGTGAGCGACAGATCGCCGATACCATGAGCCCGTGCATGGAGATAAGTTCCAACATTGGCGTTTCGGAAGTTATAACAAGATTGCATCGCGTCACCCACCAAGAAGAGTGTGCGTCCGTCAGCGGGCGACCATTCTGCGGTTAGGTGGGTTAAAAGAGTGAGCTGCCTCTCCGACGTGTCTTGAAATTCATCCACCAAAATATGGGAAAGCTTATTATCTAAGGCGAGTGCGAGTTCCGTCGGTCCGCCATAGCTCTCAAGTGCGTTAAGTGCCGCATTGCTCGCCTGCACATGGTCAATAACACCACGATTTGTGAACTCCATAATCAGCTGTTGATGAAGTAGACGTAGAGTCTGTGCAAGAGCCGAGAGTAGAGGCCACTGCGTATCGAGTGTCTTCTGCGAGGGAAGCAATTCCAATTGTTTGAGTGATAGGAGAATGTATTCACCGTTAGCGCTTTCGGAAATCTCAGCGATAAGGCTTTTGAGTGAATCTATTCTCTCTGCAACGAATGCTTTGCGCTCTTTAGGGGCATCGCTTTTGCTAGGAAAACCATCGTTTTTGGTGACTTTCTTACGCCAGTCATTGGATTTGGTCAGGAGTAGATTTTTAAGTTGTAACCATTTCGCTAGATCTTCGCTATTGCAAGCGGGGAGTTCGCTAAGAAGCTCCGGCTTGCCCTCCTTGTCTTTAAGCCAATTCTCGGATGCGTAATTATTGAATTCGATAATAGAAGATGCATAGCTTGATAGAGACTGTGTGAGCTCTGTGAGTGCTTCCGTGACGAGTTCGTCAATACAGAAAGAAAAATACGCTTTCGAAACGTCGGAGTCGTGCACCAGCTTCGGGATAAAGCTTAACCATTGGTCGCGTCGATGAAGCATGCTCAAAAGCATGGTCTCGATGCGTTGCACATTGTTGTCCAGATGCGAAAAAAGCTGGGCAATTGGGTTTACCGGAGAACCATGGTCATGGTCTAGCAATGAAAGAGTCGAATGGATGGCCGCTTTGAACAGCGTTTCTACTTCAGTGGTGACGGATAGATCGCCTCCTATCCGAGAAGCGATCGGCAGTTGGTTGGCTAAATAAATATTGAAGCTATCAATTGTTTGAATGCGTAAGCGGCTTGGATGTTGCTCAAGATTCCAATTCTCCCGTAAATCAGCTTCAATCACCTCATTGGCGATGGCAAAGTTTTGTCGCTTGAGCTCGTCCTCTATCGGATTCGAATCGTCGGTTTTGAGGAGCTCGGCTAAGCTGTATTGCTCCCGGAATTGCAGGGCTTGCTGCAAGGATTTTACAATCCTATCGCGCATTTCTGAGGCGGCCTTACGGGTGAAAGTGATTGCGAGCACTTCTTCTGGCTCTCTGACTTTGCTGAGAAGCTTCATATATCGCAAAGTGAGTAACTCGGTTTTGCCCGAACCGGCAGGTGCCTGGACGATAAAACTCTGCGTCGGGTCTAGCGCTTGAAGTCTTTGCTTGGAGTCGGAGAGGCTCATGCCAGTTCCTCCAGGTTAGACTCGTCGTCAGTGTCTAGTTTTAATTCTTTTATGCGACAAATGCTGTGTAGTTTGCAGTGAGTACAAACAGTGGCCGATGGAGTCGGATCGACTCGACATTCTCCATCATTGAACTCTTCGGCGAATGCGTCTACCAGCTTTGACCATCTTTCGGTCATCTCATTCCAAGAGGCCGTATCTGCTTCTGCGCAACGCTGTGCACCTTGCTTGTCAGCTTTTAGGTTTGCCCCAGTAATAGGCTCGATTGATTTGTCGAAGTTGGAGTTGCGTGTCAAGGCATGATACTGAGTATTTTCAACGTGGATCTGTGCTATAGCTAGTGCCGATGGCTCTAATTCGGTGTCGCGTGTGACGGCGGCGTAGTAAACCGGTAGCTGCATTTCGCTGGGGCGCTCTTGTTGGAGTGCGCTGATCGCTGAAATTTTGCTGCCAGTCTTGTAATCGATTAAGGCAACCGATCCATCACTCAGTGTGTCGATTCGATCTACGCGGAGATTGAGTTTTAGATTGCGGATTTTGAGTTCGAAAGGGCGCTCCGGCTTGCTTGTCACAAATCGTTCGCGTTGCAAATCCCGATTAATGAAAAGTCTGAGTAAATGCTTGAGCCGCTCTTTTTCTATTTGCTCGAATAAGCCATTCATCAACTCAGGTTGTTTTTTGCTTAGTTCGGCGATGGCAAATTCCACTGCGGCCTCTATCCTCTCCATGAGTTGTGAGTGCCCGCCATCCGCTAGAGCCTGAAGTTCGTCATGACTATCTATGTTTCTGTACAGGGCTTCGAGCGCCCAGTGCATTAAACTGCCGCGTTCACGAAAGTTTAAACCGGTCTCGAACGGTTCGAGAGGGTTTGCATGTAATCTGTATTTTGCGAAGGCTTGAAATGGACACTGCGATTGATGGGTAATTACACCTTGACCACCTGAGATAGATTCCGTTGCCATAAGAGGTGTGTAGATATTATCGAAGATCGATTCAAACTCATCCGTGTATGTATCTATACCTGCGTGTTTATTTGATTTCTCATCAAGCCCTTCTCTGGCATCGGCAGCCTTGATTGGGAATAGAGAGATCAGCTTGCTGGCGCGATATTCGGTTTCGTCTCCTCGAGAGTGGTGACTCGCCATTATTGTCTTCTCGACACTCGCACAAACGACGAGTAAATCTTGCTTAGCGGCATCATATTGTGCACTTGCGTGGCTGCCAGGGATCCCTAATTCTCGTTGCAGTGCTTGTGGTATGAGAGGATTGGGGTGGGGCGCTGGTGGCCAACTTTGATCGTCGAAGCCGATTAGCCAGAGGTGTGTAAAATTCAATCCAGCAGCTTCTGATGGCGAATAAAGTGATAGAGCGCATTGCTGGCGATAGATGTTTGGTGAGCGGTGTTCGGTTACTTTTCTGCGTAAGATGCTTAACGCAGATGTCAGAGTGATGTCTCCTAAATACTCACTGCTTGTTTCGAATGCGACCATGCAGGATTCCCAAGCTTTGATTGTGGGAGTCATGTATTTTTCAGAGTGAGAAGCGAAGCCAAGCAGCGATAGCTGGGAACGGAACAGAGCGCCCCATTTACGGGGGCTTTGTGAATTTTTGGTCTGCCTCTGCAGGGTCCTGGCCTCTAGCATCGCATGATGAAGGATAGGGCAGGCATAAGGCTTGTCTTTCGCTCCGACGACCTTGGTGATGGCATATCGACTGGTTCTAGATTTAAGGCGATCGCGTAGCTCTCTCTCACAGCGAATCCTAGATTCTTGCTCTTCTGCCAAATTTAAAAGGAATGGAGAGCGCAGTAGTCGGCAAAAATCACTAAGTGATTGCTCGTCATAATTGAGTGACAGGGCGATGAGGGCGTCTCTTGCATAAGCGGTGTCATTGAGGGAGTGGCCGCTGTCGCTTGTATTGATGAGGTGAGGTTTGTTAGTGATGCCTAGCGTGCTGTGCTGATCGCTGAATTGATGCAACACTTTTTCGATTAGTGGCCTTAGCGTCATCGGTGTTGGAGAGATGATGCCTATGTGTGCGTTTGGATCTTGAGATTGCAGGGTGAGCGCCCAAGCAACCGCCGCCTCAATTTCGTTCCTTTCTTCGTTGAACTCTCTGCGGCTGAATGTAACATTCCTTCTCTGCAAAATGTCGGGAATAGCTAGCTGGAACAAGTTTGCGTCTAGTGTGTAATGTCTGCTTAGTGGCGAGTCATTCTCGATTGCTTCGAATAGCTGAGCGTAATTAGGAGGAGTTTGATAGAAATTGAGTAGTGCTATTGGCCCGATAAATTTGGCGATTGCAGGCGTGATCGAGTCGGCCAAGCAACGTGTGGCTTCTACTAAACTAAGTCGGCCTAGTTCAGCGCAGCGTCTTTGGAAATGAGACTGCCAAGTCCTAAAAATCTGTACATCATCCAGCGTGCTAAAGTTTTCCAGATTGTGATCGGTGTCCTCTGGTGACCAGCGCCGCAAATCTTGAAAGGCTCTTGATGCAACTTGAGCCATGGCTGAGGCGTCTATTAATGGGTGTGCATCACGGGTCGATTCGATGGCTTCTAACCAGAGCTCTTGCTCGAGTTGGCTGTTGAGAATTTCTAGATCCACGAAAGGTTGCAAGCCCCGTGTGGCGAGCGCTTCCCAGATCTCGTTTATCCACACGTCAACCGCTAAGACTGCAGGCTCTCGCCAGCTATGGGTGTTGCTGGTGCTTCCGTAGGCTTCCAGCACTGAAGCCGACAGTCGATAACTAGGGGTGAGCAAGGTAAACCCGTCGTCCAAATCTTGCCGCAATGAGTCCCCTAGATTGAATCTGCTGATAGCCATGTTAGAGCCTTTGCGCAAGAGGAGGGGGTTGGTCGAACATTGCAGCCCAGTCGAGGAATTCCTCTCTCGATCCTCGGAACGTGACGCGTTCAGATTTTTTACTCATCTGGTATTCATACATTGGATCATAGTAGTCGACCAGCAATCGTTTTATCCACTCGCGATGGAGATCTAAATCGTTGTCTTTATTTAATGCGCTCTGCATTATCTTGCGTAGGTCTGAATGGCGCTCTCCGCCGAGCCGTTTTTTAATGCGATCAAGGCTGGCAATCAAAGATTCGCTGAATAATGCTAAAGCTTGCTCGCCTGACAGTTTCATATAATCTTCGTAATTGCTGACTATATAGTCGTTAAGAATCGTTTCGATCCTAAAATCTAAGTTTTCATGCACACTGGCGATTTTGGCATTGCTCATCTGCCGGTGAAATTCCAAGGGTAGTGCGATCGAACCAATCGCGCGGCTTTCATCTTCTAAAAACAAGAAGGGGTTGCCGGTTTTCGCTTGTTTTAATAATTCTATCGCTAACTTATTTTCGAACACGACTTGAGTGGGCTGTGCTGAAACTCTTCGGCCGAATGCTGATCCCCTATGATTAGCTAATCCTTCCAGATCAACAGAGTTCGAGAGCTGATTGATTAAGTGTGTTTTTCCCGTGCCCGTTTTGCCGGAGAGGATGACTATGGATTTCACTTCGGCAACACGCGTAGTGGTTTTTAACAAGTGAGTTCGAAGCGCTTTATAACCACCGGCTACTCTTCTTATCGGTATTCCTATTTCCGTTAGCCAGGATTGCGCTATTTTTGATCGAAGCCCGCCGCGAAAGCAGGCGATCACCGCCGTAGGGTGTTGTTCTACGAAAGTTTTCCATGCTGCAACGCGCATCGATCTAGTGTCGCCGCCCACTAATTCATGCCCGAGCTGAATTGCAGCATCTTGTCCCCGTTGCTTGTAACAAGTGCCTACGAGTTTGCGCTCTTCGTCTTGGAGAATGGGCAGATTGGTCGAGCCCGGCACATGAGCTTCCAGAAATTCTTGAGGTGCGCGAACATCGATGATTGGTGTTCCCGCGAGCAGCAGTGAATCAAATTCACTGTCATCGAGGGTGGGGCTGGGTGTGATAGTCAATTCTGCTCAATGCCTGCGTTGATTCGGTTCCTAGGGAAGTGTATCACCGCTATACTCATTGAAGAAAAGAAACCACGATTTCCTATCACAGACTTCCTGTGAACGTTATGAAGGCTCTCAGTTACATGTCTCATAAATCTAGCTCGCTCAGTGATCTAGCCTCAGTCGCATCCGAAAAGCGATGGCGCGGACCGGCGCCAGTGCATCTCTGGGATCCTCCTTTCTGCGGTGATATCGATATCGAAATCCATCGAGATGGAAGCTGGTGGCATGAGGGTAGAGCAATTCGGCGTGCCGGTATGGCCGAGCTCTTTGCTTCACTCTTGCTTTATCAGGATGGTGACTATTTTCTAGTAACACCCGCTGAAAAGGTCCGAATTAAGGTTGAGGATTGCCCATTTTTCGCGAACCAATTGCGTGTAGAGTCCCTGGGCGATAAAGAAAAGCAGGCGCTATACCTAAAGACTAGTTTGGGCGAAGAGGTGTTGGTCGATGCCGAACATCCATTAGATCTTGAGCTCGGTGCAGCAGAAGGGAGCGAGCCCCATCCGGTTCTCATGGTGCGGTCAGGGCTTAAGGCGTTAATCGCGCGGTCCGTCTATTATGAGTTAGCCAATATTGCTGTAAGTGAGCTAACCCCCGACGGGGAATGTCTAGGCGTTTGGAGTGCGGGGCAGTTCTTTCGTTTCGAATAAGAGCGACGTGATTTTCTATTTCTTTAGACAAGACACTGTCAAGAAACCTGTGTCTGTTTGACCTCAAGCAGCAAAAACGGCATCATTAGCGGCCTTTTTTGGGGTAGCATGGATGCTAATCCAAGACCCGCAGAGCGGCGCGGGTACAATCCGTATGTATACCATTTCAAACTAGATCGAAGCATGCGCTAAGCGCTTCTTCTTAATGGGAGAATCCATGAAGGTTCTTGTAGCTATAAAGCGCGTCGTTGACGCTTATGTAAAAGTCCGAGTGAAGTCTGACGGTACAGGCGTAGACTTAGCCAATGCCAAAATGGCGATTAACCCTTTCTGCGAAATCGCTGTTGAAGAGGCTATTCGCATGAAGGAAGCCGGATCGGTCGATGAAGTCATTGCCGTGTCTATCGGTGTCAGTCAGTGCCAAGAGCAGCTTCGTACAGCATTAGCCCTCGGTGCGGACCGAGGCATTTTAATTGAAAATGATGAAGCACTCGAACCGTTAGCGGTAGCTAAGCTACTCAAAGCAGTGATCGAGAAAGAAGGCATCGATCTTGTCATCCTAGGCAAGCAATCTATCGATACTGATAATAATCAGACTGGTCAGATGCTAGCGGCACTTTGTGATTGGCCGCAGGGCACGTTTGCGTGTGATGCAGAAATCAAAGACGGCAAAATTCAAGTGACACGTGAAATCGACGGAGGTGAGCAAACTGTATTGCTAAACATGCCTGCCGTCGTAACAACGGATCTCCGTCTCAACGAACCTCGTTATGCTTCACTGCCGAATATTATGAAAGCTAAGAAGAAGCCAATCGATACTACGACGCCTGCGGATCTCGGCGTCGATGTAAGCTCAAATCTTAAGACTCTGAGCGTTGAAGCCCCAGCGGAGCGATCTGCGGGTATTAAAGTTGAGTCAGTCGAAGAGTTAGTCGCTAAGCTCAAGACCGAAGCTAAAGTTATCTAGGAGCTATTCATGTCTATTCTCGTCATTGCGGAACACGATAACGCCAGCATTAAGCCGGCTACACGAAATACCATCACTGCGGCTCTAGAAATCGATTCGGATATCAGTGTATTAGTTGTCGGCTCAGATTGTGCGCCTGCTGCGGAAGCTGCGTCGGCAATCGCTGGTGTGAGCAAGGTGCTCGTCGCTAATGCGGCGGCGTACAGCCATCAGCTGCCAGAAAATGTCGCACCACTTGTTGCGCAGGTTGCTGCTACATACAGTCATGTCCTAGCGCCAGCCACAACTACAGGTAAAAACTTAATGCCCCGCGTGGCGGCATTATTAGACGTTGCACAGATCTCAGATATTGTCGCTGTTAAGTCGGCAGATACCTTCGTCCGTCCGATTTACGCGGGCAATGCGTTAGCGACCGTACAAAGTGCGGATGCGATCAAAGTCGTCACGGTTCGTTCAACAGCCTACGCTGAAGCGGCGGCAGAGGGCGGTTCTGCGAGTGTCGAGTCGATCGATACAGTTATTGAACAAGACATCGCCTCCTTCGTATCAGAGCAATTAGCAGTTTCTGAGCGTCCGAGCCTCACCGCAGCCTCTATCATCATTTCGGGTGGCCGTGGCATGCAGAGCGGCGAAAACTTCGTCCTTTTGGAGAAGGTGGCAGATAAGCTGGGTGCGGCGATTGGTGCTTCGCGTGCGGCGGTAGATGCTGGTTTTGTGCCGAATGATTATCAGGTAGGACAGACGGGTAAAATCGTAGCCCCAGATCTCTATATCGCGGTCGGTATTTCTGGCGCGATCCAGCATCTTGCCGGTATGAAGGACAGCAAGGTTATAGTTGCGATCAACAAGGATGAAGAGGCCCCAATCTTCCAGGTTGCCGACTACGGACTGGTGGCAGATTTGTTCAAAGCATTGCCGGAACTCGAAGCTGCCCTTTAAGCTCAGCAACAGTTTCCGTTAGGCATAAAAAACCGGTGATTTCACCGGTTTTTTTATGCCTAGCCCAACGACTAATTATTTCGCTTGTGGCGAGGGTCGTTAGGCGCACGACGACGTGCGGGTCTTTCTTGCTGCGTCGTTTCTACTGATGGAGTTTGCTCTTCTTCCGAAATCGGCTTGGCTGCCGATGCGTTGTCAGATTCATTGCTAACAGTCTCTTCTGAAGGTTCTGTCTGAGAAGCCGCAATGACAGGGGCTTCAGCTTCTGCAGGCACGAGCTCCGATGACTCATCAGCGACGCCGGCTGTGCCAACTGCTTCCTCGATAGTCCGTTCACTGGCTTCATCCGAGAGTCTCGCGTTCTCAGCATCGTCTGCAGCGACGCTGCTGCTCTCGGTTGTTGCTTCTTGGGAGTCAGCTTTGTTCGCGTTCTCTGCTGCCTTGGCGCGCTTATTCGGGCGGCGAGGGCGACGCTCACGAGATCTACGTGACTCATTGCTTTCTTCGGTCGTAGTCTCACTCGTAGCTGTTGATGTGGCATCCGCATTGCTCTCACCTTCAGCCGCTGAGGTTTCGTTTAGCTCGCCCGTAACTGCAACTTCTGCTGACGATTCCTCCCCGTCTGACAATTGGGTCGAGTGAGCGAATAACTCGGCAGCACTCGCTGCTGGATCGCGCTCAATAACTTCAGCCTCGCTATTCGTGGATTGCTTTGATTCCGTTTCTAGATCAGGGCGAGGGCCGCGGGTACGGGGTGTTGTGTTCTTAGGACGTTGGTTAGCAGGACGCCGCGAGAACTCTGAGCTCGATTTTTGATCATCTTGCTGGTCGTCACTTTGCTGGTTCTCAGCTTGCCCTTCACTCTGCCTATCTTGTTGTCTATCGCGCTTATCGTTACTGCGTGAGCGTGAACGCCTTTTGTTTCTGCCTTCATCGCTACTGCGCTCTGAACCATTTTCAACGGTTGAGTCATTGTTGCCATCAACACTGCGATCCTTGTTTCTGGTCGCATCATCACCGCCACGATTTCGACCACCACGGCGGCCGCCGCGAGACCGGCGTTCGCCCCGTTCAGCCTTGGAAGAATCATCAGCCTCTGAGCGATTTTTAGAAGAACGATCCTTGTCACCGTTTCTGTCAGATTTTGTGTTTCGATCGTTGCGATTGCGTGATTGTCCGCGCTGACCGCTGCGCGAAGATGAACGGTTGCGTCCTCCACGGCTATTGCGCTTGGACTTGTTATTGTCCTTTTCGCTACTTCCGCCAAATAGACTGGCTATAGCTGCAAAAATACTCGCGAAGAATCCCGGGTTTTTATCGTCAGATTTCTTCACTTTTCTGCCGGAAGACTCCGGAGCCGCTGGCATAGGTACGCCCTCTACTGAGGGACGCTGCACAGCGGCAACAGGCGTAGAAGTCTTGGCACTGTTGATCGGTTCAGGCGTTGCTGTGATGTCTACTTCATATTCTTCACCGGCTTGATTGATTCCGATGATTTTGTAGTGAGGCGTTTCAAGATCTGGCTTAGCTGCGATCAAGACCTTAGTGCCGCTCTGATTTTCAATCTCCGCGAGCGCGCCGCGCTTCTCATTGAGAAGGTAAGAAGAGACTACAAGTGGAACATCGATACGTACTTCGCTGCATTTCTGCTTATTGGCTTCTTCTTGGATGATGCGAAGAATTGAAAGCGAGAGTGACTCGACATCTCTGATAGTCCCTTGCCCGCTACAGCGTGGACAGGTGATTGCGCTCGTCTCACCCAGAGATGGGCGTAGCCGTTGCCTAGACATTTCCAATAGCCCGAAGCGTGAAATGCGTCCGACCTGCACGCGTGCTCGATCAGGCTCGAGTGCGTCTCGCATACGATTTTCAACTTCGCGCTGATTGCGGTTTGAATTCATATCGATGAAATCGATAACAACCAAGCCGCCCATGTCTCTGAGTCGTAATTGACGGGCAATCTCATCAGCAGCTTCAAGATTGGTATTCAATGCGGTCTCTTCAATATCAGCGCCTCGGGTTGCGCGAGCAGAGTTGATATCGATAGAGATCAGAGCCTCAGTCGGGTCGATCACTACTGATCCACCGGATGGGAGCTTCACTTCCCGTTCGAAAGCGCTCTCTATTTGGCTTTCGATTTGATAACGATTAAACAAGGGAAGCGCGTCCGAATAGAGCTTTATGCGGCTCTCATATTGCGGCATGACTTGCTTGACGAATGTGATGGCTTCATCAAAGGCTTCTTGTGTGTCGAATAAGACCTCGCCGATTTCCTTGCGCAAATAGTCACGTATCATTCGGATGATTACATTGCTTTCCTGATAAATCAGGAAAGGGGCGCGTTTGGCTTCAGAGGCGTCTTTAATGGCCTGCCAGAGTGCAAGAAGGTAGTCGAGGTCCCACTGGAGCTCATCCTGACCTTTGCCGATGCCCGCGGTGCGGACGATCATGCCCATGCCATCTGGGATTTCTAAGCCACGGAGCGCTTCACGTAGTTCGTTGCGTTCCTCACCCTCAATACGGCGAGAAATTCCTCCCGCTTTCGGATTGTTTGGCATGAGGACGAGGTAGCGTCCAGCAAGGCTGATATAGGTCGTGAGGGCGGCCCCTTTGTTGCCGCGCTCTTCTTTTTCTACTTGAACGATGACCTGAGTGCCTTCGGGGATGAGTTCCTTCAGGTTAGGGCGCTCGCCATTGTTGCCCACGTCTTTCGCGTAGTATTCGCTGGAGATTTCTTTCAGTGGGAGGAAGCCGTGGCGCTCTGCGCCGAAATCGACAAAGGCTGCTTCGAGGCTCGGCTCTACTCGGGTAACTTTACCTTTGTAGATATTGGCTTTCTTCTGGATTCGTGTGCGGTTTTCGATGTCTAAGTCATAGAGACGTTGGCCATCGACGAGAGCAACGCGGAGTTCTTCTTCCTGTGTTGCATTGATGAGCATTCTTTTCATTAGTTTACTTTCCTTAAAGTATCAGGGAGTAAACCAGGAGGGGATTCGCCAGTAGCCATGTGGCTACAGCCAGTACGAGCGATTCGAGTATTTCACATCGCGAGGGCAGGCCTTTGTAGCCATGTCGCCATTCACGTTGCTGCTTCTGCAGTCAGGGTATCGAGCGTCTATCGAAAATAATCTAATTGAAGTGAATTTAATTAGAAACTAAACAAGGACGGCCTATCATCGTGCAAGGCCTTGTCAAATCTGCGTATTGCGCGGAGTTTGGTCATTGTTTCAGTGATCTCGTTACTCAAAATAATGAAGCTATTCTTTTCGTGTACTGGTTTGCACTGGGATGAAGGTGCCATTCTCGCTTCGCCAAATGGCGGATGTTGAAGGCGGTTCTCTTCGTGCTATGAATCTGGGTTCCTGGAACTCTCTGATTTCCGGCAGTTGGGGCATAGGGCGCCCAATCAATACCTGGGTATTTATTACGGTGGCTAAATCAGGATATGCAGAACGCGTGCATTTAGTTTGCGCGCGTTAGTCTTATGATCCTTACGTCCACCTTCGCTTTGTTTTACTTTATTTCCTTGTCTGGCAATCGATCCATGCCGATGCCACTTCTTTTTTTACTCATTAAAATTCTGTTGCGGCCCGCTTCTTCGGGGGATCACGCGTATCACTTTTACTCAATTTAGCGTCGGCTGCGCTTTCATCGCAATCCTAGCCTCTCCTCTCTTCTTTGGTGTAGCAAGAGTGTGGAGGTGAATAACAGTTGATCGAATATAGCAGTAAAATTGCGCATACTCAATCACTTACGCCATTGGTTCGGGTATCTTGAGGTGGGATTAACAGCTAAGGAATTAAATAGGTGCAGACTTGCTAAGCCGATAACCCTGTGCTTAGAATGCGCCTGTGTCGCCGTGCAAGCGGTCGGAAAATAATAAAAGCTATAATAATCAGCAAGATGCAATATGACAATTTATGCCTATTCCCGTACTACGGATCTAGAATCATCCTCTAGCGAGGCTTTAGAAGCCCAACTTGAGTCCGAACAGCTAGCAATTCAGACCTATTGTCTCAGTCAAGGCTGGTTCCTGACAGCTAACCTCAATGATCGAGCCTGTAGTTGGCAAACGCCCCTGCAAGAACGGCCGAAAGGACATGTTTTGCTGCAGGCTTTACAAGCGGGTGATGCGGTAGTGTGCGCAAACTTGGAGCGGCTTTGCAGCTCGAGTGTCGAGCTTCTACAGCTAGTGACTACGCTGCGAGCACTTGAGGTTGGTCTGCATGTCGTCGACCTCGGCTTCGATGTTTTAAATAGTGAGATGTCTTTGAGTTTCGAGAAGGCTGCGGCGGTGTTTGCCTCGCTTGAGGCTCGTCGTGCCAAAGAGCGAATTCGTGGCGTCAAACAAAAGCAACGAACCAAAGGGCGTTATTTGGGTGGCAGCAGGCCGTTTGGTTATACTGTCCACGAAAATGGTAGGCTGGTCGAGAATCCGAGTGAACAGCGCGCGCTTAGCAAGATTCTTGAGCTGAAGCGTCAAGGAAAATCGCTCCGCGCTATAGCGGCAGCGGTATCAACGCCTATGACACCGATTAGTTTTAAAACGGTGCAGCGAGTTCTGCAGCGCATCGAGTAGTCATTTCCAATTCGCCTAACAAGGCTAAGTAGAGACTCGCATGCAATTTCCCTTTTCCCTTTACGTCGGTTTGAGGTTTAGCCGAGCGCGGAAACGGACTGGTCTCCTCTCATTCGTCTCATCGATCTCCATGCTTGGCGTTATGTTGGGTGTAGCCATTCTTATAGTCGCGCTCGCCGTGATGAATGGCTCAATTTCATTTCTGCGTGGTGAGGCGCTTAAATCTGTTGCCCACGTCACCGTGATGGGGCCGACCATGTCGAACGACTGGCGTTCGTTTATAAAGCCCTACGGACAGATACAAGGCGTTGTTGGCATAGCGCCATTCACCACCCTCGAAGCGATCATAACGGTGGCTGGAGAGACTCAGTTCGTGCAGATGAGGGGAGTTGAGCCCGAATTAGAGCTATCGGTGGCAGGAAATGCGAGCCCTCGGGCGCGGGAAATGTTGTTAGCGCTACGCGATTACCCGAATGGTGTGGTGCTCGATTCTAGACTCGCAGCAAGGTTAAGCTCACGAAGTGGTGATGAGATGACGGTTGCTGCGCTCGATCGTCTCTTGCGTAGGAGTAAATCAGCTCCTCAAGCACTGCAGGTGATTGGGTATGCGGACTTTGGTGCTTATGGAGGCGGAGACATTATTCTGGTGAATCGTGAGTTGGCAGTAGATTTGGCGCCCGAAGCAGAAAACACTGCGTTACGCCTCAGTCTCGAAGATGTATTTGCTGCTGACGCAGTGGCGACGTCTATCGCAAACATCAATCGCGACCTCGGGCAATCTTCGATGGAAGTTGAAACTTGGAGAGAAGCGCAAGCCAGTCTATTCAGTGCGCTCGCGATGGAAAAGTTTCTTACTGGACTCATGCTGATGACAATTGTCGCCGTTGGTGCGGTGAATATCGTTTCAACCTTGGTGATGGCCGTCGCAGAGAAGGGACCTGACATCGCTATATTGCGTACGATGGGGGCATCGCGAGGAAGAATTTTGCGCCTATTTATAGTGCAGGGCGGAGTGAGTGGGGTGGTAGGCACATTCCTCGGGGCACTATTGGGCTCTTTGATCGCGCTTAATTTGACGCGAATCAGCTTAATTATTGAATCTTTTGTCGGTTGGTTGAGTGGGACCGATAATATTGTTTTCCTCTCGCATCTACAAACCCAGCTGTTTTGGCCAGAAGTGGCAATTGTTTGTACGGTGGCATTGCTGATTAGTCTCTTGGCTACTTTGTATCCCGCCTATAAAGCTAGCAAAATTGAACCAGCGGAGGTGCTGCGTTATGAGTAGTACGCAGACTGACTCGACCATCGATGACAAAGAGTTCGTGCTGATTGCGCGAGATCTCGGCAAGGTTTATCGGCAAGGGCCGCGCGAGATCAGCGTTCTTTCGCATTTAAATTTTGAAGCTTCCCGAGGCGATCGGATAGCCATCGTTGGTGCCTCTGGTTCGGGTAAAACAACACTACTGAACTTATTGGGTGGCTTAGATGCCCCAACAAGTGGTGAAGTGATAATTGCAGGCCATGCGCTCTCTGGAGTTTCCGAACGACAGCGTGGCTTTTTGCGTAATCGATTTCTTGGTTTTGTGTATCAGTTTCATCATTTACTTGCTGAGTTCTCTGCTCTCGAAAATGTCTGTATGCCACTTTACATTGCCGGTTGGGATAAGAAAGAGGCGATAGCAAAGGCTTCTTCATTGCTTCAGAGAGTGGGTTTAGGTGAGCGATTAAGTCACAAACCCGCCGCTCTTTCAGGCGGTGAGCGTCAGCGTGTCGCGATCGCGCGTGCGCTGGTTAATGATCCTGGTTGTGTTTTGATGGATGAGCCTACCGGAAATCTAGATAGGCACACGGCGCTAGAGATACATAACTTGATGAGTGAGCTGAGTTCGACTCTTTCGACTAGCTTCGTCGTAGTCACTCATGATGAGGCGCTTGCCTCATCGATGGATCGGAAATTGCTGCTGCGCGACGGGATGTTGTATGAGCAGTGATGTTCGCATCCTCGGCGCTGAGCGACGTTCTGTGTCGCTGGCACGTAATATCGCGATGCGTTATGTGCGTTCAGGCTTTTCCACCAGTCTCGTGTCATTCATGTCTTTCCTATCGATAGCTGGATTGAGCCTTGGTGTCGCATTGCTCATTCTAGTGATGTCTGTGATGAATGGTTTCGAGAGGGAAGTCCGGGTCAATGTGCTAGGCCTTATTCCGCATTTGACATTGACGGCCGATAAGCCACTTTCTGCAGAGGAGTGGCAAGCGCTTGATGAGGTGGTGCGTAAGAATAACTCAGTGATCGCGACTAGTCCTGTGATAAGTAGTGTAGGAGTCGCTGCGACAGCGACTGCGAGCCGTGCAATATTAATTAACGGCGTAGATACCGATAGCGCGCCGTTTAGGCGCCTTGAGAATTCGCTCATCTCCGGTTCGCTGCCCACATTAGAAGACTCTAGATGGCAGCTTGTGCTCGGAGCGACGCTGGCAAGAAACCTAGGAGTGGGAGTTGGGGATGAAGTTAATCTGTATTCACCCAAGCTCTCACCTAATCCGCTGGCGACGTTGCCCACTTTTAGGAGATTTCGAGTGGCGGCAATCACTCGAGTCGGTAGTGAAGAGTTGGACGCTAAACTGGCAACTATATCGCTGGCGGATGCGCGCGCGTTATTGCGAGTCAGAGAGCCGCAGAGTGCGCTACGCATAGAAACTCACGATGTGTTAAATGCCGACAATGTTGCGCAGACGCTGTTGAAAGATCTCGATGCCGGTCTCTATCTTGAGAGTTGGACGGTGAGCCTTGGTGCAATTTATCGCAATATAGAGTTCTCTCGAGGGATCGTTGGTCTTATGTTGTGGTTGCTCATTGCGATCGCCGCATTTAATTTGGTCGTGAGCTTGGTCATGATTGTCCGAGATAAGCGTAATGATATTGCGATTCTAATGACGCTGGGTGCGGACCGACGTACTGTGTCGTCTATCTTCTTCTGGCAGGGGCTCGCTATCGCCTTGGTCGGTATTTGCATAGGGTCGATCATAGGAGTCGTAGCTGCCTATTGGGTGGGTGATATTGCTGCCTTATTCGAGCGAGTGAGCGGTGTTTCTTTGCTTAATCCAGAAATATATCCTATAGATTTTTTGCCTTCTCAAATTTTAATCAGCGATCTCGTGCGGGTTGCTCTGGGAGTATTGGCACTAGCGCTCTTGGCTTCCATCTATCCGGCGAGACAGGCAGCAGGTCTTCGTCCTGCGAGTGCACTTCGTGGTGATTGATTAGTCCCATAGTTCGCGCCTCTTTATTTTCCTACCTATGCTTAAGAGTCACAGAGTGGTGACTCATGCGCCTTTGTTTGACGTCTTTTTGTGTCGGTCTACTATTAGTTACTCGAATTTCTTCATTAGAATTGCTGCGGCAAATCAGTGCTCTTGCTGGTGTCGTTGGGTTGTTCCTATGTTTACTAGGTCTGTCGCCGAAATTTAGGACGAAGACACTTAAAACAGCTTTCGTAGCAATTCTTGCTTCCAGCTTGGGGGTGTTCTGGCATGCGCACCACTCACTCAAGCAGTTGGAAAGAGTGCTTCCATTTGAACTTCAAGGTCGTGATCTAAGAGTTGAAGGTAGAGTAATAAGTCTCGCTAAATATACGGGCTCGGCACATCAATTTCAGTTTCAGGTCTATCGAACTCAGCCCATAAGCGATGGGGCGTTCGACGAATCTCAGGGAATGAATTTCCAAGGAAAGATTCTTTTAAGTTTTTATCCAGAATTCGAAACAGATACGGACACCCCCGCTGAATTGTTGCCTGGCACAGAGCTCTCTTTGGTTGTGAAATTAAATAGGCCGCATGGTTACGCTAATCCCGGCGTTTTCGATTACGAGGCCTTTCTTTTCCGCAACGGGATACTTGCCAAGGGGTATGTACGGAGTGATCTAAATGTGGCCCTGTCGACAGCTAATCGGCGAAGTAGCATTCCTAGTCAAATATTCACATCGGTTGAGGCTTTACGTTTTTTATTGCGCGAAAGAATTCGACGTTTTCCGATGGAATTGGAGCATCGCTCGTTAATCTTGGCATTAGGGCTTGGTGACGGGAGTGAGATAAACGGAGAGACATGGGAGGCGGTAAGGGCTTCCGGCACAACGCATTTGCTAGTTGTTTCTGGTCTCCACATTTCGTTGATAGCCCTAGCGCTCATTTTGCCTGCCCGGCTTTTGTGGTGTTTTATAGTGTTCCTTCGTCCTTGCTGGGGCGGGAGGATCTCCAGGCAGTCTTTTGTCTTGTTATTCGCTTTATTCGGCGCGGGTGCGTTCTCACTTTTGGCTGGCTGGGGCTTACCGGCTAGGCGCGCAATGATAATGCTGAGCGTGATTGTTCTCGCTCAACTCTGCAATCGTAGAATGGGTTCGTTGAGCGGGTTGTTGATAGCGCTTACCTTGGTACTAATGGGTAATCCTTCCGCGGCGACAGGAAGTGGCTTCTGGTTGAGCTTCATGGCAGTGGCAGCTTTGCTCTTTTTTGGAAGGAATGGCGCGCAACAAGCAGAGAATATTCCTTCCTTCATGTCTCGTATCGTATGGCCGCAATGGGTTGTTCTGTTGGTGCTGAGTGCTCCGCTGCTCATTTTTGGAGCGGGTTTGGCTATCTTAGCACCCATTATTAATATGATCGCCATTCCTTTTTTGACTCTGTTTGCTTTGCCGAGTGCGTTGCTGGCGATTCTCACGGTCAGTCTGCCTATAGAACTCAGCGCTCCCTTTCTTAAGACCGCCGATGTCCTGTGTGGATTCTTGCTGAGTGGCATACGCATAGCGTCTAACGATGCCTGGCTCTGGACTCCCTCGCAATCACTTGGGATCGCGACTTATTTAGGTTTGGGGCTGATGAGCCTGCTTCTGTTGCTGCCCTTGGCTAGGCGCGTACGAGTGATTTTCGCGATGCTGTTAATTCTTGGCTTTTGGGGGCAACAAATTATAAACTTCTACAGCTTCTTCAGAAGCTACACGAAAGCTTTGCCCGTGTTTAAAAAAGCGAGTC
>JALQUB010000053.1 GCA_023268635.1 Pseudomonadales bacterium
GTATCATGTAGATACCGCCCACGGCATGGTGAGCTTCCTCGATACCCCAGGACATGCTGCATTCAGCGCGATGCGTTCGCGCGGTGCGAAAGCAACAGACGTGATCGTGTTGGTGGTTGCAAGTGATGATGGCGTTAAGCCGCAGACAGAAGAGGCGGTGAAGCATGCGAAGGCAGCACAAGTGCCAATGGTCGTCGCAATCAATAAAATGGACAAGGAAGGGGCTGATCCCGACCGTGTTAAGAATGAACTGGCCGCATTAGAAGTCATTCCAGATGACTGGGGTGGTGATACACAGTTTATTCCTGTTTCCGCCCACACCGGTGAAGGCATCGACAAGCTTCTCGAAGCGATCCTGTTGCAAGCCGAAATGATGGAACTCACTGCCTACACAGATGTGCCAGGTCAGGGCGTTGTTGTTGAGTCCCGTTTGGATAAGGGGCGCGGCGCTGTAGCGTCGGTGCTCGTTCAGAATGGCACGCTCCGAACGGGTGATATTGTACTGGTCGGGAAAGAATACGGACGCGTCCGAGCGCTCGTCGATGAAAATGGTGTGAATACGAAATCCGCGGGACCTTCGATTCCTGTCGAGATTCTAGGCCTTACCGGCGTGCCGGACGCTGGCGACGAGTTTGTTGTGCTTAGCGACGAAAAGAAGGCGAAAGAAGTTGCCGAGTTCCGTCGTACGCGACTGAAAGATTCCGTGCAGGCGATGCAGCAAGCGTCGCTAATTGACAATATGTTCGCGGGCATTGGTAAACCAAACCTGCGAACACTCAATCTCATTCTTAAGACTGATGTGCGTGGCACCCTCGAGGCGCTCACGGCATCACTCGTCGCTATGAATACCGACGAAGTGCAAGTAAAGATTGTCTCTTCCGGCGTCGGTGGTATTTCAGAGAATGATGTCCACCTGGCCGCTACATCGAAGGCGATGATTATCGGGTTCAATGTGCGAGCAGATAAGACGGCGAAGGAAATTATCGATAATGAAGGCTTGCAGCTTCGTTATTACAACGTCATCTATAATGTGATCGATGATGTGAAGGCGATCATGGGTGGTATGTTGTCGCCAGAAATTCGAGAAGAAATTCTCGGCGTCGCCGAAGTCCGCGATATATTTACATCGCCGAAATTCGGGCAGATTGCAGGTTCCATGGTCATCGAAGGCACTGTGTATCGCAGCAAGCCTATTCGTGTGCTGCGCGATGATGTGGTGATCTACGAAGGTGAACTCGAATCACTCCGCCGCTTCAAGGACGATGCGAATGAAGTTCGCAACGGCATGGAATGTGGTATCGGTGTGAAGAATTACACCGATGTGAAGGTCGGTGACAAGATCGAAGTTTATCAAACTACCGAGATCGCACGTACGCTTTAACGGGGCGATGAGGTAGGTGTGAAGAGAACTCAATGGCAAATATGACCCCAAGAGGCCAGCGCGTCGCGGATCAAATTCAGCGGGAGTTGGCGACACTGATTCAGCTCGAGGTGAATGATCCTCGCGTTGGTATGGTTTCGGTGACGGGTGTCGATGTGAGCCGAGATCTCGCCCATGCTCGCGTGTACGTCACCGTGCTCAATACGCCTTCGGCGAGCGACGACGCCAATAATTCGCTGAGCAATCCCGGCGAATTAGACAAACTAGAGATCGAAGAAAATATAAAGGCGCTCAATCAAGCGGCTGGCTATTTGCGGACTTTGCTTGCGAAGCGCCTCGCACTTCGGTCAGTGCCTAAATTACAGTTCCGCTATGATGCGAGTATTGAACACGGTGCGCAATTGTCGAGCTTGATCGATAGTGCGCTCAAGGCCGACCTCGCGCAGCATGGCGATG
>JALQUB010000069.1 GCA_023268635.1 Pseudomonadales bacterium
GATACAAAGAACCGTCAAAACTCTATTGAAACAGATGATGTTCAACTAAAGGCATGGTGGGATGCACAACAAAAGTTTCTTGTGCATCATGCAGACCGTATCTACAAAGAAGCACTAGACAAAGGTATTGCTAAAGAGCAAGCCCGTGCTGTGTTGCCTGAAGGTAATATGCAGTCTCGTATGTATATGAAAGGTAATGTTCGTTCTTGGATTCATTACTGTGAGTTACGTTGTGGTAACGGTACACAGAAAGAACACAGAGAAGTTGCTCATAAGTGTGCGCAGATTTTGGTAAATCATTTACCATTCTTGAAGTGCCAGTTGGTCCAGAACTACTAGGCCGCGTAGTAAACACGCTGGGTGAGCCTATCGATGGTAAAGGTCCAATCGAAGCGAAATTGACTTCTCCTGTAGAAGTGATCGCACCAGGTGTAATCGACCGTAAATCGGTAGACCAACCTGTGCAAACTGGTTATAAGTCAGTTGACTCAATGATCCCAATGCCTTGGCGAAACAAGCCGAAGAAATTGCTATCCGCGAGAGTGGTATCGAGCGCGCCTATGGCTGGGACTATGATCGACACTATGAAATTTATGTCGCCGGTGCGGATGGTTCAGCACCCAAGAATATCAGCAATGCGGACGGCTACGATGCTGAAGGCTCATATTCTGCTGATGGCTCTCAAATATTATTCGCCTCAAATCGTGAAGCGTATTCCCGCAAATTGAGTCGTGCTGAACAGGCCCTGTTCGAAGATGATAGTTCCTATTTTATGGACTTATACATCATGGATGCCGATGGGAGTAATGTGCGTCAGCTGACTAATTCTCCAGGTTACGACGGCGGACCTTTTTTCAGTCCCGATGGCAGTAAGATCACATGGCGTCGATTCAATCCCGATGGCAACAGTGCGGAAATATGGGTGATGGATGCCGACGGAACGAATCAGCGTCAGCTCACCGCCGATGCCATGGTTGCATGGGCGCCCTATTTCCATCCGAGTGGTGCCTACTTAATTTATTCCAGCAATCAGTTAGGACATGCAAATTTTGAACTATTCCTGATTGATGTAATGGGTGCTAATGCGCCTGTACGCGTTACTAATACGGAAGGCACAGATATTCTTCCGGTATTCTCACCGGACGGCACTCAGCTCGCTTGGAGTACAACTCGCACAGCAGATGGAACTTCGCAATTACACATTGCGGACTGGAATCATCGGGCAGCGCTTGAGTTATTAGCTGCAGCGGGAGCGCAATAGAGAAACGATGACGCGTGTACTTTGCTCTTTAATTCTCGCCGCGCTTTGTAGCAGCTCGCTCGCGCAACAAGATATTGAGGCGACGGAGCAGTCGCCTGTCCATCATCAACTCCGAGTTAGTGTAGATCCCGCTAATAATTTTATCGAAGTGCGTGACACCATAACTCTGCCTGAGAGTTATGGTCGCGATAACATCGGTTTCGTGCTGAATGAGAATCTTGCGATCGAGAACCGTCCGCGTGATTTACAGCGAGTCGGAGTTTCGTCACAGGGACAGGCTCTGGGAATTAATGAGATGGGTGGCTTAGCGGCGAGAAGCGTACGCTATACCGCGGACCTGCCCCGACGCAACCAATCACTCGAATTGCATTATTCAGGAACACTCTTCGATCCTACGAGACAGACTAGTGCGGAATATTCGCAGAGTTTCGCCGAGACATCAGGAATCATCGATTCCCGGGGCGTTTATCTCAACAAGGGTAGCGCGTGGATTCCGCAATTTATAGATTCGGCCAGCGGTGAGGCAGGGAAGGAACTCGTTACGTTTGAGATGATCGTCGAGTTCGCTGAATCCGCGGAAGGTTGGTCGAGCGTGAGTCAGGGTGACCGTCTTGCGCCGAACAATTGGCGTAGCGATGAACCTATGGAAGAGGTGTATCTCATCGCCGCCAAATTCATCGAGTACCGATCTAACTATGTATCGGTGCTTCCCGACACCGAGCGCGTCCATGACGAGGTCGAAGTCTTGGCTCTGCTCCGCACGGCCGATCCTAATCTCGCTGCCAAATATCTCGATGCCACCGAACGCTACCTCGCTCTATACGAGCCATTGCTTGGAGCCTATCCTTTCAAAAAATTCGCACTCGTCGAGAATTTCTGGGAAACCGGCTACGGCATGCCTTCGTTCACTTTATTGGGCGAACAAATTATTCGATTCCCCTTCATTATTAATTCATCGTATCCCCATGAAATTTTGCATAATTGGTGGGGGAACGGTGTCTATCCTGATTACGAGTCGGGCAACTGGAGCGAGGGCCTAACTGCGTATTTGGCAGACCATTTGTTCCAAGAAGTGGAAGGCCGCGGTTCTGAATACCGCAAAGAGATGCTCGCACGTTACAAAAATTACGTAGATGATTCTATCGATTTTCCGTTGGCAGAATTCACCTCGCGTAATTCGGCGGCTTCCCAGGCGGTAGGTTATGGTAAGACTCTGATGCTGTGGCACATGCTGCGGGTTGAACTGGGTGATGAACTTTTTCTGCAAGGGCTTCGTGAGTTCTATAGAGAATTTAAATTTACTCGCGCCTCCTTCGATGACATAGCCACGCATTTTTCAGAAGTAGCGCAACGAGATCTCAATCCGTTTTTCGAACAATGGGTGATGCGTCGAGGCGCGCCTGAGTTTGCATTATCCGTTGCGGAAGAGAATGGCGACAAGGCAAGGTTGATGTTCGCTCAGATCCAAGATGCGGCTCCCTTCGATGTTAAGGTTCCGGTCGCGCTCTTCTATGCGGGCGAAGAAACCCCGCAGCTCGTCGAGCTAAATGTGAGCGAACGAGCACAGGGCTTCATCGCAGAGGGTTATTCGCAGCTTGAAGCTGTCATTGTCGATCCTTATTTCGATGTGTTTCGTACGCTTGATCGTGCCGAGACGCCACCAACTATCGGCGAGCTCTTCGGCGCTTCCTCTTTAACATTTATTGTTCCTTCGCTGACAGAGAATCTGTCCGACTCAGTATGGCGTGAACTCGCGCAGGCATTCGCAGAGGGGGTCGATGCAACAATTGTACTCGATAGCGAAATTGAGGCTTTGCCGAGCGACCAAAGTGTCTGGGTGCTGGGTCGCGGTAACCGTTTTGCCGATGCAGCGCTGTTGGCCGCTGGTGATGATGTGTTGGAAGAGGCTTCGGGCTTGTCTCTAGCTGGCAATGCCGTGGCATATGAGGATAGGAGTTCGGTCTTCGTTGCGCGTCATCCTGACTCACCCGATTTGGCACTCGGCTTTATCGCCATCGATCAGCTTGTGGCAGTGAACGGCATGATTGAGAAGCTTCCGCATTACGGGAAATATTCTTATCTGAGCTTCTTGGGTGAAGAGCCTACAAATGATGTAAAAGGCGTGTGGGCTAACAGTGCATCGCCTCTGGTTTGGGTGAATCCAGAGATGCCTGAGCCAGCCTCTTTCCCCGCAGCGCCCTTATTAGAATTGCCAGCATTGGCTGAACTCCCGCCGAAATATTTGGCCGCGAATTTACAGAGACACATCGAAGCGCTGACTGCACCTTCGATGCAGGGCAGGGGTAGCGTGCGACCGAACACAAGCTCAGTCACGGGAATTGATCACGCGATTAATTATCTTGAAGAAGAGTTTAGACTCATTGGCTTGCAGGCTGTTGGCGGAAGTTATCGACAGACTTGGGAAGAGAAACTTACAGATGGCTCGGTGCAGCGGATGAGCAATCTCATCGGGTTAATTCCAGGTAGCGATGATGAACTCAGTGATCAGCCCATTATATTGGCCGCTCACTATGACCATCTCGGCTTAGATGATAACAACAGGGCGTATCCGGGCGCCGACGACAATGCGTCTGGTATTGCCGTGTTGATCGAGGTGGCCGCTAAGCTCAAGCGATCATTCACACCGGCGCGACCAATACTCGTCGTCGCGTTTACGGGCGAAGAAGAGGGTCTACTTGGTTCGGGCTATTTTGTGAGATCGCCATTGAGTGGGGTTGGCGCTGTTCGGCCCTATGCCATGTTGAACCTCGATACTGTCGGTAGATTGCAAGGGCGCAAGCTTCAGATCTTCGGCGGTAATAGCGCTTATGAGTGGCCATTCATGGCGCAGGGCATCGGCTTTACAATAGGCGTTGAATCGGAGCTGCCGACTCAAGCAATCGCGAGCAGTGATCATGTCAGCTTCCTCAATGAGGGAGTGCCTGCCCTCCATCTCTTCTCTGGATTGAATGGTGATTATCATCGCGTTAGCGACACGGCGGATAAGATCGATTACACGGGTTTGTCGGCGGTGGCTAGTTGGGTTGAGGAGGCTATGCTTTTTCTCGGTGAGAGACGCGAGCCACTGCGAGTCACGCTCGGCAATGCGCCAATCTCAGTGGCGCCACAAGGTAGTGGGCAGAGACGCGCGAGTCTCGGCACTCTCCCAGATTTCGCTTATACCGGTGAAGGTGTGCGTATCAGCGGCGTGACGCCCGCAAGTGCAGCTGCAGAAGCGGGATTACAAGAAGGTGACGTCCTGCTCTCATTCGCGGGGGAAACAGTCACCGATCTACAGCGTTATTCTGACCTCCTTCGTGCTAGAGCTATAGGAGACGAGGTGGTGATAGAGCTCCTCAGAGGAACAGAAACCCTAGTTTTTACAGTGATATTAGGCGGTCGCGATTAATGCAACGATTTGTGCCTGTCCTCAATTAGTCCTGATTAATTACCGCAGATTTCGGTATTCTTGACCGATCTTTAAACGCTGGAATCAGCGCCGGATTAAGAGTCCTATTAATATTAAATAGAAATCCCACTAGGGCTCTATTAAAGAATTTAACATCGAGGGAAGAATGGAAAAATTGAGCCGTAGTTGTCGACAAGCATTGCAAAGCTCGACCGCTCTCAGGGTGCGAAGTCAAAATGGTAAAGCTAGCAAGGTGAAGTCGCTTTCCTTGCTTATTTTAGCCATGTTGATGCAGCCACTGTCAGGCTATGCCCAAGAGGCTATCGCCACAGCATTGCCCCAGCTTACTCGCATCGAGCAAGGCGAAGCGAACATAACCCTTGATGGCTTCATCGATGAAGAGGTTTGGAAAAACCTCCCAGTCGTCGATGGCATGAAGGTCATCGATCCAGACACACTCGCCGATCCCGCGTATGAGACTCACGTTCGATTTTTCTATACTGAACGTGGCATTTATGTCAGCGCAATGAATTTTCAACCTAAAGAGACACTCATGGCGCGAATGACCTCTCGAGATGTGCGTCTCGAAAGAGACGGCTTCGTGGTGGGTATCGACGCGTCGGGAGACGGTCTGTACGGTTTCTTCCTCCGTATCAATCTTGGCAATTCGGTGACCGATGCCACTATTCTCCCTGAGCGCACTATGAACATGCAGTGGGATGGTTCATGGGTGGCTCGGACACAGCCTTTAGAAAATGGTTGGAGCGTTGAGTATTTTATTCCCTGGGCAATGATGCCGTTACCGCAAGTTAACGATGTTCGAAAAATAGGCCTTTATCTGGAACGACAAGTTGGTCATCTTCAGGGTGAGGCATGGTCCAATCCTCCACTGCCTGGCACGGTCAATGAATACCTATCAGCATTCGAGAAATACGAGTTGCGGGACATAGAGCCGCGCCGGCAACTGACTTATTATCCTTTTGCATCCGGCATCTACGACAATGTTCGTGGAGAGTCGACGTACAAAGTAGGTACGGAAATATTTTGGCGACCTACGACTAATTCACTACTTTCCGCAAGTCTCAATCCAGATTTTGGTAACGTTGAATCGGACGACGTTGTGGTAAATCTCACCGCGTTCGAAGTGTTTTACCCAGAGCGTCGTACTTTCTTCCTCGAAGGGCAAGATGTGTTTAACACTTCACCGAGGACTTCGGGACGCGGCGGGCCCGGTGGGCCTATTTCACTGCTGAACACACGACGCATAGGAAGTGCCGCGCTTTATGATATTCCTACTGGTGTCAATGTCGTTCCTACGGATCGTAGCCAACCCTCGGAATTACTCGGCGCCGTGAAGCTAACTGGACAGAAAGGTAATTGGCGTTATGGAACATTGCTCGCCTCGGAAGACGATTCGCAAATTAGTGGTACTTTAGAAGATGGCACGCCAGTCAGCGTTAGTGCAGTGGGACGGGATTTCTCCATTGCTCGTCTGCTCTACGAAAACACGAGCAGTGGTGGTCGCCGCGCAATAGGGTGGATGGGGACTAATTTGTCCCATCCGACAATAGATGCGACAGCGCATGCGGTAGACATGCATTATTTTTCTGCGGATAGTCGTTTCGTCGTCGATACTCAGCTCATGCGAAGCGATGTCGATGGAGTCACCGGCAACGGTTTCTTGGGAGACATCTCCTTCCGACCACGTCGTGGACTGCAACACTCTCTACGAGCCACTTATATAGACGATACGTTGGACATTAACGAGCTAGGCTTCCTGACGCGTAATGATCAGGTGAACGCGGACTATAGTATTTTCCTCACTGAGTCTGATGTTCCTGGTCTGAGACAGCGGACGACCAGTGTGTTCTTCACTAATCAGTGGAATACCGATGGCGATCCTGTGAGGCTAGGGGCGTTTATCAACAGGGGCTACAACACGCTCGACAATAACACCTATGACATCAGCCTGCGTTACTTCCCGGCACGCATCGACGATCGACTCGGTCGTGGCACGGGAGATTTTAAGGTTCAGGGTCGTTATGGATTGAATCTAGGTTATCAGACGAATCCCGCTGAGCCATGGTCGTTCAGTATCGATTTGGCATTAGGTCAAGATGAGCTCGGCCCTGCAACTTCTGCCTTGGGCGGAAGAGTCACTTGGCGACCCACCGATCGATTTTCTACCGACCTCCGTTTGAATTATACCGACAGGGAAGCCCTACTCGTACATAAGGGGAGAGGCGCTTACACGAGTTTCGAGTCGCATCAATGGGCGCCACGCCTCGAGATGAATTACTTTATTTCTGCGTGGCAACAACTGCGCTTCAGCATGCAGTGGACAGCTTTGAAAGCGTTCGAAGATCGTTTTTGGCAGGTTAACCCAGCGAGCACTGAGTATTTAACGCCTGTCGCGAAGCCTGATGACGAGTCAGATAATTTCGTCATTAGCCGTCTCACATTCCAAGCGCGCTATCGTTGGGAAATAGCACCACTCTCAGACCTCTTCGTCGTCTATACCCGTGGCAGTAATCTACCGAGCGACAGCTTTGAAACATTCCAGGATTTGTTGGAACGCTCGTGGTCGGATAAGATCGTCGATACCATCGCGGTTAAGTTGAGATACCGCTTCGGATCTTAATGTCGGGCTAGGGGGATAGTAACTTTGTCGAATTGTGGAAAATACATAAGAACGAAGCGACGCTCTCTGCCATTCATCGGAGGCCTGATCATGGCATCGCTAATCTCTTCGCAGGCGCTAGCGCAAAAAGTTGTTGTGGCGCATCGAGGCGCGAGCGGTTATCTCCCGGAGCACACGCTTGAGGCGAAGTCGATGGCCTATGCCATGGGCGCGGACTATGTCGAACAAGACGTAGTAATGACGAAGGATGATCAGCTCATCGTTATTCACGACATCACTTTGGATCGCACTACCGATGTTGCTGAAAAATTTCCTGGTCGTGCACGCGGCGATGGTCGTCATTACGTCATAGATTTCACACTCGCGGAGATTCGCACGCTGGCCTTGAGCGAGGGCGCTCGCCTGGTCGATGGCAAGCGGGAGCAGGGATTCAAATCTCGTTTCCCGATGGGTAAATCTTCATTTCGCATTGCGACACTCGCCGAAGAATTGGAACTCGTCCAGGGGCTGAATATTTCCACGGGTCGTCAGGTGGGCATTTATCCTGAAATCAAATCCCCCGAGTTTCATCTGGCAGAGGGGAAGGATCTAGGTCGGGCGGTGGTCGCCGAGTTGAAGAAATATGGCTATACCAGCAAGCAAGATCCGATTTTCCTGCAGACTTTTGGATGGGAAGAGGTGAAGCGACTGCGTGATGAGATTCTTCCCGAGGCGGGCATTGATTTAAAACTTGTACAGTTAGTTGGCGATACCGAAGACTACCAATGGATGTTTAGTCCGGAAGGGATGGCAGAAGTGGGACGTTATGCCGATGGATTTGGCCCAGATAAGAGCTTATTGATCGATCCAGAATCGAAGCCGGGTCAACTAAAAGTCAGCCGCCTCGTTGAACTTGCCCATGCCAATGGTATGCAGGTACACCCCTATACATTCCGTGCCGACGAGGGTCAGCTCGAGCCTTGGGCAGAAAGCTTCGAAGATATGTTAGAAGCGTTTTTCTTCGAGGCGGATATCGATGGAGCGTTCACGGATTTTCCTGACCGTGCCGTTAATTTCCTTCGGGATCGTTAGCTGCTTTAAAGTTTAATGCGAATCCCGACGAATGTTGCGCGAGGCTGGCCAACACCTAGGAATCGGGGAATCGTCATGTCGGCGATAAGAGGCACATTCACTTCATTGGGTTGTTCGCCCAGCAGACCAAACGTTTCGTAGTCCCTGTCCAATACATTATCAATCCGTCCGAAGAATTCAATTTTACCGTTGTACGCATAGTGTGCACGGAGATTAAACACGGCGTATCCTGTCGTCGGCGCGAGTTGATTCGACTCGTCGCCGCGCAAGGTCTGACCGCTGTTAACCAACATATCCAAGCCGAGTTGCCAGCTGTCGGAGAGGCTATAGTCGGCGATGAATTTGAGTTGCTGTTTCGGAATCCCTGGTATGTTCGCGCCCTTGCTCACAGTTATCTCACCGTTTGCATCAGCGAAGTCATGATTTGGGCTAAGAACCGAAAAATCATCTTCGAAGGTTGCTTCAAGTTGGCTGTAGGCGAGCATCCAGCTCAGATCACCCGCCTCGCCGCGTAATTTACCCTCGAAGCCACGACGACGAGTCTTGTCGACGTTCGCGAATAGGCCGGTCGAGCGACCCGTGGTCTGGAACAAAATGTCGTTGCTATTGCTTGTAGTGAATAAGCCGAGCTCGTAGTGGAGCTCGCTCAGTAAAGGATGTGAGAGCGCTATTGATCCGCGTGCGCCGAGTTCAATATTTTTAGCGATGACTTGTTCGAGTGGCGGGTCGGCTAGGAAGGCATTGGGGAGGCGGCATTCGAAATTGACGTCATTCGGATCATCACCTCGCTCGAGCGCGAAACGTTGTGCGAGCTCGAACACCCCCTCGTTGCAGGCGAGCTCAATGGGCGTTGGTGCGCGAGAAGATTCGCTGGCGGATGCGAATAACACGCTGTTGCTATCTAGTTGCCAAGTGAGTCCGACCGCGGGGTTGATGCGCTTGAAACGATGATCGCCATTCAGCTCGGGACGTACTGCGCTGCGGTCTCGCAAACTCACATCGGTGTCATTGGCACGTGCGGAAATAGTTAATGCGATATTGTCACTGACTTGGGTAGTGTTGGTGAAATATAGGCTCGTAGAGCGAGTGGCCGTCTTCACGGAACTCGCTTCGGAATCGACAAATGTGCCCGTACCTAGGCCTGTTGTCTCCCGCGTGACTGGATCGAGTCTGGCGAGCTCTAGAACTGAGTCGAAGTCGGAGAGCCCGCGATAATAGGCGGCACCTACGATAAGTTGATTCTCGAAAAGACCTAATGGCGCTGTATTACGCCATTGCAGATCGATGCCGCGGCTACGTTGAGAGCGGATACTCATATTGTTAATCGCTTCATCGCTCAGGATGCCGCTACCCGAGAGTTCGTCGCTGAAATCTTCGAGGTTGAACTCACCATCCGCACTCAGATCATTTAAAAAGTTCTCGAGCGCATTGATGCTAGTGAATTGATTGTTGCAGAGATCGTCATCATCGAGTCCGAGCTCTTCGAGATCATCGTCTTCGATTTGTTCGATCAGGGTAGGCGTCCCGTTGAAATGGCAGACCCCGAATTCGGAGCCGTCACCGTTGAAAGCATCGGTGTCATTGCGACGGCTGAAGAAATTGCCGCTCACTGTTTGCAGTGGTGTCAGCTCGAAGGAAAAATTTAAGCTCGTCATGAGCAGGTTATTTTCAGTGACATCTGGAGCGGTAAACACGGCGGCGCGATCAAGAGCAATTAACTCAATAGGCGCGGTGCCGTTGCCGCGTAGGTTCGAGTCGCCTCGTTGGACATCGAGGTTGACGGAGCCGTGATCGTTACGCCAGCCTAGACTCGCATAAGCATTGATTGCATCGGAGGCTGATAGATCGCGCCAGCCGTCTTCTTCGAAGGATTCTACATTAAGGTAATACGCTAGCCCCTGATCGTTGCCGCCGGTTTCGAAAGTGGCGGTCGTGCGTCCGAACGAGCCCATGCGGAGATTGACTTGAGTGGTATCGAAATCGAAGCCATTTTTCATGCGGATACCGAGTGAACCGCCGAGACTGTTGAGGCCGAAAAGGGGATTGGTTCCGCCCGCGAGTGTCACATTTGAGATGGCCGACTGAGGCATGAGATCCCAGTTCACCGCGTCGCCCAATGGTTCGTTTATGCGGGCACCGTTCTGGTAGACGCTGATTCCCTGTGCTAAGCCGAGGAGTGGTGAAGCGGTGAAACCCCGGTACTGGAGGTCTGGTTGTAATGGATTATTCTGAGCGTCGTTCAAGCTAACACTGCTGAAGCCGCGACGGAGGAAGTCGGCTAGGCTTGCATTATCAGCCTGTTCGATCTCCTTGGCGTCGGCCGTCTGTACAGGATAGGGGACCTTGTTGCGGTCGATTCCCGATCCGCCTGGCACTATGCCGACCACTACAATCTCTTCGACCCCCGCCTGTGAAGATCCGCCTTGCGCAAATGCCATAGTGGCGGTGGCGAAGGGAATAAGGCTCCCCAATGTTGTAAGCCATAGGCGATGGGTACAGCTAGCCTTCGTCATGATTACAGTCTCTCCGAAGATCCACTCTCAACGCCAATCCGTGCATTACCCGCTTAATCTCTGCGCAGTTTGTAGGATGGCTAGGGTATAATCGCGAAAGTATAACAGTTAATTGCAGCAATTCGACCGGCTCGCGAGCTCTTTGCCGGACTCATCCAATTTATCGAGAGAAATAATGAATCGACTAGTCTCAGTACTCCTCGCAATGGTGCTCTGCCTCAATTCTGCACCGGCGTTTGGCCATGGTGGCGTCGCTTTTGAAGATGATGTGTGTCTAATCAATATCAACTTCCTCCAAGCACATTTCACGGTATTCCAGCCTGAAGAGAGTGAGGCAGAGGAATTCTGTGAAGACATTCCCGACGTTGCCCGGTCCGTCTTCGTCATGGAGTATTTGCATAGCTTGCTTCCCGAAATGCTCATCGACTTCCGTATCATTAAAGATCTGGATAAGCTCGGCCGTTTCGCTGCCTGGTCGGACATCGAGGCGATCGAAGATCTCGATGCTGTTACAGTTTTCTATGAGGAGCCGAGGACAGAGGATGGAGGCTACTACCGCACCGAATACACCTTTGAAGAAGCGGGTTCTTATATAGGCATAGTCACTGCGCAGCATCCTGTCGATGGTCGCAACTATAACGCCGTATTCTATTTCCAAGTCGGGGGTGCCGATTTGGGTACTTTGCCGCTGTTTGCGCTAATTTTAGTTGCAATGCATGCCTTGTATTGGTTTTCTAGCGGGGGGCCAGAACGTCGCCGTAAGAAAAAATTAGAACGGGCCTCACTCGCTTAACAGCGACCGCTTTAGGTCGTCATGAGCGTGCCGATAAACTTGTTGTAAAAGGAAGCTAGTCTCAGTCTTAAAGAAGTACGCGTTATCGATCTATGTCCTTGGAGGCGAATGATTCGGTGTGAATGCGAAGATTCTACGATTGAATAAGGCAGGCATTCCCGTGAGTTGGCTCACCAGGGAAGAAACTGCGACGCTTATTGTGAAAGACCTAGTCATCTGGTCTCTGGGTGACATTGTGTTTGAGATGCGCGGCGGGGTGAATCGCAATGGTGTGCAGTCCGTGCTCAAACTCCCAAGCATCGTTGCCTGTGACGGCAAGGTGCACGATGAATTTGCAGACCCTCCACTAGAGAACAAATTCCTATTCCGTCGAGACCGTAACTTGTGTCTCTATTGCGGCAAGGTCTTCCCCTATCGCGAATTATCGCGTGATCACGTTCATCCCATATCGAAAGGCGGACTCGATGTCTGGACCAATGTGGTGACTTCCTGTCGGCGTTGTAACAATCGGAAGGCAGATCGTCTGCCTGAAGTGGCTGGAATGGAGCTGTTGGCCGTCCCTTTCGTACCGAATCCATACGAGTTTCTGTACCTGTCGAACCATAATGTTTTGGCGGATCAAATGGAGTTCCTACGCGCACGCTTTTCCGACTCTTTACACACGGGCGGGCTCGATTCTTAGCGTTACCTAAACGCCGTTTCATGCTAGGATGCGCCACTTTTTTATTCGAGCTACTCACGTGTCTAACTCACCCATTACTCACTTGGCGGTTGCGCCTAGCCACTTCAAAGGTTTTCTCTTATCGCTGATCGCTGCAGTGATGTGGGGCATGTTGCCCGTCGCGTTAAAAGAAGTCCTAGCGGGCATGGATGCGACGACAATAGTCTGGTATCGCTTCGCCGTTGCTGGAGTGGCGCTTTGGACTTGGTTGGCGTTTACTGGTCAGCTGCCTAATGTCGTTTCTGCGAATAAACGGACACAGGGGTTTCTGCTGCTCGCGGCGATTGGACTTTGTGCGAATTATTTCTTCTTTTCCTATAGCTTAAATTTCGTGAATGGAGAAACCAGTGAAGCGGTAATCCAACTCAGCACACTGTTTCTGATTCTCGGAGGCGTCATCATTTACCACGAGCCGTTCCTCGCCATCCAAAAATTTGGCACCGCCCTGATCCTAGGCGGTCTCTTATTGTTCTTCAATGAGAGACTCTTTGAACTAGGTAGCCTAGAAAGCACGCAAACACTCGGTGTCTTAATAGTCGTTGCGGCCGCGATCACCTGGGCGCTCTATGCGCTGCTGCAGAAGCAGTTGCTCAAGAGCTATACCCCAGTGCAGATTCTTAGTGTTATCTATGGGTTTGCCATCTTCGCTATGTTGCCGCTGGCGGTGCCAACGTCGATTTTCGACTTATCGCTGTTGCAATTTGCGCTGTTAGCATTCTGTTGTGTGAACACTGTCGTAGCCTATGGCTGTTTTGCCGAGGCGATGAATTGCTGGGACTCTTCAAAGGTCAGCGCAGTGTTGGCATTGGCGCCACTTTTCACCATCATGACTTTGAAGACGACGGTATATTTTATTCCTGACTACGCGTTCAGCGATCGCTTGAGCTTACTCTCATTGGCCGGTGCAGCGCTGCTAGTGCTCGGCTCAATTCTAACCGCACTCGTGCCATGGCTCTATCAAAGACGACTGCAGCGGCAGATGGATGCGGCTCACGGCGTTGACTCGGCGCGCTAAATACTCAAAACTCCCAAGATACTAATGACAAGGCTTGCCCGTAGGGACGGTGCGGCCAATGGGGAGTGCTTATGCAGTTCGTGAAGCGAATATCGAGTGTGTTGATTAACGGAGTGATAGGCTTTGTCGCCATTGCCGGTGCTCTGGTTACGAGCAGCGCGGTAGCGGAGGTCGTTGGCATCGACATCGAAAGTCGCGTTACGTTGAAGGCTGAAGGTGTCGATTTCAGTTATGAATCGATACTCGGCGTTGTTCATTTCACGCTAGACCCGCGCGATGCTAAGAATGCGATAGTGACCGACCTCGAGTATGCTCCGCTCAATTCCCAAGGCTTGGTCGAATATTCAGCCGACTTCAAACTCCTTATTCCTTCTGCAAACATCGCGAGCCAGACGCTGCTATATAACGTCAATAATCGCGGTGGAAGTCGTGTGCCACCGGAGGCAGGTTTGGATCATCCGCTGGCGGCTTTAGGTTACACCTACTTAGTGACGGGCTGGATCAACGAAATCAGTTCAGGTTCTGGGCGCCAACGTCTACACGCTCCGATTGTGCGAGATGGGAGCGAACTCATCACCGGTGATGTGCGCTACGAAGTGACGGTGAACTCAGCAACAGATTCCGCAAATATCGGTGGCAGTGGCCACCTCGGTTACACACCCACCGTCGCTGGCATGGAAGGGGCGCGTCTGACCAAGAGGCTTTACCAAGACGATCCTCGCCAGCCTATTGCGCGTTCGGATTTCGAGCTCATTGTTACGCCGCAAGTCGACGCAACACAACCATTAGTCGAGCTGGCCGTGGCCGGCGGTTTCGAACCTGGTTTTATTTATGAACTAATTTATGAGGCGCAGGATCCCGTACTCGCCGGCGCAGGAATGACGGCGATCCGTGATCTGGTCTCCTTAATCCGTTTCGGCGGTGCGGAAGAGAAGCACCTCGAGGCGCTCGACCTGCCCGAGATCGAGCACACCGCCGCATGGGGTATTTCCCAGAGCGGCAGACTACTGCGCCAATTTGTCTACCAAGGATTCAACGCCGATCTCGAAGGTCGCCGTGTGTTCGACGGTGTGATTCCCGTTATCGCCGGTGCCGGTTATGGCATGTTCAATAATCGTTTTGCTATGCCGACCCGAACCAATGGCCAGCAGTCGAATCATTTATTCCCCAATGATTTGTTCCCGTTCACATACGGCGACAGTGTCGATCCTTTCACTGGCCGCGAAGATGGAATACTGCGGAAGTCGCGTGAAAGCGGCACCGAGCCAAAGATCATGCATATTCAGACGTCGAATGAGTATTGGGTGAGGGGTGGCTCTCTGCCGCACACCAACCCTGAAGGGACAGAAGATGCGCCGCTACCCGCAGGCGTGCGATTCTATACTCTAGGCGGTTCACAACACGTCGCCGGCAATGGACGTCCTCGACCTGCCACGTCGGGCCAGCTGCCACCTAATCCAAACTTGTGGTCGCCGCTTTCTGAGTCGCTGATAGTGGCGATGGTTGAATGGATCGCGGAAGGCGTTGAGCCTCCCGCCTCCCGATATCCTCGGATCGCGGACGGGAGTCTCGTGCCGTCGCATACAGAGAACGGCATCAATCGCGCCGCGTGGAATCCACTGCGCGGGATAAATCACCCAAGCGCAATTTATCGTCCGGCTGCGGCGGATTACGGTGAGCGTTGGGAGGCGAGTCAGATCATCGACAATCATCCACAGCAGGCAATCGCCTATTACAATCCATTAGTCCCTGCGGTGAATCTCGATAACAATGACTCGGCGGAAACGACTGTTTTGTCGCCATTAACTCAAGTGCCGCTGGCAACCTTCGTGCCATGGAATTTGCGCGCGCCGGCTACAGGTGCGGAACGTTCTCTTGCGCGCTTGTCAGGAGGATATATTCCCTTGCCAGCGAATACTGCATCGGCGGTTTTCGATCGCGATCCGCGGAATTCTATTGCCAGCCTCTATACAGATTTCGATGATTATCTTGCCCAATATGAAGCGGCGACCGATCGTATAATCGAAGAGGGCTATCTTATGCAAGAGTTTAAGAGCGCCTATATGGAAGTCGCGCGTGAGAATGAATCGATATTCGCAGATCTATAAGGGTGGACGCTCTTAGAGCGCAACAAATCGTTGCGCTGCACGATCTTTTTTAACCGCATCGAAAGCGAATACTTCACCGCTCATGGCGATGTAAATACCCGGTTTCATAGTTTGCACCGCGGTGAGCGCGGCTCCGATATTGAACATCGCATCGGATTTTTTAAAGATCGCGGGTGCTAGAGCGCCTGTGAAAACGATAGTCTTGTTAAACCCCGTGTCTGCGTAGAGTGGATGTAATGCTTTCGCGGTGTCGACCATTGTGTCGGTGCCGTGGGTGATGACGATGAGATTTTCATCAGCGCCTTCTACCGCCTGACGGACGAGTTCACGATCGGCATCGTCCATCTCTAGCGAATCTTTACGCATCAACGACGTGACATGGCAATCTAGATTGAGGTTCAGCTCTTCGAGTATTTCTAGCGCGTAGGGCATGCCGACTTCATATTCGCTGAGCGCGTCGAAGTAGACCTTATCGATTGTGCCACCGACAGTGAAAATTCGTATCGTCTGCATGGGCTAGTTTCTCTCGGAGTGTCGGAAGCTAAATTCCGAGTCGGCTTAAGGTGTTTATTAATTCACGCAGTAGGCTCTCGGCCGCGGGGTGCTCGTTGGCGAGACGGGCTTCAAGAGCGATCGCATCTTCGAGAATCGTAGTTTCGTGTGCTGAATCGGGGACAACCAAGCCGCCTGTTTCGTCAGCGAGATGAGCGTCAATTCTCTTTCTGAGCGAAGCATTTTGAAGCGCGAGTTGCTTGGTGGCTTCTCGTGACTTCAGTTCCACATCGACCTGATTCAGTTCGTTGAGTAACGTGCGAAGTTTTTGATTGCTCATGTTTGGTGCTCCTCACCGTGGTGTTCCAATAATGTGTCTCGTAGCTCTAGGCGCGTTTGTCACATGATGACGAGGCCTAACGCGTGCTTGAGTTTTACTGCCCGCAATCCTATGCTTGGGTCGATTCTAAAGCTTTATATTCTTAAAATAAAACTAACATCGAGGAATTGACTATGTGCGATTTAGATACCCAACGAGATGCAGAGGCATATCTCGCTGAAGCGAAGAAGAGTGGATCGTTATCACGTCGCGAATTTGGCCTGCTGACTGCGGTGGCGGGGGCGGGCATGCTACTGCCGCCTGTGGCTAATGCCCAATCGGTAGTCGAGCATGACGTTGAAGTTCCTACTGCAGATGGCGTCGCCGATTGTTATTTCGTGCATCCCGCGCAGGGTAGCCACGCGGCGGTCATCGTGTGGCCGGATATTTTGGGCCTGCGCCCGGCATTTAGAGCCATGGGCAAGCGTCTCGCGCAGTCTGGTTACAGCGTATTAGTAGTCAATCCCTTTTATCGCGACGCGCGGTCGCCGGTGGTCGGAGAGGGAGCGAGTTTCGGTCAACCAGAGACTAGAGAGATCGTATTGCCGATGGCGCGACATCTTAATGCCGACACACATTTCACGGACGCACGCGCGATGGTCGCCTTCCTTGATGCACAGCCGTCGGTGGACAAGTCTCGTCGTATAGGAACTACTGGCTATTGCATGGGTGGTCCGATGGTAATGCGCACTGTTGCGGCAGTTCCTGATCGTCTCGGCGCTGGTGGCACGTTCCATGGGGGAGGTCTCGCGACCGATGCCGAAACCAGCCCACACTTACTCATACCTCAGACACAATCATCGATGCTGCATTGTGTCGCCGCGAACGATGATGAATCGGATCCCGATGCCAAGGTGAAGTTGCGAGCCGCTTATGATGCGGCGGGCCTTAGCGCCGAGATTGAAGTCTACGAAGGCACACTACATGGCTGGTGCCCACCAGATTCGCAGGTTTATAACGAAGCTCAAGCGGAACGGGCTTGGAGTCGGTTGCTCGCCTTGTTTGAGACGGCTCTCGCCTAATTTTCTAAAGGCTTAGTCTCTAATTCGAAGAGGGCGCGGAGTATTCCGCGCCACTCTCGATATTGTTGTTCCATCGTTCCCGACAGGCCGTGGACCTGTCCGTTCAATTCGAGCATAGCCGGTGCGAGTTCCCGATTAAATCCCGCCGCGAGTTCAGTGAACTCGTGCTCGTAAATTTTACTCCACTTAAATCGATCATAGCGCTGGCTCAACGCGAGGAAGCTGCGTGAATCGCCGTAGTTAGTGAAACTCGGGGCTGTGCTATCCCGTGCCAGGGTTTCTTCAACCTGATCCAGGGAATAGCGTCGCCAGAGTACGTAGGCCGCTTGAATATCTGAATAAAGCGTCGAGTAATATTCATCGACGGTATCGATGAATAGGAGGTGCCGGTAGCGCATGTCTTCGACTCTAGTCATCATCGGATCATCTTCGGCCGGTAAGCGTAATATCGTCACACGGCCATCCTCTCCTTGCTCGATGAGTCCAGAAAAGTGCTCGGGTGCTAGATCTTGCGCGTAACGGATTTCTGCAATTTGTAGAGCCTCTCTCAAAGTGGGAGCGCCTAATTCATCGCGTATGTGCAACAAGTCATTCGCAATTTGTTTGTAGAGATCGTGGAAAGGATCGATGTAATTTTCACCATCAAAACGATTGCCATAGGTGAATCGCGTCGAATCTGGATAATCGGCGAGCACCGCGACATCAGCATAGTCGCGATCTAACCAGACTCTGCCGCCGGCATCGGTGGCGCGAATATGGATTGCGAGATCGAGGCCGTTGGAGCTTAGTATCATGCCTTCGACGGTGAGAGCCAATGAAGGATCGGGTTCCGGTACTACGCGCACAGCACCCCAGAGATCTGACTCGATCAATGCCTTGCTTAGTAGGTGTGGAAGAAATTGCGTCTCTTTTTCTTTTATCTCGCGGAAAATCCAATCGCCGAAACGACTGTTGTCGTCAGTCTCTTCTTGCGTGGTGAAGGGGACAACGCCAATGTCAAACTCGCGTCCGAGTTCATCAATCTCTCGACTTGCTTCATCGAGTCGGTCTGAGGCGGTTAACAGCGTGACCGTGCCTACCGATTCGATGGTCGGTCTCGCCGCGAGCGCGTCCTGTGCGCTAGTGTCCGGGGGCAGGGAGCTCTGTTGTGCACAGCCGCCTAATAGTGCCAGCGAAGCGAGGGCGCGGCAGAGCGACAGAAACTTGTTCACAGTGAGCCCCCCGATTGGCTACATACACGACCACGGCTCAAAGTTTGTTCGCAATTGAATTCATCGGGTGGCGCATCGTAGCGATTAAATGCTTGGATGAGATCGAAGGATTCGGCGCCCTTGCTGATGACCGAGATAATGAGATTCAACAATTGGCCATCTGCCGACACGTTGAAGCGATGCACGATGACGAGGTCATCCGGTAGCATCGTTTGGAATACGAGTTGTTGGCCGTCCCAGCCGCAGGCCTCGACGCCATATTCGCTCGCGAAGGTCTGCATGACCTCCCAGCCCGTGCCGCACACAAGCGTTGAATCATTGCGTCGCTCGATGCGTATCTCATCGCGAGTCTGGCTTATTTGCAGTGTCGTCTGTCTCGAGATGTATTCGGCGAGTCGTGCAAGGTCGATGATATTAACGCCGCGGCCGCCTACGCGATTGAGGTTTATATTGCCGATAGAAATAGGCGGCATAGTGACGCGTCGACCGGCGCCTGGATTGGCGCTCTGTCTTGCTGCGGCTTCTTGGCGCATGCGTAGATTGCGATTAAGTTCATCTTGCCAATCGTCGCTGCGGCGGAAATCTTTCTCCCAAAATCCACTGAAGTCTAGCCGCAGCGGTTGATCGAGGTCGAGTACCTGCAAATTATCGGAATCCGCCGCCTGAAGGGGCATTGCCAGTGCCAGGGATAACCAGAGCACGGCCGTTATGACTGAGGTATCGTGGCGGAACACGTAGCTATTGTTTCCCTTGTCTATTATTTAATGTGGCGTCGTCACTCTGTATACGGCTTAGCTGGCAGAAACAGGCGCGGTAGGCCTACTCTAAACTAGAAGACGAGTCCGTTAAACCTTCCGGCGATCGCCTAGACATTCGCTGTCGGCCTGCTTACTCTTCGACCTATCGAACTTAAAGGAGTTTCCCTTGCAGACATCAACCATTAGAACGCTCGTTAATTGCCTCTCACACACTCAATCATTGGCGCGACTGAGGGTGTCGCTTTTCATCTCCACCATGTTGCTGTTTCCGGGAGCGAATGCGGCCGAAGATGTCTCATCGTTGATCCAGAAATTCTGGCACGCGGAATCCTTAGAGGCTCGTGCCACTGCGGCCGATGAAATCGTTGCCGCTAAAATACCCGTCAGCAAGCTAATAGAAGAGCTGTCAGCGGGTAGATTGCACCACGACGGCGTCCCGACAGGCATCGTGTTGGACAGCCGCGTCAGTGATACCGGACTCGAACTCCCTTATGCGCTCATCGTACCGCAAACTTACGATCCCGAAAGAAGTTATCCAGTCGAATTCATGTTGCATGGTGGTGTGGGTCGCGGTCCGTGGGAGGAGGGTGCCATCTACTGGCGCCGAGGCTACGAGGCGTTGGCGAGTGAAGACAAGATCACGATTGTCCCCGCGGGCTGGCGCGATGCGCATTGGTGGCATGAGGAGCAGGCAACGAATCTGCCCGCAATTTTACGCAGGGTGAAGCGAGACTATAACGTCGACGACAATCGCGTGACTATGTCGGGCGTGTCTGACGGAGGCACTGGATCGTATTTTTATGCGTTCAAACAATCGACACCCTTTGCGGCATTCTTGCCCTTTATCGGCAACGCAGGAGTGTTGAGAAATCCGCAAAGTGGCGGAGGGTTTTGGCTCTTCTTCGAGAATCTCCGCAGCAAGCCGCTTTTCATAGTGAACAGCGAGAATGATCCTTTATATCCTGCGGCATCTATCGAGCCGTTTATTAGTATTCTCGATCGGGCCGAGGTTAACCACGAATTCACGGTCATCGAGAACGGTGGGCATAATCTCGACTGGTTGCCGGACCAAATTGATCGCATTGAGACATTCAAACGCGATAACCCGCGTGATGCTTTCCCCGATAGCGTGCAGTGGCTGACCGATCGCACTGACATCTTCAATCGTAATCATTGGCTTGTTATTGAGTCGCGGACGAGTGACGAAGAACCTGCCATCGTCATAGCCACGCGCAGTGGGAATAAGTACGAAGTGAATGCATCGAGTGTCGGACAATTCAGTTTGTTGCTCAGCCCTAATGAAATTGATTTCTCCGATCCTGTTACCGTCGTGGTTAATGGAGAAGAGAAATTTTCCGGCATGGTCGAACAGAGCAGTGCGACATTGTTGAAATGGGCGCAGGAAGACCTCGACCGAACGATGTTATTTAGTGCGGAACTTGCGATCAGTTTGGAGGATTAATTTTCGCCGGAAGCACCAGTATTGGTAAGTAGTGCACTGCGAAGCAAACGAAGCCTAGCAACCAGAAAAGCGTCGCGCCATGCATAAGCAGTTCTTCCCTTAGGATGGCGGCCGCGATGCGGAAGATTGTTGCGACACTAAGCAAAACTATGGCTGTCGTGAGTAAGGGGTGTGCTTTTAGTGCTCGGTTCGTATGACCGAGTGCGGCTCTCGAGGCAACACTAACTATCATGCTCGCGATTGTACCGATGGCAAGTGCGTGTATGCCAGCCGATACAGGCACAAGGTTTTCGTAGCTCAATGCCAATATAAACACGCCCACTGGAATCCATGCATAAGCTAGATGCATCATCCAAACAAGT
>JALQUB010000012.1 GCA_023268635.1 Pseudomonadales bacterium
TCAGCACACAGAGACTCACAATGGCGACGCCAATCTTGAGATTCAGCGTGAATGCCATGGTCCACGTGGATTGCGCGTAGAGGAAGTAAGAGGTCACCGCGTTCGCGTAGATTGCGACACAGGGTCAACAGCAAGCTTGAATCCAAGCCGCCACTCAAGCCGATCACGAGGCCAGTAGTACGCTCGAGGCGAGCATTTAGCTGGGTAATATGAGAAACAATTTCGTTGTTGAGAACGCGAAGCGAATCCGATAATTCAGCGGCCGCTTCGCGATCAGGGAGGGGCTTAGGCGCTGAGGCCATAGCTCATGAGACGCTTGTAGCGACGTTCGAGTAGTTGGTCCGTGTCGGTAGCATTGAGTCTGTCCAATTGTTCCAACAACGATGCCTTAATATTAGCCGCAGTGCTTGCGATATCGCGATGTGCACCCCCTAGCGGCTCTTCGATCGTCGAGTCGACGATTCCCAGCTCCTGCAATCGCTCCGACGTCACGCCCATCGCCTCTGCAGCTGCCGATGCGTATTCCGCAGACTTCCAAAGAATCGTTGCGCAGCCTTCAGGCGTGATGACTGTATAAGTTGAGTACTGGAGCATATTCAGGTGATCAGACACCCCGATCGCGATCGCACCACCCGAGTTTGCTTCACCGGTTACGGTCGCTATCAGAGGCGTTTTCACTCTCGACATGATAGCCATGTTGACCGCTATGGCTTCGTTAATTCCGCGCTCTTCGGCATCAATCCCAGGATAGGCTCCTGGAGTGTCAATAAAACTCAGTACTGGCAATTTGTATCGCTCGCCTAATTCTACGAGTCTGCGCGCCTTGCGATAGCCTTCGGGACGCGGCATTCCGAAATTATGCCGCACTTTTGCCTTCGTGCCTCGCCCCTTCTGGTGCCCCATCACTACACAGGGACGACCATCGATTTTGGCGAGACCACCGATGAGCGCTTGATCATCCGCGAACAATCGATCGCCGTGCAACTCATCGAAATCACTAAAAATATGCTCGATATAATCTAGCGTGTAAGGACGCTGAGGGTGACGAGCGACCTGAGAAATCTGCCAGGGACTCAGATTTGAATAGATCTTTTCCGTGAGCTTGGTGCTCTTCTCCTGCAGCTTCTGAATCTCTTCATTGATATTGAGATCATTATCACTGCCGACAAGCTTGAGCTCGCTAATCTTCGCTTCGAGCTCTGCAATGGGTTGCTCGAAATCTAAGTAATTGGGATCCATAAACTATCCGTTGTCTCTGTATTTACTGTCAGATTTCAGTCTATAGCCAGCCAACATCGCCGCCTTTAGCCTGAATCAATAATCGATTATGACGTTGCCGCGACCGTATTCACTACGCAGACTCTGCAGCAACTCGTTTGAGGGCGCTACGCGCCACGAATCAGCAAGCATTATACACCCCTTCGCCTCTTCCCGCTGATAACTGATTGCAACGCTGCAACCCGCCCCAGCCAAACCCGCCTCAGACAATGGAGGCGGCTCTGAGGCGCCCGTCGTTTGAGTCCTGTAGGGATTGAGCAATTGGCTGAGTCGATCACTGAAGCCGTCACTGAGATCCTCCTGAGCGAGGCTTAGCATGATTCTACGCGCCTTAGAGCGGCGCGCCTGCTCTAGGGTCATGACTTCTTTTCCGCGGCCTTGCATTTGGGTACTGCCGTTGTAATCGTCGATGCTGACTGTGCAATCGACAACCAAAATCTGGTCTTTCTGCAGAATGTCTCGGAAACGCTCATATTCCTTAGCGAATAGGCGAATCTCCAAGCGTCCACTGCGATCGTCCAAGGTCAGGAATGCAATGGTATCGCCTGCTTTATTGCGCATGGTGCGGACATCGATGAGCAACCCCGCAACGGGCTGCACTGCCCGTTCCGGCCTCAGCTTGGCTAAACGATTCCGAGTGAGATGCGATAACTCGGGAATAAATTCATCGATAGGATGGCCCGACAAATACAAGCCGAGCGTCTCTTTTTCCGCACGCAAGCGCTCTTGCTCTGCCCAAGGCTTGATCTTTAGCGTCTCAGGTAGCGCATCACTCGAGGCGGTGCCTTCAGGCTCGATTTCACCGAACAAGTCGGCAACTCCTGCTGCTTCATTGCGACTAGCCTGTTCCGCCGCCTGCATAGCCTGAGGCAAAAGTGCCGACAATCTCGCCCTCGCGATATCCGGTCCACCTTCCACCAAATTGTCCAATGCCCCCGCTTTGACCATCGCCTCCATGGTGCGACGATTGAGCTGCTGCGAATCTACACGCTGGCAGAGTTCCAACATGCTCCCGAACATACCCTGTTCACGTGCCGCTAAAATTCCGTCGACCGGCCCCTCACCCAATCCTTTGATCGCGCCTAAGCCATACACTATTTCACCGTGATCATTCACGGTGAAGTTGAATTGTCCGACATTGACATCTGGCGGCAGGATTTTAAGCCCCATCGAGCGACATTCATCGATGAGTGTGACGATCTTGTCGGTATTCTGCATATCAGCAGACAACACTGCCGCCATGAAATAAGCAGGGTAATGCGCCTTCAGCCAAGCGGTCTGATAGGAAACTAGCGCGTAGGCCGCCGAGTGCGATTTATTAAATCCGTAGCCGGCGAACTTCTCCATCAAATCGAATATTGATTCAGCAAGTTCGCCATCGATTCCGCGAGCAACCGCGCCGTCGGTGAATAAGCTGCGTTGCTTCGCCATCTCATCGGGATTCTTCTTACCCATCGCTTTGCGCAATATATCAGCGCCGCCTAGGGTGTAATTCCCGAGGACTTGTGCAATTTGCATCACCTGCTCTTGGTAGAGAATAACACCGTAGGTATTGGACAGCACCGGCTCTAGCTCTGGATGAGGATACACAACCTTGGTACGCCCATGTTTGCGGTCTATGAAGTCATCGACCATGCCCGACTGCAGCGGTCCGGGTCGAAACAGCGCCACGAGTGCGATGATGTCTTCGAAGCAATTCGGTACCTGGCGTTTTATGAGCTCCTTCATTCCGCGCGATTCGAGCTGGAAAACCGCCGTAGTCTCACCACTCTGAAGCAAGCGATACACACTCTCGTCGTCGAGCTCAAGCTTATTGATATCGAGCTCTTCTTCATCCGCCGCTCGACGTTCATTGATCATCTTCACTGCCCAATCGATGATAGTCAGCGTACGCAGGCCAAGGAAATCGAACTTCACCAAGCCAGCAGTCTCGACATCATTTTTGTCGAACTGCGTGACTAGCCCTTGCCCCGCCTCATCTGTGTATAGCGGTGTAAAATCCGTGAGCTTGGTCGGCGCGATGACCACTCCCCCCGCATGCTTACCGACATTGCGAGTGATACCCTCGAGCTTATACGCCATCTCAATAACTTCTTGCGCTTCTTCGTCAGCGTCCACGAAGGCACCCAGCTCGGGCTCATCTTCAAACGCCTTCGCAAGCGTCATACCGGGTTCGAAAGGAATCAACTTAGAGAGTTTGTCCGCGAGCGCATAGGGCTTACCCTGCACGCGCGCCACATCTCTCACCACCGCCTTGGCTGCCAAAGTACCGAAGGTAATAATTTGAGAGACTGCTTCCTTACCGTAGAGCTCAGCTACGTGTTGGATGACGCGATCGCGTCCTTCCATACAGAAATCGACATCGAAGTCGGGCATTGAGACACGCTCAGGATTTAAGAAACGCTCGAACAGCAAATCATATTTGAGGGGATCGAGGTCAGTAATCTTCAATGCATAGGCAACGATCGAACCCGCACCAGAACCCCGCCCTGGGCCGACCGGAATTCCATTGTCCTTAGACCATTGAATGAACTCCATCACGATCAAAAAGTAGCCGGCGAACCCCATCTGATTGATGATCTGCAGCTCGAATGCCAGGCGATCCCAATAAGTCTGAATATCATCACGCTCCGCATAATTTTCCCCATAAAGAGCGATCAATCGAGCCTTCAAGCCCTCGGTGCTTATGTCCGAAAAGAACTCCTCCACCGTCTTATCTTCTGGCACCGGGTAGTTGGGCAATCGAGGCGTACCCAGATCCAAAGAAAGGTTGCAGCGCTTGGCGATCTCCAAGGTGTTTGCTAGTGCCGACGGAATATCCGCGAATAGCTCAGTCATCTCGGCCGAACTCTTCAGATATTGTTGATCCGTGTACTGCCGTGAGCGCCTAGGATCATCTAGAGTTCTTCGTTCATTGATACAGACACGCACTTCGTGTGCCTCGAAATCATCTTGATCAATAAATCTTACGTCATTACTCGCCACCACAGGCGTGTCAGTTGCCGCCGCGAGTTCTAACACCGCGTCGATATAATTCTCCTCGCCTTCGCGCCCGACCCTCTGCAATTCTAAGTAAAAACTGTCAGGGAAACAGGACTTCCAGCGCGAAAGACACTGAGCGGCGACATCTATCTCACCCGCGAGTAAGGCGGCTCCAATGTCACTGAATTGTGCGCCGGAAAGCGCTATCAACCCCTCACTATATTCGGCTAGCTTCTTAAAATTTAAGCTCGCCTCTGTGCGTGATTCTTGGTCTGTATAAATAGTTGAAATAAGTCGGGAAAGATTGAGATAGCCATCGCGATTTTTGGCGAGTAGTACAAGCCGTGTATCGCTCTGCTCATGGTCACTTTTTACGATGACATCGCAGCCACAGATTGGCTTGATGCCTTCTTTCGCGGCGCCTGAATAAAACTTAATGAGACCGAACATGTTCGCAAGATCGCTAACCGCGATCGCAGGCATGCCCAATTCTCGAGTC
>JALQUB010000057.1 GCA_023268635.1 Pseudomonadales bacterium
GCTGCAATGGAGTATGATAGAACAAACTTTGCTCAAGTAGCAATAATTCGTCTATTGGAATCGCTGCCCACATATCGGCACGCCCCTAGAATGGGAGAAAGACAAATTCCTCGATGCTGAAAATGCTCTTATCCAGTGCGCCACGCACGGAGCTTTGTTTCAGATAAATGACGGCCTTTGCCTTGTTGGGCCTTGTCGTGGCAAACACCTCAAACCTGTTCCCTTCGAAATTTCCGATGGCATGGTCTCGGTGGCCGAGGCCGTGTTACACCGCGGTTAGTCCGCGTCACAGGCTAAAGGGCAATGGCGCAGAGAGAACTAGCTCGTTTGCTTCTGGATGGATGGCTGCGCGATAGACCAACACTTCGACACCCTTATCTATAGCCGACTCGAGCAACCGCGCGTAGGCAGGATCAATCTCCCTCGCCACTGTCACGCGATCAACACCCGTGTGTTGCACACAGAAAAACAACACCGCACGGTGTCCCTCCTCAACCATCGCCATTAACTCTTGCAGGTGCTTCTGTCCCCGCGTAGTGACAGCATCAGGGAACATACCCACGCCATCATCCAAGCCAAGTGTCAGGCTCTTCACTTCGACATAGCAGCTTCGAGTCAAATGACCATCGGAAAACTCGAGCAAAAAATCCACTCGACTTCCCTGCTCACCGTAGGGCACTTCGCTGCGCATGGACGTGAACCCTAACAATTCTGAAATCACGCCCTCTTCCAGGGCTTCCTTGACGAGGTGATTCGCCAACGCCGAATTTATACCTATGAATGCTCCCGCCTCGTTTTCGACCAACTGCCACGTGCAGGGATATTTCCGCTTGGCATTAGCAGAATCAGTAAACCACACCCGCCAACCTTTGCCTTGGCAACGAGTCATAGATCCAGTGTTGGGGCAGTGAATAGTGGTTTCGGTGCCATCTGGGAGAACGATATCCGCGAGAAAGCGCTTATAGCGGCGCTTTAAAACGCCTTGCTGCAGCGGGGGATCGAATATCATGCCGGAAGCAGGGCTGCTCGAAGACGGGAAATCGCCGTCTCTAATTGCGCCATGCTCGTGGTGAACGAAATGCGCAGCATACGCTTCGCTCCCGTCTCGCCGAAATCTGTTCCCGGCGTCATTGCGACACCATGATCTTCGAGCATGCGTCGACAGAATTCCTCGCTATCGTCACTGAATGCGGAGCAGTCTGCGTACACGTAGAACGCACCAGCGATTTCTTCGGGCAGGATAAAACCAATATCGGAAAGCGCCTTCACCATATAGTCTCGTCTACGGCGGAACTCTTCCTTACGCGCATTGAGTATTTCCTCTGTCGCGGGCTCAAAGGCGGCAAGAGCGGCATATTGAGCCAGCGCAGAAGCCGAGATATACATATTCTGCGCCAGCGTCGTCGCCGTTTCGATGGCCACCTCGGGCACAACAATCCAGCCCAGACGCCACCCCGTCATCCCGAAGTACTTCGAAAAACTATTAACCACAAACGCCGAATCATTGACCTCGAGCACACTCGGGAGCTCATCCACAAAGTGCAGGCCATGGTAGATTTCATCGACGAGCAAGTGCAGGCCCTCTCGCTGCGTCCAGTCCGAAACCTCCTGTAAGCGTTGCCGCTCCAAGATAGTACCCGTCGGATTGCTGGGTGATGCGAGCCACACTCCCCGTGTCTCAGGCGTTCGTTGCTGCGCCAATGCGGCCACATCTGGCTGATAAGCCTGCGCCCGGCTGACCGGCACAAGCTGCGGCATTGCATCTCTTAGGCGAATGAAATTGCGGACACAGGGGTAAGCTGGGTCAGTGATCAATATGCCATCTCCCTGCCCTACTAATAAGTGGGCTAGAAGTAATAAGCCACCACTCGCTCCCGGCGTGATCAATATCCGCTCAGGAGCGATCGTCAAACCGTGCTGTTTTAGATAGCGCTCACTGATTTTGGTCCTCAGAGCCTCCAATCCGGTCGCCGCGGTGTATTGAGTTAGCCCCGCGTCGAGCGCCGCTTTCCCGGCATCAATAATAGGTTGTGCCGTAGAGAAATCTGGCTCCCCTACCTCAAGATGCACTATTTTCTTCCCTTGCAATTCGAGTTCGTGGGCTCGTTGCATGACACTCATCACACGGAATGGCTTCACACTGGCGAGTGCTGCACGGGGGGCACTATTATTCATATCAACTCTCGTACTAAGGGACGACTGCTTGTCATATTCTTTCAATAACATAACTGCCGGAAGGTGCGAATTGTACCGATTGCTTGAAAAGATAACAGGCCGAAAAAGCATCACAGCCAGACCCAATAAATAGTGCATACGGCGCGCTAATCTGGTAGCTTACGGTCCCCTTAAAAGACCTCCCGACGAGGCATCGGTTAGTGCACGCAGTTTGTGTCTATAATTTATAGCAGCCATGACGGCTCACCACAGCAACGCGTTATCATTAAACATCGCTAGGCTTAAGGCCTGTAGAGGCATAGAGAACACATGTCTAAGACCGCTATCACCGAATCACAACCAGTACTGAAGAACTTCGTCCCGTACAAACCAAAGCGTGGCGAAGAATATATGAATGAGAAGCAGCGAGAGCACTTCAAACAGATTCTGCTCGCCTGGCGCAATCAGCTGATGGAAGAGGTCGATCGTACCGTGCACCACATGCAGGATGACGCGGCTAATTACCCCGATCCAGCCGATCGCGCAACGCAGGAAGAAGAATTCAGCCTCGAACTGCGCACTCGCGACCGCGAACGCAAACTGATCAAGAAGATCGATAGCACAATCGAGCTGATTGCCCAGGATGATTACGGTTTCTGCGATTCGTGTGGCATTGAGATCGGCATTCGTCGTCTAGAAGCACGGCCTACCGCCAATAAGTGCATCGATTGTAAGACGCTAGACGAGATTAAAGAGAAGCAGCTAGGCAGCCTCTAGGCTGGCTAGCTCGTTAGGCCGATATGACGAACTCGCCCTATGTTGGCCGGTTCGCCCCCTCTCCAACCGGCCCATTACATCTTGGGTCATTGCTCGCAGCAGTGGCTAGCTACCTAGATGCTCGCGCACAACAGGGACGCTGGCTGCTGCGAATCGAAGATTTAGACCCTCCTCGCGAGCCTCCCGGCACAGCTACTATTATCCTCTCTCAACTCGAGCATTACGGCTTCGAATGGGACGGCGAGGTGCTCTATCAGAGCAAACGCCTCGATGCTTATGCCGAGGCCTTAGTTGCCCTAGCGAATGAGGGACTCTGTTTCCGCTGCACCTGCACCCGTGCCGATCTGCGCACAGACGCCCATGGCGAAATGGGCGCCTATTCGGGTCGCTGTCGAGCACAGGGAATCACTTCCCGCGATTTGCAATATGGAGATGAGACTCGCTCCATCGACTACGCAATTCGTTGCCGCGTAGAGACCCCGGCGATCACTCTTGTCGATCGCATCCAAGGTGAGTACACACAGAACTTAGCTGAGGAAGTGGGTGATTTTGTCATTCGCCGCAAGGATGGGCTCTTTGCCTACCAGCTAGCCGTGGTCGTCGACGACGCCTTCCAAGGGGTCAACAACATCATCAGGGGCATAGATCTGCTCGATTCAACCCCTCGACAAATTTATCTGCAGCGAAAGCTCGGCTATGCCACTCCCGACTATGGGCATATTCCCGTCATCGTCGATAAGGCTGGCGACAAACTCAGCAAGCAAAGTTTCGCCCCCGCGTTAAACTCACACGAAGCCTCGCAGACATTGCACTTATGTTTGGCTCTCTTGGGGCTATCGCCACCTAGGGAACTGCGCGGCGACACACCAGCCAAAATTCTAGACTGGGGCATCTCTCGCTGGGATATACAGGCCGTCCCCAAATTGGCTACACTCGAAAACACTAACAACGCTTAGGGAAACAAGCCCGCTGTGTATATCCCACGTTCCATACTCATGCTGCTAGTCATCATCTATCTACTGTTCCTACTGACGGTGGATTGGATTAATGCCAGCGGGGAATTATGGTATCGGCCCTTTATAGTGGGTTTTCTCGTCATCTTAGTCGCTAGCTGGGCGCATCGCGACCAAGAACAAGACGAGCCCTAAAGAGCAGCTCATGAACTTCGATCTAACCACCCTCGTCGCACTCGGCAGCACCTATCTCTCTCTGCTGTTTGGGATCGCCTACATCACAGAGCAAGGCTGGATTCCCCAACGCGTCGTGCGCCATCCGGTTGTCTATGTTTTGTCTCTCGGGGTGTTTGCCAGCGTGTGGGCCTACTACACATCGATCAGCAACGCGCAACGCGAGGGCTACGGCTATCTCGCCAATTCGATCGGCATCTCACTCGCGTTTATGCTGTCGCCACTGCTCCTAAGACCACTCCTAGAATTAACACGAACTTATCAACTCAGCTCGCTCGCAGACTTGCTTGCGTTCCGCTATCGTTCTCCCTGGGTCGGAACGGCGACGACGCTAGTCATACTAATTGGCGTCACTCCTCTCATCGCCTTGCAGATTCGCGCGGTCGCAGACACCGCGGATTTACTCTCACCCGATGCCTCGCATGCGGCGATTGCAGTCGGCTTTTGTGCGCTCATCACTCTCTTCGCCATCCTTTTCGGCACATCGCGAAAGCCGGGACGAACCCAACACGACGGCTTGATCATCGCCATCGCATTTGAATCGCTGATCAAATTATTCGCCTTCCTGATAGTCGGCGGCTTCGCCATCATCAAAGGCTTCGGCGGTATGGATGAGATGCAAGCCTGGTTGTTAACTCAACCGGAATTACTCGACAGCCTTGAGAACACCAATTACTTCAGCTCCTTCCACGTCATGGCGCTACTCTTCTTCACCGCATCGGTAGCTATGCCACACATGTTTTATGTGACTTTTAATGAGAATAGCGGTCGAGGCGCGCTGTCCTTTGCGAGCTGGGGACTCCCGTTGTATTTCCTTCTAATCAGCTTGCCGGTGTTACCCATTTTATGGGCAGGAATTTACGCCGAGAGCACGGCGCCTATCGAATACTTACCTGTGGTGATCGGTGCCGCATTCGATTCCCCGGGAATCAGTCTGCTGGCTTACCTCGGGGGACTCTCGGCGGCGAGCGGTTTGATTATCGTAATTACGCTCGCCCTATCGAATATGTGCCTCAATCACCTCATCCTGCCACTGAAGCAGCCTTCGGCTAATAAGGATATTTATCGTTGGCTCATGCAAAGACGACGCGTACTCATTACCGCGCTGATTTGGGGAGGTTTTGCCTTCCACTATTTACCGAGCGATCGCATCAGTCTGCAGGTCATTGGTACGGTCGCGTTCGTCGCCTGTCTGCAGTTCTTGCCCGGCATCCTCGCAATCCTCTATTGGCCACAAGCGAATAAACGCGGATTCTTGAGCGGTCTCGCCGCGGGTATCGCTATCTGGTTCGCACTCTTAATGCTGCCGCTGCTTTCAGAAGCCAATAGCTTCAGTGATATAGCCATTAACTGGCGAGAAATAGCCGCGCTGTCACTCATCATCAACTGTATTGCCTTCGTAGCGGGCTCCCTCTATTTTGGCAGTACGGATGAGGAACGAAGTTCGGCTGACCTTTGCACACTCGATACCATTAAACGACGTAAGCGCAGCGGCCTAGTCGCAAAGTCTGCCGCCGACTTCATTAAGAGTCTGAGCAAACCACTAGGCGAACGCACTGCGACTCGTGAGGTCGGCCAAGCATTGCAAGACCTAAAGCTCAAAAAAGACGACCGGCGACCTTATGCAATGCGCTTGTTACGCGGCCGCCTCGAAGCAAATCTTTCCGGTCTATTAGGGCCCTCGATTGCTCGCGAAATTATCGACAGCTATTTGCCCTACAGCATTGTCTCGCAGCACGGCAGTTCCGACGTAAATGTCATCGAGAATAGGATTGAGGCTTACCGCAGCAATCTATCAGGTATGGCCGCCGACCTCGACAATCTGCGCCGCTATCACCGACAAATTCTCCTCGATCTTCCTTTGGGTGTCTGCTCACTCAGCTCGGATGGTGAGATCATCATGTGGAATCGAGCGCTCGAAGAATTCACTGAAATTAACAGTGTCGATGTCGTTGGCTCACAACTCAATGATCTACCCGAGCCCTGGGTGACGCTCTTAAAAGAATTTATCGGAGAGGACATCGATCATTCTTATAAGCAGAGTTTCGAACTGAGCAATCAGAAGCGCACGGTCAATTTACACAAAGCCCTGATTGAGGAGAGTGGTGATACCGAGTCCCCTTACGAGGGCCTCATTATCCTCATGGAAGACATGACGGAAACCGAAATTCTCGAAGCCGGCCTGACGCACAGTGAACGGCTCGCCTCCATCGGCCGCCTCGCCGCCGGCGTGGCGCATGAAATTGGCAATCCGATTACCGGGATAGCCTGTCTGGCCCAGACGATTCGCGACGAGTACCACGACCAGGAACTCAATGGCCTCGCTCAACAAATAATTGAACAAACAGATCGCACATCTAAAATTTTGCAGTCGCTCGTTAATTTCGCCCATGCAGGAACCAACAAACTCATGCATGAGAATGAGCAAGTAGTCATTTGCGAATGTATCGCACAAGCGCAGACACTCGTGTCGCTTGATAAGAAAAATCGCGACATCAAACTCGACGTGGACTGCGATCCCAATGCCGAAATTTGGGGGGATTCACAGCGTCTCCTGCAGGTATTAATCAACCTCATCAATAATGCGCGTGACGCGTCCCAAGCAGGAGCTGCGATTATTCTTGCCGCAAAGGTAGTCGGCAAAGAAGTCCACATCAGCGTTTGCGACTCAGGAATCGGCATTCCCAATGCGATAAAAAGTCGTGTATTCGACCCCTTCTTCACAACCAAAGAGGCGGGAGAAGGCACGGGGCTAGGCCTCTCTCTCGTATTCAGCATTGTTGAAGATTTAAACGGGAATATTGATATAATCAGCCCTCTGGACAAAGATCGTGGCACAGGCACGCAGGTATTAATGCGATTTCCCTGCTATGATCCGACGTTGCAAAAGCATTAATCCACTTAGAGTAGCCCATGGTAGCAGGACACCACATTCTCGTCGTCGAAGACGAAGCGATCATCCGCAGTTCTCTGCGTCGCTTGCTCGAGCGTCACGACTACAAGGTCAGCGAAGCAGGCAGCGTTAAAGAGGCTCTCGAGGAATACGACATCAATAGTTTCGATGTCGTGTTGAGTGATCTTCGTCTCCCTGGGGCACCGGGCACCGATTTAATCAAAGCTACCACCAGTCCCGTGCTGATCATGACCAGTTATTCGAGTATCCGTTCAGCGATCGACTCGATGAAACTCGGTGCCGTTGACTATATCGCCAAGCCATTTGAGCATTCTGAATTGATCGAATCAGTTGCCAAGGTCCTGCGCGAGCATGGCACCCGCAGCGAACACGATGATGAATTCGAGCCGCCCGTGCTCGGCATGATCGGCAGCTGTCCACAGATGATGGAACTGTTTCGTCGTATCCGCAAAGTCGCCTTGACCAATTCGACGGTGCTTATCAATGGTGAGTCAGGAACGGGCAAAGAACTGGTGGCCCGTGCAATCCATAATCTGAGCAGCCGCTGTGACAATGAGATGATCTCGGTGAATTGCGCAGCAATCCCCGAAAACCTGATCGAATCGGAACTGTTTGGACACGAGAAAGGAGCCTTCACTGGCGCCACTGCAACGCGCACGGGACTGGTAGAAGCCGCCCACGGCAGCACCTTGTTCCTCGACGAAATAGGTGAATTGCCACTGGAGGCACAAGCTCGACTGCTGCGCGTATTACAGGAAAGTGAAATACGTAAAGTCGGTTCAGTGCAATCCAAGAAAGTCGATGTCCGCCTCGTTGTGGCGACTCACCGCGACCTCAAACAGCTCGTCGTCGACGGACTCTTCAGGGAAGACCTCTACTACCGCATCAACGTAATGACTTTGTTGATTCCGCCTCTGAGAGACAGGGGCAACGATATACTTGAGCTAGCCGAAGCCATTCTGCAGCGTACCTGCAAACGCCTCAAGACACCCATACTGCACTTCTCAGACGGCGCTAGCCTCGCCATCTCTAAATACAGCTGGCCAGGCAATGTTCGCGAACTCGAAAATGCCATCGAGCGTGCAGTGGTCTTGGCCGAAGAGGACGTCATCGGCGAGGAATTGTTGGCGATAGATTTAGAACGTAGCACCAGCACGCAAAAAGACTCATCAGAAAGTCCGGCCACCCTATCCCAAGTAGACGACTTATCCCTAGAAGATTACTTCCAGCGCTTCGTGATCGAACACGAAGACAGCATGAACGAGACTCAACTTGCTAAGAAACTCGGCATCAGCCGTAAATGCCTCTGGGAACGTAGGCAGCGTTTCGGCATACCTCGCAAGAAGAAGCAGGAGGCCTAAAACTGTTACCGCTACCCATCTACCCAAATAAGTTTGACAAAAGGTAACAAACCCTTACATTTCCACGGGGTATTTAGACCTATAAATGAGTATCTGTTTGATTTTATTGGTATTAAGTTTTCTGGCACGCTAAATGCAGTTATCAGGAGACAATAACAATAAATAACAATAATAAGTCTCAATAAAAATAAAAATGGCACATAGGCCCTGACTTTGGGGCAAAACTAGGTTGGTGCACTAAAACTAAACTGATTTGCACGATCAAATAAAACTAAAAATCGAGAGTTCTAATATCAAAAACAAGCAGGGGCTCAATAAGCAAACAGCCTGAACGTTCTAACCGCCATGGGCACCAGCTTGCGGCAACACTTCCGAGTGACTTGGTTGGATAATTTCGGATTTCAAGGGATGCATTGCATCCCTTTTCATTTTCCGACCCTCACTAAATTCCGCATAACTCTCGATCCACTCTAATTCGACACTGCGTAGATACCCCCTATTCCCTTTTAATTTAGAGATATCCGTGTATTATGCCGACTTCGACCGCGGCGACCTTCGCTTAGCGGACATAGACGAATCGCGCAAACGCGAAGCACATAGCAATTCATGCCAAATAAAGACCTCCCGCCAGGGCTTGAAAAAGCCACCATCATTCCCCGCGATGAGCATACTGTCTCTCGTCGTTATATCTCTGAAAATGCACTCAACGTTTTACGAAAACTCGAGAGCGCCGGTTTTCAGGGCTACTTAGTGGGTGGCGGCGTTCGTGATCTACTTCTCGACAAGCGCCCGAAGGATTTTGATATCGCCACGGATGCAACCCCTGAAGAGCTGCGCAAACTCTTCCGTAATTCGCGCATCATCGGTCGCCGATTTAAGATAGTCCACCTCCGCTACGGTCGCGAAATTATTGAGGTGACCACGTTCAGAGCGCCGCACGACGTCAATGTCGAAATCGATGAAAGTGCTTCGCGCCGAGGTATCCGCAATCTCGATTCGGCGCACTCTACCGCGGGGATGATCCTGCGCGACAACGTTTACGGCAACGTCGATGAAGATGCTTTACGTCGAGACTTCACGGTCAATGCCCTTTACTACACCACGAAAGACTTTTCGATTCTCGACTTCAGCACCGGCATGCAAGACTTAAAGGAACGCAAGATCAGGATGATCGGAGATCCTGTTGCGCGCTACAAAGAAGATCCCGTTCGCATGCTTAGGGCCCTCCGTTTCAGCGCCAAACTCGATTTCGACATTGAAGAATCGACACTGAAACCGATCGACGAGTTAGCCTATTTATTGGAATCGATATCCCCCGCTCGCCTCTTCGACGAGACCATTAAACTACTCGCCAGCGGCCAAGCTGAGGCTACGTTTGCATTGCTTCGCAAATACCAACCTGGAAACTATTTATTTGCGCCAACTCTCCGCGCCCTCCTCACGTCATTCCGAGGGCGAGATCAAGCAGCCGAACTGTTACAGCTTGCTCTACGGAACACGGACAATCGTTTAGCCGAAGGCAAATCGGTCACACCGGCGTTCCTGTATGCAGCGCTGTTATGGCCAGTACTACGTTTAAAACTCGAATTACACCCAGTACCGAAATTAAGCCCGTTACAACAGTTCAATGCAGCCGCCAACAGTGCAATCGCAGAACAGCTGACCTACACATCAATTCCGAAAAGGTTCACTCAGGTCACGAAAGAAATTTGGGAGCTGCAATCACGCCTCGAGACCCGCAATCGCCGCGCGGCTGAAGGAGTATTCGAACACCCCCGTTTTCGTGCGGCCTATGATTTTTTACTGCTCCGAGAGGAAGGTGGCGAAAATCTTGGTGGCGTAGGCGCATGGTGGACTGAATTCCAAGAAGGGGATGAAGAGCTACGCGAACAGCTATTACAGCACCTCCCGCGCGAACAAAAACCAAGACGCAGAAGTCGTCGCCGAAAATCATAGAAACCTGCTACCATCCGGCCATGAGCACCCAATCAGCGATCAAAAATGTAACCCTTACCACCCTCCAAGGTATTAAAGCCCGTGGAGAGAAATTTGCTTGCCTCACAGCTTATGATGCTTGTTTCGCCGGTATCGCGAGCTCCGCGGGAGTCGAAGTTTTGCTAGTCGGAGACTCGTTGGGCATGGTCTTACAGGGCCATGACAGCACGCTGCCCGTCACGATGGAGGACATGATCTACCATATGCACTGCGTGAAGCGTGGCAACAAAGGGGCGTTACTCATCGCCGATCTTCCGTTTATGAGCTATGCCTCAGAGACTCAGACTCTAGAGAATGCGGCGGCACTAATGCGTGCCGGTGCGCACATGGTGAAATTAGAAGGCGGTGCCTGGATCGAAAACACCACCCGCCTGCTCTCAGAGCGTGGCATTCCCGTCTGTGCGCACATGGGTTTGACTCCACAATCGGTAAATCGAATCGGCGGCTTCCACGTCCAAGGCCGCGACACCGAACAGGCTCAGGCTATCCTCGAAGAAGCGAAGCTACTCGAAAATGCAGGCGCGAGTGTTTTACTGTTAGAGTGCGTACCCCGTGAGCTCGCTAAAATTGTCACAGACAGCCTGACTATCCCAGTTATTGGCATCGGCGCAGGTCCTGACACGACTGGTCAGATTATGGTGTTACACGATGTGCTCGGCGTTTCGCCCATTACACCCAAGTTTGTTAAAAATTTCCTCGTCAACTCCAAAGATGGAATTCCGGGCGCATTACGCGACTACGTCGCCGCGGTGAAATCCATGAGCTTCCCTGCAGAAGAGCACTGCTTTAACTAGTAACGCAGCCATCGAATAGGCTAAGCCGGCCATGCAAGAATTCACAACAATCGCTTCAATTCGTGCCGCGCTACGCGATCGGGGCTCTCGCTCTTTAGGTTTCGTCCCCACCATGGGCAACCTCCACGCAGGGCATATCGCGCTGGTCCGAGAAGCACGCGCGCGTAACGACCTCCTCACTTGCAGCATCTTCGTCAATCCGTTGCAATTTGGACCTAACGAAGATTTAGATGCCTACCCTCGCACTCTAGACGCTGATCGCAGGGCATTAGAGGCGGCCGGCTGTGATTTTCTCTTCCTGCCCAGCGCTGAAGAACTCTACGGCAAGGAGATGGCGACTAGTACGCGCGTACAGGTCCCCGAACTTGGGAACGATTTCTGCGGAGCGAGTCGTCCAGGCCACTTCGACGGCGTAACGACTATCGTCACGAAATTATTCAATATTGTTCAACCGGACGATGCCTTTTTCGGCTTAAAGGATTATCAACAATTTCTGATTATCCGTAAGATGACCCACGACCTATCATTACCCATCACAATCCACGGTATCGCGACTCAGCGAGAACCGAGCGGGCTTGCCCTGAGTTCTCGCAATGGATATCTAAATCCAGAAGAGCGACGCCAAGCCCCCGCGCTGTATCGGGTGATACAAGACATCGCCAAGGGGCTGCGCGGAGGTGATTCGAACTATGCCGGCCTCATAGCCACTGCAACGCGTGCGCTGGCCGACGCGGGCATGCGTGTCGACTATTTAGGCATCGCGAATGCGAACACCCTCGCAAAAGCGACGCTAATGGATAAGGACCTCATCATACTTGCCGCAGCGCACCTAGGGTCTACTCGCCTGATCGACAACCAACTCGTTTCGCTATAACTCTAGCCACCCCAAACCCCGGCAATTTGAGCTAGTTTAGTCCTTGGTGCATACTCGAGAACCTATCGTATGGCCATCTGGAAACAGTGAATATGTCCGAAAATAAGACCTACCCCGTTAGTGCCGAGGCCGCGCAGCGTAGCCATCTCAACAAGTCACAGTATGAGGCGCTCTATCGTCAATCTATTGAGAACCCAGATGAATTCTGGGCCGAGCAGGCAGGAACCTTACTGCACTGGCACGAGCCTTGGCGGCGCGTCAGTGCGGGCGATTTTGACAAAGCAGAGTCCACATGGTTCGAAGGCGCGCGCCTGAATGCTTCGTATAACTGTATCGACCGCCACCTCGAACATCGCGCGGCACAGACGGCAATAATTTGGGAGGGCGACGAACCCAGCGACGCGAAACACATTAGCTATCGTGAGCTTCATGAAGCCGTCTGCCGATTCGCCAACGCACTCAAAGCCCGTGGTGTTAGCAAAGGAGATCGGGTCTGCATCTATATGCCCATGATTCCAGAAGCCAGTTACGCGATGCTAGCTTGCGCCCGTATTGGCGCGGTTCATTCAGTGGTGTTCGGTGGCTTCTCGCCCGAATCTATCAAGGACCGTATTCTCGACTCCGATTGCCGCGTAGTCATCACCGCTGATGAAGGTATCCGAGGTGGCCGCACAATTCCTCTCAAGGCCAATGTCGACTCAGCATTAGAGCAATGCCCAAATGTACACAGTGTTTTCGTTGTGCGTCGCACCCATGCCAAGATCGCTTGGAATGATTCACGGGACGTTTGCTACCACCAGAGCACCTCAGCTGCGAGCGCAGAATGTGATATCGAGCTCATGGACGCCGAAGATCCCTTATTCATCCTCTATACTTCGGGTTCGACCGGTAAGCCTAAGGGTGTCTTGCATACCACCGCCGGCTATTTGCTCGGTGCGGCAATGACCCATAAATACGTATTCGATTACCACGACGGCGACGTGTATTGGTGTACCGCTGATGTGGGCTGGGTCACGGGTCACAGCTATATCGTCTACGGCCCTCTCGCCAACGGTGCCACCACACTCATGTTCGAGGGCGTACCCACCTACCCTGACGCCTCGCGCTTTTGGCAGGTCATCGACAAGCACCAAGTCTCTATTTTCTACACGGCGCCGACGGCTATCAGAGCACTGATGGCGGCGGGCAATGAACCTGTTACGCGCACATCTCGTCAATCGCTTAGATTGCTCGGCAGCGTCGGAGAACCCATCAATCCCGAAGCCTGGGAGTGGTATTACCATGTCGTGGGCGAGGGGCGTTGCGCCATCGTCGATACTTGGTGGCAAACCGAGACAGGCGCGATCATGATCACTCCCCTGCCCGGTGTAACCGAATTAAAACCCGGATCGGCGACATTGCCGTTCTTCGGCGTCAAGCCTGCTTTGGTAGATGCCGATGGCAGAGAGCTAGAAGGCGAAGCGACAGGTAATTTAGTGCTGGGCCAAACTTGGCCGAGCCAACTCCGTAGCATCTACGGGGATCACCAACGCTGCGTAGATACCTATTTTGCGCCTTATCCAGGCTATTATTTCACCGGCGACAGTGCGCATCGAGACGCCGACGGTTATTACTGGATTACGGGTCGCGTCGATGACGTGATTAATGTCTCCGGCCATCGGCTCGGAACCGCCGAGATCGAAAGCGCACTCGTTTTACACCCGAGCGTGGCCGAGGCTGCGGTCGTAGGCTATCCACATGACATCAAGGGACAGGGCATTTATGCCTATGTGACTCTTATGGGTGGAATCGAAGAATCGGACACTTTGAATGCCGACCTGCGGTCATTCGTTGCGAACGAGATAGGCGCGTTCGCACGCCCGGAAATCATCCAGTTCGCGCCCGGCTTGCCGAAGACTAGGTCAGGCAAAATCATGCGACGAATATTGCGTAAAATCGCTGCGAATGAACTCGATAATCTCGGTGACACCACAACGCTCGCTGATCCCGCCGTCGTCGATCAACTCATCGAGAATCGAGCAAACAAGGCTTAACCACGAGTGAGGCTCTGGCGACTGGCAGCGGGTTTAGGAGCGCATTTTCCGCTCACTACCCAAGGCAGTTTAACGCTGATTATTTCGGCTGGTGCGCTGCGCTTATTTGGCTACGCGAGCATGGATTTGGTCGTGTTCGCACTGTGCTTGTGCGCGCTCATCGTCGTAATCGTTTCTTTGTTTACAACGGTAATTGCTGGGTATTTCGTCCAGCGCAGCGTTCTAGGCAACCTTGCAGCGCAGGCAAGCAGTCAGCGTGGCAATTACGAAGCGGGCTATCGCAACGAAACAGGCTTTTCCTTACCGGCTTTGGCTTGGCTTCCCTTAGTGCGACTTCGATGGACAATCACTCAGCCAAACAACACTAAAACTTTTCTAGAGACGGCGCGAGACAAACGATTACACGAGTTCCTTTTACCTGGCTCACGAGGAGCAGGAGAAACGATCCGTCGACGCTTCGAAGTCAGCGACGCGCTTGGCCTTTGCCGCTACTGCTGGCATGGCGAACAGGTGGCGAATTATAGAATCCTGCCGAGTCTTGGAAAAATTAGGCCTGTCACGCTTCAGCGCGCAAAAATAAGTGATGATGGACTCCCGGATGCCACTGGCGCACCCGAAGGAGATCGAATGGAAATCCGTCCCTATGCGCCAGGGGACTCTCTGCGCGATATCCTGTGGAAAGGCTTCGCTAGAAACAGACAACTGAACGTCCGACTCCCCGAAAAAAGCGTAGCTTTCGATGACAAAACTTACGCCTACCTTCTTAGCGGAACCGGTGACGAACCTGCCGCTGCGTTGGCTAGAATAGCGCTCGAAAATTATTTATTGGGCAAAGACTGGTGTTTCGGCGCGGATGGCAGTCCAGCGACAAACTCACTCGATGCCGCTCTCGATGCGATCGCCAAATCGGCTGACTGGGAACAGCCACAAAGGGAATTACTGAGTGAGACCACATCTGCGCAGGTCTTCGATTTCGAAAACTTCATAAGGCAGCAGAACATTTCGCATTGCGTAGTATTCGCTGGAGCCGTCGATGAAAACACCCTCGATACGCTAGCGCAAGTTCTGCAATCGCACCCAGTAAAGCTCAGTTTGCTGTTGGGTATCGATTTTGAAGAGCCCTCGGAGGCTATCCCCTTCTGGCGACAACTCTTACACCACACGCCGAAGCAACGGATATCCGGATCGTCACTGTCACTTGATCGATTGACCACTCTGCGGCAACGCGTAGAATCGATGTTAATAATCGACCGACAAAGCGGCCAACGAATCGAGGCCAATCGACTAGGAGGCGAGACGTTTGGATAACAATTTTCAAGTCTTACGACTCGTGGTTATTGCGTTCGCAGCATGGCTATTCAGCCTGCCGTTAAGTATTGCTAGCGGCTCGGTCGGCGCAGTACTTGGCGCCTCGTTTGCGATCATCGTGATTCAACGCGCCCATTCGCGCGGAGATTTAGACCTAGCTATCCGTTTACCCGCCATTCTTGGCGCAGCGAGCGTAATAGCCCTCACGGGGCTCAGCATTGCTATTTATCTCAGAAATGGCAGCAGCCTTAATCAAGGTGTGTCAGCACTGGCAGGTGAATCTTTACAACCGTTAACACTTTATAAGAGCGGTGAATTTATTGCTGCGCTGCTATTAGCCGCTGCAGTCTGCGGAACACTGCGATTGCTCGCCCTGCGAAGTGCGGCGGGTCGCATGGCCGAAATTATTTTCACCGCCTCTTCGATCGTTCTAACGCTGACCGCGCATCGTAACGGCATGATAGACAGACCTTTCATCCTCGGCGATTTCGCACTAATCCGCGGCTATGATCCTGCCTATCTACTCATGAGTATCGGCGTCGCCGCCTTACTCGCTCTCGTCGCCATCAACCTGCGAGACACGAGCGGCTCCCGAAACTTTTACCATCTTTCGGTGATCTCTATCGCCAGTTTAATGCTGTTCGTATTTGTCGAGCGGATAGGTTTACCCTCTCCCGAGCTGACGAACGACCTCGGCCTTACCGGCAACACAGGTCAGTCCGAGCATGATGACAATCCTTTTCAGGACAGCACCAACGATCCAAAAGACAAGGCAGCACCAGTCGCTGTAGTCGTATTCCATGACGATTATGAGCCTGTAGACGGTTCGTATTATTTCAGAGAATCGGCCTACTCACAGTTCAATGGGACACGCATTGATTACGCCTCACGCGCCGACATGGATACTGATTTATTGGCAGGCTTTAGGGATCCATCTGCCGCCAACATCGGACACGCCTTGTCACCGATACCCGCCGCACCTCGTAAAACAGTTCGAACGACGATCGGCACTCTCATACCCCATCGCGCACCTTTCGCTCTGGACACTCCGACTGGGTTTACTCGCGTCGCAAATCCGAACACGACTCGATTCGACACGACATATGAAGCGACCTCAGCAGTCCCTCTGTTTGACTACAACACTTTAATCGGACGAGAGACCGGCGCCGAAGATTGGAGTGAAGACTTAAGAGCTGAATATCTCCGCTTACCTGATGATCCGAGATATTCGGATCTAGCGCATTCATTAACCGCCTCTTTGAAGCCGGAATTTTCGAACGATGCATTCGCTCAGGTTTGGGTGATTAAGCAGTACTTAGATGAAAACGGAATTTACAGTCTAAAAAATGCACACGCGACAGAACAGGATCCTGCGGCCTCATTCCTATTTGGAGACCTCACAGGTTACTGCGTCCATTTTGCTTTCTCAGCAGTCTATCTCTATCGCAGCTTAGGCATTCCTGCGCGTGTGGGAGTGGGCTATTCCGTTCCTGCCAGCAATCGTGCTGGAGGTTCATCGCTTCTCATACAGGCAATTCACGGTCACGCCTGGCCCGAAGTCTATTTCCGTGACGTTGGCTGGGTCATTATTGATCCTGCTCCACAGCAAACGCTTGTGGATATGGCTACCGACCCGCAAGACAATCTGCAGCAGTTACTCGGCGATATGTTGCGCGATGATGCATCATTCGATCAATTCATTGCGGCACAAGCGGAACAAAGATTTGACTTCGGCCTGCTCGCGAAACGCCTCTTCGCGTCGCTATTCATCGCCGCGTTCATCGTGCTCTGCCTTTCTTATCTCACCAAAGCCTATACTCGCTTGGCGCCTCGATTCGGACGGTCGGAATGGCTTTATCGATCAACACTCAAAGCTAACCTCGAACGACTCGCGAGCATGGGCTTCAATCGACAGTACGGTGAATCTCGCGAGGCATTCGCAGAACGGTGCCAAGAACTGAGTCCTAGCTTTTATGCGCTCACTAGAGCCCATTTGCAGCGCTCACTCGCCGACAAGAGACAACCGTGTTCAACTGACTGGTTGGCATTGGATCATTCAATACAGCAAGAACTGCGCACCAATCTGCCACTGTGGCGCCGCATTGCCGGCCTATTAAATCCCCTCAGCAGTCTAGCCGCGCGCTAACATAATGGAGAACTCAATGACCCCGGATACCGAATCCTCTCTCGAAGTTGCTACAACAGGATTATCCGTCGACCCGACAGCTTTGGAAGCTCCAATCTCGCTCACACCCCTTTCTGAGGCGCAGCGAGTTTTGCATCAACTCATAGACGCGGTGAAACAAAAAGTATTGGGACGAGACGATGTCATTGAGCTTTGTGTCATCGCACTGGTTGCCGATGGACATGTCCTACTGGAAGACTTTCCCGGATCAGGCAAAACCACTCTGGCCAAAACACTAGGTGAAGCGATCGTGGCTTCGGAGATGAACGGGCAGGATGGCGAATCATCGGCGACAGGTTTGAGTGCTTTCCGGCGGATACAATTTACGCCCGACCTACTCCCATCGGACGTAACAGGGGTTCCGGTTTTCGACCCCAATGAGAATTCATTCCATTTCCGTCGCGGACCTTTGTTCGCGCATGTCGTGCTCGCCGACGAGATAAACAGAACCTCACCCAAGGTGCAGTCCGCCATGCTCGAGGCCATGGGGGAGAAGCAGATCACGGTAGACAATACCACCTACCCACTTGGTGATCTCTTCTTTGTAATCGCAACCCAAAACCCTCTCGACCTTGCTGGCACTTATCCACTTCCGACGCCGCAACTCGATCGATTCCTATTCAAAATCACAATGCAGCATATCGATCGTGATGCCGAACTCGCGGTATTGGATTCACATCTCGCAATTGCAGCGTCTAGCGAGCCAGCTCCCATCACCGTGAAGCAAAACGATATCTTAGCTGCCAGAGAAACAATCAAAAAACAGGTTGCAATCGATGCCGCAGTTAAAACCGCACTCGTCGATATCTCGCGCGCCTTACGGGAGGATGCACGCGTACTTCAAGGCAACTCAACGAGGAGTATCGTCTTGCTACTACCCGCGCTGCAAACAGCAGCAGCACTGGATGGACGCAATTATGTCAGTGCGAGCGACATCGAACGTTTGTTGCCACGTGTACTCGGTCATCGTATCGAGCTGACTCCTGGCGCTGGCAATTTTGAAAAAATATTACACGATGTCATGGCAAAACCGATGGAAGAGCTCGCACGCGCCACGCTGCGATAACTAGACGACGAAGCAAGCCCAATGGCCATTCAAAAAGCGTCGCCAAGACCCACCGCACCAAGACTTCGATTTGTGAAACAAATCGGAGCCTTGGGTGTAGCGATCATATTGAGCGCTCCTATCAATTGCGGCGCGCAAAGTTTGGATGACATCCCTCTTCCGGCGCCAACTAGCTGCTTTGGCTTGCGTACTATCGTAGAAACTCAGGCGCTGTCGGTTTGCGCCGCGCTCAATAGCAAACAAAATATGCGCGCACGCGAACTCGCTGAGCAATGGCTACGACAGGATCCACTTTCCGCAGCCGCTCACTATACGCTCGCCGAGGTCTTACTCAGTGTCGAAGGGAATGTGACCCGCGCGCTCTACCACCTCAATCAGGCCGAAACGAATAGCATTGTAAGATCCCTCGACGACATGCTTGCCGCCAATGAATCTCAGCCAGAAAATCCGCCAACGAGCTCTCCATTCTGGCACTACTTAACACTCAATCAGCTCTCCTCCGTTCACCAGTTAATAGGCAATCAGGAAGAATCTCTACGCTATCTGGATGCACTCTCGGAAGCCTATGATGTTGATCTTGAAGCATACAAGGGCTGGCCTCTCATCAAGCTCGGACGCTTCGAAGAAGCGGCAAAGAGTGCCCGCCTAGTACTGGCAAGTGAAGAGCTCGATGAATTCTCCGCCTCGCAAGCATGGAACACACTCTGCGCAGCTGAGTTAGCGGCCCCGAATGAAAACCTCGATGCCCCAGCCTGTGACATGGCTCTGCAACTTGATGAGGCGGCTCTACAGGCGGGAGAAGAACTCAACACGGTGACACTGACGAACGCTGCCGAGGTCGCACTGAGTCGATTGCGTATAAGAGGAGCGGAAGAATTAATAGACCGTGCAACACGTTACCCCAACCCGAATAGCGTCGCGAATCCTTGGATTCAAAAACTGTATCTCACCCTAGCTCAGGGTCGCTTCGAGCAGGCACAACGTGCGCTCGCACAAATGCTGATTTGGCGAGACCGACAGGAACCGTTAATAAGTGTAAGCAACCGAGCGGAGCATTTCCTCGCGGGAGCAACACTCCTCTTATTGGCTGGCTACACCGAAGACTCTGCGCGCCTCGCAAACTCTGCCCTCAATCAGCCGGATCGCAATGGCAATTTCAGCGCCGACGATTCCCAGAAGAATGCGATAGCAGCTCTCATAAGCACACTTGCCTACAGAGCCGATTACGAGGTGCAGAGGGAGCAAGCGGCCGCCGAGGAAGGAACCAGTCGCTATACTTTACTTGCGAAAGCACAGCTCACCCGCCTCGCAGCTTGGCGAACGGGTCGTAGAGCAGCATCCCTATTTGCTGATGACCAAGCAATGCGAAATCGACTCCGCCCCTATGCCCCGCTCGATGTCCATATCCCCGAATGGATGGAACCCGAGTTAGTCTCCTTGCTCGGTGCAGGCACCTTCGAGGCGCTGATTAAAGATGCCGAACAAAATGGTTCATTTCGAGGAGCAGCAGCCTATCGTCACGCCTACCTGTCTGAGGTTGCCGCACAGCGCGAAGATGCGAGTGCGATATTGGAGGATGGATTACAGGCCCTCGATCTACTACCTCCCGAGGAAGTCTTATTGAGAGCACGCATCCAATGGCATCTAGCCCAAGCGTACTGGGCGTCAGAGCAGTTCGATTCTGCGATGCTATATTTTACGAACAGCTTTCGGAATGACCCTAGCGTCGCCCGACGCTTAGGTGAGTCCCTGCCCGTCAAGCTTCTAGTCGATGGCAGTGAGATTGCGACATCGGTTAAGGATAAACTGAGTGACTCACCTCGCTTCCAGATCAGCGAGCAAGGCCTTCCAGTTGAGATCACTAAAGACTCTGTCTGTCTCTTAGACAACCTAGCCAAGCCACTTTCATGCTACACTGTGCGTCCCCTAGACAAGCCCGCTGAGCAATCACTGGCAACACACATCGCGATTGACTTCCAACGACACCTATTCGGAGTCGGCATCACGATGAGTAAAGCTCAGCGCTCTGTTTTGATGGGAGCGAGTGTCGTCTTACGTTCACAGAGCTACGGCGACACACAAATTCTTCCAGACTTCTAAACCGAGCCGTTTACAAAAGACGACTCACTGCGGGATCTCAGTGAAAAACGATAACAGCCTCAGCAAGCGAGTCATTGTCCTGCTTGCCGCCACCTCGGCACTTGGCCCAACGGCCATGCAAATTTTGTTGCCAGCCATCCCCGTAATTAAAGAGACCTTCGAGGTCAGCACTGAAACTGCGCAGCTCACCCTGAGCCTCTCAATGCTCGCGATCGCCATAGGTACACTTACTTACGGCCCGCTTTCTGACCGCTACGGACGAAAGCCGATAATGCTAATCGGCCTCGGCATCACCCTGATCGCTTCGTTGTTTTGCTTCTTCGCCACCAGCATTGAAATGTTAATCGTGGGTCGCTTCGTGCAAGCATTCGGAGGAGCAGTTGGACTCGTCCTCGCCCGCGCCATTGTTCGCGATGTTTACGGCCCCGAACAGGCCGCGCGGGTCATCGCAACACTGGTGATGGTCATGGTAGTGATGCCGATGCTCTCTCCGGCGTTAGGTGGTGAACTCATGCATCGCTTCGGCTGGGAATCTGTTTTCTTGGTCGTCGCAGCACTCAGCTTCTTCATGTTCTTAATCTTACAAGGATCGCTGAAGGAGACACTCGCCGAGCCAGCCCCCTTCGACGGTGTACGAGCCATGCTAGGCAACTTTGCCTATCTCTTCCGCTCGTCCGCATTCCGCGGCTACGCATTATGTGTGGCATTTGTATCAGTGGTGTTTTTCGCATTCATCTCCGCGGCACCGGAGATCATGATCACTGTTTTACAGCGCCCAGCGACCGAATATGGCTACTATTTCATCCTTGTTCCACTTGGGTTCATGGTAGGCAATTCCATCGCACGGCATTTTAGTCGCCTTGGCATCAATCGATTGATCACCATTGGCGCTAGCGTAGGTGTCGCCGGAATCATACTCGCCATAGCGCTCCAACTCTTTGGTGTCCACCATCCACTCGCGCTTTTCATCCCTATCGCGATCGCCGTCTTAGGCAATGGAATTACGCTACCGAATGCACAGGCGGCAGCCATCAATGAGTTTCCTCAATTCGCAGGAACGGCATCTGGGCTGACTGGATTTTTGCAGATGTTCTTCTCGGCCATTGCTGCACAGCTCGTAGCGGTGATATTTAATGGGACGGTGTATCCATTGCTTCTGCTAATGTTAGGAGCCTCGCTCGCTTCGCTGGGCTTTTTCCTATCGAGTATGCGCATACGAGCATAGTGTGTCTCGAACCTAAACTTGAGAAAGCTGCTCACAGAAACCCTGCTCGTCTCTCAGGCAGCGCAGGTCTAACAGCAACACACCATCGGACAGCCTACCAATAACCGGCTTCTCTAATGAACGCAGTCGCGCGGTTAGTTCGGAGAGCTGGGCCTCTCCACCGCCCATAGCTGGCCTTATCGCCAACGCATAGCTCGGAATCATTTCCATGGGTAACGCCCCGCTGCCAATCTGGCTCTTACAGGCGATGCAAGAGGCTTCAAACGCAGAGCCCAATGCCTCTCTAACAACAGGCAAGACTCGCTCGACCGCCAGCCTTATATCGTCCTCGGACCGACAGAGATCGACTAACAGTGGCAGCCTAGTTTTCAAAATTTCGGGATCGCGATGCAACTGCAGCACGGCAAGCAGCGCAGCGAGAATAGTTTTATCGACACGCATGGCGCGCTTGAGTGGATTGGACTTGATGCGCGCAATGAGATCGGCGCGTCCTACTATAATCCCCGACTGTGGCCCACCCAATAATTTGTCGCCACTGAATGTCACCACATCAGCACCGGACTCTATTGTCGCACGTACTGTCGGTTCTGCTGGCAGGCCGAATCTAGAGAGATCTACAAGTGAGCCACTACCCAAATCTGAAATGAGCGGAATTCCTGCCGCCTCCGCAATAGACGCTAACTCACTTTCGGATACGGCAGCGGTGAAGCCCTGAATTCGATAATTACTCGTATGCACTTTCATAATCAACGCAGCGCGCTCGGAAAGTCCAGATTCATAATCTCGCGCATGCGTCCTGTTTGTGGTGCCGACTTCCTTGAGCCTACAACCTGCGCTTACCATCACCTCGGGAATACGGAAGGCACCACCAATTTCGACCAGCTCTCCCCGTGAAATAAGCACCTCTCTATCTTGCGCGAGGGTATTTAACGACAACACCACAGCCGCCGCATTATTATTCACAACGGTTGCAGCCTCGGCTCCTGTCAATTCACAAAGCAATTTCTCAAGTTGGGAATCTCGATCTCCTCGCGAACCCGACTCAAGATTAAATTCCAAATCCACCGCCTCACCAGCGGCGGTTGCCATCGCCGCGACTGCCTCATCGGGCAAACGAGAACGACCTAAATTAGTATGAATGACGGTCCCAGTCAGATTGAAAACTGGTCGCAGCAGTGGCGCACTAGCAGACTTAAGCGTGTGCAATACCGCCTCAGCGATGCGGTCGGCGAGCTGTTCACGAGTCTCGTCAGTGGAACCCCCTGTTTGCCCTGACAACTCGATCCGGAGCTTTTGAATTTCATTCCGTACGGCGATTTTTACTGGCTCTCGACCCAAGTTTTGCAACACTCCCTCGAGCGCTGAGAGCCCTAATACGAGATCAACCGACGGGATAATGGATAATCGAACTTGCTCTGTCATGAATTTACTCGACTGCTTTTATTTTCTAACAAACGCACTGATGAACACCACACTGTCACGAAACACTAAGGCGCAATACACCGGAAGAGTCCGTCACTAGTCATTTGACGACAAGGACAATGTACGGAATAGTATTCGGGCGCGCAATCACCGAAGTTCCGAGGAGAGCTAATTTACCATGTCACAACGGCAGCCATTAATCATTGCTAATAACTTCCATCCACCCACTATCGCCATCCTCGACCGTGACTACGATACCGTTCACCTATGGGAGCTTAGTTACGAGGAAAAAATAGCGCGTCTGAGCGCGCTAGAAGGCAAGTGTAGCGCTGCAGCCAGCGCCTCTTGGACTACGGATCCCTTGCTCTATTCATTACGGTCTCTGGAGATGCTTGCCTGCTTTGGGGTCGGTGTCGACGGAATAGATTTTGAGAAAACTAAAATACAGAGCATAAAAGTAAGCAATACGCCCGGCGTATTAGATGATGCGGTCGCCGACCTAGCGCTGGGTCTCATACTGGCGTGCACCCGGAAACTGGTGCAGGCGGATGCCTTTGTCCGATCGGGCGACTGGCGGCACGGCCCCTTCCCATTCGGGCAAGGCCTCACCGGCAAGACCCTGGGGATCGCCGGCCTAGGTCGCATAGGGCGAGCCATTGCATCACGTGCCTTAAATTTCAAAATGAAAATTGCCTATCATAATCGCAGGAGACAGGCAGATAATTTCCGATATGCCGAAACTTTAGAGGAACTAGCAAGCATCAGCGACATAGTGGTCAATGTCCTCCCAGGCGGCATCGAGACACAAAAAATTATCGGCAAGAAGTTCTTCGATAAACTCGGGCCCGCGGGTTATTTCATTAATGTGGGGCGAGGCCAGAGTGTCGACGAACACGCATTGGTAGAAGCGCTGCTCAATAACACAATTGCGGGGGCAGGATTAGACGTTTACGAGCAGGAACCCAATGTGCCGGAAGCATTAGTCGAATTAGGAAACGTTGTACTTCTGCCACATATTGGCAGCTCAACGGCAGAGACTAGGATGGCCATGGGAGATCTTGTCCGCGAGAATCTCGCAGCATACTTTTCAGGTCAAACTTTGCCCAGTGAATATCCACAGGACTAAGCACTCAGTCGAGAACATGGAAATAAATAAATCGGGCCTCTGGATCGTAGAGCATGTCAACTCCAGTGGTAACTAATGTCGCCAAATCCACCTCTGTAAATAAATCTCTATAGGCCGGACTCAAAGAGTTATACACGACTTCTTGCACGATCAGCACATGAAAATATTCCAAACCTTGCCGCTTGGCCTCTTCCGAGAACAGCGACCATAGCTGGGGGTTTTTCCGAAGCTCTTCGTATTTCGAAGCTTGGACTATGGCCTCACCGAATAGGTCGTAGGAGCGGATCCCACCACTCTGAAATGTCCCTTGAATAGAGTTGTAGGCTAAACCTATTGCAGCCTTAATAGGACGAGAATAATTAAACTTCTCAACCTGCTTATTAAATACATCGAACATGCTCAATGCCGTCGCCACTGCGCTATCGGCCAAAGACCTCGACTCGGTTGGAAGAAATGGATAGCCCACAGTACTGATAAAGCCATCGCCTGTTTCTTTTAATCGAAATGCACGCGATCTCAGCGGAGTATGCTCATAGCCAAGCATACAAATATCCAGAAATGACTCAAAAACACTCATGAAAAATTCTTGTGTCTTCTCATGCTTTATTTCAGTCGATCTCTGGACATCGAAAACATTGACGATCGCCTTACCCTCTTTCTGAGGCATTGTAGACTCAAGTTCCTCGCCTAGCTTGATCATCTGCAACTGATGCGGGTAGACAAGTTTAGACAGTTGCTTATACAGATGCTGTCTTGTACTCGCATCGGTAGAACGCGAATAGAATCGCGCCCTGACACCCTCATAAAAAATCCAACTTACCGCCGAACCGGAAACAAAGCCCTGGATTAACTGCAGCATACTAAGCTGTAAAAACTCACTACCTACGATAAACAGCAATACACTAAACAATAATGTTATGAAGACATTCCTGATTAATGTCGCTTGATAGGAAGCATGGTAGGAAATAGCTGTGGCGAGCAACAGAATGAAATTGACCTGCGCTGACAGCTGTTGGCTAAGAAGCTGAGCATCGCCTCCGGCCCCTTCCCCGCCGGCTTGAGTGAGCAAGATATAAACAGCGAAAGCAAAGCCCATCATCGAACTTGCGCAAATCGCATCGATGACCAATGCGCTATAGCGTTCAAGTGTAGAGATGAGGTTTATGAAAATCGGGAACAACATCACTAACGCGATAGGAACCGTATAGACCCAAAGCGTAAGCGATGCGAGTGGATTCATTAGGCTTTCAGCTGCTCGAAACGTTAGTGCCGAGGAGGCGATTAATAAGACCACGAAAGATCTTCCCGCCCATCCTCGGATAACATGAGAAGCCTCATCGGCTAACTCAAACCCGAACTCTTCAATATGATCTCGGCAATAGGCTGAATATTTTTGCCTTTCAGTCGCTCTCTCTGACACCAGCCTTCCTCTCGTTTTTCCACCCTAAAACCAAAACTGTTAATTCCGCAACATAAATAACAGAACTGGTTCACAGTTCACGTAGTCATTCCTGCAATACTGTAGCTGAAACCCGACATCAGCTATTAACGCTCCTAGCACAGGGTGATGATGGCGTAAAAGCCAGTCACTTTAACACTTGAAGACCAGGAAATTTTAAAATTTATTTTTGAAAGAATAACGCTCAATTTCGGTTCTAAATAAGGTTAATACTAAGTAACAGGAATATTTATCAAGCGAAGACTATGTCACAGCTACTCACTCGATCATCTATCGAAATTTTATTGTTCACCTTGCTAGTCGCCATCGCCCTGATGTTGATAGTGGCGAGATTCACCGTATTTACGGCCACAAAAGGCAAAAGCACTTGGGGGAGTTATCTCTATGACCCTATAGTGGCGATCAACCTCCTAGCCTCGGCGCAATGCTTCTTCGCCGGCAGCTATAGCCAATACCCCACGAAAATAGCTGCCTTAATACTCTATATATTTGCTGTCACATTGTTTTTATGGTCAATAAGAACCACCAGTACGTTACGTTTTGCAATGAGCGAAAGCCCAGCGGAGTTAATAACCCACGGCGCCTTCCAATTTTCACGGCATCCTTTCTACAGTTCTTACATTCTCACATGGGCGGCATCTTCCATACTTTATGAATCAATAATTCTTTGGTCGACGTCTATTTATTTATTTGCTTTCTACTTCTATTCCGCCACTCAGGAAGAGAAAGCGATGGAAAACGGCCCGCACGCTGCGGCTTATCAGGTTTATCAACAAGAAGTAGGCATGTTCCTACCGAGGATTACATCATGGCTAAGATCACTTTCGACACACTCGTAGAAGACCAAGAAATCGACAAATTCTTATCGATGACCGAACATCACAGCGGTGTTCGTCTACCGATGGCCTATGCTAAGAATGCAAAAATAGTGGGCGCCTATATCAATGGACATCTTGCAGCAGGTTATATGCTGGTAACGAAGCCCGATTTCAGAACGCTCATGTTCGTCCCAGACCGCATCAAACGGACTGACCCGTTCTTCAAGAAAAGCAGTTATGAAATGCTCGAGGTAAACGGGCTCTGGGTGGGACCCGCAATCAAGACTCCAAAATTGCAATTACGCTTCTGGTCGGCATTGATTTTTGACATTTTCTTTGCGAGGAAAAAATACCTTTTACTGATGAGCAGCTTAAAAAACAAGCCTATTCAAAAGCTCCATAATATGGCCAATCCAGCGGTTCTTTATGAAGGAGCGCCATACCTAGCTAGTGGACAATCAAGCCACTCCGAAATCCGGGTTAGCTACACCACTCGTTGGAAATTGCTGCTGAACTTCCCGCGTTATCTAGGCGAAATAAACTCTCGCAACCAGCGTATCCGTGACGCCCGTAAGGCAAAGCAGGCGCAGGCAATGCTGGATTCTCAAGTGCCACATTCATCGACCTTGAGCAGAGCTTGACAATAAAACCATTAGCACTAGCTAGCAGCACCCAATCCAGCCTGCACGAGACATTGAAACTACGTGCACTCTGGATTTTGCCAAGGCTATGATTTATCCTCACGGCTTTCGAGCGCGGATATGCCCACACTCGAAAGCCGAAAAAACACGAGCCGCACGCAGATCTTAATCCCATCGTAAAAATCAGTACGAGTATTAGCATTCTCGGTTCAAGCTAAGTGGAACCTTACGAATAGCCATTATGCGGAGTGGGTAGCGGCGAATTGAGGATGACAAATCACTATGAGCACAGTAATTAAATCTGCGCCAAAAAAGGCTAAGAAAACAACCGCATCTAAAGCAAGAAACAACGCAAGGCAATATGTCTATGCGTTCGGGAAGAAAACCGACGGCAACGCAACTATGCGTGAACTGCTAGGAGGCAAGGGCGCCAACCTGGCCGAGATGGCTGCCATTGGCTTACCCGTTCCTCCAGGCTTCACCATAAGCACCGAGGTCTGCACCTATTACTATGACAACGCCAAAACCTACCCCACTTCGCTAAAGAAGTCTGTGGCGACATCAATCAAACAGATCGAAGCTCAGCTAGGTAAGCAATTCGGCGGTCGGAACAATCCGCTTCTCGTATCAGTTCGCTCCGGCGCGCGTGACTCCATGCCGGGCATGATGGACACCATTCTCAATCTCGGCCTCAACGACGTCACAGTCGAAGGGTTAGCAGAAATATCAGGAAATTCTCGCTTCGCCTGGGACTGTTATCGACGCTTTATACAAATGTACGGCGACGTTGTCATGGGCGTGCAAGCCCGCAGCGAAGAAGAGGAAGATCCATTCCACGAAATTCTTGAGGCGATGAAGAACAATCTCAAGCTCAAAGCGGACAGTGAGCTCAGCACTGAGGATCTCAAGTCACTGGTAGATCAATACAAAGCCCTCATCCGCAAGCGGACACGCAGTGCATTCCCGCAGGACGTAATGGAACAACTCTGGGGCGCAACAAGCGCGGTGTTTAATTCTTGGCGCAACGAACGCGCAATTCTTTATCGCCAGCAGTACGCCATCCCCGCCGAGTGGGGAACGGCGGTCAATATCCAAGCAATGGTATTCGGCAATGCCGGCGATGACAGCGCCACGGGCGTCGCCTTCACTCGCGATCCTGCCAACGGCGAAAAAGTGTTTTACGGTGAATACCTCATCAACGCTCAGGGTGAAGATGTAGTTGCAGGTGTTCGCACACCGAAGGCAATTGCTCATCTCTCCGAAGAATTACCACAGAGCTATCGAGATCTAGAAAAGGTCCGTACGAAACTCGAGAAACACTTTAAAGACATGCAAGACTTTGAGTTTACCATCGAGAATGGAAGACTCTTTATTCTCCAAACACGTAACGGTAAGCGGACCGGTCTCGCTGCAGTTCGAATCGCGGTTGAGATGCAACGTGAGCGTCTAATGAATCAACAAACGGCGTTGTTAAAAATTCCAGCAGAATCCATCGACTCTCTGCTCGTGCCAGTTTTCGACCCTAAGGCACTGAAGTCCGCCAGCGTTATCGGCAAAGGCCTGCCAGCTGGCCCGGGCGCAGCTACTGGTCGTATCGCATTCACGGCGGCGACGGCAGAAGTCGAAACGCGCAAAGGCAACAAAGTTGTACTCTGCCGTAACGAAACATCACCAGATGATCTGAAGGGCATGTTGCACTCACAAGGAATTTTGACATCTCGAGGCGGAGTGTCTTCACATGCAGCGCTCGTTGCGCGTCAACTCGGTAAAGTGTGTATTTGTGGTGCAAGTGACATCAGCATCAACTACGAAAGGCGTACGCTCACCGCGGGGAAAACGGTATTAAAAGAGGGAGACTATATCTCCATAGATGGCAGTACCGGCATGATCTACAAGGGCATGATCGAGAGCGCCGACTCGGAAGTGAAGCGCGTGTTAGACGGAGGACTCAAACCGGACAAGAGCTACACATACGAGCTCTTCCAAACAGTCATGGCCTGGGCCGATAAATATCGCACACTCAATATCCGAACCAATGCGGATACACCCGCGATGGCGAAACAAGCTGTCGCTTTCGGCGCCGAAGGTATTGGCCTCTGCCGCACCGAGCACATGTTTTTCGATGGCGATCGCATCGATACGATGAGACAGATGATTCTGGCTGTTGACGAGGTGCAACGGCGATCCGCATTAAAGAAACTCCTGCCCTTCCAGAAAAAAGATTTCGTTGGACTCTTCAAGGAGATGGCGGGTCGTCCGGTGACTATTCGACTTCTCGATCCACCGCTTCACGAATTCCTACCCCACGACGATGTCGTGCGCCGACAGCTCGCGGAGAAATTGGATGTGCCATTCGACTTTGTCATCGATCGCATCAAGTCGTTACACGAAGAAAATCCCATGCTCGGTTGTCGCGGCTGCCGATTGGGAATCATCTACCCCGAGATCACCGAAATGCAGTCTCGAGCCATCTTCGAAGCGGCCGCTCAGGTCAGTAAAGGCAAGAAACCCATTAAAGTGAAAGTGGAAATAATGATCCCACTAGTCGGTTTCCGAGCAGAGCTCGCTGACCAGCTTGCCATTGTGCACCGCGTCGCCGACGAAGTTATGAAGAAACATAAGCGCAAGATCGATTACATGGTCGGCACGATGGTCGAGGTGCCTCGCGCGGCAATCACTGCCGACGAGATTGCCCACGAAGCAGAATTCTTCAGCTTCGGCACCAATGATCTCACGCAAACCACGCTCGGCCTGAGCCGTGACGACATGGGAATGTTCTACGACCAATATCAAAGCAAAGAGATCTACAACCAGAATCCATTCGCGAGCCTGGACCAAACAGGTGTTGGTAAACTCGTTGAGCTAGCCGTCGAACGTGGGCGCCGAACCAAGCCGGATATAAAGCTCGGCATTTGTGGCGAGCACGCGGGAGATCCAATGTCGATCGACTTCTGTCATCGCACAGGCCTTAATTACGTGAGCTGCTCTCCACCACGTGTGCCGATCGCTCGCCTAGCGGCGGCGCAGGCCCGGCTCCGCAATAAGTAGTGCTTGCCCCTCAACAAGTGTTTGTGAAACACCTGAATTTCGGGTAATTTCACAAAAAAAGATTCTTGAATAAAGGGGCAAACATGAAGATCGATCTGAAATCGGCATCCTTCCCACGTAGTTTCAAAACTGCTCGTTCTGCTTTAGGGCTGCTAGCGCTAGCGCTCAGCAGCCTGAGCCATGCCCAGTCCTACGAGGCGCCACGCACAGAATGGGGACAGCCGGACCTGCAAGGTGTATGGAATTTCTCCTCAGACCGGCCGATGATTAGACCCTCCGAATTCGGCGAACGCGAATTCCTGAGTGACGCTGAAATAGCCGAGATTGTCGCATTAGCAGCGGCTCAAGACGCAAATACCGATGGTGCTCTACCAATTGCGGGTGTCGATGAGTCCTATAATGATTTCTGGATTGAAAATGCGGGTATAGGCGGCTTACAGCGCACATCTCATATCATCTACCCCAAAAATGGGCAACTTCCCCCGCTCGCAGATAGCGCTATCATTCAGGTCGGCAATTACGGCGGTGAAGACACCGGCGAATCACGGCCTGCTCGCGTATTGGCTGGCGGCATTGGCACCGATGGTCCTGAGGATCGCGGGCTCTCTGAACGCTGCATCGTCGGATTTAACGCGGGACCGCCTTTCTTCCCTAGCCTCTACAACAACAATGTCCAGATTTTTCAGAGTAAACATCACGCTGTGATACTCACCGAAATGATTCACGACGCGCGGATTGTGCCACTCTACGAATCTGAAGAAGAATTCGAAAAATTACACGATGATCTCAGATTATGGTCGGGGGACTCCAGGGGGTACTGGGATGGTGACAGCCTCGTAGTGGTCACCAGAAACTTCAACGACCTCACCTTTAGCTTTAGTTCACAGGGGACTTCCTACGGGAAATTGCTCACCGAGCGCTTCACTCGCACAGCGGCGGACACCGTAGACTATGAATTCACTGTGGAAGACCCTATCACCTTCACCGACAAAGTCGTTGGCGTAGTGCCGATGACTAAAGTAGCTGGCCAGCTCTACGAATATGCCTGCCATGAAGGTAACTACGGCATGGTGAACATCCTCCGCGGCGCTCGTGCTCAGGATGCATTGGAGCAAGCTCAAACCAAATAACACTCAAACTGCGCAGGACTAGCCAATACCACGACTAAAAAGGCAGGCCTCCTATGAGTAGCAACGCCTTAGCTCTCTTAGCTTTTACACCTATTCTTGTCGTCGCAGCCCTATTAGTCGGGCTGCGCTGGCCCGCCAGTCGCGCCATGCCCATCGCTTATCTCGTTGCTGTCGGGCTCGCCGTCGGCGTATGGCAGGTGCCGGGCTTTCAAGTGCTCGCCGCTAGCGTCAATGGACTCATCGTCGCGGGCACACTGATTTATATTATTTTTGGCGCAATACTGCTCTTGAATACGCTGCAACAGAGCGGCGCCATGCAAGCAATCCGAGCGGGATTCTCAGATATCACCCCCGATCGACGCATTCAGGTCATTATCATTGCCTGGCTCTTCGGTTCCTTCATCGAAGGCTCAGCCGGATTCGGCACACCCGCCGCAGTCGCAGTACCACTTATGGTTGGTCTAGGGTTTCCCGCTATGGCAGCAGTAGTCGCCGGCATGATCATACAGAGCACGCCAGTCTCTTTTGGCGCCATGGGCACGCCGATGTTAGTCGGGATTAGCACGGGTCTTTCCGCCGACCCCACCATGGCAAGCTTTGCACAGGCACAAGGCTTTGGCGAATGGAGCCATTTCATCGGCGAAATCGCCGCACGGGTCGCGCTCATTCACGCAGTGACGGGCACGTTCATCCCCTTGCTAGTCGTCGCCACCATGACTCGTTTCTTCGGTAAGAACCGCAGCTTCTATGAGGGCTTTGCCGTCTGGCGCTTCGCCCTCTTTGCCGCCTTTGCGATGACGCTTCCTTACTGGCTAGTCGCCACTCTCCTCGGACCGGAATTCCCTTCCATGTTCGGCGGCATCATCGGACTCGCCATTGTCGTTCCGGCAGCAAAGCGTGGTTTTCTGATGCCGGATAAAGAGAAGCCCTGGCGATTCCCTGCCCGCGAAGACTGGGATCCAGAGTGGAACGGCCTCAATACGCCCAAACCGGAGGCGGTCGACTCGATCGCGTCTATGAATCTTATCCGTGCCTGGTCACCGTATCTCGTAGTGGCCGCGCTACTCGTCATCACGCGACTGCGAATCCTCGACCTCGAATCGATACTCCGTAGCGCCAATCCGTACATCACTTGGTCTTGGCTACAAATCTTTGGCAGCGCGATCTCAGCCTCGTTCCAACCGCTTTGGTCCCCGGGAACAATCTTCATCCTCGCATCGCTGATCACCATAGCTTTGCATCGAATTCCATTGAGTCGCTACCAGCTGGGAGTATCGAGCTCGGTTAAAACACTGATCCCTGCTTCGATGGCACTCATCTTCACCGTTCCTATGGTCCAAGTTTTCATCAACAGCAGCGGTGGCGCAGCGGGATTTGAACAAATGCCCATCGCGCTCGCCGAAGGGGTGTCTGAGCTCACTGGCACGGCTTGGCCGTTGTTTTCCCCGTTTATCGGAGGATTGGGCGCGTTCGTAGCAGGCAGTAACACGGTTAGTAATATGATGTTCTCCCTGTTCCAATTTGGAGTAGGCGAGCGTATCGGCTTCGACCCGCTCTGG
>JALQUB010000079.1 GCA_023268635.1 Pseudomonadales bacterium
CGAGGAGCCTATTTGTCTTCCTCGAAGGAGATGGGCTATACCTTCGGAACGATGAAGACGACTGACGAGGGAGTCGAGGCGGGGTTCGAGGCGAGTTATATGAGGCTCTGGCGATTTAATCAGAGTGGAGAGTGGAGAATCGCGGTTGAGGTAGTTAGTCCGTTCTGATTCTCAGGGGCAAGCTATCGGTTTCTTCTCCCGCACCATTTCGGCTTCTTAGTTGTAAGTGATGACTGCCATTATCAATTCCACTTAGATCTACACGTAAAGAGAATCCCAACATAGGAAAGTCTGGATCTAGTGTGGCTCCAGCTATGGCGCTCACATCGGGGCGGCTATTGCGGCTTAATGTTCCTTCCATTTGCTTGCCATCGATCAACACCGTAATAGATCGCACACCCGATTGCTCAGCAAATGCCCAGCCTCGTATGTCTAGGGTGCCCATCACGGATTCTTCATCTTGAGGCGCATCAATCCAGGTGAGTGCGGGCATGGGGCAGCGTTCGACCCCCTGGTTCGGAGGAGAGACGGTGAGTCGGTAGAAGCTGTAACGTTTAGCGCCCTGTAATAAGTTTTCACTGCCTAAGAATTCGAAATCACTCGAAATAGCACATGCCTGTCGCAGAACAGCCTGCTTCTGGTCGTAGTTAAGCGTGCTGTCTTCAGTAATGAACAGAGCGTGCATGTTCGGTTTGGCCAACACAGCCTCTCGTCCCATTCGCCATAAAATGAGCTGCTGCGCTCGACCATCACGATGAGCCTTGTCATTGTCTAGGGTGAAAAGTGCATCTTGATCGACCAATCCGCTGAAGTTGAGCTGCAACGCCGTGTAGTAATTGTCTGTAATGACCAGTGGTGGCTCAGAAAATTCGGCGACCATTTGGGATTGGCTTGCTTGTCCGAATTCTGACCAAGCAGCCATTTTTGTCGATAGCGTATTCACCCCTAGGAACGGTTGCAGTTGTGCATGTAGGGATTGAGAGCCGACGCCGATCAATGCAGCCGCTGCGCCTACGAGCCCCGTGTAAATAACCATCTGGGGAGCAAGACGGAGTTTGGGCCAACGCGACATCAAGAGGCGTAAAGTGCCGGGTGCGAACACGAGCAGAGGGATATAACCAGCAAGCGGCCAGTGGAGAGTAGTGCTGGTCGGGTCGCTCCAGGGAGCTGCGGCCGCATAGAGGCCGATATGCAATAAGGCGACTAGGCTAATTAATCTTGCTGAAAATTCAGCGCTGCGTAGCTGACTGAAGGCAGTAAATAACAGTAAAGCATATAGGGGAGGCGTGCTAATGAGTGCTTGTATGAGGGGCTGCAGCAATCCTGAGCTGTTGAACTCCCACGCGTGGCGATCGATAAAATAAAATTCGACGCTCGCCATGTCGTTATCTAGGTTAAATAAAATGGCTGGCACTAAACCGAAGACGGCAATGATGCCGGCTAACCACGCTCTAGGATTAAGCCAAATTACACGGAGTTCTCGGTCAAATATCATCAGTAGCAATACTGCGAGCGGGAACAGGGCGAAACGGTAATGAGTGCTTAGTCCCAGTGCGACAAAAAGTCCCGTAGTTAGCCAGCTCCGCAGGGAGTTAGTCTGACGTGCCCGCAGAAACATTCCCAATGCACAGAGTCCGAATACGATCATGGGTGCGTCGGGTACTGCCAATAACCCCATAGAGCTAGCGAGTGGCAAGCAGAGGGCCAGTAGCGCTGACTCGCGTGCCTGATCCTCTCCTATTAAGGGTCGGGCAAGCCAGTACACGAAAAATGGAATGCTGCTGCCAATTATGAGAAAGGGTAGGCGTACGGCGAATGGTGAGGGGCCGAATAATTCAGGGCCGATTCCAGCTAAAAGTGCGCTAATAAATGGTAAGTCGCTGTAGGCGAGTGCGGGTCGGGTAGATTCGAACCAGTAGAAAATTTCATCACTGTAGAGATCTAGCTTAACAGCGAAAAATGCTTTCAGGGCAAAGACGAACGCGGCACAGGTCAGTAATCGGTGGCGCGTCCAATATTGAAGAGTATCTGATGCCATGTAGTACTCATTCATCGAGGATTAGAGTGATGCTTAAATTTGCTTGGTGGGAATTAAGCGTTGCGGTAATGCCCGCGGTCCCAATTTGCGCAGCCGCCAAATAAAGAAAGTGAGAGCCGCTATCAAGAAGCCAATCCAGAGGCCAGAAGAGTTCGGGTGCACGGCAATAGTGCCCAGCTGATATATGATGGTCGCGGTGGAGTAGGCGAGCCCCGTGCTCCAGCAGAATACCAATACCATATAGCGCCAACCAGCCTCTTTGCTGATGGCTCCGAGAACAGCCACACAGGGGGCGTAGAGCAGTACGAAGACTAAATAACAAAAAGCGGCGAAGGCGCTAGGAAAAAGAATAGCCATATTGGTGAGCGTTGAAGCTTTAACTCCCTGTGCGTTGGCAACTGCTGTCGCATCACTCACATCGCCAATGGAAACGCCGAGCGGATCTGTCAGGGAGTTGCTTAGAGCGAGAATTTCAGTGGTGAGAGAATCAACTGCTTCCGACACGGCTAACATTAAATTTGGTGCGCCAGACCTGTCGTTTTGATCTTCCGTGTAGAGCGCGTCAAGAGTCCCTATAATAGCTTCCTTCGCGAACATGCCAGTAAAAAGTCCGACTGTCGCTGGCCAGTTGTCTTCGCCTATTCCCATTGGTGTAAAAATCGGTGTTATGGACTTGCCCATCACGCTCAGTAGTGATTTTTCACTGTCTTCATTGCCAAAGCTCAAATCACTGCCAATTGAATTGAGTAGGCTGAGTGCCACAACGACAGTCACAATGGTCCTTCCCGCGCGGAGGATGAAGCCTCGTAATCTGAACCAAGTCGTCAGCAAGATATTGCGAGCGATAGGTAGGTGGTAGGCGGGCATTTCCTGGAAGGAGGCTGAGATGTCCCCTTTAAATAATTGCTGCCTGAAGATCCAGCCTGTGAACACAGCCAATAAAATCCCCAACAGATAGAGGAAGAAGACGATGTTCTGGCCATTACTGGGAAAGAATGCGGCAGCGAATAAGGCGTACACAGTGAGTCTAGCGCCACAACTCATAAACGGCGCCATGGCTATTGTCATTAATCTATCGCTCTCTTTAGAGAGAGTGCGCGACGCCATGACCGCTGGCACGTTGCAGCCGAATCCCACGATGAGAGGGACAAACGCTGTGCCTGGTAGGCCAATGCTCGCCATGAGGCGGTCGATGACGAACGCGGCACGAGCAAGATAGCCAGAATCCTCGAGGAAGGATAGGCAGAGATAGAGAAATGCGATCACGGGAATAAAGGTCGCTACGAGAGTTATGCCACCCCCTAAGCCGTCAGCGAACAAGGTGGTGACGACAGCGGGCGCGCCGAGTGATTCGAACAGCCAGTGGCCACCATCAATGAGCACTGCAGATAATAATATATCGACAAAATCGATGAAAATTTCGCCAAGGTTCACGGCGACGGTGAACATGAGATAGATCATCAATAGAAATATTGGAACCCCAAGCCATCGATTAAGTACGATTTGGTCGATTCGTTCGGATAGGTGGTGGGCGCTCAGGTCTACCTCAACGATGCCATTCAATAGAGACCGCGACCGCGCGTAACGGCGAACGGTGGCGTCCTCAGGTGTCTCTGCTTCTAGTTCAGAAGGAGCTGTCTCGTCTAGAGAGGCATGTTGTGCTTGTATGATGGGCGAGGCGAGTGTGGTGAGAAGTTTATCGATGCCGCTGCGTCTCGAGGCGATCATCTCTATGACGGGACATGCTAGGCGTTTTTCTAGCTCCGAAATATTTATCTGAATGCCTTGCTGCTTTGCCACATCTAGCATGTTAATTACGACGATCACGGGTAGACCTAGCTCAATCAGTTGCTGGGTCAATACTAGGCTGCGCTCTAAATTGCTCGCATCGATGACATTAATTAGCGTGTCTATGCCACCTGAAGCTAAATAGCTTTGTGCGATTTTCTCATCGAGTGCTTTGAAATCATCGCCGATGGAATAAAT
>JALQUB010000089.1 GCA_023268635.1 Pseudomonadales bacterium
TTAACCCTCATCGGCCCGACGGGCAGGGTGATTTGGGCGAGCTTGATACTATTTAGCCGCTTCACGTCAAGCGCGTTCCACTGGCGATCCCGTTCTAGATGACGATTACCTAATACCAGTTTACGGGCATCCCGGCGGTAATCGCTAGCAGGCTTTTAAGCTGCTAGGGCGTAGCTATCGTCGTTGGCAACTATAAAGTTGCAGTAATTGATTTACGAGAGTTACTACCCTCTCGGCATGCACCTAAGGTTTTGATACCGGCGTCGAATCCGAATCGCCCCCAGAGGGTTCTACCATAGCACGAATCACTTGCTTCGGCTCTTACTAGTTATTGGGGCGCTTGTCGCGTATTCAAGCCTAGCGGTTGGCATGGCGGATGATGCGCTGCTTATCGACGGCCCATTCGCGGTCTTTCTCGGTCGCGCGTTTGTCGTGATCTTGCTTGCCTTTGGCGAGCGCGATCTGGCACTTCACCAGGTGGCCTTTCCAATAGAGCTTCACTGCGACGCAGGTATGCCCCTTCTGGTTCACGGTCGCGAACAGCTTGGCGAGCTGTTTGGAATGAAGCAGCAGCTTCTTGATGCGGGTGGGGTCCGCGATGACGTGGGTGCTCGCCGTGTCGAGCGGGGTGACATGGCAGCCGAGTAGGAAAGCTTCGCCGTCCTTGAGCAACACGTAGCTGTCGATGAGCTGCACTTTCTTCATGCGCATGCTCTTCACCTCCCAGCCTTCAAGAGCGATGCCTGCCTCGAAGGACTCCTCGAGGAAATAATCGTGCTTCGCTTTCTTATTTACTGCGATGGTGCCGTCGGGGAGATTGGATTTCTTCTTTGCCATGGGGCGAAGTATAGCAGCTTGAAGCGCGGCCGCGAGCGCGTTGTGCTGCCCCAGACCCACTGCTAGAATCGATGTTTACTGCGCGTTGGTCGCGTGAATAAGAACAATAGCAACAATACCGGACGCGAAAGGGGACTTCATGACGCAACCACGCGGTCAATTCAGCTCTAAATTGGGTTTCATACTCGCCGCGGCAGGCTCCGCGGTCGGCCTCGGTAATTTGGTGGCGTTTCCGGTCATGGCTTCCAAGAATGGTGGGGCTGCGTTCCTCATCATCTACCTGCTGTTTGTGGCGTTCATCTGTTACCCGGTGATGATGGCCGAGATAGCCATGGGCCGCCGCGCCAAACGCAATCCGGTTGGAGCATTCGACGAAATCTCTGGGGGATCACGGAAGTGGCGTCTTACGGGCATGCTGGCGATCATCACGCCGTTCATGATCGCGGTGTTCTACACGGTGATCACTGTGTGGCTGGTGGTCTATCTGAAAGAACTGGCCACGGGTGGGCTTGAGTATTTGTCTCAGGAGAGTGCGTTCGGCGAGGTCGTCGCCGCGCCTACTCTGTTTGCTTATGCACTGCTGCTATTAATAGGTGTCTTCGTCATCCTCGCGGGCGGGGTGAAGGGCGGGATCGAGCGACTCTCGCGGGTGCTCATGCCGACACTCGCGGTGATGCTGGTTGTACTGACTTTATTCGTTCTCACATTGGACGGCGCGAGCGCGGGCATCACGTATTATCTCGTGCCCGATTTCGGCAAGATGAGTCTCTCGACGGTGAATGGCGCGCTGAGTCAGGCGTTCTTTTCGCTGTCCTTAGGTATGGGTATTCTCATCACCTACGGATCGTATTTTAGCCGCGAAGACAGCATCCCCGGTTCGGCGCGGATGGTGGCGATGATGGACACGAGCATAGCCTTCTTCGCGGGTCTGTTGATCCTGCCGGCTATCTTCGCGTTCGATCCGAACACCAATACCGATGATCTCTCGACCAGTAGTGTGGGCCTGATCTTCTCGTTCCTTCCCAAGATTTTCCTTTCGATGCAGGCAGCCGTTGGCTATGTCGGCGCATCGATCGTGGCTCTCGTGTTCTTCCTGCTGGTCTTTTTTGCGGCGCTTACCTCGCTGGTTTCGATTATTGAAATTCCAATCGCTTACTGGATAGACGAGTTCAAAATGTCGCGTCGCAAGGCGGTGCTCACACAGGCGACTCTGCTCACACTGTTCGCGATACCGGCGACGCTGTCCTTCGGCATGAATGAATTCCTCACTAGCTTCACCAGTTACGGCGGCATCAGCAAGTCCTTCTTCGATGTGATTTACGATGCGTTTTACGAAACGATTCTGCCGTTTGTCGGATTCACGGTGTGTATGTTCACCGCCTATCGATGGAAGATGAGTGGCTTAACATCGGAACTCGTCATCGGCGAGGACGGTTACGAGGGCTCGCTATTGCAGCGCTATATGAATTTAGCGCTTGGCACGATTATTCCCTTGGTGCTATTCGCGGTATTCGTAAGCACAGTTAGTCAGCTTTATTTCTAGCGAGTCCGGTATGGCACAGATTTCACGCAGCGCGCTGATCGGCTATTCGGCGCAGCAGATGTTCGATCTCGTCAACGACATAGAACAATATCCGCAATTTATGCATGGCTGTCGTTCGGCTAGAGTGCTGTCGTCATCGGCGACCGAATTGCTTGGCGAGCTCACGCTGGCTAAAGCGGGCATCTCGCAGACGTTCACGACGCGCAACACGCTCGACGCGCCACACACTATCGATATGCATTTAGAAGAGGGGAATTTCTCTTCTTTTTCCGCGGTATGGTGTTTCGAGCCGCTCAGCGAGTCGGCGTGCAAGGTGAGTTTCGACATGAGTTTTGAGATCAAAAACGGCCTAGTCGACCTGGCGGTAGGTAAGCTGGTCAGCAGTGCGGCGAACAGCCTAGTCGACGCGTTGGTCGATCGGGCGAAACTGGTTTACGGATAAACAACTATGACCGCAGACAACATCGAGGTCGAAGTCGTCTATGCCTCTCCGACCGAGCAGAAGCTCATTAGCCTCACCGTGCCGCGAGGCACGACGGCGTTGGAGGCGGTGCAATTGTCGGGTATAGAGCAATATTTCCCCGAGATCGACAGGGATAATCTCGATCTCGGCATCTTCTCGAAACCGCTCGATGGCAAAGGACGACCCTTGCCCCATGAGTGCGAGCTTATGGAATACGACAGGGTAGAGATTTACCGCCCATTGATCATAGATCCGATGCAAGCCAGGCTAGCCCGCGCCGCGGCGAAGCAAAGCGCCGCAACGAAGAAAGCAGCGCTCAATGCGAAGCGTGGCGATAAGCGGTAAACTGGGCTTGCCCTTTAGTAAGTGAATAGACTCCAGCAACACGGATTGTTAATGACAGAATCGGAAAAAAAAGCCAATGCGCTCGATGCGCTGCGTGACATACTCACGCGGGTAGAGAGCGGGCTGCACGATTTTTATGTCACGCCTTACCGTCGATCCTTCGCGCGTGCTCAACGCGATGAAGAAGATTTATTCATGCTGCTCATTTTTGCCGAGACGCTCGGTATTCCGAACCCCGCGGCGTTCTACACTATGGAACTGCTACCCATTGTCTACGATCGTTTCCATGAGTGGCACACGCGCATGGGCATGGAGCGCTCTCCACTGGATCACGTACATTGCTGTTAGAACTCGCGAAACAAAAGAAAATTTTATTTTTCGGCGGTAAGGGCGGCGTCGGCAAGACGACGGTGTCTGCGGCGACAGCACTCGCGCGAGCGCAAGCCGGGGGCAAGGTGTTGCTGGTGTCGACTGACCCCGCACACAATCTCGGACATCTATTCGATCGTAAGATCGGCTCGAAGCCGGTGCGCTTGGCACCGGGGCTGGATGGGCTCGAGCTTGATCCAGACGAGACCGTGCGTCTGCATATGAAGGAGATCACCGCGTCACTGCATAAGCTGATGCCTGTGCATCTGCGCAGCGAAGTCGATAAGCACATGGCGCTGAGCAAAGATGCGCCGGGCATGCAAGAGGCGGCGCTGATGGAACGCATCGCCGAGGTTGTCGAGCAGGGAATTAAGGACTACGACTTAATCGTTTTTGACACCGCGCCTTCGGGTCATACTGCGCGGCTGATGGCGCTGCCGGAGATGATGTCGGCCTGGACGGAGGGGCTCATCAAAAGGCAGGAGAAGGCGGACAGTTTCGCTCAGGTCGTGCGCGACCTTGGTCGCGATTCGTCGATGGAGGAGAAAACTTTTAGTGCCGATTCGCAAGATGCTGAAAAGATGCGCGAGTCTGGAATTCGGGGGATCTTGCATCGCCGTCGCTTAAGGTTTACCCACCTTCGAGATCAGTTGAGCAATCAGGAAACAACTGCCTTCGTGATTGTTTTGGCCGCCGAGCGCCTTCCGGTACTCGAATCTATCGAGCTCTATGCGCAGCTAAAAGCTGCTCAGGTAAATGTTGCAGGTCTCGTGGTCAATAAACGATCTCCAGAAGAGGGCGGTGATTTTATGCGCTCCCGTTACCAACAAGAGCAGGCTCATCTCGACGTTTTAACCGACGCATTGCCGCACTTGCCGCGGCACGATCTGTATCTGCTGGCTCAAGATATTGTCGGAGTCGATGCGCTTTCACGATTCGCTAAAGCTCTCTAGCTGCACCTTGAGCTCATGAAGCATCGCCGATGTCCCCAAGCATTTTTTCACCGTGGAATAAGTCTTTTTGGTAGAAATGCTTGCAGCACTCGAGCCGTATGGAGTAAAAGTTACATTCAATGTGAAGATCTTAAGCATGATCACCGTAATGCGATTATCCAAAAGAGTGAAGAAGCTGAGAGGTCTGGAAAGGCTGCGAAACAGCGCGTCCTGTTTTAGTGCTCTCCGCTCGCCGTTAACCCAGACTCGGTTAGCTGGGATGGCGCTTGCTTGGATGTTCTCGGCATTTCTGCTTTTTGGGCAGGGCGTAGATCTTATTCATAGCCATAACGGCGATCTTACGTCGCGAGTCGACTGTGAAATCTGTTTTGTCACAGGCTCGCTCGGTCAGGCGGTAAGCGCGAGTGGCTTAGCGCTAGACCTTCCGACTGTGGCGGCAGACTACGATTCGCCTGCAGCCTCTCCTATTAGTACAGCACCGCCTGTCTCTAAGGCTCGCGCTCCCCCTATATCCTAAACTGCATTGACTACTCCATCGCGGGCTGAGTCTCTCATGCTCTGCGATCTCGGTGATTATTTAGTTTAGGGCAATACCATGACTTATTCTCGTAGCTTGCGAATTAAGCAGGGGGATATACGCGTTGCTGCGCGCGGCAATCCCTTCAGTTTTTCTACATTGGCTGTAGCTATTGCAGCGAGCCTCGCTCATTCTGCGCTCAGCGCACAAGAGCTAGAACACCGCGAAGAACATCTAGAAGAGATCGTGGTCACCAGCACACTGCATCGCAGCCGCGCCGATACTGTGCTTCCGGTAAACCTCCTCGCGGGAGAAGAGCTTAGAGAAAAGCTTGGGGCAACGCTGGGCGCAACGCTATCTGAACAAGTTGGCGTGAACTCTGCGAACTTCGGACCGGGAGTGGGCGCGCCGGTGATCCGCGGTCAAAGCGCGAATCGTGTGCAGGTGTTGCAGGGTGGCATCGGCAATATCGATGCATCGTCAGTGAGCCCCGATCATGCGAATAGCCTAGAGCCGGCGCTGGCGACTCGAATCGAAGTGGTGCGCGGCCCCGCGACGCTGCTGTACGGCAATGGCGCAATCGGCGGTGTGGTGAACGTCATCGATGGACGAATTCCGACGGCGCTGCCCAGCGAGACACGCGCGATGCTGGAGACACGTCACAACGGCGTGAGCGATCAGCAGGTCAGCGTCGGCATGCTCGAAGGCGCGGCCGGCAATGTCGCCTGGCACGTCGATGGAGTTTATCGAGAAAGTAATCTCGTCGAGATTCCCGGCTATGCACAAAATGCGGCGATCGTAGACTTCGATGACCCCACCGCACTCGCAGAATACGAAGAGGGGCACGGCGTGGTGAACAACACGAGCAGTCGCTCTAACGCACAATCGCTCGGCGGTTCCTGGATTTTTGACGAGGGTTATTTCGGGATTGCCTATAATCGTTTGGATAATCTGTACGGAATTCCCGAAGGGACTCATGGCGCGCACGATGAGGCGGGGGATGGTGGCGAGGAGGTCGGTATCTCCATCGACATGCAACAGGAGCGCGTCGATGTTGAATTCGAATTGCCGTTGACGGGCATTTTTAGCGAGGTGCATGGCCGCATCGGCCTCGTGGATTATCAACACGTCGAGCTCGAGGGCGCCGAAAGCGGAACGCGCTACGAGCAAGATGGGATAGAAGGTCGTGTCGCCGTGCATCAGAGTGAGCTCGATGGTCACCAGGGTGTGGTCGGCTTGCAGGTATCGACACGGGAATTTTCGGCATTAGGCGAAGAAGCGTTCATCCCGCAAACCGATATCAGCACACTGGCATTGTTTACGGTGCAAAGCCTAGACATCGGGGCGCTGCTTTATGAAACCGGAGCACGGATCGAGCGGCAGACATTCGATCAGATAGGGAGCTGCGACAATACCGAATCGAGTGTGAGCGGCAGCGCCTCGGCGTTGTGGCGATTCAGGGAAGACAGCAACGCCGTAGTCTCGGTCTCCCATTCGCAACGAGCGGCGACAGTCGACGAGCGTTATTCGAATATTCAGTCGGACTGCAGTGAGTTACCGCTAGATTTATTGATCGCACATGCGGCCACTCAGCGATTGGAAGTGGGGTTGCCGAGTGCGCAAAAAGAACGTGCGACGAATATCGAACTCGGTCTGCGAAAACATGCCGGCGAACTGACCGGCGAACTCAATGTGTTCTACAACAGCATTGGCGATTACATCTATTTAGCGGATACGGAGTTGGAACACGCTGGCGTTCCGGTGGCGCGTTATCGACAGGAAGACGCGACGTTTGTCGGAGCGGAGGCGCAGCTCAGCATGCCTGTTCGCCGGAGCGGAGATCATCTCTCTGAACTCTCTTTGTTTGCGGATTATGTGCGAGCAGAACTCGACACTAGCGGCGATGTTCCGCGTATCCCTCCGCTTCGCGCGGGCGTCGAGCTTAAGCATTCTCATTTGAATTGGCAGGCGAAACTGCGCTGGCAAGAGGTGAAGGAACAGAACAAAATCGCCTTCGGCGAATTACCGAGCGCGTCTTATTCGCTGCTCACCGTCTATGCAGATTGGCATGTCGACTTTGGTCGACAAGAGACGCTGATTTTCTTACGCGGGACAAATTTACTCGACGAGGAAATCCGAGAGCATCCTTCGTTCTTGAAGGAAGTGTCTCCGGCCGCGGGACGTTCGTGGGAGCTAGGAGTGAGAGTTAACTTCTAGATGTCGGCTTGTTCTTCTTCGGTGCTTGGCTCGAAGTCACCGCTAAAGCTAATGAGCTGATCTTCTTCGAATAAGACGGAGATGCGCTCCTGGCCGCGTTCACCGCCGCCGGGCTGGAAGTTATAGACATAGTCCCAGCGATCTTGGTGATAGGGGTCGCGGACGAGCGGCGTACCCATGACGAAGATGACTTGACGCTTGGTCATGCCGGGTCGGAGTTGATCAATCATTTCCTGGGTGATGATATTTCCCTGCGCGATGGAGATCTTATACACGCCCGGGAAATCCATTGAGCCGACGTTATTGCAGGCAGCGAGTGTCGCCATCAGGCTCAGCGCAGCGAGTGGTTTTAGGCTCTTCATCATTTGACTCATGTTTTATAACTCTTGTCTGTGCTGGAATGCTCACTGCCTGCGATGAGCTAGCAGGGGTGCTTTCCTGACTTCTGACTACGAGGCATAATGTTACCTCAGTTCTGTGCTTAGCACGAACCACGCATTACCCAATCAGCCCGTCACACCAATGTCCTTAATCAGCAGTCAAAAAAGGGTCGACATGAATACAGAAAATCAAGAACTCCGCGACGCCGGTCTAAAGGTGACCCATCCACGCATTAAGATCCTACAAATGCTCGAGAGTTCCGAGACGAAGCATGTATCTGCCGAAGACCTATACAAAATGCTGCTCGAGGCGAATGAAGAAACCGGACTAGCGACCGTGTATCGTGTGCTGACGCAGTTCGAAGCGGCGGGTCTGGTCACTCGACATCATTTCGAGGGCGGCACCTCAGTCTTCGAGCTCGCTACTGAGCATCATCATGATCACATTGTGTGTAATAAATGTGGTGCGGTGCAGGAATTCTTCGATGAGGTGATTGAGCAGCAACAAGAGAAGATCGCCAGAAAGTACGGATTCAAAATCACTGACCACAGCCTCTACCTCTATGGTCTCTGCAAGACCTGTCAGGGCTAGTCTGCTTGCTATTTTCCGCTAACCATCATCTGTTTGGCATGTGCTAGGGACTCGGCGCTGCAGTCGTCACCACCCAGCATTCGGGCGACTTCCTTGAGTCTCTGTTCGTCATCGAGCTGAGTGATGCGGGTGAGTGTGGCGGCTTTGGCGCCGGTCTGCACTGACTTACTCACGAAGAAATGGTGATGGCCTTGGCCTGCGACCTGCGCTTGATGGGTGACGCAGAGCACCTGACTCTTCTCGCCTAGCTTCCTCAACAGTTCACCAACAATTTTCGCGACGCCACCGCCGATGCCGACATCGACTTCGTCGAACACGAGGCTAGGGGTGCGCGAGGTTTGCGCGGTAATAACTTGGATCGCGAGGCTGATGCGCGAGAGTTCGCCTCCGGAGGCAATCTTGATGAGCGGCTTAGCCGGCTGGCCGGGGTTGGTGCTCACCAAGAATTCGATTAGTTCGGCGCCATTGCTGCTGGGTTTTTCGGAGTTAGTCTCTGTCAATGCAACCTCGAGGCTCGCGTGGGGCATGCCCAAGCTGAGCAACTGCTCGTTGACCTTCTTCGCGAGTGACTTCGCTCCGGATTTCCTCTGCTTGCTGACCTTGGCGGCTGCCTTGGTGAATGCGGCCCGCAATTCTGTGTCGGCGGCCTGGAGTCGTTGCAGTTCTTCGCCGCTGTTCTCGATGGCGGTGAGTTGCGAGCGCAAGGTCTCGGTGAGTTCGTTGAGTTCCTGCGGCTTAACGCGATGCTTCCTGGCGAGTGCGTAGATGTCTCCGAGCCTACTGTTGATTTGTTCGAGTCGCTCGGGATCGGCCTCAAAGCCGTCGACGAATGCGCGTAGGTCGTCGATTGCTTCATCCAGTTGGATTGAGGCGGACTCGATAAGCTTCGCGGCATTGCTAAGTCGGGCATTGCCGGTAAGGCCGGGCAGGGTGCCGAGGATTCCCTGCGCCTTGCTGAGCAAGTCTCCGGCGTTGCCATCGGAATCGCCGGCGCAGCAGTCGAGCGCTGCTTGGGCGGAGGCGATGGTCTCGTCGGCGCTGCTTAGGGTCTTGAATTCGGTCTCGAGCTGCTCAAGTTCATCCTCGCCCAGGGCGAGTTCATCGAGTTCGCCGAGTTGGTAGCTGAGCAGTTGAACCTGTGCGGTCGTGTCTTCTCCGCCCTGGCTCAGCGCTTCGATACGCTGCTTGTTCTTTAACCACGCTCGGTAGGCGTCCCCTAAAGCCTGCGAATCAGCAGCGTCGACACAGTAGTCATCGAGCAGGCGTTGATGCGTGGCGCGTTGCAGCAGCGATTGATGCTCGTGCTGACTGTGGATGTCGATAAGCATCTCACCCAGGGTCTTCATGTCGCTGAGGGTGGCCGGGGAGCCATTGATAAATCCTTTCGAGCGGCCATCGTCCCCGACCACGCGGCGCAGGATGCAGTGATCAGGTTCGTCTTCGTCGGCGAGTTCGTGTTCGTTCAGCCATTCGGTCGCGGCTTCTATAGAGGAGATATCGAAGACGGCACAGATCTCGGCTTTACGTGCGCCGTCACGGACGATGCTCTTGTCTGCACGGTCACCGAGCGTCAGGCCTAGGCCATCGAGCATGATTGATTTGCCCGCACCGGTTTCGCCGCTGATCGCCGACATGCCTGAGCCGAATTCGATGTCGAGCGAGTCGACGGTCGCATAATTTTGGATGGCGAGCTGCAGGAGCATGATAAATCTTCTGAATAATGATGTGGTGCGTACTCCGAAGTATAGGGGATGGGGCTGGGTAGATGCACTAATTCTCGAATGCTTGAATATGAGAGGTATTGGCCCCATATACAGGGCAGCGTAGTCGTAGCGTAGAGAGTCTTGCGCCACAACTGACTAAAAAATATAGAAAATGTATGAGGAAGTCATGAGCGATCAAAATCCAGAACAGGAAGAGCTGACGGGTTCTGAAGAAGCAGTACCGAAGGACGAGCAAGCCTGCGACGAGCTGGGCCAGTTACAAGAGCAACTCGAAGCCGCTCAGGCGGATGCCGCGATGGCGAGAGATGAATTGCTGAGGGTGCAGGCAGAGATGCAAAATCTTCGTCGCCGCACCGAGCAGGACATCGAGAAAGCGCACAAATACGGTCAAGAGAAGTTCAGTGTGGAATTGCTCGGGGTCATGGACAACCTCGAGCGCTCATCGGCGGCAGCCGCTGAGAGCGAAGATGAGGCGGTAAAGGCGATCAAGGAAGGCGTCGAGCTCACTCTCAAGGGCTTCATCGACTGCTTCAAGCGATTCAATATCGAGCCGGTCGACCCACTGGGTGAGCCGTTCGATCCTCAACTTCACCAAGCGATGTCCATCCAAGAGAATCCCGATGCCGAGCCCAATACCGTGATCGCGGTCATGCAGAAGGGCTACACCCTGCACGGCAGAGTGATTCGCCCCGCGATGGTGATGGTCTCTAAATAATCGGGACCCAAAGAAGTCCACAATTAATTAAGGGAATATGGTCGGAGAGCCTTGAAATTCTGGCATTCGAGCCAATATTTAGTCCCAAGACAGAATCAAGACCGCCAGCTGAGCTGCCGGGGATAAGGAGAATAGTGAAATGGGTAAAATTATAGGTATAGACCTCGGTACCACGAATTCCTGCGTAGCAGTAATGGATGGTGGCGAAGCGAAAGTGATTGAGAACGCCGAAGGTGATCGCACCACGCCTTCCATCATCGCGTATGCGAATGATGGTGAGGTATTAGTGGGTCAGCCTGCTAAGCGTCAGGCGGTCACAAATCCAGATAACACGCTGTTCGCGATTAAGCGCCTCATCGGCCGTCAGTTTGGTGACGATGTCGTACAGAAAGACATCAAGATGGTGCCTTACAAAATCGTGAAGGCAGACAATGGCGATGCATGGGTTGAGGTGAACGGCGATAAGATGTCGCCTCCTCAGATTTCTGCGCAGACGCTGAAAAAGATGAAGAAAACGGCCGAAGATTATCTCGGCGAGCCGGTTACTGAAGCCGTTGTCACGGTCCCTGCTTACTTCAATGACTCGCAGCGTCAGGCGACGAAAGACGCCGGCCGCATCGCGGGCCTCGATGTGAAGCGCATTATCAATGAGCCAACTGCCGCGGCACTCGCTTACGGTATGGACAAAAAATCAGGCGATTCTACGATCGCGGTTTATGACCTCGGTGGTGGTACGTTCGATATCTCAATTATTGAAATCGCTGAGACCGATGGTGAGCACACTTTCGAAGTACTCTCGACTAACGGCGATACGTTCTTGGGTGGTGAGGACTTCGACCTCCGCCTCATTGATTACTTAGCCGACGAGTTTAAGAAGTCTTCGGGTATGGATTTGCACAACGATCCACTCGCACTCCAGCGTCTGAAAGAGGCTGCTGAGAAGGCGAAGATCGAGTTGTCATCCTCGCAGTCTACAGAGGTTAACCTGCCTTATATTACTGCCGACGCGAGTGGCCCTAAGCACTTGGTTCAGAAGCTGACGCGCGCGAAGTTCGAATCATTAGTCGAAGATTTGGTAGAGCGTACGCTCGAGCCTTTGAAGCTCGCACTGAAAGATGCCGATCTCGAAGTCGGTGGCATCGACGACGTTATCCTCGTCGGTGGTCAGACACGCATGCCTCTCGTGCAGAAGCGCGTGACTGAATATTTCGGCAAAGAGCCTCGTCGTGATGTGAATCCTGACGAAGCGGTAGCGGTGGGTGCGGCGATCCAGGCGGCGGTGTTGTCTGGTGACGTGACTGACGTATTGCTGCTCGACGTAACGCCTCTGTCGCTCGGTATTGAGACGATGGGTGGTGTGGCGAGCACGTTGATTGAGAAGAACACGACTATTCCAACGAAGAAGACACAGGTCTTCTCGACTGCCGATGACAATCAGACAGCAGTGACGATTCACGTCGTCCAGGGTGAGCGCAAGCAAGCGGCACAGAACAAGTCGCTTGGTCGCTTCGATCTGTCAGATATTCCACCTGCGCCACGCGGCATGCCGCAAATTGAGGTGGCTTTCGATCTCGACGCGAACGGTATCCTCAACGTGTCTGCGAAAGACAAGGCGACGGGTAAAGAGCAGTCAATTGTGATCAAGGCGTCTAGCGGATTGTCAGACGAAGAGATCGAATCAATGATCAAGGATGCCGAAGCGCATTCTGCAGACGACAAGAAATTCGAAGAGATGGTCACCGTCCGCAACACGGCAGACGGCATGATCCATGCGACGAAAAAGACCTTGGAAGAAGCGGGCGACAAGGCGACTGACGAAGAGAAAGACGCGATCAACGCTGCAATCACCGAACTCGAAGAGGCGCTGAAAGGTAGCGACAAGGACGAGATCGAAGCGAAGACTACGGCCCTCACTGAAGCCTCTTCTGCACTCGCGCAGAAGATGTACGCTGAGCAAGCGGCAGCGGGTGAAGCGGGTGCCGAAGCGGCTGGCGATGCTGGCGGCGAAGATGACGCAGTCGACGCGGAGTTCGAAGAAGTTAAGGATGACGACAAGGATAAGTAATCCTTAACACTGAGAGCACTATGTCAAAACGTGACTATTACGAGGTTTTGGGAGTAGAACGTGATGCCGATGCGGCGGCCTTGAAGAAGGCGTATCGCCGCATCGCGATGAAGAATCATCCCGATCGAAATCCCGATAACCCCGAGGCGGAGAACATCTTCAAGGAGGCCAATGAGGCCTTCGAGGTGTTGTCCGACAAAGAAAAACGCGCGCGCTATGACCAGATGGGCCACGCTGGCGTTGATGGGCAGACGAGTGCCGGCGGCGCCGATTTCGGCGATATGTTCGGAGACATCTTCGGAGACATCTTCGGCGGAGGCCGTGGCGGTCAGCGCAGTCACGTACGTAAGGGTGCCGATCTTCGCTACAACCTCGACCTCAGCTTAGAGGACGCGGTGCGTGGCACGACCGTCAAGATTCAAATCCCCACCACGGTGACGTGTAAAACTTGCGACGGCTCTGGCGCGAAGAAAGGCACCACGCCAATCGATTGCACGACCTGTGGCGGGCATGGGCAAGTGCGCATGCAGCAGGGTTTCTTCTCGGTTCAGCAAACCTGTCCGCGTTGTCAGGGTACCGGTAAACAGATCAAGGATCCTTGTGAAACTTGTCATGGGCGTGGCGCAGTTCGCGAAACCAAGACGCTGTCGGTGAAGGTGCCTGCGGGTGTCGACACGCATGATCGCATTCGTCTGACGGGCGAAGGCCAAGCTGGCGAACACGGTGGCCCTCCGGGCGACCTGTACGTCGAGATGAATGTGAAGCCGCACAAAATTTTCGAACGTGAGGGCGCCGACCTGTTCTGTGAGATTCCGATTACTTTCGGTGATGCTGCCTTGGGCAGCGAGCTCGAAGTGCCGACTCTTGATGGACGCGTGAAGTTGAAGATTCCTGCTGAAACCCAGACAGGAAAGTTGTTCCGGCTTCGGGGTAAGGGTATCAAGCCGGTGCGCGGTGGCAATGTCGGCGACTTAATGTGCCGCGTGGTCGTGGAAACACCGGTCCATCTTACGAAGCGCCAGAAAGAAATTCTCGAAGAATTTCAGACCATCCAAGAGGGTGAGGGTAAGAAGCAATCACCCAAGCGTACCTCTTGGTTTGATGGTGTGAAAAGTTTCATTGACGACCTTCGCAGCTGAATTTCCCGCAAATTTCTCAGCGGGATTAACTCAGCAGCGAAGCGTGGTCGGCGGGATCAAGGCGCGGACCGAAACTAGATACGACTTTGGCAGAGGCTAGCGACGCTAGCTTGCCCGCCTCCTCAAAACCCATCCCACTCGTTATGCCATATAAAAACGCGCCGGCGAACATGTCGCCTGCGCCGTTGGTGTCGACGGCATGGACTGGGTGCGGCGCGATGGCAATGCGGCGATCGCCATCGAAGAGCAGTGCGCCCTTCGCGCCGAGCGTGACTACGAGTTGCTTCGCGAAGCCTTGTGCCTTGTTGAAGGCAACTTCGAAATCATCAGACTTTGCCCACAGTTTCAATTCCCGCTCATTGCAGAACAACAGGTCGACGCCGTCGCCGAGCACTTCGTTGATGTTGTCATGGAAGTATTCCAGCATTGAAGGATCGGAGAAGGTCATTGCTGTGCTGATGCCCTTCGCTTCGGCGTGGCGTTTCAGTTCGATGATTGCGGCACGGGCACTGGGAGAAGTGACGAGGTAGCCCTCGAGGTAGATAAATTTTGAGTGCTCGGCCGCGACGAGGTCTAGATCGTCGCTATCTAAGGAGCCGGAGACGCCGAGGTGGGTGTGCATCGTGCGTTCTGCATCGGGGCTAATCATCACGACGCAGCGACCGCTTGGTCCGTCGGCGCGTTGGCTCGAAGTGTTGGTTTCGATGTTATGGTCGCCGAGCTGCGCCAAGAAGAAATCACCCGTCTCATCGTTGCCGAGTTTGCAGGAATAAAATGCGCGGCCGCCGAACTGGCTTAGTGCATAAAGCGTGTTCGCGGCACTGCCGCCGCCGGAGCGCTTTTTGAGCCTATGTTCGGCCTTGAGTGTTGCCACCAACTGCGCTTGCGCGTCGCCGTCGACGAGTGTCATCAAACCCTTCTCGATGTCGTGCTTCTTGAAGAACGCATCATCCACTTCGAATTCTTTATCGACGAGCGCGTTGCCTACGGCATAAACATCGTACTGCTTTTCGTGAGACATTCTTTGTTCCTACAATGCGAATGTGGGTCTTAATTATTGTGCGAGAGAATTGAAGGCTTGTTCCGCGGCGTCGAGCGTTATGCGAATTTCCTCGTCGCCGTGTGCCATCGAAATAAACCCGGCCTCGAATGCCGATGGAGCGAGATAGACGCCACCGTCGAGCATCGCGTGGAAATAATTTTGGAAACGTTCGGCATTGCACGCCGTAACCTGTGCAAAATTGCTCACTTGTTCTTCTTCGCTGAAGAAGCAACCGAACATACCGCCGACTTGGTTAGTGGTGAAGGGGATGCCCGCGGTGGCGGCGCGTTCACGTAGTCCAGCCATCAACTGGGCGGCGCGTTGACCGAGCGTCTCATAGAAGCCCGGTTGGGAGACCGCCTCTAACATGCAAATGCCCGCGGCAACGGCGAGCGGGCTGCCCGACAAGGTGCCGGCCTGATAGACGCCGCCGAGAGGCGCGATCATATCCATGATCTCTTTACGACCGCCAAAGGCGCCAACCGGGAGGCCGCCACCGATGACTTTTCCTAAACACGTCATGTCCGGCGTGATGCCGTAGACTGCCTGTGCGCCACCGCTTGCTACGCGGAATCCCGACATCACTTCATCGAAAATCAACACGGTGCCATGCTTGTCGCAGACGGAGCGTAGTGTCTCGAGGAAGCCCGGTGCGGGTGGTACGAGGTTCATGTTGCCCGCAACCGGCTCGACGATAATGCAAGCGATCTTGTCGCCTTGCTTCGCGAAGAACGATTCCACGGCCTCCGAGTCGTTGTAAGGCAGGACGTGAGTGAGGTCGGTGTAAGCCTTCGGCACACCCAGCGAATCGGGTTCGCCGAGAGTGAGAGCACCAGAACCCGCTTTCACAAGTAAGCCATCGGCGTGGCCGTGGTAACAGCCTTCGAATTTCACTATTTCATCGCGGCGCGTGTAGCCGCGTGCGACACGGATGGCGCTCATCGTTGCCTCGGTGCCAGAAGTTGTCAGGCGAACTTTTTCGATAGAAGGCACCAGCTCGATGATTTTGCTCGCGAGTCGGATTTCGGCTTCGGTAGATGCGCCGTAGCCGATGCCCTGCTCGAGTTGATTGCGCAGTGCGTCGACGACGAGTGGATTACCGTGTCCTAGAATTAATGGTCCCCAGGCGCCGACATAATCGATATAACGATTGTCGTCTGCATCTATCAAATAAGCACCTTCGCCGCCTTTGAAGAAGAGGGGGTTGCCGCCCACGCTGCGAAACGCGCGCACCGGGGAATTAACACCGCCCGGAATGACTTTTTGTGCAGCATCGAAGAGAGACTTGGAATTGGCGTGATTCATTGGGAGTCCTTCTGGGTCTGTGATTCGTGACAAATTTCTACTAAGTTTCGAACCTTGTCGCGGGTCTGGGTTTTGACGGTGGATGCAGCGGCATCGAGCCCATGATCAAAAATACCGCCGATGACTGCGAGCAATTCTGCTCCAGCATCGAGTGCGAGGCGTGCATTTTCCTCGTTGATTCCGCCAATAGCAACTAATGGAATATCTAAAGGGGCTGTTAATTGTGTTCTGGCTTCGTGCAAAATTTCTAGTGTGGCGCTGGGAGCATTCGGCTTGGTCTTCGAGTCAAAGAAGCGACCGAACGCGACGTAGTCGGCGCCCGCCTCGGCTGCGGCCAAGGCCAAAGCGATCGAGTCGTGGCAGGTAATGCCGAGCAGTTTCTCCGAGCCGAGTCGCGCGCGTGCGATATTGATGTCGCCATCGAGCTGACCGAGGTGCACTCCGTCTGCATCGCTCGCTAGGCAGAGGTCGATACTGTCGTTGATTAATAAGGGAACGTTGTAGTCATGGCAGAGGGTTCGCAGCTCAGCAATGCACCGAAGAGCCTCAACTTCCTTCTGTCCTTTCGCGCGATATTGCAAGAGGCTAATCCCGCCTTCGAGAGCGCCCTCGACGCCGGCGAACAGCAGTTCGTCCGGCAGCAGCAGTGGATCCGTAATTGCATAGATTCCGTCTGTCGGCATGAACCGCCGAGCTGTTTTTTTTACAGAGTTATTCATCGTGCGTGTAAGATTCGACGAGTGAACCTCCCTCCAAGCGGCGATCGGGGAGTCGTTGTCCTCCGCCGAGCGCCTGCGCATTTAGTAGGCTTGCAAACGTGAACGCCTGTGCTCGCTCGAATGCAGCGACGACGCGCCGAGGCGATAGTTCGCCCGAGTTAGAGGCTAGCGTTGCCGCGACGGCAGACGCGAAGGTGCAGCCGGAGCCGTGGTAGTCATCCGGCAGGCGTTCACAGCTTAGTTCGCTGAGCAGTTTGCCACGCTCGTCTGCTCCCATCCCGTAGAGTCGATTAGTCACACGATGCTGGTCGGCCTCGTCTGAGGCATGGGTTCCCGTGATCGCGGCGTAGCGACAGCCAGTGGTTAACAAGGCGCTCGCCCATTGCTGTGGGTTGCGACCGGATCCCGCGAGCAGTTGAGCCTCGGAGGTGTTCGGCGTGATGAGGCTGCACAGGGGGAGGAGTCTTGCGCTGAGGGCGGCAGCGATGTCTGTGCTTCCTAAATCGAAACCGCCTCCGGCTCGCAGGATCGGATCGAGTACGACGGGCAGGTGTGGGTGTTCGAGTAGTAGCTGGCGAATCGCCTCTAAGCTTTCGAGGCTGCCAATTAAACCTATCTTTATGCAAGCCACATTCAGGTCCGCGATCACCGCTTGCGCTTGCTCGATGAATAAGTCGGCCGGCACCGCCTCAATCCGGGAGATGTTGACCGTGTCTTGCACGGTGAGACTGGTAATGACAGGGGCGCAGTGGCAACCGAGACTCTGCAGAGTCTCGATGTCGGCTTGGATGCCAGCTCCCCCGCAGGGGTCTAAGCCGGAGAGGCATAGGACGACGGGCTTATCGGGTGAGGGGTTCATGGCACGCACGCGGGCCTTATGCGCCGAACACGGGCTTAACCACGACGAGGATCACGATGGGGATCATCATGAGCACGGGCACTTCATTCAGCACGCGGAAATATCGGTGTGATCGGATATTGCTGTCGACTTTGAGCTTGTCGAGGAAATACCAGCATGCCCAATGGAAGATCAGAAGCGCGACGACCAAGGCCAGTTTGACGTGCATCCACGGTGCGCTTAGGTAGTAGCTAGGGCTGTCGGCAATCATCCAGGCGCCTAAGAGAATCGTCGCGATCGCCGAGGGTGTCATGATTCCCCAAAACAGCTTAGATTCCATGATGACGAAGCGCTCTTGGCTTGTCGTGTCTTCGCTCATTGCGTGATAGACGAATAGGCGAGGTAAATAGAAAATGCCGGCAAACCAGCAGATTACCGCCATAATATGAAAGGCTTTTACCCACAGCATCGCAGAATCTCTTTTGAATGAATCGCTTGATTGAATGTCGCTAGGATTCTACCACAGAGCACACGGTGCGAGGCGCCGTGTCGTCTAATTATGCGAGCAGCCCACTGCAGGTGTAATATGGCGCTCTTATGCCAATCAGACAGTGAGAGTCGCCGAGGCGACTAGGATGGGAAACAGTGATTAAGGTCGGAATAGTCGGAGCGACAGGGTACACAGGCGTGGAGTTGCTACGCCTCCTAGCGCCTAGGAATGATGTGCAAATCGAAGTGCTTACCTCGCGTGAGCTCGCAGGCACTGCCGTTTGCGAATTGTTTCCGAGTCTGCGCGGGCATATCGACCTGGAGTTCGTCGAACCCGATCCGCAGCAGCTGGGTGCCTGCGATGTGGTCTTTTTCGCGACCCCCCACGCGGTAGCCATGCACAGCGTGCCGGCCATTCTCGAAAGCGGTGCACGCGTGATTGATCTGTCCGCGGATTTCAGGATCAAAGATATCGCCATTTGGGAGCAATGGTATGGCGTCGCGCACGCCTGCCCGGAACTCGTCGCCGAGGCGGTATATGGCTTGCCCGAGGTGAATCGCGCGGCGATCCCTGCGGCCAAATTATTGGCGGTGCCCGGCTGTTATCCCACGGCTGTGCAACTGGGCTTCCTGCCTTTGCTCGAACAGGGCATTGCGAGTCTCGATAGGCTGATCGCCGATGCGAAATCGGGCGTGAGTGGCGCGGGGCGCAAAGCGGCGGTTGGCAGCTTATTCGCCGAGTCCGCCGATTCGATGAAAGCCTATGGTGTTGATGGCCACAGGCATCTGCCGGAAATTAGGCAGGGCCTGCAGCTCGCCGCAGGTGATGAGGTCGGCCTGATGTTTGTGCCTCATTTAACGCCGATGATTCGAGGAATCTTGGCGACACTCTATGCACCGCTCAAGCCGGGCGTGGAGGCTTCCAACGAGAGTCTGCAAGCATTATTCGAAGCGCGCTTCGCAGAGGAGCCGTTTGTCGACGTGCTGCCACAGGGTCAGTTGCCCGCGACGCGCGATGTGCGCGGAACCAACAAATGTGAAATTTCAGTGCGCTATAACGCCGACACTCACACCGCGATTGTGATCGCCGCCGAGGATAACCTGGTGAAGGGTGCATCCGGTCAGGCGGTACAGAACATGAATTTGATGTTCGGTCTTCCTGAGACCAGCGGACTCATGGGCATAGCCGTCTCCCCGTAGGAGCGGTTTTTTTGAGAGAACAGCGATGCCCAACGTAGTCAAAGGCAGTAAGCAAGAACGGATGATTGTCGTTCCGCATAGGCCAGGGCGCAATCGATTGCTCGCATTAGGGCTGTTAGCTGCGGCGGCGGTTTCTGTGATCGGCGGCGCGTATGTCGGCTACACCCACGGCGAGGACTTACGCCAGCGGGAGCAAGACGAATTGGAGGAAGCGAAGTCGCAGCTCGCCGCGGCACAGGAAGACGCTGACGGTCTGCGCCGCGCCCTAATCCTTGCTCAGTCAGAGAGCGACGTCGACCGACGTGCAGCCCTTGAGCTAGAGAGTGACCTGATGACCCTGCAATTGCGCGTCGCCGAGCTAGAAACCGACGTTCAGTATTATCGCGGTGTTGTGACCGAGCAAACTGGGAGTACGGGACTGGCGATTTCCCGTTTCGAACTCTCACCCGGAGCGAGTAAGAATGCCCGTCGCTATAAAATAGTCTTGCGCCAGCAAGACGCCGATGGGGACACCTATTTGGAAGGCCATGTCGCTGTTACCCTAGTTGGACGCCAAGACGGCCAACAGCGGAGACTGGCATTGAAGGAGGTCTCACCCCAACAGGATGAGGTCGATATCCGCCTTCGGTTTAAATACTTCCAGAATATTGAGGGTGAGATAGAGGTGCCCAATGGCTTCGAACCCGCTAAGATAGAGGTAAGCGCAGTCGCCGATACTCCGGTGGCGAAGCGAGTTGATCAGGAATTTGTGTGGGACAGCTAGTCTTGCACTGCTTTAATTGGAGATACCATGTTTAAGAAGACCGAAACTGGCGTCGTCGAAACCTCGGCGAAACGTGGCCCTGCACACACATTGATTTCACGCGACACAGAAGTGATTGGCGATATCCAATTTAGCGGTGAGTTAATTATTGAGGGTCGTGTTCGCGGCTCAATCTACGCTGAGGATGCGAGTGAGTCCGTTGTCAGGGTCGCGGACAAAGCAGTCGTCGAGGGTGAGATCAAAGCGCCTTCTGCGGTAATTAACGGTCTTATTCAGGGCAATGTTCATTGCTCTAAGCATATCGAACTCGCCAGCAAGGCAATTGTCGTCGGCGACCTGCGTTACAATCTCATCGAGATGGTACTGGGCTCTGAAGTGAACGGCAGTCTGATCCACATCACCGCGGACGAAGGTGGCGCGCCTCGTCTCGCAGACGGCGAAAAAGCGGCGGGGCAGCTAGATTTCAGCAGCGAGTCGACTGACAAAGCCTAGCAGGCATCGAGACTATACTTGACTACTTTGCTTGGTTATTGCGACAATTACGCTTCAACTTGCTATTCATTTGCGAAGTAAAACACGATGTCTGTAGTCCAATCTCATGCGCCGGCTATTATGTCCTTGACTGATAACGCGGCGGCCAAAGTACAAAGCCTGATCACTGAGGAAGGCAACCCTAAGCTTAAGCTGCGGGTTTTCGTCACCGGTGGCGGCTGTTCGGGATTTCAGTACGGATTTTCGTTCGATGAAGAGATGGCAGACGACGACACACTGATCGAGAACAAAGGGGCGAGTCTGCTGGTCGATCCTCTCTCTTACCAGTATCTGGTCGGGTCGAAAATCGATTATCTCGAAGGTTTAGAAGGCTCGCGCTTCGTCGTGAATAACCCGCTCGCCACCACCACTTGCGGTTGTGGTTCATCCTTTTCTATTTAATCTGAGTTAGTCAGCAGCGCTGCGGGGATTGGTAGATTCCGCCGAGAACGATGGGATGTTTCGCGCCGGTGAATGGCCCGGTGTCGACAGGCTTTCCGGCGAGTGTCTGCTGTGCCATCCACGCGAACGCCGCAGCCTCGACCCAGTCCGGATCCAACCCTAACTCCATTGTCGTTGCGACTTTAAAACTAGGGGCAAGTGCGGCGATTCGTTCTATCAAGACGGTGTTATGCGCACCGCCACCACACACGTAAATCTCACCACTCTTTAATGCGGCATTGATGGCGTCGGTGATGGTTCGTGCGGTTAATTCGAGTAATGTGGCCTGTACATCGTTTGCATTGATGCTGACGGCAATCGCGTCGAGGTGGGCTTGCAACCAAGCACCATTGAATAATTCGCGGCCGGTACTCTTCGGGGCGGGGCGCGCGAAATAGGTCTCCGAGCGGAGCCGTGCTAACAGTTCCGCGTTGACCACACCACTGTTCGCCCATGCCCCCTCTCGGTCGAAACGGGCGTCTTTCTGTTTGGCGATCCAGTAGTCCATGAGGACGTTGCCCGGCCCTGTGTCGAATGCGAGTGCAGGACCTCGCACGGGCAGCAAGGTGATGTTCGCGATGCCACCGATGTTGACGATTAGGCGATTACTCGCCGCTGCCGCGAAGCTGTGCCTGTGTAGTAGTGGCGCGATGGGTGCGCCTTGTCCCCCGGCTGCGATATCACGTTGGCGGAAATCTGCGACGGTAGTAATCCCTGTGATCTCGGCGAGAGTGTTAGGGTCGCCTAGCTGGATGCTGAAGGGAACATCGCCGTTTGGTTCGTGGAAGACAGTCTGTCCATGGCTGCCGATTCCGACGATAGATTCAGCGGTTAGTCCCGAGGATTTTAAAGTCTCAGCGGCCGCGTCGGCGAATGCTCGCGCGATCGCAACATCGAGCCGGCCTAGCTCGCTAAACGAGAGTTGCTGGGCTTTGCACAGTGTCAGAATTTCGCGGCGAATCGATTCAGGCAGGGGATAGCAATGGGCTGCGATGATTTCGGGGATTTGCTTGTCAAGATTGACGATCGCACAATCTATGCCGTCGACGCTGGTGCCTGACATGAGGCCCATGTAATAGCGTTTAGGAGCTGACATAGTGTGCCCTTAATTCATCATTAGTCGCGGGATGCTATTCCGCTGAAGAGAGGAGTACTGGTTTGGCCTGTTCTCTGACTAATGCATTAAATTGCTCGAGTAAACTTGCGGCCTGATCTTTGAAGGCAGACATTTGGGCAGGTTCTACCGACTGTGCCTTGGGAAGCTTTTCGACGATGGTGCGAGGGTTCTTGTGTACCCCATTGACAAGGAATTCGTAGTGGAGATGGGGTCCTGTCGCGCTGCCGGTCGAACCGACCGCGCCGATGATGTCGCCCTGACGAACTCTGTCACCTTTCTTGAAGCTGCCGAATTTGCTGAGGTGCGCATATTTGGTTTCGAAACCGCCGGCATGCTTCACGACGACGAGGTTGCCAAATGAACCGTTGCGACCTGCGAAGGTGACTCGGCCGTCGCTGGTTGCGCGGATAGGCGTTCCCTTAGGTGCGGCGTAGTCGGTGCCTTTGTGTGCACGGATCGTGTTGAGCACAGGGTGACGACGGCTGGGATTGAAGTTTGAGCTGATGCGGAAGACATCGAGAGGGCTGCGCAGGAATGCCTTGCGCATGCTTTCTCCTTCGGGATTGTAATAACCGACTTCGCCGTCTGCATCGATGAAGCGAACCGCGGTGAACACCTTGCCTTGGTTGATGAAGCGCGAGGCGAGGATGTCGCCATGGCCGATGAATTCACCGTCTAAGTATTTCTCTTCATAAAGAATGCTGAATTGATCGCCGATGCGTGGATCCAGGATGAAGTCGATAACTCCACCGAAGACGTTTGCCATTTCCATGATTGTGGTCGCTGGAATTTGTTCACGTTTGCCCGCCATGAAGAGGCTGTCGGTGATGGTGCCGACCTTGAACGCCTGTCGAACTTCGGGGGTCTTGAGAATGGGCTCAACCGAGTAGCTCTGATCGTTGCGGGTGAATAGATAGCCTTCGAGTGGGTTTTTGAGAACTCGAAGCTGTTCGAGTTCGCCGTCTTCCTGAATTTTGAAATCTAGCTTGTAGCCCGGGTACACCCGATTGAGCACCTTCGCTTCGGCGCTGCTGTTTAGGAGTTCGAAGAGGTCGCCATCGCTGAGACCGGCCTTGCCGAATACGAGTGACAGGCTGTCGCCCGAGGCTATTTCGTATTTCTTCCATTCCTTGTCAGCCAATGCTGCAGTCGTGATTTTTGACCCATCAGCGATGGGTGACATAGTCGTCGAGAATGCGTCGTCGACAGTCTGTTCAATGTTCGCCTGCTCGATATCGATAGTCACTGGAATTTCGAGTGAGTGCAGCGCGGGGCCTGCATTACTCGGTTTGCTGGGCAGGGCTAGCAGTACTAATAGGGTGGCACCGAGCCCGCCGACCAAGTAAGCATGGCTGCGAGGGTAGTGTCGAGCTACCGCGAGGTGCTGCTTATAAGTCTGGCTTAGCTGGCTCGCTGCCTGAATGATTTTCAGTAACTGCATGTTTAGTCGCACTTTCTCTAGGCGTAAAGCTATAAATCATAACAATATGATGATTAATTTCCAGCTCCATTTAGCGGTGGCTGTGAAACTCGTGTAAAATCGCGCTCCCGGTTTGGCTGGCGAGCACAGGTTCGACACGCCTAATCAACAAAAGTTCACTGTGTTCCGCGTGGGATCGCTGCCTCTAGCTAGTAGTCTCGATCGGCACCGGCGAGCGGGTTCGGAAGACATTAGCCAAAGACTTTAATTTATAGAGTGTAGATACATGGCCACCCCACAAGACATCGTCAAAGACCTCGAGAGCCGCGCGCTCGTCACTCAACTCGCCGGCGGCGAGGAACTCAAAGCCCATCTACTAGAGGCTTCGCGGGTAGTCTATTGTGGCTTCGATCCTACCGCGGAGAGTCTGCATATTGGCAATATGGTGCCCCTGTTGGCGCTCAAGCGTTTCCAGATGGCGGGGCACAAACCAATCGCGCTCATAGGCGGCGCGACGGGCATGATCGGGGATCCGAGTTTTAAGGACAGCGAGCGCAAGCTGAATTCCACGGATGTAGTGAAAGACTGGGTGGAGCGCATCAAGCCCCAGCTGAGCCAGTTCCTCGATTTTGATTGCGGTGAGAATTCCGCGGTATTGGTGAATAACCTCGACTGGACACAGGGGCTCAATGTGCTCGACTTCCTAAGAGACGTGGGCAAGCACTTCTCGGTCAACGCCATGATCCAGAAGGAATCGGTCAAGCAGCGTATCGATCGTGAAGGCGAGGGGATTTCCTTCACGGAATTTAGCTACATGATTTTGCAGTCCTACGACTTTGCGAAGCTCAATGAGCTCTATGGCTGTACTTTGCAGATCGGTGGAAGCGATCAGTGGGGCAATATTACCGGCGGCATCGATCTGACCCGCCGAATGCACCAGAATCAGGTCTATGGCCTGACTATGCCGCTCATCACGAAGTCGGACGGCTCTAAATTCGGCAAGAGCGAGACTGGTACGGTCTGGATGGACCCAGCCAAGACTTCTCCGTATGCCTTTTATCAATTCTGGCTGAATACCGCAGATGCCGATGTCTATCGCTTCATGCAGTTCTTTACTTTCCTTGGTCTGGAAGAAATCGAAGCCATCAAGGCTGCCGACGAGGTGTCCGGCACAAAACCGGAGGCTCAGGCTATCTTAGCGCGTGAAGTGACGCAGCTTGTACACGGACACGAGGGACTGGCGGCTGCTCAACGCATTAGTGAGGCTCTGTTTTCAGGAGATATTGCCTCATTAACCGAATCAGATCTCGCGCAGCTGGCTCAGGATGGCCTGCCTACGACTGATTCCGCGGGTGGCAATATTGTGGAGCTACTCGTTGCCACTCAGCTTGCTAAGTCCAATAAGATGGCGCGTGAGTTCCTAGGGAATAATGCGGTCAGTGTGAATGGCACGGTGGTGAATGACGTGGAGGCTACGCTGAATTCAGAGAATGCCCTCCACGGTCGTTATTTTGTCGTCCGACGCGGCAAGAAGCTGTTTCACTTGGTTCGTCTTTAGTGCGTTTCCGCAAACCCTATCTAGCTGTATTGGCGTGGATTGAGGAGCGGGAGCTAGGGAATATTTTTGGCGACAAATTTTGGCTCAATTAGCGCTTATTTAGTCGTCAATAGGGGTTGACTTTTGTGACCTCGAATCCCATTGAAAGACTAAGGCGACCAAATTGCAAAAGACTTAAATTTTCTTTCGCAAAATGCTTGCTAATCGAGGCGGCGTACGTATAATGCGTCCTCCCTGAGACGAGGTCTCACGGGAAAGTTCTTTAAATTTTCCTGCAGCAGCCTATGTAAATGAGTCAGTTTATTTACCGACTGTTTTAGGAAAATTAAGCTCTGGATTTTTAATTTGTATACTTTTCACTCTCATAGCTTATTACATTAAAGACAAGTCAGTATTTGGATATGAAATGAGAATAGCTGGTGGATCAGAATTGACTGCCATATATGCTGGAATTAGTGCAAAGCAAAAAGCATTTTTTGCAATGTTAATTGGTGGTGGTTTTGCTGGGCTAGCTGGAGCAATCGAATTATTAAGCCAGACACACAGAGTGTCAACTGGAATTTCGCAGGGATTTGGTTATACAGCTATTAT
>JALQUB010000008.1 GCA_023268635.1 Pseudomonadales bacterium
CATGTCGGATATGCGGAGAGCCGCGATGACGTCTCGCTGTGGTGCGATGTACCGCCGGAAAACAATAGCCTGCTTGCGAATCTCGGTAATTTTGCTGCGAAATCTCGCGTCGGCCTCTTCCATGACCTTCTCTTCGGCATCGTCCAGACGCTCATCGAGTTCGGAGAAAACCGGCTCCATGCGCTCGAATAATCTTGCCGCCAACTGAGTGAGAAAATCTCCTGCGCTGTGCGGCCCCAGTCCCACTTCCAATCGCTCGCGTAAATCGGTGACGGCTTTTAGCCGTCGTTTACGGACACTAATAATCCGTGAGCCGTCTACCCAAAGACGAATCGAAACCATATCTTCAGGCTCTGCATCCGTATTCAAATTAACGCCGCGCAGAATGAGCAGGGCACCACTATCAAATTCGAGAATGCGTGGCCGCGTCTCTTCCGCAAAAAGCGCATCGATGATCAGTGGATCTAAAAAAGATAACTCGGCTTCCGCCCATTGCCGCGAACTAGGCTCATTTATATCGAGGTGTACCCAACACAATTCCGGCGAAGCTAGACACTCATTTATTCTTGTATTCGACGCCGCATCGAGCTGCTGCCCGCTGGTTGGAACACCATCAGAGCCTAAGACGATAGGTAGCAAAGACTCTGCTGCTCCTTCCGCGGCGATACGATACGCATAAATAATGCCGCTACACTGTGTCATTGCCAGTATCCTGCAAAGGAGTCGCATTTAATCGCGTATCACTGCGAATATGCAGGTCGCGTTGCGGGAACGGAATTTCAATACCGTTTTCTTTGAATTTACGCCAGATGACAAACATCACTTCGCTCTGTGTCGGCCAGCGCCCCTGCGTGACATCGTCAACCCAGAAGTGGAGAGTGAAATTCACTGAGCTGTCACCGAATGCCCGCAAGAAACAAGCTGGCTCAGGGGTCTTCGCACAACGCGGATGTTCACGCGCCGCTTGTAGAATGAGCGCGTGGGCAAGCTCAATATCGCTGTGGTATGACACACCGATTTCAATTTCAATGCGTGCACTCGCATTGGAAAACGTCCAGTTAATGACTCGGTTCGTGATCAGGTCTTCGTTGGGGACAAGTATTTCTTTGCTGTCGAAGGTCTCGACCAAGGTATAACGCGCACTCGCGCGGCGGATGAATCCAAACGTGCCATCCGACAACTCAATGAGGTCCCCCTCCTCTACCGATTTTTCCATCAACAAAATCAGCCCCGAGATGAAATTAGAGGCGATCTTCTGCAAGCCAAATCCCAAACCGATACCCACCGCGCCCGAGAAGACCGCGAGCGTGGTCAAGTCGATACCAACAAAATCTAGGGCGACAAGGAAGGCGATGACGTAAATAAGAATCTGAGCGAGCTTGAGCACCAACGCGCGGTTGGCCGCTCGGACATTACTCAGCTTCGAAATCCTGCGCTCGACCGTATCGGCAATAATGGCTGTGGTCCAGAACACTAGGGCCACCGCAATCGTACCGCTGAGTAATGTATAGGCGGATATACCATAGCTGCCGATGCGGATGGTGAGCGCCGGCGTATCCAGCACCGCCCTAACCGAATCCAGATATCCTAAATAGGTTGCTGAGACGATAGCGATCAGTGCGAAAAACAAGAGCCACTTCGCTGCACTGCGGCGTGGCTTGATGATTGTCAACCAGATACTAGTCATACGTAGACGATACCTTATATTAATGCGGCACTGAAATGAGAATTTGCTCATTTGCCAGACCTAGCTAGGGTAGAATGGCGCAACTCAAAATACATTGCATCCTATAACCCTTTCTTCACTACAGAAGCCACCATCCATGCCGCTCCTACGACTTGATAAAGCCTCACTTAATTTCGGCACGCACGTGCTGCTAGATGAGGTCGATTTCGAAATAAAACGTGGCGCCCGCATCGGACTTCTCGGGCGTAATGGCGCCGGCAAGACGACCTTGATGAAAGTCATTGAAGGCGCGATGGGTTTAGACGGCGGCGAACGCTGGCTACGACCGGGCGTCAAAGTCGCCTGGCTTGAACAGAACCTACCCGACGCCGATGATCAAACTGTTTACGACCTCGTCGCAGACGGCCTCGCTGAAGTCGGTGAGCTCTTGAAACAATATCACCACCTCACGGCGAACTACGAAGATGCGGATATATCCCAGCTAGAACGCGTACAAAGCGCATTGGAAGCGAAGGACGGCTGGAGTCTTAGCCAGAAAGTCGACACTATAATCTCTCAGCTAGACCTGCCCGCCGACAAATTGATGAAAGAACTGTCGGGTGGTTGGCGCAAGCGAGTGGCACTCGCTCGGGCTCTCGTCCGCGAACCAGAACTATTACTGCTCGATGAGCCGACGAACCACCTCGATATCCCAGCCATCGAGTGGCTTGAGAAACAGCTGCAGGATTACCATGGCGCGCTAATGCTAATCACCCACGACCGCAGCTTCCTGCAAAATGTGGCGAATAAAATTGTCGAACTCGATCGCGGTCAGCTCTATCAATTTGAAGGCACCTTCGAGCGGTTTCTACGCTACCGAGCAGAGCAGCTTGCCGCCGAGGAAACTGCCAATAAGCTTTTCGACAAGAAACTCGCTGAAGAAGAGGTCTGGATTCGCCAAGGCATCAAAGCGCGCCGCACTCGCAATGAGGGACGTGTTCGCGCGCTCGAGGCCATGCGTAAAGAGCGGAGCGAACGACGCGTACAGCAGGGCAAGGCCAATTTCCAAGTTAGTAGCGCCGAGCGTTCGGGCAAGATCGTCGCCGAACTTACCGACGTCACTCAACGCTTCGGCGATAAGCTCGTCATCAATAATTTTTCTACCACCGTCATGCGTGGCGATCGCATCGGTCTCGTGGGCGCCAATGGCGCAGGCAAATCAACGCTGTTAAAAATAATATTAGGCCAGCTGGAGCCCACGGAAGGCAAAGTTAAGCTCGGCACCAAACTTGAGATCGCCTATTTCGACCAACTTCGTGAGCACTTAGACCTTGAGAAAAATCTCATCGACAATGTGTGCGGCGGTCAGGAGTACATCGACATCGGTGGCAAACGCAAGCACGCGATCAGCTATCTGAGCGATTTCCTTTTCACCCCGGATCGAATTCGCACACCCGCGAAAGCGCTGTCGGGTGGCGAACAAAATCGAGCAATCCTCGCCAAAGTATTTAGCAAACCAGCCAATATTTTGGTGCTCGATGAACCAACCAACGACTTGGACATCGAAACACTCGAACTCCTAGAAGATTTACTGCTCGGATTCGACGGCACCGTACTCTTGGTGAGCCATGACCGTAAATTCATGGACAATGTCGTGACTTCTATCATGGTATTCGAAGAGGATGCGCATGTCCGCGAGTATGTTGGTGGCTACAGCGACTGGGTAAGCCGCGGCGGCAAGCTGCAGGACTTCGCCGCGCCACAAACGAGCATGTCGACCAAATTGGAAGTGAAAGCGCCCAAGCCTGCACCAGTGCAAGCATCGCCGAGTAAGAAGAAACTCAGTTACGGAGAGAAGCGAGCGCTCGAGGCCGCGTTAAAGCGCATCGACGAATTCGAAGCTCGCCAGTCGGAATTAGAAACCAAAATCTCCGACCCCGCATTCTACGAGGGCGACGCCGCCACCGTGGAGGCGACGCTCAAAGAGGTCGCCACCGTAGCGGATGAACTCGCGCAAGCCTATGCCGAATGGGAAGCCTTAGAGCAGTAGCCGTCCATCAGTGTAGTCGCGTATCGCCTGATGGATTTCCTCGACGGTATTCATCACGAAGGGGCCTCGCTGCACGATCGGTTCACCGATCGGCTTGCCGCTAATCACGAGCAAACGAGTTTCCCCACTGACACTAAGTCGTAGCTCGCCCTCTCGATTCAGTCTTGCCAGCATGCCCGCCTTCAGCGCGTACGCCGGTTCGCCAATACTCAGCGCTCCCTCGTAGGCGTAGACCAAAGCGGTATGTCCGGACGGGATTGTCACAACTATGTCCTGAGCTCTATCCACTGCAATATCGAGGTAGCCCGGCTCGGTGGCGAGGACTCCCTCCGAGCCTATAGGACCGACCAATTCACGCCCATTGATGCGAAGCTTGCCGGCGATCGCTTTCACCCAGAAGCCATCGAATTCAATCTTAGGGATACTAGCCGCCGCGAGCTCCGTGTAACTCGCGGGGCCCATCTTTTCACTCGCCGGCAGATTCACCCATAGCTGAAAACCACGCATGCGTCCCTCTACCTGCTTTGGCATCTCCGAATGGATAACGCCGGAGCCTGCCTTCATCCACTGCACGTCGCCGGCCATGAGCTGACCGACATTGCCCATGTGATCTCGATGTTCCATATGCCCCTCGAGCATATAAGTCACGGTCTCGAAGCCACGGTGGGGGTGGGAGGGGAAGCCACCGATATAGTCCGATGCTTCGTTAGAGCCGAACTCGTCGAGCATGAGGAAAGGGTCGAAGCGAGACAAATCGCCGCCACCGAATACCCGCTTTAGACGCACGCCGTCGCCATCACTAGCCTCCCGTGCGACCAATACCTCTTCTATCCTGCGATCGCTCTGTGTCATCTCCTATTTCCTCATTAAAGTAAGTTGGTAAGTACTTACAACTATGCAACTGCTTGCTGAATCTCTGATCTAGCCTTGGACAAGCCCTCTGCGCGCGCTTCATCACCCATATTGAGGCCCTCCGCGCTGATCGACTCAACGTCTGTGATGCCCAAGAAGCCGAGCACCTGCTTGATATATGGACGCATGAAATCGGTAACTCCTGCCTCGTGTATCCCTCCTAGGGCGCTGACCAGGTAAACCTTTTTGTTCTCGAGCAGACCGACCACACCGGACTCCGTGTATTTAAACGTCACTCCTGCGCGTGCCACATGATCTATCCATGCCTTGAGCATAGACGGGACTGAGAAATTGTACATAGGCAGGGTGATCACGACTGTGTCGGCGTCAACCAGCTCTTCGATCAAGGTGTCCGCGAAGGCTACGGCCTCGGCCTGTTCCGGAGTACGAGCCTCCGCAGCGACAAATAGCGCGCCCAGTCGCTCCCCATCCAAATGAGGGATGGGCTGCTTGGCAAAATCGCGCTCGACGAGAGTGATACCCTCCTCTCCTTCCTTTGCTGAGAGCCGCTCGATGAGTTCGGAGGCGAGCTGACGACTCACGCTGTTGTCTCCCGTGATACTGCTGTCTATGCGTAAAACCCTGTTCATGTCCTGATCCTTTCTCTATTGATGACGGAAATCCATGCCTCGCAGCCTGTATGCCTCGCTGCAAGGCTTGTCGCTTATAATAGAGCGAAATACTAGATCTATTTATGCAATTATATGGCACTATGTATCTAATAATTAGATATATAGAAGGAATGTATAGATGACCCCGAGAATCGATCTCGATCAGTGGCAAGCCTTCCTCTCGGTGGTCGACGAGGGCTCCTTCGCACGCGCTGCCGACGCTTTGCATAAGAGCCAGTCGAGCATCAGCTACGCCATCGGTCAGCTCAATACCCTGCTGCCCCAGCCCGTGTTGCGGCAGGAGGGAAGACGCGCGGTGCTTACCGAAGCAGGTAAAGTGCTATACCGTCACGCTGAGCAGCTTCTCAAGCAGGCCAATGATGCCGAGGCTGTGGCACGGTCCCTCGCCATGGGCTTCGAATCGGAGGTCACCCTGGCGATAGACTCCCTGCAAGACGCGGGCTCCCTGGCATCTCCGCTCGAACAATTCTCGGTTCAGTTCCCTAACACCCGAATCCGAATATTGGAAACGACCCTGTCGGGGACCACCGAAGCGCTGCTCGAACGCAAGGCTGACCTCGTGATTAGCCCCGAGGTGCCTGTTGGTTTCGTAGGACGCCCCATTGCGGGGGCAACACTCATCCCAGTCGCCGCCCCATCGCACCCGCTGATTGCCTGCGACCGCAAGATCGCAGAAACAGAATTGCGCGGCCATCGGCAACTGGTATTACGCGATTCTGGCTTGCGTCGGAGCATAGACGCGGGGTGGTTACAGGCAGAGAAACGTTGGACCGTGAGTCACTTCGCGACTAGTGTGAAATTATTAAAAAGCGGTCTCGCTTTCGCTTTCTTGCCCCAGGAATGGATTCGCGAAGAGCTCGCTAACGGCTGTCTCATGAAGCTTACTTTGGAAACGCCGATGGATCGGCCCGCCCCTCTCTTCGTCATCCTCTCGGCACAACAGGCAGCAGGACCCGCCACCCAGGCGCTTGCCGACTTACTCGTGCAGACCCTCCTTCCCGCACGCTGAAATCCTACCGCCATCTCATTCAGCTTCGATTAAGAAGCTCGGCGTACACTGACTAGGAACATCGAGCCGACACTAGGCGAGCAAGGAGGTTCATTATGAACAAGACTCTGTTGAATAAAACGAGAACAATCGGGCGGATCGCAACACTAGCGATCGCATTACTCGCGCTGTCGAGTACAGCATTCGCAGACAACGACCGCAGGCGTGGCGGCTACAATCACGGCAATCAACGCTGGAATAATCACAGCGCAAACCGCAATTGGAATCGCCACGATCGCAATCGAAACAGCAGCTTTGACGGAGGCAGCTTTTTCGGCGGCGTAGTACTAGGCTCGATCCTAGGCTCAAACTACTCCCGTCCTTCTTATAGTCACGCGAGTTATAGCCACGCAAGCGTTTATTACGAAGATCCTTGGCGTAGCCACCGCTACTCACGTCCGCTTCGATCATCCTATGGCTACTTCAACAGCTCATATTATGAACCTTACCGAGTGACGCGTCCGAGAAGCACAGTGGTTTACAGCACCGTCGTGAAGCCCGCGCCGATTGTTATCACTGCGCCGCAAATCAGCGTGACGCACACACGTCGTTTGCTTCTAGACCTCGAGGGTCGCTGCTTCGATGTGACGATTGACGAACAGGGCGTTGAAAGACGCCTACAACTAGAAGATGAAGCCTGTGCATTTTAGTGTGCGCGATTTATCGCACTCAATGGGACGCGAGTCATTTATACTTAGCACTCGACTCGCGTAACCCATGGAGCGATTTCTCGTGAAGAAACTGCCTACTAAATTAATTTTCCTAAGCTCCGCTTCACTGCTACTAGCCGCTTGCGTGAGCTCCCCGCTCGAACGACGACAAGTCGTACTCTATTCCGAGGCGGACATGGCGGCTCGCGGCATTTCCGCCTATCAACAAATGCGTGAGGAAATGCCCGCCAGCGAAGATCTCAATGCGACGCGCTACGTCCAGTGCGTCGCCGACCATGTGATCGAAGCGCTGCCTCGAGACATCCGCGATCGCTACGACTGGGAAGTCACTCTCTTCGCGAGTGAGCAGGTAAATGCCTTCGCACTCCCGGGCGGCAAAATCGGCGTATACGAGGGCTTGTTGGATATTGCAATAAATCAACACCAACTCGCAGCCGTTATGTCTCACGAAGTCGGCCATGTGCTCGCCAATCACAGCAACGAGCGCGCGAGTCAGTCGGCGCTTCGCAATGTTGGATTCGGTGTCGCGCAAATTCTCGGCGTCTCAGATAATACCTTGGAGGCGATCAGCATGGGTGCACAACTCGGCGTATTCCTGCCCTTCAATCGCACACAGGAAAGCGAGGCCGACGTCGTCGGACTCACCCTAATGGCAAGAGCAGGCTTCGAACCCGAGGAGAGCATTACCTTGTGGGAAAATATGGCGATGGGCGGCGGCGAGCGCCCGCCGGAATTGTTATCGACTCACCCATCACCGGCTACGAGGATGAACGAATTAGCGTCGCGAATGCCTGCGGCGGAAATCGAGCTCGATGCCGCACAAGCCAACGGACGCTATCCGGATTGTATTCGCTAGGTTTCGTGCAGATGCACGTCGAGCTGCGGGAACGGAATGCTCAAACCGTGTTCGCCGAATAGACGATATACATTTTCATTCATGCGGAAATGCACATCCCAATAATCCGACGCATTCACCCACGCGCGGACAACTAAATTCACCGAGTTATCACCCAGGGTCGACAGGGCAACAAACGGCGCGGGGTCTTTCAACACTTGCGGATCCGATGCGAGAAGCTGGTGAATGAGTTCATACGCTTTATCCAGATCATCGCCATAGCCAATGCCGAAGTTCCAATCAACTCGACGCTGTGGCTGTGTCGAATAATTTATCAAGGAGCCGTTCGCGAGCGGACCATTGGGAATAAGCACAGTCTTGTTATCCGGCGTAGTCAGCACGGTGATAAAAATCTGAATTTCTTTCACAATGCCCGAGTAACCCTGCGCCTCAATAAAGTCTCCTACTTGATAGGGTTTGAATAACAGAATCATCACCCCACCCGCAAAGTTTTGCAGCGTCCCCGACAAGGCCATGCCGACGGCGAGTCCAGCCGCCGCCAAAATGGCAACGAAGGAAGTCATCTCGACACCCAACACGCTCAGAGCGCTAATGTACACCATCGCCTTGAGCAACATCGTGCTCAGGCTAATGAGAAAGCTTCGCAAAGATGCATCGACGTTTGCCCGATCCAAACCTTTAGCGAGCAACCGCCCAAGGAGATTGACGACGAATAAACCACCAACCAGGGTGGCCAGCGCGAGAACTAGCGCCGTCCCCCATTGCACGATTAGGTCGATAATCATTTCTTGTGAAAAATCCATTCCTGCCCACCGATCGAATAGTCGTTAATTTAACAAGCCTGCTAACTCAGACCGCGATTCCACGCATTTCGTTCCAAAAATTGGCAACAAAAAACCGATGACAGCAGAACCAGCATCGGTTTCTCGTTTTTGCCTAACAGAACTGTCTTAGAGCGATCGCAAATAAGCGAGAATCTGTTCTTTCTGCTGGGCACTCAGACCCGCATAAATTTCCGGCATGACTGAGACGTCGCTCGCGGTTACCGACTTCACACGATCTTTGAAATACGTACGCCAGCGCAGGCCGTCGGCGCTCTGCACTTGCACATAGGCATCGGTCTCATTGCGGGCGCGCCCTCGTATAACCGTACCATCCTTTTGCTCCACGACGACGCCGGCAAAACCTTCTACTATTGTTGACGAAGGAGACTGCAACGCCTCTAAGATTCCTTGTTCGCCAAGTCGGTCAAACACACCATCCAAAACTGGGCCCACTTGGCCACCGGCATCACCGACTGTGTGACATGATGAGCAATTTGCTGCGCCATTGAATAACTCTCGTCCAGCCAGAGCAACGGGGTCATTGCCTATCGCGTCTTCAAGCTCAATTACAATCAATCCCTTACCTTGAATTCCACGGATATAATTAGCGATGTCCATGATTTCAACTTCCGTGAAAGAGTCGCCCCATGCCCTCATTCCGGTACCTGGACGACCATTCTCAATCACGTCGAGTAACTGTGGCCCA
>JALQUB010000068.1 GCA_023268635.1 Pseudomonadales bacterium
GCTACGCGGCAATAAGTCTTTGTATCGGTATTGGTCAAGGTGTGGCGGCGATCATTGAACGACTCGATTAAGAGAGCGTCAATTGGGGCTCGCTGCAACGGTGTGGCGAACCATTTTTTGATGCCATGAAACGTAAGGAAACCTACGCGACTACCGGGCCGCGAATTACGGTTCGTTTCTTCGGTGGTTGGGAGTTCTCTGATGCAGACCTCGATGCGCCTACGCTCGCTGACGGTTACTGGAGTCTCCGTTGATGCCGCCGGAAGTAGCGTTGAAATTGGTGTGCCAACGTCGGGTCGGATACCCAATGGGGCAATTCTCGAACGCCTCATCGAAACGCCCTTTGAAAGCGCTGACCATTTTGTTCTTAATGTTCGCGATGCAGATTTTTCGACCGCCAACGCAATTTCTACTGCGATCAACGCTCGATACGGTGAGGGTATGGCGACTGCGATAGACGCTGTGTCGATCGCCGTTCGTGCGCCATCTGAGATGAGCGAGAAGGTTGGCTTTCTCAGCGATATCGAACTAATGGAGGTCGACCCAGGCGAACCGATGGCTCGCGTGGTGATTAATTCACGTACCGGCACCGCGGTGATTAATCGGTCGGTGCGCGTAGGGGCCGCAGCGGTGTCTCATGGTACGTTGATGGTTCGAATCGATGCATTTAACGACGTCAGCCAACCCGGCGCTCTCGCCGACGGCGAGACTGTGGAGGTCACGAACGCCGATATAACAATCGAGGAGCCGCGCAATGAAATGGTGGTTCTCGAACCGGGTGTTGAGCTTCAGGACATTGTTGATGCCGTTAACCAAGTAGGCGCATCTCCCTCGGCACTTATCGCAATTCTCGAAGCGCTCAAGCGCGCGGGAAGTTTAAAAGCACAATTGGTGGTGATCTAAATGGCTGGATTAGGAATGCCTGTAGCGAGCGCCTATGACTTCGCAGGTCTCGCGGCGCTTAAAGGCTCGGCGAGCAAAGCAGGCGTTGATCAGGGGTCGGTTAACAAAAAAGTGGCAGCCGAATTCGAGTCACTTTTCTTAAAGATGATGACCGACTCAATGAAAGCGTCTATTAAGCCAATGCAAAGCGATTTGCTTCGCAGCGATTCAATGGATTTTTTCGACGACATGTTTTACGACGAGGTCTCTAAGGTGATGGCAAGTCGGCAGAGCCTAGGCATCGCCGACTGGCTAGACTCAGTTACAGCAAACCGAGTTGGCAACCCTTTAGACGCGCGAACCGTACCCACAGCACTGCCTGCGTCGGGCGCGTCTAACTACAGATCCAAGCGATTTGACTAGTGACGAACAATTACTGAGATCCCTCGCGTTCTGAGACCACGAAATGACTGACTTACTTACCATAGGTGCGACCGCTACCCAGCTTTATAGGCAGGCGCTGTCGACCGTGAGTAACAATATCGCCAACATCAATTCTGACGGCTACTCGCGTCAAGAAGTCAGTATGTCGGAGAATGCGCCAGCGCAGCAAGGCGTTAGCTATGTTGGTACAGGCGCTCGTCTCGTTGGCGTGCAGCGTGCGTATGATGAATTTGCCGAGAGTAGTATTCGTACATCACAAAGTGCGTTGAGCGCGCAAGAACCAATGATTAAGTATACCGATCGAGTTATTAATCTTTTAGGCTCAGAAAACGGGGGACTTTCCTCGGCTATCGATCAATTTTTTTCGTCGGCAACAACGTTAAGTACTAACCCATCTGAACAAACTTATCGTCAAGAATTCCTTGGCTCTGCCAATTTTTTCGCCGCACGCGTGCAAAGTGTAACGAGTGACCTAAGTGCGTTAGAAACAGAAATGATCGGCGAAATAAAGGCAGGTATAGACGAGCTTAATCAACTAGGTGCAAGTCTTGCGCTTGTTAATAGACAACTCGGCAAGAACACAAAACAATCGCTTCAGCCGGCGGCAATTCTTGATCAGCGCGACCACTTGATGCATGAGATGGCTAAACTAGCTAAGCTCGATTTCGATTTCGACAGTGCGGGGCGCGTCAACGTAAAGCTCGCTGGAGCGAGTGATAATACAAAGTTTGTCGATCTAAACAGCGCAACAGCATTGAGTGCTGTGTTTCCAACCGTGCCTGGATCACCTGTCGCTATCATGTTTGATCCCTACGGAAGTAACGTTAATGTAGGAGCTCTGAAAGGCGGTTCACTAGGCGGTTTGCTTAGTTTTCGCGATGACGTATTTGAGCCGTTACGTGGCGACATCGATTCGTTAGTTTTGTCCCTTGCTAACTCGGTAAATACAATACATGCAGGCGGCATGGATCAAAATAATGAAACTGGCCAAGATCTGTTCAATCTCGCAACAACCTATAAGGCCAAGAATAGTGGAGGCACGCTAGACGCAGGAATAACGGCGATAGCCAATGATAATGCAGCGACTGCAGTTGGCCCTTTTAGCGCTCAGTGGAGTGCTAGTGAGGCGACGTGGTTAGTCACTGATTTGGCTACAGGTACGTCTGTTGGGGTAAAGCCTACAGTAGGTAACGGAAGCGTTTTCGAGCATGCTGGAATCACTGTCTCCCTCGGTGAGGCACCCGTGAGTGGTCGGCAATTTACGATCGAGCCGTCGCTACGAGTTTCTGAAAATATTTCAGTCGCAATATCTGATACCAGCCAAATC
>JALQUB010000055.1 GCA_023268635.1 Pseudomonadales bacterium
TGGAAGGCAAAATTTATATGTCCAAGCATGAGATAACTCAATGACTCAAGGAAGAGACACTAGTCAGAGCGAACAGAGGCGGCTAACATTACAACCCCTAAGGCGGTCTCCCAGCCGCTGGGCTTAAGGATTAGAACTAGGAGTAAGCAGTGGCGTTGTCTTTGCAGGAACAATTGAAACAAGCAGGCCTCGTTGATGAGAAGCGAGCGAAACAACTTGAGCGGGCCAAACGCAAGGACTCGAATAAGCCGCAAAAGAAGTCCGAGAAGAAAAATGCCAAGAAGGAAGCAGAGATTGCTCGCCAACAGAAACGCCAGGAAATAATCGAGCGCGATCGTAAATTGAACGAAGAGCGCAATCGCGACGGAGAGTGGCGCGCAAAAATGGCACAGATTCGACAGCTCATCGAGACCAATGCCGTGAAGGTCACCGGCGAACTCAAATATAATTTCACCCACGACGGCAAAGTCAAGCAGCTATGGGTCGATAGCCGCACAAGAGAACAGCTGAGTGCGGGATCGCTTGCGATAAGCGAATCAAAAGCAGACGGTAAGTACGTGATAATACCAGTGGATGTTGCACACAAAATTCAAGAACGTAGCAATGAGCACTTTGTCACGATCGCGAACCCCAAAAAACTCTCGAAGCTAGAACTCGAAGAGCAGGCCTACGCCGACTTTGCTATCCCCGACGACCTCGATTGGTAGTTTGGGCATTGCCACTCGCCTTCACTTAGCACTCGCGCGAATGTCGAGCTTGCCCCGCTCAGGAGCGACATCGCCTTCCATCAAAGCGAGCACCAAGATCTCGTCGCCAACACGAATCACATCACCACTCACGAGCTTCTTCCGCTTCTGCAGCTCAACGCTCCCATTGACGGTCACGAGCCCTGCCTCGATTGAGGCCTTCGCCTCACCACCGCTGCCAGCTAAACCTTCGAACTTAAGCACTTTGTAGAGCTCGACGGGTTCGCGGTTTATCTCGACAAGTCGAGGCTCGGTTGCTGCATCAGTGCTCATGCTGAATTCCTTGTTGAGGCATGCCAATAAGTTTATAGCGATTGGCCGACTTTGTCAGAAACTATCGCTCCACGTCCGCTAACAGAAATTCGCGCATCTCACCGCGCATGCAATGGTTCGACGCCATCGATGCCGAATAGGCGCCCGCGTTAATCAAGACGAGCGAATCCTGACCTTCAAGAGAGGGCAGCCAGGCATCACGGTACCAAACATCGAGTGCCTCGTTGATATTGCCCACAACTGTTACTTTCCGGAGCGCTCCTGAACACCTAGGCGCCAATGGCTGAAATGGGAGGCTGTAATAAGCAGGTTCGGGTGCGATATTGAATCCCGCGTCTACACCGACGAAACGGGTAAACTGTTTCGTCTCCTCGAAGGTTTTTTCGAGCAGCAAGATGCCAGCATCTTTAACGATATACTCTCCTGGCTCAATTTCGACATGAAATTTCCGATGCCCGAAATGCTTGTGTAGAACGGCGCTCCATTTACCAAGATCGAGTGTTCCGTCGTTGGCGACATGAGGTACACCTAAGCCACCACCAACGTTTACAGTTTTCACATCGGGACATCGAGCCACGAATTTTTCCAAGCATGCGGCTATCACCGAATCCCACTGAGGTAACTCCGACGTGAGGTAGCCGCAACCCGTGTGGAAATGTACCTTTGTAATCTTCAAGCCAAATTGCTGCGCGAGCGCTAGCGCATCATCGAGTTGCTCTTCATAGATTCCAAATTTAGTCGCAGTAGCACCCGCGTACTGTAGTTTGTCATTGTCGGCTCGACTCACGCCCATCGCTGGATTGACACGTATGCCAATATGAGCGCCCGGGTTTAATTCGCCCCATGCCTTTATGGCATGAAGGGAATCACAGTCGACGAACAGCCCTTCGACGCGAGCGAGCGCTTGGACATCTCGTCGTGACAGACTGCCCGCGGTGAATGAAATTTGCTCGGGGAGGAATCCACAGCTCATCGCCTGCTCGACTTCCTTAGGTGAGCAAGCATCGATACCGCAGAGCCCTGTCTGTTGCAGACTCGTTAATAGCGGCCCAAAACGATTCGCCTTCATCGCATAGAGCACGGTGCTACCCATCGGTAGTTTTGCATCTTCCAAGGCCGCGTGGACGCGCTCTAGATTCTGACGAACACGCGCGAAGGAATAGACAAAGGACGGAGAACAGAACCGTTTTGCCAGTGTCGACACCGCGAAACCGGAGAAGAACAATTCACCACCGCGATAACAGAGGTCATCGCGCTGCCACCACTGTAGAGCCTCTTGTTCAGTCATTTTTATATTTCATCCTTAAGCTGAATTTAAATTCATCAAACAAAAAAAGCGGCGCGAGTTAGACCTCAACACCGCTTTTCTGGTTTTCGAATTCTATGCCGCGTCTGAGCTGCGTATTGCTTCTCCGCGGACAAAGCCAGGATGGATCTCCTGATTACCCGTAATCCAGCCACGGCAATTTTCGCTGCCACACGCGCAAGCGAATTGCTTATAGAGGACCTTCTCTGTTTGCGCATAATCCATATACAGATAACTATTTGCAGGAATATCTTCCAGCGCCGTTACCAGCAAGTTTTTCATGTCGAGAGAAATATTCGGCGAGCAAGAGTGCAGAAAATATCCCGAGAAGAAGGTGTCATGAAGATGCAGATTGTCATCGATCTGCAAAGTATGTTGCCGTATATCGGCAACCACTTCACCGGCCATCGCCGCTACAATCTCGCCACGCTTGAACGCGCGCAGGGATATCACGCCGAAACCATTCGTGTCGTCCTTCTGAATCACACGAAAATCTGACTCTTTTGGGTAGAGGGGATTGTCCCCGAAGTTAGCAGGATAAAGCATCGTTAAATTTCTCCAAATAACGACCGGCCAGCGGCTCTCGTTCCCCCACGAGTGAGCTCTTTGAATCGTTGGCCTAGACTATGCGGGACTTGCCGCATTCCCTTTAAAACAGATCGCTGATTCCGGACGCAGGACAGCATCCAAAGGTTTCAACGCGCGCTTTATACTGCCAATGGAAGCTAGCTACAAGAATTTTTATGCGAGGAGATGAAATTTTTTTCACGACATTGGCGGGGTGGAAACGCAAGCCTCGGCGGCTTTTATTTCGAGATCGAAAGACTTTCGAGGGTTATTTCACAGTCGCCTTTTTCTGTCGATATGAACAGGCTGCCCTCGCTCACAGTGACCGAAATATCCATAGTCCGCGCGACCGTTCTGGCAAGCGCTTGTACGCCTTCCCAGTTTAGACGGAAAACACAAATAGGGAGTTTCTGAATGTCATTGGCTGACAGCTCCCACCACGTCGGCGACTTCGAATTGAAAGTATAAAGTCGCACATCTGGAGCCAAACGGCTGACTTTCTTTAGTCGCTCAATACTCGGCTCACCGACGTCAATCCAAACTGAAAGCGCACCATCCAAAGAGTGAGCCCAAAGAGCAGGCTCATCGGTGTCACTCAAACCTTTGCAGAGCTCCAGTCCTTCACACGCATTGAGGCAGTAAGCTAAGACCCTCACCATCATCCGCTCGAGTGTCTCGGACGGATGGCAAGCAACAGTCAGTGTGAAATTGTCATAGACCTCACGATCGAGGTCGGTGAGGGCTAGCTTTATTTTATAAATCGTCGGTTTGAGTGCCATAGTGCGCTACTTTTTCATCGCGCCTTTTAACAAATCGCCGAGAGTGCCTGTCTTAATCGCTGCGCTAGAACGCTGCTGTGGCGAGTTACGACTAGCACCTCGCGACCTTTCGCCACCACGCGTTGCCGCGTCGGCTTTCTTCGCTGCGGGATCATCGTCCAGACGCATAGAGAGACCGATTCGTTGACGCTGCACATCGACGTCCATGACTTTCACTTTCACGACGTCGCCGGTTTTTACAACAGCATGAGGGTCTTTCACGAAATTATAGGACAGCGCAGATATATGCACGAGACCATCCTGATGCACGCCGACATCGACGAATGCGCCAAAGTTAGTCACGTTCGTCACAACACCCTCTAGCGTCATCCCTTCCACCAAATCAGACACCTTATCGATGCCCTCTTTAAAGTCTGCGGTCTTAAATTCGGGGCGTGGATCACGGCCGGGTTTCTCAAGCTCCGCCAGGATGTCGGTCACGGTAGGTAGGCCAAAACGCTCGTCAACAAACGCTTTCGCGTCGACCGATTTTAGATAACTCACATTACCGACTAAATCATTCACCGACTTATTGCCAGCCGATCCAATTTTCTCGACTACGGCATATGACTCAGGGTGCACGGCAGAACCGTCAAGCGGATTATCGCCGCCGACAATTCGCAAGAATCCCGCCGCTTGTTCAAAGCTCTTCTCACCGAAACGCGGGACGGCCTTCAGATCTTGACGAGACTTGAAAGCACCGTGGCTATTTCTATACGAAACAATATTATTCGCGATAGAGGCACTCAACCCAGCCACACGACGCAGCAACGGCGCCGATGCCATATTGACGTCGACGCCGACAGCATTCACACAGTCTTCGACTACCGCGTCGAGCGAGTGGCCCAGTTTTACCTGACTGACATCGTGTTGATACTGCCCTACCCCTATCGACTTGGGCTCTATTTTTACCAATTCAGCCAGCGGATCTTGCAATCGACGCGCGATGGAAATTGCTCCGCGCACGGTCACGTCTAAGTCAGGAAACTCTTCCCGCGCTGTGTCTGATGCCGAATAGACCGAGGCTCCTGCCTCATTCACCATCGCTTTCTGGAGTTTAAGTTCGGGATGGCGCTTGATGAGATCGCCCGCGAGCTTATCGGTCTCCCTCGAAGCTGTACCGTTTCCGATGGCGATGAGTTCAACATCATGCTTCTTACATAGCTCGGCGAGGATCGCGATCGATTGATCCCATTGATTCTTCGGCGCATGTGGATAGATCGCTGTGTCCTCGAGATATTTCCCTGTGGCATCAACCAGAGACACCTTAACTCCCGTACGCAAACCCGGGTCAAGCCCTATAGTGACCTTGTTACCAGCGGGGGATGCCAACAGAATCGCTTTCATATTCTCGGCGAATACTCGAATCGCTTCTTCTTCGGCCGTTTCTCTTAATTGACCGAGTAAATCGAGTTCTAGTCGTGTATGAAGCTTGATCTTCCAAGTCCACTTAATTACCTCGGCGAGCCAGCGGTCCGCCGCCCTTCCCTGATCAGAGATTCCGAATGTTCGCGCGATCATCATCTCTGCACGTTCTGGCTGAATTTCAGTACGCGATTTGTCAGCGTTCGCGACGGCCGCCGGCGTTGCTATTGTTACCTGCAAAAAAGCTTCTTTACGGCCGCGGAACACGGCTAGTGCTCGATGCGACGGCACACGATTTAGAGACTCATCGTAATCAAAGTAATCGCGGAATTTCGCCGCTTCATTTTCCTTACCTTCGACGACGCGCGACTGCAGAACACCCTCATCCCACAGATAGTCTCGTAAGCTACCGACCAGCTCCGCGTCTTCGGCAAAACGCTCCATCAAAATTTGCTTCGCACCATCCAATGCAGCTTTCGCATCGGCGAATCCTGCTTCCACATTAATAAATTCCGCGGCCTGTCGTTCGGGGTCCAAACTCGGATCGCCTAAGAGTAGATCCGCGAGCGGCTCGATACCCGCTTCGATAGCTATCATCGCCTTCGTACGACGCCTAGGTTTGTAAGGCAGATACAAGTCCTCGAGGAGTGACTTAGTTTCGGCTGCGCCAATTTTCTTTTCGAGCTCTGGCGTCAACTTGCCTTGATCATCAATGCTGGCAATGATTACTTGTTTGCGTTCTTGCAATTCACGCAGATAGCGTAGCCGCAGCTCGAGATCACGTAGCTGAAGGTCATCGAGACCCCCTGTAACTTCTTTGCGATAGCGGGAAATAAAAGGGACTGTTGCGCCTTCATCTAATAAGGCAATCGAAGCAGCGACCTGCTGCTCGCGGACGCCGAGTTCTTCGGCGATCTTACTGCTAATATCCATTGATGGGGTAATCCTACTGCTGTTCACCCGATGCCTCTAAGCCGCCGAAGGCGGTGAAGAAATCTTTAAAGAAACCAGTTAGCTGCAGGGTCATCACCGCAAACTCCTGATCGAATTTGTCAGCGACCGTCTCTGCTTCGCCTTGGTCTCGCTCTTCGTTCATGCCGACAAACTTCACGCGCTTAATCGCGAGATCCTCAGATAGCACACAACTCACTGCACTATTCCAAGTGACACCGATACTTTTTACTTGTTTCCCTGCACCGAGGTGAGCCTGAATTTCTTCACTGAAGAGATCTTGCCCTTTACAACGAACCACATTTCCACCATCGATTGGATTGAAGAGTTCGCATTCCTCATCAATTACGAAATTGTCACTACCATGCTGCTCTCTCAACCAGCGAGTCATGACATCAGCTGGGGCACGATTAGTCGACGGAATTTCAACCGGAAGAGATCCGAGTGTGTCTCGCAGCAGGGTGAGGAGTTCTTCCGCTTTCGGAGCACTGCCCGAGTTTACAATCAGTAAATTATCTGCGAGCGAGATATAAGCAAAGGTCTGGTGGTTTCGCGTGAACGCGCGTGGCAGCAGCGTGACGAAGACATCGTCACGAATCTGACGCTTTTCCTTACGGTAAATCTTGCGGCCCTGTCGCTCCTCCAGCTCCGCTACTTTTTCATCCGTCGCTTCATTTATCACCGAACTGGGCAGGATTCGCTCTTGCTTCTGCGCGCACAGCATCAGATACCGTCCCTGAGCGTGACTGAGCATTTCCCCTTCCCGCCCAAGGGGGCTGACCCAACCCAGACGAGCCTTCTCCATCGAACCACAGGGTTCAAAACTCTTGTCGGCTAATGCTGTTTCAATTTCTTCGAAGGACTGCGGGAGGGGTTTTGCGAAGGTATAAACGCGGAGGTTCTTAAACCACATAATTCTGTTGTCCATTTGAGCGGCGGGGACAGGATTATGCCGTAGGCTCCTCTAGTAATCCACAGCGCTGCCACAGAATTCACACTTCTACGATGGCGAGTTTGACCTAGGCATCTCAATGGCGAGATGCCTAGGGTGACAGTACAGGGTTTATCGCGTTATCAAGCGCTGACTTGTAATCCGCCGTGCTTCAGCGCGTCCGCAGGAGCAACGTAGTTCAGGCCTTGCGCCTCAGCCACTGCTTCTACAGTTAACACTCCCCGATAGATGTTTAGTCCATTGAGCAAGTGCGCGTCAGCTGACATCGCCGCTTCGGCTCCTTTGTTTGCAATGTTTAATACGAACGGCAGGGTCGCGTTGGTGAGCGCCTGTGTCGACGTTCGCGCCACCCCACCCGGCATGTTCGCGACGCAGTAATGGATTATACCGTCGACAACATAGGTAGGGTCTTGGTGCGTGGTCGCGTGACTGGTTTCGAAGCAACCGCCCTGATCGATCGCGACATCTACCAACACCGAACCCGGCTTCATGAGTCCTAGCATCTTACGCGTCACCAACTTAGGTGCCGAGGCGCCGGGAATTAGTACCGCTCCGATGACTGCATCGGCAATTTTAAGCTGACTCTCGATCGCGTCCGTCGTTGAATAAAGCGTCTTAATCCGTCCATCGTAGAGCTCGTCGATTTGACGTAGACGCGGCAGCGATCGATCGAGCAATGTGACATCCGCGCCTAGACCGAGCGCCATCCGTGCCGCATTTAAACCGACAACACCGCCCCCGAGTACGAGAACCTTGCCCGCTTCCACGCCGGGGACACCGCCCAATAACACACCGCTGCCTCCCTTCGATTTTTCGAGGCACTGCGCAGCTTCCTGCACCGACATGCGGCCGGCCACTTCACTCATCGGCGCGAGCAAAGGCAGGGAGTGATTCGGACCCGTCACCGTTTCATAAGCTATGCAGGTCGCGCCAGAAGCTAGCAACAGTTTAGTTTGTTCGGGGTCAGGAGCGAGATGCAAATAGGTGAACAGGGTCTGATCACTTCTGAGTCGCTTACATTCCTCGGGCTGTGGTTCCTTCACCTTGACGATCAGTTCACTCCCCGCAAACACAGCTTCTGCATCGGCCGCGATTTCCGCGCCTGCCTCTACATACTGAGCATCGTCGAAACCGATCGCCGCACCACCCTGAGTCTCAACCAATACCTGATGACCCGCAGCAACCAGTTCACGTACGCCCGCTGGAGTGAGTCCGATTCGATACTCATGATTCTTAATTTCTTTTGGAACGCCTACTCGCATGTTCTTACCCTCGTCACAGCGCTGCGCTGGCAGCAAAAATAAATAGGACTTCGTGTTTAATCTACGAGAGAAAGTATAGCGAGTATGTAAGAATTCAAGATGGCAGAAAATCTTATATTTTCAAAAATAAATAGAGTATTATTTTATTTAAATTATTTTATCTAGTTAATTTAACTGGCTAATACCTATGAAACAGCCAAAAAGCCTATCCAAAATAGACCGGAAAATACTCCGAGAGCTCCAAAATAATGGCCGTATCAGCTACGCCGAACTGGCACGCAGAGTAGGTCTTACCACTACCCCTTGCATGGAGCGGGTGCGACGCATGGAACGAGACGGGGTGATTCTTCGCTATAGCGCCGTGCTGAATCCGAGCGAACTCGAAGCCGGCTTGGTGGTTTTCGTCCAGATTCGCCTGTCGCGCAAGTCGCCCGACATTTTTGCGGAATTCACAGAGGCGGCGCTGGCGCTAGAGGCCGTCCAAGAATGTCACCTCGTATCCGGTAACTTTGATTACTTAATCAAAGCGCGCGTAGCCAACATGGGCGCCTATCGCGAACTGCTAGGTGACACGCTTCTCACACTGCCCGGAGTACAAGAATCGACGAGTTATGTGGTGATGGAACAAGTGAAGGAAACCTTGAAGATCCCAGTGCCAAATTAGGCCCAATGGATTTAGCGAGGAGGATCGACCCGATCGCTGACTGAAGTATTCACTCGATACCATCCGGCGATCGCGAAGCGATCACGGTTTGCAGGCAAGACCTCATGGGGAAACTCCTCGCTGAGGAACAAGACTAGCGTCCCCATCAACGGCGTCACCTTAATACACTCCATCGCGTCATGCACCGCCGGTTTAGATGAGACATCCATGGCTCCATCGTCGGCAGGATAAAGCAATAGTTCGCCACCATCCGCGACGGTCCAACCCGGATTGAGATAGAGCACCACGGAGAGCACACGATTTGCTTCGCCACGAAAAGCGTCCTTGTGGCGCTTGTAAAAATCGCCAATACCATAGTGCGAGAAATGGCTCTCGAAAGAAAACAATCCCAACAACAACCGCCTATTCAGATAGACCTGTAGCGTCTTAGTCCAGTCCAGCCAATCCCGACCGGCCTGTGAATTGCCTTCAATCCAAGCAATCTCATCAGTCCGTACAAATTTGCTATGTGTGTATTTCTCCCCCCGCCCGATGCCGGCAGAGGTAAACTTCGCCGCGTTCATCGACACCACATGTTCGTAGAGAGGCTCAATGAGTTCCGCGGGCATTGCCGAAGGGTTAATGCTATAGCCCTTCTCTCTAATATCATCGGCGATACGCGCGAATAAAGAGTTATCCCCTTCGCTTGAATGAGAGTTAGTGGTGAATTTAGTCTGTACTCTGATCATCGGCATCGCTCAATAGTGCTTGTCGATTATCGACTAAATTGGGGTTGTGCGCATCCCAATAAAAAGACTCGCCAAACCGAAGTGAGGCGAGTCCAAAATACTGAAAACTAGGTTGGTGCACTCCGAGGTGATGAGAGAGGGAGAGAATCTCCTCAAGCATCGGAATACGTTTTCCAGTATGTAGTCATAAGATTGCAAACGACGTACCAAGTTCACTATAAATTTGTAAAAAATTTATAGTGACGGAAAATCAAGTGGTTGTGGGCTGTTAAGAACAATGGCCCTAGAGGAACAAGGGCTAATTCGCGGGGGCACCTGCAATAATCCGCACCACAGGCTGCCAAAAATGACGGATCCTGCCCTATTTTGGCGCAGAATAGGCAGCCTATTTATTCTGCAGTTTCCTATATAAAGATCTCTCACTTATTCCGAGCTGCTCAGCGACTCGCCTTTTATCTCCACCAAACTCCCTCAGCATACTCTCTATATACTCGTGCTCTAGCTCTCTTAGATTTGGCCACCTGCCTCCGCCCGCTGATGGGAACGCGAACGCAGTTTCATCACGCATCTCATCGCTTTGGTTTTGCACAATCGACTTATCCTCTTCGAAGCACAGGGCGATCACCTTGCTGTCGATCACATTGGTGTCGGCTAAAACTACCGCGCGATACAACAAGTTTCTCAATTCGCGAATATTGCCGCGGAAGCGATAAGCGGCGAGTTCCCGAATGGCGGAATTAGTGAGATGAAATTTTTCACCGCCGGCGAAGCGCGCGAGAATCGCTTTGCTCAATGCCGGCAAATCTTCGACCCGTTCCGCGAGCGAAGGGATGGCAATAGGAAATACGTTAATTCGATAAAACAAATCATTTCTGAACTCCCCTGCGTTCACCATCTGCTGCAGATTTTTATGTGTTGCACAGATCAATCGAAAATTAGAGGTCTTAACTTCCCCACTTCCCACCGGTCGGAAAGTACCGGTTTCGAGTAGGCGCAACAGTTTCACTTGCATGCCAAGCGGGATATCGCCGAGCTCATCGAGAAACAACGTACCCCCGTTGGCGAGCTCCACTAAGCCTTTCTTATTTGCGTGGGCGCCGGTGAATGCTCCCTTCACATGACCGAACAATTCACTCTCAAACAAAGCATCCGAAAGCCCGGCACATTCAAGTGTCACCATCGGCTTAGCACTTCGCTTACTCGCCATGTGTATCGCGCGCGCAGCCAACTCCTTACCGGTGCCGGACTCACCGAGCAGCAACACTGACGCATCGGTTGCCGCTACGCGGGAAATCTTAGCGAGCATCCTCTCAAACGGAGGACTAGAGCCGACCAACTCTTGGGCGGCAACCTCACCACTCGCCAGGGGAACCGGTCTCAGTAATTCAACGAAATAGGCAAGCTCGCCGCGGGAGTCCCTGATCGGAACCATCTCAACGTCCACATGTTCACGGCCACGGGGGGTTTGATGGACATGTAGAACACGCTCTTTATGACCCGAGGCGACAGCGGCACCGAGTGGACAATCTTCGCCAGATTGGTCACAGGGCTTTGAATAACCATGGGAAATCTCATAACAACGGGGGGCGGCATCGAACTCAATGTCACCGAAGGCCTGCCTGTACTCCGCATTCGTGGCTAGGATTTCATAATGAGCAGACACAAGAATTGCCGGGCATTCATAGCCTTCGAGCATTGCGCCTAAATCATGCGCTTTATCACTCGCTATCCGCTCCATGGCCCCTCCTATGACGACATCAATATCCGCTGAGTGTGTTCAATCCTAGTGAATTTGTCAAATTTGTCAGTATTTTGCTATTTTTGTCATTAAACAGCCCATGTGCACCGCCTCAAGCTCTATGACAGGCATCTCGTCAAATTATTTCATCATTAAAATCAGTGTATTACCAGAAGAAGCACGGAGTTGGCACAGCTCCTGCAACTTTGACTCCATAGCGTGTTTAAACGCATTTTGATTAGTGGAGGCACAGACATGATTCACATCCGAAATATGATTCTCATGATGCTCGTCGCACCAGCCACGGCTTTCATCAGTTGGGCTATCTGGACTTATTGCTTGTAAGTCAGTCCTCGATCAACAAACAAAGTTTCAATCAAAGACAAAATCTACAAAAACAAATAGCTATTATTATTTCAAAGATAGTCGGCCAAGGAGGTCAGCATGAATTCATCTAATAGTTCGAACCCAATCGTTACTCCATTTTTTGACGAAGAGAGCAACACCTTTTCCTACGTGGTAAAAGATGCCAATTCGAATGCGTGCGCGGTCATCGATAGCGTGCTCGACATTGAATATGCTTCCGGCACGATCAGCCATGAGGGCGCGGATGCGATTATTAAGTTTGTCCGCGAGAACGAACTAAGCGTAGAGTGGATTATCGAGACCCACGCCCACGCAGACCATCTCTCGGCCGGACACTATATCCGCGAACAGGTGGGCGGAAAACTCGCCATCGGTGAGCAGATCACTACCGTGCAAAAGGTCTTCGGCGGCGTCTATAACATAGACGATGTACTACCTCATGACGGATCACAGTTCGACCATCTGTTTACCGATGGTGAAACCTATAAAATAGGTAGCCTCGAGGCGCATGTACTTCATACACCGGGACACACTCCGGCATGCATGTCGCACCTCATCGGCGATGCCCTCTTTGTGGGTGACACGCTGTTTATGCCTGATGCAGGCACAGCCCGCGCCGACTTCCCTGGAGGCGATGCTGCGACGCTGTACCGATCAATCCATAAACTACTCGAGCTCCCCGGTGAGACTCGCGTCTACATGTGTCATGACTATGGCGAGAGCGGACGTGAGCTAGAATATGAAACTACCATTGCCGAGGAGAAGGCTCGCAATATTCACGTGAATGACTCGATCAGCGAGGAAGAATTCGTCAAGATGCGTACTGAACGCGACGCAACCTTGGAAATGCCGCACTTGATCCTGCCTTCATTACAGGTCAATGTTCGAGCTGGTGAACTTCCAGCTCCGGAAGATAATGGTCGCGTCTATCTGAAGCTACCAATCAACGCATTTAAATAAGCGGGCGCTCAAATAAAAACACAAAAGGGAGGCAGGATCGCCACCTCGGATATGAAAGGAGAATATCGATGCGCATCATGACGATAAACGACACGCTCACGGTCTCGGCGCAGGTCGAGCTAGAAGACCTGGCCGAACTCAAGGCCGCTGGCGTGACCATGATTGTTTGCAATCGCCCCGACGGCGAGGCACAGGATCAAGTCAGCTTTGACGCCCTCTCTGCGGCGGCGGAAGAGCTCGGCATGACGATGGTCAACATCCCATTTAAAGCCGGTGAACAAAGCCGAGAGCAGGTAGAAGAATTTGCCCAGCTGTTGACGAAGAGCACCGAAGAAAATGAGAAGTTACATGCGTTCTGCAGGACGGGAAACCGATCAACTTGCCTATGGTCCGCTGCCAGCGTGAGTCGCGGCATGGATGCACAAGAAATTCTAGAGAAGGCCAAAGAAATTGGATTTGATGTCAGTGAGGCGATCAAGCCCTACGCAGGAGAGATAACAATGGACCACCAAGAGACTGCTACTGAGAGCGTAGCGAAACCAAGCTTTGACGTAGTTATTGTCGGCGCAGGTTCGGGCGGAATCGCCGCGGCGGCGAGTCTATTGAAGCGCAAAGACGATTTGCGTATCGCCATTGTCGACCCTTCCGAGACTCACTATTATCAGCCTGGCTGGACCATGGTAGGTGGTGGCGTATTTAGCAATACGCAAACTAAACGCAACACACGCGATCTGATTCCGAGCAAAGTTTCCTGGATTAAACAGTCAGTAGTTGGTTTTACCCCCGCCGAGAATACGGTTCAGCTCGATAACAACCTCTCTCTTCACTACCAACAGCTCATTGTCGCACCAGGACTGACATTGAACTGGGACGGCATCAAAGGATTGAAAGAGAGCCTCGGAAAAAATGGCGTCACTTCGAATTATTCCTACGACTACTCTCCCTACACTTGGGAGCTAGTTAAAAACCTCAAGAAAGGACGCGCGATATTCACTCAACCGCCAATGCCAATTAAATGCGCTGGCGCACCACAGAAGGCGCTCTATTTGTCAGGAGACCACTGGTACCGAAACGGTGTACTCAAAGACATAGAGATCGATTTTTACAATTCTGGCGGTGTGCTGTTCGGTGTAGCTGATTACGTGCCGGCACTACAAAGCTATATCGATAAGTACAAAGCCAAAACTCACTTTAATCACACTCTCGTGGAAGTCGACGGCGAAAATAAGCGCGCCTACTTCACCTCTAGCGATCCTGACAAGGAAGGCGAAGTCATCTGTGAAGAGTTCGATATGTTGCACGTTTGCCCTCCACAAAAGGCTCCTGATTTTGTGGCCAACAGCGAACTCGCGGATGCGGCTGGCTGGTTAGACGTCGACCAATTCACTCTACAGCACAAGAAGTTCTCGAATATATGGGGCTTGGGTGATGTGATGAACACGCCGAATGCGAAGACTATGGCCGCGGTACGTAAACAGGTTCCCGTCGTCGCTGCAAATCTGATCACTGCCCTGAAAGGAAAAGAGCTCGATGCCGGCTATGATGGTTATGGCTCTTGTCCACTGACCGTCGAGCGAGGAAAAATTGTGTTAGCTGAGTTTGGATACGGCGGCAAATTATTACCTTCGTTCCCTACTGCGTTAATCGAAGGCACCCGCCCAACAAAAGCGGCTTGGATACTGAAGAAGGATATCCTCCCTTCGGTGTATTGGCACGCCATGTTGAAGGGACGCGAATGGTTAGCTGCGCCTAAGAAGCTCAAATCACTTAAGAGTTAGCGTAGTTCCACAAGAATGGATGCGTAGGAAGAACAATGCGGAGAAGTGAGAAATTGCTGCCAGCGCTGCGCTGGTTACGTGGCTACGATGGCGAGAAGTTTAGCAGCGACGTAATCGCGGCAATCATCGTCACGATCATGCTGATCCCGCAGTCGCTCGCCTACGCATTACTCGCTGGTCTGCCGGCCGAAGTGGGACTCTATGCCAGCATTCTACCGCTGGCCGTCTATGCGTTGTTCGGCAGCAGCTCCACCTTGTCGGTAGGTCCTGTTGCCATCGCTTCCTTAATGACGGCTGCGGCTGTTGGTGAGGTCGCTTCCGCCGGAAACGTGAGCGTCACAGCGGCCGCGGTAACATTAGCGGCACTTTCGGGAGCGATGCTTGTCCTGTTTGGTTTCCTGCGCTTAGGCTTCCTCGCCAACTTCCTCTCACACACCGTGGTTTCAGCGTTTATAACCGCGTCGGCGATTATCATCGCTCTGAGTCAATTTCGTCACATCCTCGGCATCCAAGCCGGTGGCGACACACTAGGCGAACTACTCCATACCCTCTGGGCACACCTACCGCAGTTTAATGTTGAGACTCTGGTTCTTGGCTTAGCTGTCGTTGCTTTCTTATTCTTTGTCCGTGCACGCGGAGTAGCGATCCTCACCGCCTGCGGTTTGAACCGTTATAGAGCACAGCTGGTCACCAAGATCGCACCAGTGCTTGCAGTCATCGCGACGATTATCGTCACAGCGGGATTTAACCTCGAGGCTAGAGGCGTCTCCGTCGTAGGTTCAATTCCCACTGGACTGCCCGCCTTAGTTTTACCGAATTTTTCTATCGATCTCGTTCGAGCATTGTGGCTTCCTGCACTGCTCATTTCGATCATAGGTTATGTAGAATCGGTGTCGGTCGGACGAACACTCGGCAGTAAGCGTCAAGAACGAATTGATGCCGACCAAGAACTTATCGGCCTCGGCACCGCGAATATCGCCTCCGCCTTTTCCGGCGGGCTCCCCGTTACCGGCGGCTTTTCACGCTCAGTCGTCAATTTCGATGCAGGCGCCGTCACTCAAGCGGCGAGCTTAATGACGGCGGCACTAA
>JALQUB010000040.1 GCA_023268635.1 Pseudomonadales bacterium
TCTGGCATCCGTTTGACAATTTCGAAGGGACTGCTCTGCCTCAAGACCTAGAAGAGTACTTAGCATATAAGGATAATGTTATCGAATTCGTGAAGAGCAGGAACCAAAGGATTCGATATTCTCAGAGCAAACAAAAAGGGAATAGTAACTAAGTAGCTTATTTATCACGTAGATCCAGCGTGTAAACTGTTGGGGAATTAAGCGGGGCACCGACTGATTTTATTGGTTTTTCACTTTCGCTGTCGGAGAAGTGTTGGAGAGTGAAATATTTTATTAACTAAATTATTGATTTTATAACATATAATACCTAGGCTAGTAGCCTGTCACGCCGGGGGTCGCGGGTTCGAGTCCCGTCCGGTCCGCCATTTATCTCTCATGATTCCCATTCAAACTCCTCAGCTGCAAAGAATCCATCTGCCTCTTTTTGTCGAGCGCGGCGTAGACGTTGCTGTGCTAAGGCTTGATCAAATTCATCCCGTAATTCATGGCAATAAGTGGTTTAAGCTGAAGCACAATCTTGCGCGCATCGATGCACTGGGCAAGAAGAGGGTGTTGAGTTTCGGCGGAGCCTACTCCAATCATCTCTATGCGCTAGCGGCTGCGGGTAACGCGTTCGGTTTCGAGACAATCGGGATCGTCCGGGGTGAATTAATAAAACCTCTGAATAAAGTCCTGACTTTCGCTGAATCGCAAGGCATGCGACTCGAGCCGATCTCTCGTGCGCAATATCGAGAGAAAGATTCGGTGGAATTTATTGCAGAATTACGTCATCGCTTCGGCGATATCGAAATTTTGCCAGAGGGAGGCAGCAATGGTCTCGCGGTGCAGGGGTGCGAGGAGATAGCCTCCTTTCTGGATTGGGGCTTCTTCGATGTCGATGATGGCGCACATGAGGGGGAACGCGTGGTGGCTGTGAGTTGCGGCACGGCGGCAACTCTCGCCGGTATAGTGCTAGGTCTCGAGGCACAATATCGGGCTGGCGACTCGCCCAGAGTAGTCGGCGTATCAGTTCTCAAAGCTGAGGGATATCTCGTCCGTGAAGCGGAAAGTTGGATTCGCCCGCGTCACGCCGCTGTTCGCTGGTCCATAGATGAACGCTACCATTTCGGTGGGTATGCGCGCCGCACGCCAGCACTGGAGGAATTCATGACAAGTTTCAGCCAAAGTACAGGTGTGCCGGTTGAACCAGTGTATACAGGCAAATTGTTTTACGCGCTTTATGATCAGATCAGTAGGGGAGAGTATGCGCCCGGCACTCAGATTATCGCCGTGCATACGGGTGGTATTTATTCTTGAGCAATGCCAGAGTTTAACCATCTGATTTAAAAGGACTTAATTAATATACCTTAAGCGTACTGGGATTTGTTTCTGCTGGAAAAATTTCCCACGCCTGAGTAGACTAAGTCATGCTCACTGACAGTCTTGGCCATAGCATCAGACACCATCGCCTCCTCGGAAGCGGTGGCATTGTTTTTTGGCTCTTCGCACTTTCGCTACTGTTCAGGATTTTACTGACCATTCCAAGCGCTGCAGCCTTCCCTTTGGGTGGGTCTTCCTCCAGTTTAAGATTCACCCTCAGTGATTCTATGCCCCTGCATCTCTTGCGACCGGAGTTCGCCTCTGAGTCCCAAGCTATACACCTCGATGTACTGAATACAGAAGGACTGCGCCCCGGCTACGTAATTGAATTCGACTTAGGTGACAGCTTCTTGCTGAATCTCGAAATCGAACGCGCAGATCGTTTAACGAACGGTGATTTGGTACTTGCAGCAGCCGGCGAGGTTGCTGGTCAAAATGTAAGCCTCGTTCTGACTCTAAGCGATGAGATCGGTTATGGCTATGTGGCGGGCGAAGACCTTGTGTACCAATTGACGGCGGCGGCAACAAGCGAAGGTTACGATGGATGGTTCTATACGCCCGTTGGTTTCACTGGTCAGCAATTACAGAATGACTATGTCATCCTGGAACCATCGAGCGATGCGATGGCGAACCCCGTTCTTCCACTCACTTCGCTTGATGCGTTAAGCGCGACAATTTCTGATGTGGGCCAGCAGTCGTCTGAATCAGTTGCTCTGACGCTCTCCCACGGTTTTTCTAGCAGATCGATTGTTCGTGGCGGCACGATCGACGCATTTATTACGGTAAGAAATGTAACGAACTCAACTCAACGCGATAGCTATGTCGAGCTGTATTTTTTGCCCGATGACGCTGCCATCGATTGGGGGAATAATAATTGTGCTTTAGGACTCAGCGCTTCGGCACAAACAGTGCTGCGTTGCACGCTCGACCCGATTCCCGCTGAAAGCTCTGAGACTTTGTGGTTCAGGGTGACGCCGAATGCTAATGCGCCCGCGTTGTTGCAGAGTACAGTGTTAAGCAATGAGGACTCGCGAGCAGACGCGGCCTTCCGACTGGTCTCTGATGTTCGCGAAGACAGCGATCACGATGGGGTGAGTGATTTCAACGAACGCATCATGGCGACTGATGCGAATGATGCGGCTTCGGTACCGACCGGAGTGACTGTTATTGATGTAGTAGCACTCTATTCAGAGGGGGCTGCTGAGCAGTACAGATTCGGGGTCGAGACTCGAATCAATCAGCTAGTCGCCGTAGCGAACCAGGTGTTTGTGGAGAGTGGTGCGGATATTGTGCTGCGTGTCGTGCACCATGCCCAAGTCAGCTATAGCGATGCGGAAGACATGGACACGGCCCTAACTGCTCTACTTGAACGCCGGGGACCGGCGTTCGGCGGTGTAGAAACAATACGTTCTGACTACGGCGGAGATCTAGTTTTATTTTTCAGACCGTTGGAATTAGCGGCTTCTCGTTGCGGACTCGCTCCGGTCGGTGGCTATGGCACAGCGGGTGACTTCAGTGCCTCTGCAGAGCGTGAAAATGCAGTTGCGGTTTTAAGCATTGATTGTCCACTCGATATCGTTGTGGCGCATGAAGTTGGGCACCTCATGGGGCTTACTCATTCGCTGCGAGAAGATGGAGTGGGCGGGACCTTTGATTTTGCAACTGGGTATGGCGTCGATAATCAGTTCGCAACCGTGATGGCATTGCCGGCGGCTTTTGGTGCGGCTCGACGAGAGAATAAGTTTTCCACTCCTGCCCTGCGCTGTGGCGATGCGTATTGTGGGGTCGCGGAGGGCGAAGAAGGTGCTGCCGATGCGGTCACGACTCTTAATTTGGTTAGGCATCAAATCGGGCGGTATTCCGAGTCAATACTGCCGCCACTCGCTCCAAGCGCTATTGACTCACTGACTGGGGTGGCGAGTGAGGCAAGCATTGCGATCGGGGCGAGTCGAGACGATCGCCGCAGTTTGAGTAGTACCGTCAATGCGGGTGATAGGGTGAGTGTGGTCGCAGAAGTGCGAGTGGATCCGTCCCATGTCGGTAGACAAGGCGGCTTGCATGTATTGCTGGCGCTGGCCGGTGGCGAAGAAATTTATCAGCTCAGCTCGCAAGGTGAGTTAGAGAGTTGGGATGGCACTATCGAAGGGTTAAGGGCCTTTGGGGGGAGAGCTCCTCTGAGAAGCTTGGAGCAATTAACTATTATCAATCGCTTTCGTCTAGGTGATCTTCTCGCTGGCCAACGACTAGCGATCTTCGTCGCGTATCAGGTGCAAACGCAGCAGAATGACGTTGCGCAAATTGACATCATTTTCCCTCGGGAACCATTCTGGCTCACCATTGAGCCTGCTAGCAGCCCGGTGAATTGAGGTCTGGTTGGTCTCCGTTCAACCGCTAGCGGCGTGCTACAATTCGCTCCTGAACTGTTTCTAGCGCTAGGAAAAGCCAAAACATGAACCCCTTTAAAAATATCGGTCTAGTAGGGCGGCCAGGTCATTCCGGCGTGATTGATTCCCTTGGCCGTGTTTTAGACTTTCTTCAGAATCGTGGCTTAACTGCAGTACTTGATACGCAGACCGCACAGCTAGTGCCAGGTCGAGGCGACGTTAGGTGCGAAGACGCTGAATTGGCCCAGCACTGCGACCTTGTTGTGGTCGTGGGCGGAGACGGCAGCATGTTGCATGTAGCGAAAACCATTGCGCAGGCGCAGGTGCCCGTCATCGGGATAAACCGTGGCAAGCTCGGATTTTTGACTGATATCCCTCCCAGCAAAATAGAAGTGGGTCTGGAGGAGGTGCTAAATGGCAACCTCAGCGTAGACCGACGCTTCATGCTTGAGGCGACTAAGCGTGAAATTGATGGCTCTGAGCGAGGCCTGGGCGCTGCCCTGAACGATATTGTTCTCCACCCTGGTAATGCCGCACAGATGATTGAATTTGAGTTATTTGTAGACGGCCGATTCGTGTATAGCTTGTCATCAGATGGTCTCATTGTTGCAACGCCGACCGGGTCTACGGCCTATTCTCTTTCTGCGGGCGGGCCAATCATGCATCCCTCTCTTAACGCCATCGCGCTTGTGCCAATGTATCCGCATACCCTCAATAGTCGACCGATCGTGGTGGATGGAGATTGTGAAATTCGTTTAGTCGTTGCCGCAACAGAAGCGCTTCGTCCCAAGCTTAGTTGTGATGGGCAGGAAGTCTTCGAGGCGAAAGCCGGTGACGAAATAATGATTAGAAAAGCGAAGACTGTGTTGAAGCTGATTCATCCATTAGAGCATTCTTTCTATGGTGCTTGTAGGTCGAAATTGGGTTGGGGCAATCGTTTAGAGAAAGAAGACTGACCATGATAAGGGTCGCTAGCCTGCCAATAGAATCAGATCTCCGAGCCCTGGTTTTCATGCTGCGTCAGCAGGGAGTTTTTCTGAAGGTGAGTGAGGAATCCGGAGAGCAGGTGCTCTGGGTTCGCAGCGAGAATGAAGCGAGGGTCGTTCGTGAAGTTCTTTCATCGATCGAGCGTGGTGAACTCTCTGTAGTCGCTCCGGAGCAGGCTCGTGCAGAGCAGCGAGCCACTCGGAATAGTCTCGGCAATTCATTGATTTCAGCGATATGGTGGTTAGTCACTTTTTCGCATGCTGCCCCACTTTCATCAGCGATAGCATTTCTTTGCCTTGTTGTCGCCGTGATTACCAAGTTAGGTACTGATGTGACTCCGGTCCTCTGGTTGTTTTTTCCGGAGGTAGACAGTTCTGGCGTATTTTCACTGATCGTTTCACTCGATTCACCGTTGTTATTATTGCGGAGTTTAACCCCCGCGCTTCTGCATTTTGGCGAAATCCATCTGGTTTTCAATTTGCTGTGGCTCTTCTATTTCGGTCGTATGCTCGAGAATGAACAACCCACAGGGCTTGTTTTTACGGTTTACGTCGTCGCGACCTTCGGTGGCAATGTGTTGCAATACCTGAGCACGGGGTCTAATGCGTTCGGTGGTCTGTCAGGATTGATCTATGGTTTGGTGGGCTATACTTGGGTGATTGGTTTATTCTTTCGAGAGGGACGAGTGCAGCTCCGCCTAAGCACATTCGTTGTGTTCATTGTCGCATTGCTACTAATGGCAGTTTTGGCGAGTAATAGTATAGCTTCGGGTGCGCATATCGGAGGACTTGTTGCCGGTCTTCTATGCGGGGTAATTGCTGGTTATTGGATGCGCCAGAGAGAGTCTAGAAATCAACGATAATCGAGGAACTTGGAGTGACAAACGATAGTCCCAATATTCCATTTGAACGGCCGGAGAGCATCGAAGCGTTAATCGATGCGATGACACCGTCAATTTATGAAAACCTGAAAACGGCTGTCGAACTAGGTCGATGGGAGGATGGTAGTCGCCTCACGCAGGAACAGCTTGAGTCGTGTCTGCAAACCATAATCTTGTATGAAGCGAAGCACGTAGAGCAAGATGCAAGAATAGAGGCGACGATGCCTAAGGGATGTTCGAGTGAACAGAACCCATCCAGCAATTCGACGATGCAATAGTCGCGACGCTACTCGGAATTGATTATGCAAGAACAAGCACGTGGGATACTCAGGAAAATGGCTGTGAGGTTAGATTTGCCAGTTGAATACTCGCTCCGGTTAGGAGAGGAGTACGTTCCTGTGAACGCGCTCTTAGGCCAGTCTCTCTCGCTCCTATACACCGGCGATATTTATTGTGTGCATTGCGCACGCAAGACCAACAAAAGCTTTAATCAAGGGTATTGCTTCCCGTGTTTTCAGAAACTTGCAGCCTGTGATTCCTGCATTATTCACCCTGAACGTTGTCATTTTGAACAAGGCACTTGTCGAGAGCCAGCATGGGGAGAACAATTTTGTCTGCAAGATCATATCGTGTACTTGGCAAATTCCTCCGGTTTGAAAGTGGGTATCACTCGCGCGACACAGGTTCCGACGCGATGGATCGATCAAGGCGCGACCCAGGCTTTGCCCTTCATGCGTGTGAGTTCACGCTTGCAGTCCGGCGTGGTGGAAGTTGCCTTCAAACAGCATGTTGCAGACAAAACTAACTGGCGAGACATGCTAAAAGGTACGGCGACTGTGCTCGATATGGAGGCGGAACGAGATCGTCTCGTAGCCGAATGCCGAGACGAATTAGAGTCACTGAAAGAGGGTTTCGGTGAATTTGCATTAAGCGCTATCAATGGTGTTGCCACAGTTGAGATTAATTATCCTGTGCTCGCGTATCCGGAAAAGATTGTCTCGCATAATTTTGATAAAGACCCGCTGGTGGAGGGTTGTCTGCAGGGAGTCAAAGGGCAATATCTGATATTTGATACTGGGGTCATTAACCTGCGAAGATTTTCGGGTTACGAGGTCGCTGCCAGTTTCTAATCGTTATTTAGGGAGTGATGCCGTCTCATGAAAGACGCTACCGCAACAACAATTTTTCTGAAGGATTACAAAGAACCTACTTACCTTATCGAAAAGACGGAACTCCGTTTCGATTTGTTCGAGGATTATACGGACGTCTACTCTGTTCTGAATTTCGTCGCCAATCCCAATGCAGAGAAATCCGATAGTCTGCAATTACATGGACAAGATTTAGAGCTCGTTAGCTTATCAATCGGCACTGATTCAGAGAGCCTTAGAGAGTTGACGCCTCTACATTTCAGCGCTGCAGAAGAGAGCCTTTTAATAAATTCCTTGTCTCAGTTATTGGGTGGCAATACCTCCGCTTTTGAACTGCGTTGCCATACACGCATTGAGCCCCAAAATAATACTGCACTGGAAGGGTTATACAAATCTAAAAAAATGTTCTGCACGCAGTGTGAGGCGGAGGGGTTTCGGCGCATCACCTACTACCTCGATCGCCCCGATGTGATGTCCAGTTTCACCACAACCATTAGCGCGCAGAAATCTCGTTATCCGGTGCTGCTTTCAAATGGAAATAAAGTAGCCGAAGGATGCGATGGTGATCGTCACTGGGTTACTTGGGAGGATCCGTTCAAGAAACCGTGCTATTTATTCGCCCTGGTGGCGGGCGACCTGGAAAGCGTGGACAGCCAATTCACTACAGCGAGCGGGCGCGATGTTGTGCTACGCATATTCGTGGAAGCCAAGGATCTCGATAAATGCGATCACGCAATGAATTCGTTAAAGCGTGCGATGCGTTGGGATGAAGAAGTCTATGGTCGTGAATACGATCTCGATATCTTCATGATTGTTGCTGTCGATGACTTTAATATGGGCGCGATGGAGAATAAGGGGCTTAATATCTTCAATACCTCCTGTGTGCTAGCCAATCCCAAGACGACCACCGATGCCGCGTTTCAACGGGTGGAGGCGGTTGTTGCACATGAATATTTCCATAACTGGTCTGGTAATAGAGTAACTTGTCGCGATTGGTTTCAGCTGAGCCTGAAAGAAGGATTCACAGTTTACCGTGATGCTGAGTTCTCCGCTGACATGGGCTCACGCACGGTGAAACGGATTGAGGATGCCGCGTTCCTGCAGACTGTGCAATTCGCTGAAGATGCGGGGCCGATGGCGCACTCTATTCGTCCTGAATCGTTTATGGAGATTTCAAATTTTTATACAGTGACGATTTACGAAAAAGGTGCGGAAGTTGTTCGCATGATTAATCTACTGCTCGGAGACGAAGCGTTTCGAGCCGGCTCGGATCTGTATTTCAGTCGTCACGACGGACAGGCGGTGACCACGGAGGATTTTGTGGTGGCGATGGAAGATGCCAGCGGTGTCGACCTATCGCAGTTTAGGCGCTGGTATTCGCAGGCAGGGACACCGAAGCTTGAGATTGGTGGAGTCTATGATGGCGACGCGCAGACGTACGCTCTCACAGTTAGACAGTCCTGTCCGGCAACTCCAGGTCAAGAAGCGAAGATGCCATTCCATATACCGTTCTCGATGGGATTGCTTGCTCCGCAAGGACAGGAATTACCGCTCGTCTTAAGAAACGAAGCACCGGGCGAAGGCGAAGCTGGTAGTGTTTCGCGTGTTCTGTCGATTCGCGAAACAGAAGAAACATTTGTTTTTACAAATATCGTTCAGGAGCCTACCCCTTCGCTGTTGAGGGGGTTTAGCGCGCCAGTGCGGTTAGAGTTTGCGTACCCCCCGTCGCAGCTGCAAAACCTCATGGTCAATGACAGCGATGGATATAATCGTTGGAATGCTGCGCAACAACTCGCAATCGGTGTGATCGATCAGCAGCTTGAGGTTTATAGGTCAGGGCGGGAGATTAGTTTACCCGCCACGTTGCGCGATGCGTTCGCAGGTGTGCTCGATGCGGCGCTTGAAGAGCCATCAGTCGATCTAGCTATGTCGGCGCATTTATTGCTATTGCCGACGACTGCGTTTCTTATTGAGCGGGCTCTTGTGGCCGATGTCGATGGAATTCATGCGGTTCGCGAAGCGTTAGCGGATCAACTCGCGCTGGAGTTGGAAGATAAGTTTTCGGCTATTTTCGTCGAGCAGTCGAGCAATCCGGATGAAGAGTTTGATGTGAGCGCCGAAGCCATTGCGCGACGGTCAATAAAAAATCTGGCGTTAAGCTATTTGGTAAGGACGGAGAAGTCGAATTGGATCAAGGCCTGCGACGAGCAGTTCTCGACGGCTGAGAATATGACGGACCAAGCGGCAGCGTTGCGCAGTCTCGTCAATAGTTCAGCGGACGGTGTCGAGCCTGTGCGTGAAGAAGCAGTAGCGTCATTCTACAAGCAGTGGCGGCACGAAGCGCTCGTAGTGGATCAGTGGTTCAGTATTCAGGCAACGAGCAGTGTCGGCGGCGCATTGGCGCGTGTCGAAGAATTGATGCGGCACCCCGATTTCGATATTAAAAACCCGAATAAAGTTCGTTCCTTGATTGGTGCATTCTGTGGGCAAAATCATGTCGCCTTCCATGCTGTGGACGGCAGTGGCTATCGATTCCTAGCTGATCGCGTGCTTGAGCTCGACAAGCTGAATCCCCAAATAGCCTCGCGGTTGCTGACTCCGCTCACGCGATTTGCGAAATTCAGTGACGACCGAAAAAATCTCATGCAGGCGGAGTTGCTTCGAATTAAGTCGAGTGAGGGCTTGTCGCGTGACGTTTTCGAAGTCGTAGAGAAGAGCACCATTTCTGAGTAAATAGAAACTTCAGTTAAATAAAAACCCAAGCTACAGAAGAATATGAAATTCAACAGTAGCTTGGGTTTTTTAATGCCCTATATTATTAGGCGATTGACTGCTCTTGAACCTCAGTCAATGGAATCGATTTGGCGCGTTCCGCCGCTTCCATATAAGACTGGATTTCATTGAAGTTTAAGTAGCGATAAATGCTACCCGACATCGTATTGATATTACCCATGAAAGACATGTATTCATCCATGGTTGGTATCTTACCTAGGGCTGCACTGACCGCTGCTAGTTCCGAGGAGGCTAGATAAACATTGGCGCCTTGACCGAGTCGGTTGGGGAAGTTGCGCGTCGATGTGGACACAACTGTCGAGTTAGGCGCAACGCGCGCTTGGTTTCCCATACAGAGCGAACAGCCAGGCATTTCCGTGCGGGCACCGGACACGCCGAACACATTATAAATGCCTTCTTCAGAGAGTTGGTGTTCGTCCATTTTCGTCGGTGGCGCGATCCAAAGTCTTGTTGGGAGTGAGCCTTCGAGTTGTTTCAGAACTTCACTCGCTGCACGGAAATGGCCTATGTTTGTCATGCAAGAACCAATAAAGACCTCGTCGATCTTCGTGTTCTGCACTTCAGAGAGAGGCTTCACGTCGTCAGGGTCGTTCGGACATGCGAGTAGGGGCTCTTTAATCTCGTTCAGATCTATTTCGATAATCTTGTAATACTCTGCGTCGGCGTCCGGCTCCATCAGTTGTGGATCCGCCAACCATGCTTCCATTGCCTGTGCGCGACGCTCGAGTGTGCGAGCATCTTGATAGCCCTGCTCGATCATCCAGCGTAGGAGTGTGATATTGGATCTGAAGTATTCTTCGATGGGTTCACGTCCGAGGCGAATAGTACAGCCGCCAGCTGAGCGTTCAGCCGAGGCATCGGAAATTTCAAATGCTTGCTCAACTTTGAGATTGGGGAGGCCTTCGATTTCGAGAATGCGTCCGGAGAAGATGTTCTTCTTGCCTTTCTTCTCGATAGTGAGATCGCCACTCTGCAATGCTGCATAAGGAATCGCATTCACGAGATCGCGCAGGGTGATCCCTGGCTGCATCTCTCCCTTAAAGCGAACAAGTACAGATTCTGGCATATCGAGAGGCATGACACCTGTCGCGGCGGCGAAGGCGACAAGGCCCGAGCCGGCGGGGAAGGAGATACCAATAGGGAAGCGAGTGTGCGAATCGCCGCCCGTGCCCACTGTGTCAGGTAGCAACATGCGGTTCAGCCAAGAGTGGATGATGCCGTCTCCCGGACGCAGTGCAACGCCTCCACGTGTATGAATGAAATCGGGCAGAGTGTGCTGCGTTTCGATGTCGACAGGCTTCGGATACGCGGCTGTGTGACAGAATGATTGCATGACGAGATCGGCGGAAAAGCCGAGGCAGGCGAGGTCTTTAAGTTCATCGCGAGTCATCGGTCCCGTGGTGTCTTGGCTGCCCACGGTAGTCATACGTGGTTCGCAATAATCGCCTGGGCGTACGCCTGGTACGTTGCACGCTTTTCCTACCATCTTCTGGGCGAGGGTGTAGCCTTTGTTCGAGGCAGCAGCGTGTACCATTGATCGAAATACTGTTGAAGGTGCTAGCCCGAGCTCTTCGCGGGCGCGCTGAGTAAGTCCGCGGCCGATAATCAGAGGGATGCGTCCGCCAGCACGAACTTCGTCGAGTAGCACTTCGGTCTTGAGTTCAAATTCGGTAATGATTTCGTCAGTGCCATGACGGGTTATCTTTCCCTCATAAACATCGATATCAATAATATCGCCGGTGTTGAGGTTGTCGACGTCGCATTCGAAAGGAAGGGCGCCAGCATCTTCCATCGTGTTGAAGAAAATCGGAGCTATTTTGCCGCCGATGCATACTCCACCATCGCGTTTGTTTGGGATGTAAGGGATGTCGTCGCCGATATACCAAAGCACAGAGTTTGTCGCAGATTTGCGCGAAGAACCGGTGCCCATTACGTCGCCCACGAGGGCGACTGGGTGGCCAGTAGCCTCTAATTCGGCGATCTGGGCGGCTGCATCGGTGACTCCTTCGCGAGGATTTTTATACATAGCTTTCGCATGGAGAGGGATGTCGGGTCGCGACCATGCATCTTGTGCTGGAGATAAATCGTCGGTGTTGGTTTCGCCGGGTACCTTGAATACAGCGACCGTGAGCTTGCTTGGCAGTTCAGGTTTGTTGGTAAACCATTCGGCGTCGGCCCAAGATTGCAGCACGCGTTTGGCATTGGCATTACCAGACTTCGCTTTTTCGGCTACGTCGTGGAACGCATCGAACATGAGAAGAGTGTGGCAGAGTTCATCTGCCGCATTGCCGCCGAGCTCTTCGTCATCGAGGAGTTCAATCAGAGTGGCAATATTATAGCCACCTAGCATGGTGCCAAGCAGCTTGACGGCATGAGCTCGATCGATAAGAGGAGAAGTGGCTTCGCCTTTAGCAAGCGCAGACAAGAAGCCTGCCTTAACATACGCCGCTTCATCGACACCTGCAGGAACGCGATTAGAAATAAGGTCTACAATAAATTCTTCTTCGCCAGCGGGAGGTGCTTTCAGCAATTCGATAAGATCGGCAACTTGTGCGGCTGACAGCGGCTTGGGGACGATGCCCTCGGCGGCGCGTTCGGAGACATGGGCTCGGTAGGCTTCTAACATAGTTTTTCCTTGGGGCTTCGATGCCGAAAGATAGAGGTTGGGCACTAGGGTGCGTATCAGAACAGCGCATCTAGTATCTAGTGAGTGACTAGATTAAGCGCGCTATTTTACTGGTTTAGCCCGAAAATATCCAGATCGGCACCCTCTGCAGGGTGGCACTCATGTCGTTGGAGGGGCTGGGTATTTTGCCTAATGACTTACACGGGTTTAGACTCTCTCGCCTGCGAACATAGGATCAATCATGTCGGACAGCAACACCATTTCAGAGCGGCAAGCAGCGGGACCTAGTGCGACTGGGGAATCGCGCCATCCTGTTAGAACCCCGTGTATAGGCATTTGCTCTACAACCTCTCTTGGCGACTGGGTCTGCAGGGGTTGTAAGCGGTATTCTACCGAGGTAATTGCTTGGAATACCTTCGACGAAGATGAAAAAGCCGCGGTAATGCGAAGAATTGAAAAGCTTAATTCGCAGATATTAGAGGGTAAATTCGTCATCGATTCCGAACAGGCTTTGAAAGCTGGAATGCGACGCCTCAACGTACCATTCGACCCATCGCTCTCTCCCTATTGCTGGCTTCACAATCTGTTGAAGAAGGCTCATTCACGCATCGAGTCACTCGAGGATTTTGGTGTGCGAGTGCTACCGGAATTTGCGGGCTTGGATTTGCGGGTGCTCGAGCGACGGGTAGAGGAGGAAATTCTGGCGCTGACAGAGGCGCATTCCGATCGCTACAAAGTTTCGCAATTTACTTAAAATACAATCTATAACTCATTGTAAATTAAATATTAAATTCAATAAGACTGAGCTTGTTGCCCTGTAGCTTAATCTGCCATCCCGTTGCTCCCCAATCACCGAGCACAGTCCTCGTTGCGACGACAGATTGCTCACCTGCTTCATCGAGAAGTTTTAGTTGATGTGAGGCAGGTCGATGGGTGTGTCCATGAATCAGTTGGGTGACACCCGCAGCTGTCAATGCCGAGGCTACGGCATTCGCATTCACATCCATGATGTCATTATTTTTGGCGGCAGACTCTATCTTGCTTTGTGTGCGAGCCTGAGTCGCAAATGCGCGTCGATCCTCGAGGCTCTGTGAGAGAAACTGCGCTTGCCATTCAGGCTGTCTCACCATTGTGCGAAATGCTTGATAGCTGACGTCGTCAGTACACAGTGAATCGCCATGCATTAGCAGGAAGCGATCGGATCCGCTGGTGATGATCTCACTTTCCTCCATCAGGCGAGCACCGCAGCGCGCTGCATACTGCTCCCCCAAAAGGAAATCGCGATTGCCGTGCATTAAACCGATCTCGACACCGGTGGCAGCTAATGCGTTTAGCTGCCTGGCGACCGAGTCTGCTAGTGCCGAGTCGTCATCATCGCCGATCCATGCTTCGAATAAATCACCGAGTATGAAAAGGCGTGAGCAGTGGTTCTTGCTTTTCTCGACAAAGTCGAGGAACGCGCTCGTGAGCTCCGGTCTAGACTCTTCTAGATGCAGGTCGGAGATGATGAGGGTCGGCTTCTCCATGGTTACTGTCCGTCGATGACGTCTACTGACTCGATGATGATGTCGTCTAGAGGCACGTCTTGGTGTCCGCCCATCGAACCGGTCTTGCAAGTTTTGATCTTGTTGACGACGTCCATGCCGTCGCTGACCTTGCCGAAGACTGCGTAGCCCCAGCCCTGCGGTGTGGGGCTGCTGTGATTCAGGAAACTGTTGTCGTTCACATTGATGAAGAATTGTGAAGTTGCGGAGTGAGGGTCCGACGTACGCGCCATTGCAATAGACCCAACAACATTGGGGAGCCCGTTGTCCGCTTCATTTTTGATAGCTTCGCCATTGTCCTTTTGTGCGAGGCCCGGCTCAAAACCGCCGCCCTGGATCATGAAATTATCGATAACACGGTGGAAAATCGTGCCGTCGTAAAAGCCGCTTCGTGCATAGTCAAGGAAATTGGCCGCTGAAATAGGGGCTTTTTCGAAATCAAGCTCGAGAGTGATGGCGCCATGGTTGGTGTTCAGAACAATCATAATGAATTCCTAGAGGATGATATTTACTGTGTTTGAGGTTCGCGTGCAGGTTTCGTAATCGGCTATAATACGGTTTTTATTCGCCGCTTTATAGGGCGCGCATCGCAGTCATCAGAGACTGTGGCCACGAACAGCTTCGACTCGAGGCATTGCTAGGATTTAAGCACCATGAGCGATTCGCACGAAACTCCAAGCTCTAATTTTATCAGGCAAATGATTGCCGAAGACTTGGCGTCTAATCGTCATGCGGGACGAGTGCAGACGCGCTTCCCGCCAGAGCCTAACGGCTACCTCCATATAGGGCACGCAAAGTCCATATGTCTAAATTTCGGCATCGCGGCGGAAAATGGGGGACAGTGCAATTTGCGCTTCGATGACACGAATCCTGCCAAGGAGAGTCAGGAGTTTGTCGACGCGATCAAAGATAATATCCAGTGGCTGGGTTTTAACTGGTCTGGCGAGGTGCGTTATTCGTCGTCTTACTTTGATTCTCTCTATGACTTTGCCGTACAGCTGATAGGAAAAGGGCTGGCTTATGTCTGTGATTTGAGCGCAGACGAGGCACGGGAATATCGGGGCACGTTGACTGACCCGGGTCGGAATAGTCCGAATCGAGATCGCAGTATCGAAGAAAATCTCGAGCTGTTCTCACGGATGCGAGCCGGTGACTTTCCGGACGGGGAAAAGAGTCTGCGCGCAAAGATCGATATGGCATCACCCAATATCAATATGCGTGACCCTGTGTTGTATCGGATTCGGCATATCCATCATCACCAAACCGGTGACGCTTGGTGTATTTATCCGACTTATGACTACACACATTGCATTAGCGATGCGATCGAGTGCATCACCCACTCACTTTGCACGCTCGAGTTTGAAGATCATCGTCCACTCTACGACTGGATTTTGAATAATCTCGATATCGATTCAATCAAACGAGTGAGCGATATGGCTGAGACGGAGCTGCCTTATGTGCTTCCAAAGCAGACCGAATTCGCTAAGCTGAAACTCAATTACACAGTTGTTGGTAAACGGAAGTTGAAGCAATTAGTCGACGAAGGATTAGTGTCTGGCTGGGATGATCCGCGTCTTTCGACCCTCGCGGGTATGAGACGCCGAGGTTACACGGCGGCGGCATTGCGCAATTTTTGCGAGAGCGTCGGTGTAGCACGCAGCGAAAGTCAAGTTGATCTCGGAATGCTAGAACACGCTTTACGAGAGGATCTAGATGCGAATGCGCCTCGAGCCATGTGTGTGCTCAGGCCGTTAAAAGTGACGCTGACAAATCTGCCAGAAGCCATGGAGCTGTCGTTGCAAAACCACCCTAAGAAAGAGGAGATGGGGCGACGGGCGGTGCCGTTGACACAGGAAATAGTCATAGATCGCGATGATTTCCGAGAAGAGGCTGAACCGGGTTTTAAACGCCTGGTTTCAGGTGGCGAAGTTCGTCTTCGTGGTGCCTATGTGATTCGCTGTGATGAGGTGTTGCATGATGAGTCGGGTGAGGTCGTTGAATTGCGTTGCAGCGCAGATCTCGAGACTCTGGGGAAAAACCCCGAAGGGCGTAAAGTGAAAGGGGTTATTCATTGGGTTTCGGCAACCGACGGTGTGCAGATTGAGGTGCGCCTTTACGACCGCTTGTTCACAGTCGAGAATCCGGAAGCGAAGGATGTAGAAGATTTCACGTCGCTTTTAAATCCAGAGTCTTTGCAGGTGATCCGGGGCTGTATGGTTGAACCTGCCGCGGTACAAGTCGATTCAGCGCCTAGTTTCCAGTTCGAAAGGGAAGGTTATTTTACTCGCGATACTGTGGATTCCGATGAGAGGACGTTAGTCTTTAATCAAACCATTGGCCTGCGTGCATCGCATTAAATTGCCATGCTTTTGCAGAGAGTAGATGCAGCCAAGAGGAAAGCAATACCGCATGAAGATTTACAATAGTTTCACACAAAGCAAGGAAGAGTTTGTTCCTAAGAAAGAGGGCAAGGTCGGCATCTACGTGTGCGGAATAACAACCTACGATTACCTTCACTTGGGTCATGCACGTATGTTGGTGGCGTTCGATATTGTTACTCGTTACCTGCGCTCACGCGGATTGGACGTCGAGTATGTGCGCAATATTACCGATATTGACGATAAGATTTTGAACCGTGCGAATGAAAATGGAGAACTGTTTTCTGATTTAACGGCGCGGTTTATCGATGCGATGCATGAGGATGAGGCGGCGCTGGGCGTGTTACCGCCCGATCAAGAGCCCCGGGCGACTAGCCATATCGATGAGATCGTGGCGATGATACAGACTCTTGTTGATAAGGATAATGCCTATCCTGCCGCGAATGGTGATGTGTATTTTTCGGTGAGCAGCTTCGAGCCCTACGGTCGCTTGTCTAAGAAAAAAATGGATGAGCTATTAGATGGTGCGCGAATCGAAGTCGGCGAATTGAAGCGAGACCCGAGAGATTTCGTGCTGTGGAAGCATGCGGAAGAAGGGGGTGTAGGCTGGGATTCTCCTTGGGGGTACGGTCGTCCAGGGTGGCATATTGAGTGCTCTGCCATGTCTACCTGTTGTTTAGGAGATAATTTCGATATTCATGGTGGCGGCTCAGACTTGTTGTTTCCTCATCACGAGAATGAAGTGGCTCAGAGTGAGGCGGCGACGGGGGAGAAGTTTGCGAATATTTGGATGCATAACGGTCCACTGCGGATCGATAACGAAAAGATGTCGAAATCGCTCGGAAATTTCTTCACGGTGAGGGAAGTATTGAAACGCTACGACGCGGAAGTACTGAGACATTTGCTTATCGCCAGCCACTACCGCAGTGCAATTAATTATTCAGAACAGAGTCTACAGCAGTCAGAAAGCACATTGGAGCGTTTCTATAACGCGCTGAAAGGGTTGGATACCGCTTCTGCGAAGAGCCTGACTAATAGCCGTTTCGAAAAAGCTTTCGTGGCAGCTATGGATGATGACTTCAATACTGCCGAAGCATTTAGTGTCTTGATGGACATGGTGAGGGAAATTAATCAGCTAAAGGCAGAAGGGGGCGAGCAAAGCTGCGATGCTGCGAACCAGCTCGGAGCATTGCTTATACGCCTAGGAGGAGTGCTTGGAATACTGCAACGTTCACCTGAAGAATTCTTACGCCGAGGCATAGATGAGGCGATAGACGCTGAGCACATCGAAGCATTGATCAGTGCGCGCGAGCAGGCCCGTGCCGACAAAAATTGGGCGGAAGCGGATCGGATACGAGACGAACTCTCGGCATTGAATGTTGTTGTGGAGGACGGCTCTCGGGGTGGCAGCGGTTGGCGCATCGAGCAAAAGTCACAGTAGGCGAGGTGACACAATTAGTCTATAAGGATTGACGTATCGGGGCGGCACCAGTATTATGCCGTCCTCTTGAAACGAGCCGGCACTGGCAAGCTCCAATCAAGTGATAGAAAGTGACGCTTGAGCGTCATGCATAAGCGGAGTAAGCTTCGCTTTAGAGTAGTTACTCGAACCTTATCGGGGTATAGCGCAGTCTGGTAGCGCGCTTGCTTTGGGAGCAAGATGTCGGGAGTTCAAATCTCTCTACCCCGACCAATTCCGTGAATAGCCAACAGGTTTGGCATCACACCGCAGGAGCGACCGTTCCGGCGACACCACGAATAGTGGTGACTGTAGCTCAGCTGGTAGAGCCCTGGACTGTGACTCCGGTGGTCGCGGGTTCGAACCCCGTCAGTCACCCCATTTTTTCTGATTCGTCCTACTCCCTTTCTTCAATTCGTGTAAAATTGCGCTCACCGTGTTTTGCGCCCGTAGCTCAACCGGATAGAGCACCGGCCTTCTAAGCCGGGGGTTGCAGGTTCGAGTCCTGCCGGGCGCGCCAATCCCCCTTGGCTTCAGAGATCAGCATGTCGACGGAAATTAAGCACCTCAGTGTTCATGACCTGCAAAAAGAGCCCGAAATTTTTGTTAGCGATCTCTATTCAGGTT
>JALQUB010000001.1 GCA_023268635.1 Pseudomonadales bacterium
TCAAATCCAGCAAGAAAAACCACAATAAATCTAAGTGTTTATGACAAAAAGACCATAGCCTCTCACTGTGTAAGCGACTAGAATAGGCCCAATTAAAGCCAACTTCAGCGGAGTGTGAACGATGACAACAATGCATAAGACTCAACGGCCGGTGCTGAGCGTTGCGAGCCTTGCCCTAGCCACCGCAATCGCCAGCCTCACGTCATTTAGCGCGCTGGCACAGAGCGAGCATCACCGCTCAGCAGCGCATGATTTTGAACTTAGCACGGTAGCCGATGGACTCGAAATACCCTGGTCGATGACATGGCTGCCCAACGGCGACATGCTCGTCACCGAACGCCCGGGGCGCCTTCGTATTGTCCGCAATGGCACACTCATCGCGGCGCCCGTAGAGGGTGTTCCCGAAGTACATACCATGGGTCAAGGCGGCCTTTTCGACGTGCTACCTCACCCGGAGTTCGCCTCTAATAAGCTCCTCTACCTGAGCTTCGCGAAGCCACTCCCAAATGAGTCCAGCACCACCGTAGTACGCGGACGGTTTGAGAATGACAGACTGAGCGATGTCGAAACTATTTTTCAGGCGAAGACGACCGGACGCAATGGTCATTACGGCGGACGTCTGGCATTCGACAATGACGGCTATCTCTTCATTAGCATCGGTGATCGCCAAGCGCCTCCCTCTGGCGATCTTGAATCACATCCGGCACAAGACCTCACGAATCACAACGGTTCGGTGATTCGACTCAACGATGACGGCAGTGTTCCTCGAGACAACCCCTTCGTTGGTCAAGGCGATGCGCTGCCCGAAATATACAGCTACGGCCACCGCAACCCACAGGGTATGGACATCCATCCGTTCACGGGCGACCTGTGGACTGACGAGCACGGCCCCCAGGGTGGCGACGAACTCAACGTCGTTGAATCTGGCAATAACTATGGCTGGCCCGTTATCGGTTACGGCGTGAACTATGGACCCGGCCTGCCGATCCATCGTTCACAGCAAAACGATGGTATGGAGCAGCCACGTCACTTTTGGGTGCCATCAATCGCAACCGCGGGTTTGATGATTTACGGTGGTGATTTATTCCCTGCTTGGAAAGGCGACGCCTTCGTCGGCGGTTTACGGGGCCAACAACTAGCACGCGTTGATCTGACCGACGATGGCAAAATGGCAATCATGGAAGAAACGTTGCTTAATGGCATCGGACGCATCCGTGATATTCACGAAGGACCCGACGGCGCGATCTATATTGCGACCGAAAATCGTGGCATCCTGCGACTCTCGCCCAGCGAATAATAGGCCTGTTTAATAGCATCACAGAGCCCGCCTTCGCGGGCTTTGTTCGTTTGAGTGCTATGCAATTAGACCGCACAATCAAGAGAGGACCGCGATGAAAACGATCGGACTGCTCGGAGGTATGAGCTGGGAATCGACTGCGAGTTATTACCGCGCATTGAACGAAGGAATTAAGCAACGCTTAGGCGGCCTTCACTCGGCAAAAATTTCTCTCGTGAGTGTCGACTTCGAGGAAATCGAGCGACTGCAGATGTCCGGAGACTGGGAATCCGCCGGTCGCATTCTCGCAGAAGGCGCATCGCACGTTGAAGCGGGTGGCGCTGACTTTTTGCTCGTGTGCACCAACACCATGCACAAGGTTGCAGAACAAATCCAAGCAGCCATTAATATCCCCCTGATTCACATCGCTGATGCCACCGCCTTGGCTCTCAAGGCCGACGGTATAAAGCGCGTAGGACTGCTCGGCACACGCTTCACGATGGAAGAAGAATTTTACCGAGGACGAATTCGAGAAAATTTCGGCATTGACGTGCTAGTTCCCGACACAGAGTCTCAAGCGCGAATCAGCGCGATTATTTACAATGAATTATGCCTCGGTAAAATCGATGAGGCGTCTCGAAACTACTACTTAGATGCCGTTGCCCAACTCGCGGAGCGTGGAGCCGAAGGCGTGATCTTGGGTTGTACCGAAATAGCGCTACTCATTCAGCAGGAACACACGCCGATACCTCTTTATGATACGACAGCGCTGCATGCGGAAGCCGCGTTGCGAGCGGCGCTAACTGACGACTGATACAGCTTCTGCGTATTTCTATCGACGCACTCGACTTCTCATAAAACTACAATGTTAAGAAAAGTAATAAGCAATTATGGATGATTTAGTTTTAGAGACATTCACCGTCGGCCTCGCCACATTTTTCGCCACCATAGGCCCTCTAGATGTTGCCGCCGTTTTTGCAGCATTGACGGCCGGCGAAACCGCGAAATACCGTAAGCGAATGGCGATTAGAGGCGCATTAATTGCGACGAGCATCTTAATCCTCTTCGCGCTTATTGGTGAAACGCTACTATCCACGCTTGGCATCTCTATCGCGGCGCTGCGTACGGGAGGCGGAATCTTGCTGCTATTAATAGGTATCGATATGGTATTCGCGCGCTCATCGGGCAGCACCTCGACTACCGATGAAGAGGAAAAAGAAGCACTCGGAAAGCGCGATATCTCTGTCTTCCCTATTGCCACCCCACTCATCGCCGGACCTGGTGCCATGGGCGCGGTGATTCTTCTCATGGCAAATGCCGAAGGCGACTTAGTCCTGCAATTCACCGTGGTCGCCTCGTTGATGACTATCTTAGGCCTTACCTTCGCCATGCTAATTCTATCGAGTCAAATTCAGCGATTATTCGGCGTCACAGCCATGCATGTGGTGACGCGCATCTTCGGCGTACTACTCTCAGCCTTAGCCGTTCAATTCATCTTCGATGGCATCGCTCAGAGTGGCTTGCTGCCCGCCTGATAGTCCTAACTCTACGCTAGTGCGATTTTCGCAAGCGACTGGCTATTATCACCTCGACTAGTTTACTCTTGGTCTCGTTAGATCGAATAGCGAGACGTCCAGGGGGGAACGCAGCAACATGATTTTCAGGAGCGAAAGACCAGACATAGCCTTACCCAATGCAGACCTAACTAGCGTCGTTCTCAGTCGCGCCGCGGAACTCGGAGACAAAATAGCGTTGATCGATGGCCCCAGCGGCCGTTCCCTGAGCTTCAACGAGCTCGCATTACAGGTGAAGCACTTTGCCGCCGGCCTCAGCCAGAGAGGATTCAAGAAAGGGGATGTTTTCGCAATCTTCATTCCAAATCTGCCTGAATATGCGGTGGCATTTCTAGGCGTCGCCGCGGTAGGAGGAATCAATACGACCGTCAATTCACTCTATTCAGTGGATGAGCGAGACGTACCCGAACGTCCGTGTGGTCACGGTGCCCGAGTTCAACGCCGCGAACGGCGGCGCGAACGTCTTTTACGTTTACGCCGAAAGCGTCGATGACGGCTCCAGCGACGGCGGCCGTACCTTCGACCAGATCGTGCCGGCCAAGCTCAAGAGCCTTGGCGTGGAACAACGCGCCAAGTCCTACGTTGAGGACTACACCAACGCGACGGCCGGCATCATGTTGAAGCGTCCGTGGGCGATTTGCAGAAGGTCTGGGATTTAGTCGATTAGCGGTTGCTAATACT
>JALQUB010000004.1 GCA_023268635.1 Pseudomonadales bacterium
CTCGCAACTTTGGCTTCCGACTTACTGAGGGTTGACCCTTCGTCCGTGAGGCGGCGTATTAGATTCGGTGATTCCACGGAAGTTCTCTTTATTAGACTCTGTGAGTGATGCTAGCGAATTCGCGGGGAGCTTGCATTAAGCTTTGCAATTCATTGTTATGTGCCGAAACCGAGTAAACTGTCAGCGACGGACACGCTGAGAACGAAGATGAGTAATAGGCCGAAGAACAACCCCAAGAATAGCTGTGAGACAGCACAGGAGATCGGTTTGAAGTTCCGCTTTGTCAGCGCGATTTCCGATATTGGGAAACAGGCTTGGCTGCGCTGTGCGGGCGAAGATAATCCCTTTGCGCGTTACGAATTTTTAGCCGCATTAGAAGCGTCGGGATGCACTAGCGCCGAAGCTGGTTGGGAGCCGCACCACGCGGTCGCTGAAGACGACAACGGCGAGATAGTCGCAGTGCTGCCTCTCTATCTGAAGACTCACTCCTACGGTGAGTATGTTTTCGACTGGTCTTGGGCAAATGCCTACCACAGCCAAGGGCTCGATTATTATCCGAAATTATTAACAGCAATCCCATTCACACCGAGCGTGGGTAAGCGTTTACTAATAACGGAGGGCGTCAATGCCGACTATGTCACGCAGGAGCTTATAGCGAGCATTAAAGTCGAGGCCGAGAAGCTAGGCGCCTCTTCCTATCATTTGCTATTCCCTAACACTCAAGAGCGGGTGGCGTTGGCGGCTACGGGCTTGATTGAGCGTATGGGGACACAGTTTCAATGGCATAATCGAGACTATAGTCGCTTCGATGATTTTCTAGCGACACTCGCGTCGCGAAAACGCAAAATGTTACGCAAGGAACGGAAGGCGGTGGTGGATGCGGGATTCACGTTCAGACGCACCGAGGGCGCTGAGATATCGCAGCAGCAATGGGATGATTTCACGCTGTTCTATCATCGCACCTATCTCGTGCGAGGCCAGCAAGGTTATTTGAATCAGGATTTCTTTAAGATATTGGGCACTACGATGCCCGAGCAGATTCTGTTGATTGAGGCGCTGCAGCAGGGAGAGGTGGTTGCCGCAGCCTTGTTTTTCAAGAATCAGACACAGTTATTTGGTCGCTATTGGGGTAGCACGGGTGATCAGCCGCTGCTGCACTTTGAAACCTGCTATTACCAGGGTCAGGATTATTGTATCGAGCACGGCCTAAGGAGCTTCGACTCGGGAGCACAGGGCGAGCACAAGATTCAACGCGGCTTCGAACCCACGCCGACCTATTCCCTACATTGGCTTGCACATAAGGGATTTTCGGAAGCGGTTGAGCGCTTCGTCGAGGAAGAGAGGCCGCATATCAAAGCTTATATGCGAGAGGCAGCTACGCTGCTCCCATTTCGGGAAGATCGCTAAGCGCGGCCATGGCTTCCTGTGGCAGCAAGAACCAGCGCAAAGCGTCGGCGCTTGCTGGCAACGCCAGTGAATAGGTTTCCCCTGCTCGATTTAAAGCGGTCAGCTCCGCATGGGCATCGGCGAGATGGGTGACTAAGCAGCTGGAGTGGAAGTCATCATCTCCTCCGCGCTTCCCGCCAGGCATCTCGCCGACAGGCGGTTCACTCAAGAAGTCGATGTCACTTAATTCGTCGCCGAGCTCCATCGCACAGCCCTGATGGCGCCAAGTCGCTGAACCGAGATCGAACTGGTAATAGGGCAACAAGCGCCAACCGTGTTCGGCGATGAGGTCGATGGCGCTTAGTAGGTATTCGAAGGTTGCTTCATCGATGAAGTAATTGAAGTTCAGCCTCACCCAACCCGGCCGCAGGATTATATGTCCGTTGCGGATCTCGGCTTCGATTGCTCGACTCGTCTGCATAGACATGCCGAGGAGTTGGTGGCCATAAGGACCGGCGCAGGAACAGCCGCCGCGAGCTTGAATGCCGAAAAGATCATTGAGTAGAGCAACGACGAAGCCGTAATGGAGGTCGCGTCGTCCCTGTTTGATACGCAGCGAGAAGATCGCCAAGGAATCATTATCCGCACCGCCTAATACCTCGATGTTGGGATTGTCCTTCCATCTGGCGAGGGCACGCTTGCGGAAGCTCTCCTCTCTCGCCTCGATAGTGTCGAATCCCACATCGCCCTGTAGCTTGAACACCAGACCGGCACGGATGGCCTCGATGATTGCGGGGGTGCCGCCTTCTTCCCGTCGCTGCGGATCTTCGATATAGCTATGGTCCTCAGGCGTGACATACAACACTGTTCCGCCACCCGGCATCGCAGGGACGGCATTGTTCATGAGGCGACGCTTCATCACCAAAATGCCTGGCGTACCGGGGCCGCCGACTAGCTTGTGGGGTGAGATGAATACGGCGTCTTTGCTCGCATCGCTCAGTTCAGAGCGAGGCGCGGGGTTCATGTCGATAGGGACATAGGGAGCGGCCGCGGCATAATCCCAGAGCGAGAAGGCGCCGTGTGCATGTAGCAACGCAGCGACCGCCTCGGTATCCGTCTTTACGCCGGTGACATTGGAGGCAGCAGAAAAACTCCCGATCTTGAGGCTCCGGTCTTCGAAACGGATGAGCTCTTTCTCGAGCTTGCCGATGTCGAGGCGGCCATCGGCACAGAGAGGAATCACGACGACCTCAGCGCAGGACTCCCGCCAAGGCAATTCATTACTGTGATGCTCATAAGGCCCAATGAAAACAACTGGCGTGTCGTCGGTCTCGGCCAGGGGATTACGAAGACCCATGATGTCGATGAGCCTGTTTATCGCGGTGGTCGCACCAGCACCGCAGAAAATAATCTGGTCATCCTCGTTTGCGTTGATAGCGCGTCGAATAATGTCGCGAGCCTGTTCCCTGAAAGCCGTGCTCTTAGCCCCTGTGAACGAGGTCTCGGTGTGTGTGTTGGCGTAAAAAGGAAGCACCCGCTCGCGTAGGGCGTCTTCGATAAAGCTAAGCGAGCGGCCCGATGCCGTGTAATCAGCGTAAACGAGAGGCTTCTCTCCAAAGCTTGTCCGGATACAAGCTCCTTCACCGATTAAAGACTGGCGAATCTTGTCCAATAATGCAGAGGCACCTCTTACTGTGCTCCTGTTTTGTTGGCCTTTGCGCCATGCTGCCCCAATGCTTCCTTCCACGCGTTCCCCCCTCTTTACCCCGACGGCTTATCCATCGAGGGAGAGACTTAAAAGCAGGAGTATAGGAGTAAAGAGGATGAACATTGTGCCTAATATTTCAAATAATAGTTAAATATCGAAATTATGTTCTAATAACTAGGATTAATATGAAATATAATGCTCAATATTGGTAAAACAACACATCGAATAGACCAGTTCCGATATTGTCGAGAGTCACAAGTGAGGAAATCCGATGACCACCATGAATCGAGATGCGTTAGATCGACAAGATATTGTCATGCTCAGGATTTTACAGCAGGATGCGTCACTGTCGGTCGGTGAATTGGCGGATCAGGTGGGTATGTCTAAGTCGGCCTGTTGGCGACGGCTGCAAAAACTAGAAAAAGAGGGAGTGATCAAGGGTCGAGTTGCACTCCTCGATGCGAACACTTTGGACCTGTCACTGACGGTTTACATCTCGGTACGAACGAATCAGCACAACGATGAATGGGCGGCGAAGTTTCAGCGAGCCACCGAACAGATACCGGGTGTGTTGGAGGTCTATCGCATGAGCGGCGACCTAGATTACCTGATCAAGGCCGTGGTCGCGGATATGCCTGGCTATGACCGCTTGTATAAGCAGCTAATTAAAGCGGACATCTATGATGTGAGCTCCAGTTTCGTCATGGAAACGATGAAGCACACAACTTGTCTGCCGCTTTAATTCGTATCCAAGTTTAACCTAGTCAGAATCGCCACCTTGGTTGATGACTTTCCAATCAGCTGCACCAAAAAACATTTCATCCATGCTTTGCAATCCCCAAGGTACCGAGCGAGCGGGATCGGGGTTCATTTTATTCTGCGCCGAGTTATCGAATGCACCGACCGCGGTGATTTGAGTGCCGGCTGGCATGAACTTGGGCTCTGCAAAGGTATAGGCGAGTTGCCAGTTATAATTGTAATTCGCGATATTCAATAGCTCCTCTTTATTGCCATCTGGATAGGTGGCATAAAAGCGCATTCGTTTACCTCGGAAATGCATATGAGAGGTCAGAGAATAGAGGCGCGAATCGTCCTCAATAGTGATCGTTTGTTCCATTTCATAATCGGGGTCATAGGGAGGAATATTGACCCAGGTCGGCGTAAAATGGCACGCGCATTCGCCGTTCATTCGCTCTTCGGGCACAAAGCCCTTCGGATAAAACCATAAACCAATTCGGCTCTCATCGACCGCTGCTTTACCAGTGGTGGTGAAATGCATTTGCATCGCGATTTTAGAACCTGCTTTTAACAAGCCTCCGGTATTCGACGGCTCTTCCCTTGGCGATTGACCAGGAATATAAGGCGCTATACCTGGGCGATCCGGATCATCGCCACCTAATAGAGAGCCCCCTTTGGTCGCGCCCGGCGGGATAATACTGTGGAGGGTATGGTGTAATACCGTACGGTCGCCGGGGATATATTGGCTAGCACGAACCCAGCGATCCTCATCGATGTCGACGGAAACGACGGCGTTGTAGTAATCCAGAATTCCTGTCGCGGGAACTTCCTGCGGTGGCACATTAATAATGTAATCGGGTTCACCGAATGCCCACTCTGATTCTGGCCAACTGAGTTGAGTAAGAGGATCTTCTGCACTTGTTGCTGCATCATTGGGCGCACCCGCCTCGATCCAATGCACTAATTTTTGAACATCATCATCGGCTAATACCATGCTGTTAATAAAGTCACCGATATGGGAGTCGATCTGACCTGGTGGCATACGCTTTGTGAGCAGTACCTCGCGAATCATCGGCGACCAGCCCAGGATCATCGTATGGCTGTCCATGGCGAATGGCGCAATACCTCCTTCTCGATGACAGCTAGCACAGTTCTCGGCG
>JALQUB010000007.1 GCA_023268635.1 Pseudomonadales bacterium
CCAACCGGTGAAAATATTTAAGCTCATGGCTGAAACCGACATGATTCGACGCTCGGCGACACCGCAGCCCAATAGCGATAATTTTAGGCAATGGGAAGTTGCCGGCAGTTCCCATGTCGACGTGCCTTTTGAGATTGAATATGGGAAAGTCCGCGCACAGCAGGAAGGACTGCCCATAGATAACATCAGTCCACGCGACTCCGGCTGCGAATTGCCCGCGTACTCGACCGTGCCGTTCCGCCATGTCATGAATGCAGCCTTCGAACACATGGTGCGTTGGATAGATGATGGGGTCGCACCGCCGATCGCTGAGCCGATTAGCGTCGTACGCGCATTCCCTGCCGTGGAATTTGCTCGCGATGAGCGTGGTAATGTGTTGGGCGGTATTCGACTAGCCGAACATGCCGTGCCTACGGCGAAGAACACGGGGCTTAACACTGGTTCTAATCGATTCTGTTTCCTTTACGGCTCGCACGAGCCCTTCGATAGCGCCACCCTGCGATCGCTCTACCCAAGCAAGGCGGCCTATGTGGAATCGGTGAGGCGTGTGGCGCAGGAGAATGCGGCTAAGGGTTTCATTCTCCCTGAGGCGGCAGAGTCCACCATTGCTGATGCGGAGACACGGAGCTGGTAACTGATTCGAGAATTAGTTGCGGCTCAGCTGCGCTGCTAGTCGTTTGCAGCGCAGTTCCCATTCTTGTTTGATGACACTGGGGTCGTCGATGATGGCCCGATCGACTTGCAGTACGAGGCGTAATTTAGTTTTCTCATCTGCTTGTTCGAGTTGCATTTCGACGGTCATCAAGCCAGTGGCTGCGCCGTTTTCTGACCAGCTAAACACGAGTTTGTTCGGGCGATCGATTAGTTGATAGTCGCCACTGCAAACTATCTCCTTACCGTCTCGAATCACCGTGTAATTGAACGAACCGCCGGGCCTCACTTCGTTGTTCATGTCACCCACGCCATCGTCCCCCATATGTTCGCCGAACATCCAGTTACCGGCGAACGTAGGAATTAGCCAGCGGTCGAAAAGTTTCTCGGCAGGGGCGGCGATCGTCTTGGTGAGAGAAACCTTCACTGGCTTCTGCGCAGGGGAGCTAGGTTCGCCAAACATGGAAAGTTGATGATCGTTCATTCTAAGTCACTGTCTGTGTTATTTCGTAGATGAATAACAATTAGTCATTCACTGAGTCAATTTCGTATGGATTTGCTGGCATTAAGTGGGGGCTTAAAGGTGCTCGGCGTGAAGAAGTTTTCTGGCCGTAATGCGTCTCTAGGTAATCTAAGATAGTTGATTCAGTGGTGTCATCAATCGCGGGCATGCCATGGGACGACTGCATCGTGTTGATGCGCAATTGCCATACCTCACGAGAGCCCGAGTTCTGTGTCACCATGGCCGCACTATGACAGCGTGTGCAAGTCGTTCTGACGACGTCCATACCCTCACCGTCCTTGAACTCATTCGCATCATGCGCGCTTGAGATAGTAGTAAGTCCCCCCAAGGCAGCATAACCAGCGGCGATGGCCAGAACCCCTCTCGATAAAACTGTCATAGCCGCTCCTAGATAACCTGCACTGCGATTCGGTGAGCCGTATTATTTAAATAGCCGCGTGGATTCCAACCTGGAATGACTAAGGGTTGTGAACGGCCCTGCATATCCATCGCTCGCGCCCACACTTCGTAATAGCCTTCTTGCGGGAATTGTATCCAGCCGCTCCAGTCTTGCCAGGCGAGTCGATTTGCAGGGGAGTTCACTGCTGTTGGCAACCACGTAGCACCGAAGTCTATCGACAGATAAACGCCGCTCACCTGATCGTCCCCGGCCCAAGCATGACCGCGGACTATGAGGCGTTCGCGGAGATTGTGTGTGATACCTGACTTAGGGAAGGTGATAAGAGACTTCACCGGCATCGACTCGATAGTCTTCATGTCCTCATTGGGTACATGGCTGCCAGGAGCAACGGGTCGCTTCGGGACGGCGTAGGAAGGAGCAGCCATTTTTTCGCCGTCGTGCTTTTGATTGCGTACGACGATTTTCTTTAGCCATTTACCGGAGACCGACGCTGGCCAACCAGCGCAAACCAAACGCATCGGGTAGCCATTCTGGAGTGGGAGGTCCTCGCCGTTCATTTTCCATGCGATCAACGATTCGCGTTCCATAGCTTTATTGATGGGAACCCCGCGGGAGATAGGGTCACGATCGGGGTCTCCAGAAAGATGAGAGTCAGCTCCGTAGTAACCGATATACTCGGCATCGGCGCCGACGCCACAGTAGTTCAATACGTCGCGAAGTCGCACCCCAGTGAAGGTCGGGCAGCCTATCGCGCCGGTGGTCCACTGATTACCACTCGCGGCAGGAACGAACTCGCTGCGTCCGTTGCCGCCGCATTCGAGTTGCAGTTGCAGCGTGACTTCTTCAAAACGCTCGCGCAATTCGGCAATGGAAAAGCTCATAGGGTTGATGCACGATTCTCCGCCTATTTCGAGAGTCCAATTCGCCGCATCAATGTTCTCCGGCGGCACACCATTGTTGCGCACGAACATATATTTGCTGGGAGTAATAGAATCGTCGAGCAAGTGTGCAGGGGTTTCTGCGTTCAATGGACGATCATTGAGGACTATTAACCCTTCTTTGCCCTCTATTTGCATGGCGCTGCCTTCGGCAGCGAAGGCGGCAGGGATTAAACCTGCCGGCATGAAGCGCGCGAAAGGTATGCTTGCACCGATCGCCGCACTCATCGCAGCGAGCCCGCTTTTTTTCAAGAAGCCGCGACGACTTAGCGCGCTGGTTTCACGTCCCCATAATTCGCGGTCGGCTTTGATCGGATCTTCAGCATAGAGTTTGTCGATGTGTTTAGTCATGGTGCTGCCTGTTTTCATGAATTTGTTTTAGAGCCCCGCTTCGTCGCGACGTGCGCCTGCGAGTACACCGGGTAATGAATAATTGCCTTCGTGGCATGCGTATTCATACATCTTGTCGTCGGTGCGGTTCATCGGAATCTGGGCCGACCAGTCGCTAACCCATGTACTTGGATCATTGACTGTGAATTCGTAGTTTATGCGGTCCTCGCCTACTCGTGTGAATTTCTCGGTAATTCTAAAGTTCTGGGATGCATTGCGGAAGCTCTGGCTAGGATTCAAGCGGCTAGTCTCGACGACGAGAGTCTCCCCCTCCCAATGCGCAACAGAATCTCCCAACCAGCGGCGATGCTCCTCCGGCAGAGGCTCGGCGTCAATGCGAATAATTCTTACGTCGTGAACCATCTCGACTAGGATCATGAGATAACCAGGAGACTGAACAATCTGATAATGATTGTTATAGAGGATCGGTAGCATTGGCGGCCCGCCGCTAGAGCTGAATGATAACAAGCAGCGCTCGGCCAGCGGTCGAGCTTCTGGGCCGGCGAAGGCTCCAATCTCTTGCGCTTTCTGTTTAGCCGCCTCGATCTTTGCGACGGCGTTTTGTGTGTATTCTGGGAGCCGGCCGTTGGCAGGCTGAGTGATTAGGGAGCTGCGATATTCGCCATTATATTCTGCGACTCGGGTGCCGTCGTCGAACCAAAAATTATTATAGCTGTCGGCGAGCTCAATTTGTCCCTTAACCGGGGCGCCGCGATTTGGATCACTGGGTGCATCTGCTTGCTCGGCGTACTCGGCCACGTTGCGCTCGAGTTCAATGGCCTCATCCTGCGACAGGATGAGTTGCTCTCCGAATCGAACATCGCGTTCGAAGGGTGTGATCGTATTGCTAGTCCATATGCCCTGGAGGTCAGGCACCCCATCTACCGTGCGGGGTGCTTCGTAGCGAGTTTCTTGTGCCGCTGCGCTATTGATCGCAGCGATTGCTATGCCAGTTAGGGCCAATATTTTTGTGAAGGTGGATCGTGGGAGTGTTGTCATTATTGTTCCTCCTTTTAGATCGATTCGCAGACGCTTTGTGAATTGCTATAGACCTACACCTCTAGCTATAAGAAAGGCGCAGATTAGGATAACAGCGATTGTCAGGAATTTCCCGCGCACGAGTGAACGAGACATCGTCGGTGTCTCCATTTTGATATTGGCATCGTCCTCACCCACTTCGTGTCTGCCTTCTTTGCGCAGGAATTTAGAAGGGGGAATCGAGCAGAGAAGCAACCCTAGGAAGAGGGCGACTTTGGTATGGAAGAGCGAATTGGCCGTGTAGAACTCAGCGGGCTTGCCCACAAAGAGCCAGAGCACTAAGCCTGCGATCAGTGTGATGCAGCTGGCGGCCCAGAATGCGATGTCAACTTTATAGAGGTTACGGGCGTCTTCACGGCTAATCGTAGGTGCGAAGGCGATATAGTGGATTAATACCGTCGCTGCGACGACGAAAATCCCGCCGAAATGTACGATTCTAGTGAGTTCATAAGCCATATTCTGAGTCCCTTCTTTAAGCCTTTGGTCTATTCTCTAGCTGCTGTACCGACTAGATTTACCTGTTATGCTCGATTGTATCCGAAGCCTATTGTCGCGCTTGAATAGGAGTCTGTCTATTGCACCGGAAGAGGGCAGACAACGCGCAGCGTGAAGGCGACGTAGCACATAATAATAAGAATCGTGAGGGTATGAGATGAATGACTCTGTGCTAGATCAATCGCATGTGCGTAGCAGCATGCGCAAGGTGGCTCTGACCGCTCTCGCCGGCACCAGTATCGAGTGGTATGATTTTTTCCTCTATGCCACGGCGGCGGCACTAGTCTTTCCAGCTGCTTTCTTCCCCGACAGTGATCCGACGCTAGGCTTGATCCTCTCCTTCGGCACCTTCGCCTTCGGATTTATCGCACGCCCCTTGGGCGGCATTCTCTTCGGCCATTTCGGTGATCGAGTGGGGCGCAAAAAGACCCTCGTCATCGCGCTTTGGATGATGGGGATTTCATCGACCTTGATAGGTCTGTTGCCGACTTACGCGACCATCGGCGTTACCGCCCCTGTCTTGCTTTGTCTATTACGGTTTTCCCAGGGACTCGCTATCGGAGGGCAATGGGGCGGTGCCATGCTGCTCGTCACCGAGAGTGCTCCTGCCGAAAAGCGTGGCTACTACGGCGCATATGCTCAGGCGGGGGCGCCGGTCGGCGTCATTCTAGCGAATTTAGCATTCATCCTGATCAGCTCGACTGTGTCTGAGCAGGCATTTATGGACTGGGGATGGCGCGTGCCATTCATCTCTAGCGTGGTGCTGATCGGTATCAGCATGTACGTTCAGCTACACCTCGAAGACACTGAGGCGTTCAAGGAGCTACAGGCAATCAAAGCTCAGCATGATGCAGAGTCTCCGGTCAAAATCATTAGGCGTTCGCCTATTATCGAGGTCTTGGTCAAATATCCTAAGCGCATCGCTCTCGCGGCGGCTGCGTTTCTCTCCATCCAAGTGACATTCTATATTTTGATAGGCTTCGTGCTCGCCTATGGGGGCGACGTGAATGGCGCGGCAATACCTCGCGATACGATGTTGTTAGCGGTGTTGATTGCGTCTGCTATTCAGATACCTAGCCAATTTTTCGCGGCCGCTTATTCGGACCGCCGTGGTCGGCGAGGCATCTTTATGTTGGGCGCGATTCTGACTGGCCTGTGGTCTTTCGCCTTATTTCCACTCATCGACACAGGGGAGTTCTGGTTGATCGTGCTCGGTATCACCGGCGGGCTTTCCTTCCTCGGCATGATGTACGGCCCTCAGGCGGCCTTTTTTACCGAGCTGTTTAGCACCGAGGTTCGTTATTCAGGCGCCTCCTTAGGGTATCAAATCGGAGCAATCCTCGGTGGCGCATTCGCGCCCACGATTGCCACTATCTTGTGGACCGAATATTCCATCGTGTGGGTGTCGGTTTACATATTGTTGGCATCGCTTCTCTCCCTGATTGCGGTTAAATTACTCACAGAAACGTTCAAGAGGAACTTAAGCGATGTGGATTAAATCTGCGGCAATTTTCCCACTCATCTTTTTCGGTGTGGCATTTGCACAGCCTGATTCGCAAGCCGGACTCGGTTTCGAGCGCGTTCAACCAGAAAGTGTTGGAGTCTCTAGTCAGCGCCTGACCTTGCTTGATGACATGCTCGAGCAGCATGTACAGGACGGGCGAGTGGCGGGTTTAGTCGCGGGCATGCTTCACAAAGGCAAACTGGTCTATCTTGAGAGTAAAGGCTGGCAAGAATTAGAGGTCACGCCAATGCGACCCGATTCGCTGTTTCAGATTCGATCGATGAGCAAACCGATTACCGCGGTAGCGGTGCTGCAGCTAGTCGAACGTGGCCTATTGAAGTTAGATGATCCGGTCGCCGACTTTATACCTAGTTTTGCGGATGTTCGTGTGTTTGATGATCCAGTGGCGCAGGACTTCGGTGCCACTCATGATCCGTCGCGGGCTATAACCATCGAGGACTTGTTGAAAAACACCGCGGGCTTAAGCCATCGCTTCAGTGCACTCTATCGAGATCAAGGTGTTCGATCGCGTGGCGATACTCTGGCCCAGTTAGTGGATAAAGTCGCAGGGGTTCCGCTCATCGGCGACCCGGGTGAGCAATGGGTCTACAGCATTTCACTGACCGTATTGGGCAGAGTGGTTGAGGTGGTGTCAGGGCAGGACTTTGATGACTATCTCGAGCAGGAAGTCTTCAAGCCGCTTGCGATGAACGATACGAGCTTTTTTGTTCCTCCGGAGAAGCAGGACCAGCTCGCGCTAATCTACAGCGTGACCGATCATGGACTTGAACTGCTTCCCGACATGTCGGTGCCTATCACCCAGGAACCTCCGCTGAAAGAGGGCGCGGCTGGCATAGTGAGCAGTGTTCCAGACTACCTCAACTTTCTGCAAATGTTGCTAGATCAAGGTCGAGTGGGAGGTGGCAGCGCGATGCGTGTACTCCAAGACGACACGGTTGCTGAGATGACGAAGAATCAAGTCGATGAACGTCTTATGCCCTTCGGAACGAATCCTGCTCGACCGATGTTGGATCGAGGCTGGGGTTATGGCTTAGCCGTCGTAGTCGATGCGGAGAAGAGTGAATATGCGACGCACATCGGAGAATTTGGCTGGAGTGGCTCTCTAGGGACCTTTGCTTGGGCCGATCCGGTCAGCGACACGGCATTGGTTTTAATGCTGCAAATCCAACCAGCTGGCGCTTATAGTCTGTCGCAGAAATTTAAGGCCTTGGCGGCACAAGCGATTTTGGAATACTGACGGGGCAGGGCGCTCGTTCTATTTTTTCTGCCAGCGCCCATTCGCATCCTGAACAAAGTGCCCGCTCTGAGTAGCCTCGAACGCCTGCTTTGCCGCGAGCGCCTGAACTTGTTCGAGTGAGATACCGTTCTCGCGCGCTATCTGCTCGTATCTGGCGAGTCGTTCTCGATTAACTTCCGCTATGAGTTGAGAGACTTCAGCATTCGTTGTGCTAACGACTAAGCCAATATAGCCATCGCGCTGTTCCCCTACCAACCCTTGCTGCTTAGCATCTTGTAAGCTGATCGCCCAAGCTGCTGGAGCTAAAGTCAGGAGTAGTGTGAGGAGGAATCCAAGGCCTAATCGGTTGGAGAATGTGGCGCGCTTTGTGGTCATTGTCTTGCCCATTGTTTTGTCCTTTGATCTTTGTTGATCGTTAAAACAGTCCGCTATCGGCCGAGAAAATATCGTCTAACTCTTCCTCTACCTTTACTCTAATTTCGTGCTCGATACGCACATTCAGATTGATGGTAATGGGCTCGTTCGGTACGGCTACCTGAACAGTGGGCGTGCAGCCCACCAACCCGAGGAGGAGTGCCAATAGCGCTCCCGAGACTCGTGTCGAGAGCGTGGTAAGTCGTATTGTGAATAGGGCTCGGCCATATCGGGGCATTGTCAAATTCTCTTCAAGTCTCTAGTTGGACACGAATTCCGTGCTGCCTGTAAGTTATCGGCTTCGAAGTCCGAGCTTGTAGCTTGCGGCAGCAGAAAGTCTGTCTCGTAGTCTCAGCATAGACTACGACTATTAACCTTTGCTTAATCACGAAGTCTGCGCTCGAGCTCATCAGTGATGTCGCGACTCGCTCGCAGGCTGTTTAACAAGTCTAAGAGGTTATCGCTGATATTCACATTGAGGTTAATGGCTTGGCCCCCGTTCATATCTGGATTGTGTCCAGCAAGCACCACACCGAATGTCATCTCGCCATCTTTGGCGACATCGAGGGTGGTGTCCAGCGTATTGAATTGATAGTTCGCGAGTGCTTCGTTTACGAGCCTTATGTTTTGATTGCTGCTTATTTCATCGAGGGGCAGGTAGCGAATGACACCGCCGGGCTTCAGCGCCGATACAAGACCCCGTTTGACGAGAAACTGGGATTCATCGTCCGGCGCATCGAGTCGAAGGTCGATCGGCAGGTAGCCGCTTACCCGTCCCTGCACTGACACTTCGGGATAATTAGCGAGTTCGATAATTGAGCCGAGATCGAGACCACTGAGGATGAGATCTAGCTGAGGCTGTTGGTTCTCCAAACTCGCGCTTCTAATGCTCGGAATGGTAAGTGAACCATCGAGAAATTCAGCATGGACGTCCGCTAACTCAAAAGAAAGTCCCTCTGCAATTTGCGGAGTGAGCGTGAATTCGTAAGCTAAGGACGCGTTTTCGAATATCAGTCCGGAATCAATTCTGTCGAGTGTTAAGGTCGTCGGATGAGTGCTTCTTAGCGCCATTGTAGGGCTAAGTTCGGCAAATAAATTGCTACGAGCACCCACGAATAAGGTGTCGTCGACGAAGCCGCTAAGTGAGTCGAGTTGGATGATGATGGGCCCTCCGAGCGCCCAATCGCCACTGCTCTGACGACTCCAGCCTATGTCTGCGCGTAGTCTCGCCTCACCGTCGATGAGGTCGAAGGAATCGAAGTTATCCGATTCGCGTAATAGTGCGGTGAAATCGAGGTAGGACGATAGCGGCGACTCTTCGTTGAAGGAGGGAGGTTCTATCCGTAGGTCGATACTCCCAGTGTCACGGCCGAAGCTGTGGGAAATTGAAGCGCCACCAAGCAATCGTTTCGCGCTGCTCAGTTCTCCCACCAGTCCAAATTCTTCATCATTGGCGTTTATGCTGCCTTCGAGTCGGAATTCTTCGGGAATAATGCCGGCTAGACTCGCATTCAGTTCATGACTCTCGAAGTTCGCGGAAAGGCTGTTGCTGAGTCCTCGATGGGAGTGCAGATTTTCGAAAAATAAGCTGACATTTCCTCGCGTAGTCCCGCTGCTCCATTCGCGTATTTCAATGTTGGCTAGCGGTGAATCAAGGTCGAATTCCTCTCTGGATCCAGCGAAGGAAAGAGGGAGTTCTACGTCAATCTGCGCGAAGCTGTGGTCACTTCCTTCGATGGAAAATGACCCGGAGTCCTGTGGATACACGTGCACAACCAACCGGCTGCTACCTTTGCATAGCGTTGGTGTGTTACAGCTCAGCAATGCAGAATCGAGGTTTAGGGATATTTCGGCATTAGGGAGCACGGAGAGTTGGGTAGATGAAGTCAGGGCAGTGCTTCGTAATTCGATCGCGGAACCTTCGATACGCATTTCGAGTTCGATGCCTGAATTTTGATCGGACGGTGAAATCGTAATGCCGACATCGGGCAGCAGAGTCTGAAGTTGTTCCTGTGCGAGGGTGAGGAAAAGTTGTTCATCAACGCTGAGTCTGACTTGGAGTGACTGCTCACCAAGCGAGCCCTCGAGTCGAGTTTCATAATATTTTCCCATAATCTCAGTGCTGGCATTTATGTCGAACGCTGCTAGTCGTTGGGATTGCATGTCCAAGGCGCCGCTGAATTTCAATTCGGGCAGGGATTCACTCAGCCAGACAGCTTGGAGGGGCGAGTCGGTGCGCAATCTACCGGCGCGGATCTCGAATTGGCCTACGGGAATTCCACGCATCTGCTCATAGGCATCGGCGAGCGCGTGCTGTGCAGAGACGAGTGAAAGTTCATCGTTTCCTGAACCGGTGGGGGAGAGAGACGAGTCCGAATTGGAAAGATGGATAGCAAGTTCCAGATCGCTTAGGGTGATCGTTGAGAACTTTCCTCGGAGGAGCTCGGCTGTTGTAAATTGTGCTTCGATGCCCTCGAGTAGGGCTCGATGCTCGTTTATGCTAAGGTCAACGCGCGCGATGAAGACTTCCCAAAAACCCGCGGCATTTCTTCTAATCCACGGTGAATGAATGTCGACTTTTCGAAGTATGATGCCTTGGGATCTGGTAAATTGTTGCGCAAGGAATTCTAATGATTGCGAGGGTGCAAGGTATATTGTGCCAAGCAGCGAAATGAGAATAACGGCGAGCAGAATACCGAGACCCAAGCTTAGTCGGATTATGGGACGTAGTGACATGTGCATGCGCTCTAAGCTAATCCTCAGGTGTCTCGAGATTGCCGGTGGTTTAATTGTATTCGTAACACATAAGGATGAACCATGGAAAATTTCACCCCTATTAGTGCATTAATCGGAGGCGTACTCATCGGCCTCTCCGCGGTCATAATGCTCGCCGGCAATGGCAGAATTGCTGGCATCAGCGGCATCCTCGGGGGCGTATTGAATACCCGTGGTAGCGAACGCCTCTGGCGAGTGCTATTTCTGGGCGGGCTCTTACTTGCCACCCTGGGTTATCAATTCTTTGCGCCAGAATCGTTAATTATTGAAGTCCAATCGACGCCGGTCATGACTGTAGTGGCGGGCTTACTGGTTGGCTTTGGAACGCGACTCGGGAGTGGTTGTACGAGTGGCCACGGCATCTGTGGTATCGCTCGTTTCTCCAAGCGATCATTTGCGGCGACCGCGACCTTCATGTTGTTCGGCTTCGCCACGGTGTATATCGTGCGTCATGTGCTGGGAGGTGGTCTATGAACAGCAATTCACAAGGACTCGCCCATTCCGTCGTTTCGCTGGCCTCCGGCTTGCTATTCGGGCTCGGACTCATTATTTCGGGCATGGTTAATCCGGCGAAGGTCATCGGATTTTTAGACTTGGCCGGTAACTGGGATCCAAGTTTGATCTTCGTGATGGGAGGTGGAGTGGTCGTGACGACGTCGACGTTCTGGTTAGTATTAAAACGAGACCAGCCGCTATTCGATAATAAATTTTTCCTTCCTACTAAGGCTGACCTCGACCCTAAATTATTGCTGGGCTCAGCGCTATTCGGTATCGGTTGGGGTATCGGTGGTCTATGCCCTGGTCCTGCTCTTACTGCGGTGGCGACACTCGATCCATCGCTCGTGTTATTCGTCGGAGCGATGCTGATTGGCATGGTGTTGCAGAGCCTAATCGCTGATTAGGCCCCGTAACACAGAGTTAATTATTCAACGGTGAACTGTCCCATCATGCCATTATCTTCGTGTTCGAGGATGTGGCAGTGGTACATATAGCTTGTATTAGGGTCGGCATAATTTTCGAAGCGCATGATGAAGCGTACGGTTTCTCCAGGACCCACTTTCACGGTGTCCTTTAGGCCGCGTTCGTGTGCTTCTGGTGCTAAGCCATCGCGATCCAGAATCTGGAATTGCGAATGATGGATATGGAAAGGGTGCATCATCATAGTGTCGTTGGTGATTTCCCATATTTCGGTAGTGTCTTTTTTGACACGGTAATTAATGACCGACATGTCCATCGCTTGACCATTGATGAAGAAGTTTCCGCCGCCGCCACCGCCTCGTCTGCCTCGACCACCCATCATGCCCATTCCCATGGCCATGGAGAGGGTGAGCTTTCGAGTCGTCGCCGCGTCTCTCGGGTTGAGTGGGGAGAGAGTAGTGAGTTCGGTGGGCAATGCAGGGCTCTGTTCGAGTTTGGCTGCAGGTTCAATCGTCAGCAACTCACTGCGCGCATTATTACCCGCTTGCATCCGTCCCATCATGCCGCGTGCTGCGAAGGGGGAGCCGAGCGGAAGGCTGATGAGCTTGCAGGGGGACGCGTCGTTGAAGTCGACGACGATCTCGGCGCGTTCTGATGGACCCAATACCAAACTGCTGCAACTCACTGTTTTTTCAATGAAGCCACCATCGGTCGCGACAAGCTGGAATTCGCGTTGGTCATCGAATGCGAAGGTGAATGAGCGAGCATTCGCCGCATTCAGGAGTCGGAATCTGACTCGTTGAGTGGTCGGACGGAATACAGGATCTAATGTGCCGTTGACGAGTGTCTTATCACCGAAGAATCCCATCATCACGTCGCGTGGCGAGCCGACATAGGCGAGGCTTCCGTCGCTATTAAAGCGCTTGTCCTGCACGATGAGCGGGATGTCGTCGACGCCGTAGTTTTTAGGTAAATCCAGCATATCGCTCTTTTCATCTTCTAGGATGATAAGGCCGGCGAGGCCACGATACACCTGCTCACCTGTCTTATGCAGGAGATGTGAGTGATACCAGAACGTGCCAGCGTTCTGATTGACGTTGAAATTTGGAGACCATGTGGTGCCGGGTTCAATGATCTGAGCGGGGCCACCATCGGCCTTGGCGGGAACATGGAGGCCATGCCAATGCAAGGTGGTCTGTTCCTTGAGGGTATTGCTGACGTTCAGCTCGACGTCTTCACCTCGTCGCAGGAACACGGTTGGCCCCAGATAATCTTGATTGATACCCAATGTCGGAGTGCGTAACCCAGCAATAAATTCACGAGTGCCTGCTTGTGCGCGTAGTGAATAGCTCTTTCCTTTCTCAGAGGCTACGCCGTCTAGTCGGGGAGGTATCTGCAGTGGGTTCTTAGCCTGCGCGGCCATCACCCAGCGTGGAATTAAGAGAGTGCTCGGTGCAAGACCCAAGCCTTTTAAGAAAGTTCTCCGTGACATGGTGCATTCTCCTAGGGGATTCTTTAAAAAAAACGCATCGAACTAAGTTTAGGAATGAATAGCGTGGGGTGTGCTGATTTTGATCAAGAGCGAGAGGGTACTGTGTGGATATCCAACCCCAGGCTTTGGAGCGCTGAGGTTGGATTCCGAGGAGAGGGGCTTAGTTAGTGCCGCCACCTCCACCCATGACCATTGTGTGCTGCATGTCCATCGCGGCGCGAGAACGATTGCGCTCAGACTGCGAAAGTTCACCGACAGCCGGTCCGCCCTGATTGTAGATGCCGCCTCGCAGCGCGAATAACAGATAGTCTTCAGGCATGACATTCCCCATTTCTTTGTCCGCGAGACTCGCAATAGCTGCGCTGATGGCCTCAGCTCGATTCTCGAGGTTTGGATAGGCGAGAACATCCGCAACTATTGTTTCTAACACGTTGAGATTATCTAAGATGATTGCTGCTTCAGGTGACTGGCTGTAGAGATTAGGCGCAATCGCGGCAGCCATAGGTAATTCGGTTGGTGCAGGGTACATGCTCATGCCACCTGCTGAGCCGATTTTATTCTTGAAACGCTCTAGAGCAATTTCCATTCCACCACTAAATTGGTCGTCAATTTCGGCACGAATCAGGGCTTCAAGCGAGGCGAGTTGCAGCCATTGCTGCGTCCAATGGAAGCCGCTCAAACGAGGGAACGCCGTTTTAAATGCATTGGCATGTGGATGGGTGATGACCATCTCCACATCCTTCGGCGTCGAGGCGAGTGAGTGACGCGGGTCAGCCTTGTACTCGGCAACCGCAGTTTCAACCGCGGCGCGTTTGTCGCTGATCGAATTGTCGGCATAGATACTGAACAGTTTGTTTTCAAAGGCGCGGCCTAGCTTAAAAATCTCGGCCGTGTGACGATTTAGCGCTGTGCTGTTATTGAATGAATTGACGGCCTCTTCGTCAGAGTGATCGCCTTGCATTGTGTTACGAAGATTGATGCGTGCTTCTAGCTCCAAATCACCGTAGGGGCTGGTCATGTCCATGCCCATATGCGTTTCGCCACTATGATTCATTAAGCCTTCCGCCATCATGTCCTGCATAGACATATTGGCCATCGTGGAGAGATGCTCTTCGAGGCTGTTGCGGGCTTCTTCAACGTAAGGGTTTTCATTGATCTTGGCTATTTCTTCAAACATTTGCGCCTGTGTGACGTCGAAGGCGTTGAAGAGAGCACTGACTTCGGGGTAAGCATCTTTTGCCGCTGCACTGGGTTGTGCGAAGGCTGAGCTTGAGGCCAGTGCGAAGGTGAGTGATCCCACACCTAGCTGCGTGATGGCTTTACGCATAAATTGTTTTGATGTTGTCTTCATGAGCCGCGTCTCCGCTGTTCGCTGAGTTGAAAATAGGTGTAATTCGATTAGCCACAGTATAGACCCATCAAGCGGTCCAGCCAACGCGGGAGGCTGCGGCATTAGGTCGCAGGCGCCGTGCCCGTGTGATAAATTGTTACACGGGCGTGGCTTTGGGAGGTTTAGCGCTTAACGCTGAAATAGATAGCTGAACTTGACGAAGAACTGCTCGCCATCTTTCCTCAAGTCATTAGCGATAACAAGCTCGCGCTCGCCCTCCATATCGACGATATCGAAGTTACTCTGATTGCTGTTGTAGCCTATAAATAAAGCTGACCATGGATTGATGACGTAGCGCAGAAGTAAGTCGAAATTGAGATTCTCGTCGTCTACTAGGCGCGTCGCCGGGCCAGCGTCAGTTTCATCATACTGCGCTATGAAGCGTAGCGACCACTCCTTTGTAAACTGATAATTCCAATTACTACGTGCAATCAGATTCGAGAAAACTTTGGTTCCAGACTGAGTCTCGAATTCGGTGTTGAGGAGCGTGTTTAATACGCGCAATCTATCGATTGGTCGCCAAAGCGCGTCAACGCTAAGGCGGCTGCTGTCGACGACGCTCGGCAGTGAGCCACGGGGAGGAACTACGTTGAGGCTTGTGCCGCTGCGATAGCGTGCTTCGACTTCGAGGCTTTTGAGTGCATTGTTGCTTGCACTGATCTGCCAGTCCTCGTAGTTGTAGGCATGGTTACTCGCGAGGCCGGGGAAGTCTTGTGGTCTCAATACTTCGTCGTACTCGGTAACGCTTATTCCGAAGCTCGTCGTGTCGTAATTGAAGTCAAAGCTTGGTCCTAACTGTGAAAACAGTTTCATCCCTTCGGTGTCTTCCAGGTAAACGCCGAAAATTGTAGTATTCCAAGAGTTCAGTGCGGATCCCTCGGGAAAGAAATCGAATCCTACGCGTTGGTGGATGCCGTCAGTATCCGCTTTGAAAAACCTATTTTGGAATCCGAGCTCTGTTCGGAAATCCTTCGTAGTCGCGATGTAATGCGTGTGATTCTGAAGCATGCGTCCTACACGATTCACCTGTATGTTGCGCTGGTAACCGGTCTTTGCCTCCCCGCCGCTGGATGGTTCAGTCTCGGTGCCGACAGCTTGCACTTGAGTGAGCCAGTTGTCATTGATGCGGAAACGACCGTCGACGCTTGCGACTCGATTGTAGCCATCGGCAAATTCACGATCAGTGACGAGGAAGCCGATACGATCTTGAGTTGAAATGTCTTTGAAGCCTCGCAGAATCGCGATGGTTGCCTTCTCTCCTTTGAGTGGGTCACCTTCTTGGCGGTTGAGGCCGGGAGCAATGTCGTTGATGAGAATGGAGCCGAAGCCGTAGTCACCGGTTTTGCCGGTGAAACGAACACCGCCATCGGGATCTACGATACGGCGGGTGAAGACTAGATTAGAGTCGGTGGCGAAAAAGTCGGCGTTTTCCACGAAGAACGGACGGCGTTCGGGGAATTGTACCTCGAAGCGTTCGTTGAGGGTCACTTGCGGCTCATCGGATTCGACCTGTGAGAAATCAGGATTAAGCGTGATGTCTAGCACCATCGAATCATTGAAAACCAACTTCGCATCCAATCCTACGTCTTGTTCAGAGCTTCTCTGGAATGCTGGACCACCGATCGCGTTCGGTTTCAGTGAGTCGACCTCACGCGCGAAAATAAAAGGCACGATCTGGGAGTTATTGCCAGGCGAGACATTGCTGATTCCCGTCATCGGCGCCGTTTGATTCAGGCGACCTTCTTTGTCGATGAGATAGGGTGGCCAGTAGGATTCTTCGCTGAGTCGCGGAATTATTCGGCCAAATTGAATACGCCACAGTTGCTCTTCCGCATCGAGGAAGCGCAGACTCCTCAATGGGATTGTCATCTGAACCATATAACCTTGTTCGGTTACTTTGCCGTCACTCTCCCACACTGCTTCGAGCGTGGTGTCGAAACCCGCGCGGATTGACGAGCCTTCGGTCCACCGAGCATCCCACTGCATGCCGAGTGGCGTGGAACGGAATGCGAACGCGGCGCGCTGGTCATTAAACGTATCGATCACCATCTCCACGATATCGTCGCCATCGATATTTTCGCGTGACGAGAGATTCGCGCGGATTTGATTCGGGTTATTGTCGAACGCGAGGAAGATGGCGTGGAGTTCCTCTTGGTCATACGCGAGATAAACTTCCGTGCGCTGCGAGGCGGGATCGCCGTCATCGGGCAATCGCTGGGTGAAGTCGGTGACCTTAGTCATCGAGCGAGCGAGATCGGTGCTCGGGCGCATATTCTCGAAATCTGCAAAGCTGGGTTTGGAAGCGATGCGAGAAATGTTGAGATCATGCTGCGCGAGTGCGGAGCTGCTTAGAAAGTTTAATACGACAAAGAACAGACTAAGACTAGGAAAAACACGGCGTGCGCGCGCGAACATCGGCGCTAGGAACGTAGGCATGAAACTCTCTCTTGAATTTTAATTATGGGATCAAATTGCTGTGTGCTTTGGCGCAATACGTCGCCGTTGGCCGCCGCATGAAATCGGCGAGCAGTCTACTTTTTAACGCCTGCGATGGGAAGCGGCAGAATGGTTCATTGGTCAATCATTTACTCATGTCGATAAAGCCCTCGGCATTAGGCATGATCAGTAGCGGCAGGCTGTCCGCATTGATGATTGCGTATTGATCGATCAGACCGTTCATATACAAGACGTAAGCCACGACTTGATAGACTTCGGTGTCGCTCAGCGATTTAGGGGCGTTAGCGGGCATCGCTCGTCGGATATAGTCAAAGAGCGTAGTGGCGTGAGGCCAGAAGCTGCCTACCGTCCTAAGAGGTGATTCGCTGGAGTGAATATTGCCGCCGACGAGGGGCTGATTCGCAGGACCGCCTTTGCCGTCGTCGCCATGGCAGGCTGCGCATTTCTCGGCATAAATTTCTCGGCCTTGGAATGCGGTACCGTTACCCGCGGGGAGTGGGCTCTCGTCCGAGGCGATAAGATCCAATGGGACGAGCTCTTGTTGTTGAATTTCGTTGCCCAAGTCAGGCGACTCGAAAAAGGCCGCGGTTTTGTCCTGTGCGTGGACAGTGAAATTCAGCGCGGAGACCAGAATAACGAGAGCAGCATATCCCAATGATCTATTCATCGTTACTTTTCCTTTACACGTAGACATTGTTCACTAGCCCACTAGTATCCACTCCCCAACACTGCTGGGCATTGAAGTGATAAAACGCGAGATTGCCTTTCTCGCTCAGCAATTGCGTTCGCGTGGGCTGTATGGCTCCTGATGAGTCAGTCGCGCGGCTGATAAGTTTCGCGGCCGAACCGTTCCAGCGCCAAGGTAGCCGGAAGCGGGCGAGCGACTTGTCGCCGGCTTGAGAGTCGATCAATGCTTCGGCCCAGCTATTTCCTCCATCAGCGCTGACTTCGACTTTGCTAATGCGCCCAGCGCCGGACCACGCTAGGCCTTCGATTTGATAGAGGCCCTGCTCGCGGAGCTGCATATGGCCGGAGGGTGAGGTAATGATCGATTTCACCCCCATTGGGAAGGTAAATTGCAGACTGCTGCGATCAGCTAGGGTATCGGTGTATTTGCTCGTCTCATCGCGGAATTGGCTAGGTTCTCGAGAAAGTTTAAGTTGGGTCAGCCATTTCACACTGACATTACCTTCCCAGCCTGGGACGAACAAGCGCATCGGATAGCCTTGTTCGGGTCGTAATGGCTCGCCGTTTTGAAACAGTGCAACAATCACGTCGTCGAGGGCCTTCGAGAGGGGAATCGAACGTCCCATGCTCGCGGCGTCCGCGCCAACAGCGCTAAGCCATTGAGCCGCGGTGTCGACACCGGCATCCTCGAGTAATACCGACAGTGGAATTCCCGTCCATTCGGCGCAGGACACGAGTCCGTGAATGCTCTGAGCTGTTCCATCAGGTGGATTGTCACGAAATAGTGCGCCGCTGTTGCCCGAGCATTCTAAAAATTGGATGCGTGAGACCATTGGGTAGCGAATTAAATCGTCGTAGTTAAAACTCAGGCTCTTTTTCACCAGGCCGTTAATGACTAGTTGGTGACCCGCTGGATCAATGGCGGGGACTCCCGCATGGTGACGCTCGAAATGCAGTCCATTTGGAGTAATTGTGCCACGCAGTTGGTGTAGCGGAGTGCGAGAGGCGCCGCCCCCGGGGTAGAGTGGGTTTGCGCGGCCAGGGTCTCGTTGGATGCCAGTCGTGAAGGGTGAGGGCTGGCCGTAGGCGCTAGGTCCGGGGCCCGGTTTCTTCGACCATTCGGGTATAACGAAGCGGGTTGCTTCGGCGCCCAATAGCGAGCTTGATGCGCTAGCGGCTGCGCCACCGAGGCTTAGGCCAAGTAGTAATCTGCGGCTCAGTAGTCCATTGCCTGCTACTGCTAAGTCTGAATTCTCCGCCATGAGGATTGCCTCTCTATCATTGTCACTAGTAATTTCAATGGCTGAACCGATTGTAGTTTATGGCTTCATTGCGACAAAGGCACTCGCTTCTTCGAGCGGGTAGTCGGAATCATTTTCCACCATCTCTAAAAGTGTCAGGTAGTGTTGTGAGGCTATAGCGTCGTGACCTAATTTAGCATGTGCGCGAGCGGCGCCGAGCAAAGACCGCGCTCTGCGCGGCATGCGCAACAGCGATTCGTCAAAGAGTTCGGCCGCCCATTCAGTCTGTCCACTAGCAAGCATCGCTTCGCCGACGAGCTCGTGTGCTGGTTTCAATGGGTTGGAAGCACCATTCGGCAGGCGTTGCTTGGCGGTGATTTTGAGGGCTTCGAGGAAATGATCTATGGCCGATTTTTCGAGGCGGGTGTCGATCTGTGGGCCGCTACGCGCCCGCGCAAGTTCGGCTATGCCCGCGATTTCATGCTGAATAATCGCGAGATCGTCATCGTGAGGATTCGCCACGGAGAGTTCGCCTAGACGAACTGCGACATCATTGGTGAGTTTGGTTTTATCTAAGGCGGCAGCACTCATTCCGAGAGCGAGCAGTTCATTCGCGTTCATGTCTTCGGTGAGTGGCTGCAAATGCCATCGCTGACTTTCGATAATATGACGAGCTTTCATCGTTCGTAGTGTTTCTTGAGAACGCGCATCATCGGGATTGTTTATTAACACGCTTTCCGCCTGTGAGATCCACCAGTTTGATCGCTCTATCTTGCCCATCTGGAGGTCGCCATACTGGCCCCAATCTGCAGCGTGGTTTTGATCATTGGGGCGATCTCCGGGTTGCCATAACTCGGCGCCGGCGAGGAAAGCAGACTCGTTCCACTTGGCGACTTCGGGCCACATGCCGTGTTGAATAAATATATGCGTCGGCATGTGGCGCGCGTGTGACACTGACGGTGCTATATCGGCATATTTGAACGCTGCTTCCAATGCGATCGGTGCATGAATTGGGTCATCGAAAGCGTGGATAACATAGTGCGCGGCGCCAGGGTGGTTTTCATTTTTCTTAAATAGGCCGAGCGCGATTGCGCCTGCGCGCATGGTGAGGCGATCGCTCATCTCGTAGGCGGCGGTGGCGCCTGCTAGCATCGATACGGCGGTAAACGCAGCCACTTCGTCGTCATTCGGGAAGGCGGCATAGAGTTCTTGCATGGCACTCATCCATGCGCTGCGACGATCATCTACACTACCGGGGGTGAAGGCATAGGCCTCAGCGGCGCGGATAAAACCTTTCTCCCGAGCGGTGGGCGCTTTGGCAAGGCGTGCTTCACTCGTTGCCCCGAGTCTATTCAGGACGGCCATTGGGGACTGGCTGTCCCATTCGCCGATAAAGGGATGGTTGTAGGTGAAGGTTTCGCCCCAGTAGGCCATCGCGAAATCGGGTTCGATCTCCTGGGCGAGTTTGAATTCATGTTGAGCTTGGGTGAAACCGAAGCTGTGTAGGTAGCCAACACCGAGTTCGAAATGCGCCTGAGCCTCAGGCGATCCAGAGGTTGGAAAATCAAACGTACCAATGGCTTTGTGCTCCGCTCCAAAGCTGTAACTAATGAAGATGAGGCAAGTCAGTGAGCCAGCCAGAAGAGAAGTCTTGCTCATAATGCATGTTTCTCTAATCGGTAGATAAGGGTGTTTCCGGATGATTGCAGATAAAGGTAGCGAAAGGCGAGAGAGCAAAGCAATGTCGCAAATGTGACAGAATGTTGCAGAATTTCTGAATGTCTTTTAATTGACTAGATGGTCACAGATGACGCGAACAAAGGCTGGGCCATATTTTTCGAGTTTGCGTTCCCCCACGCCGCTAATGTCTGCTAGCCGTTCTAGGGTTGAAGGTAGGGCGACACACATTTCCTGTAACGTGCTGTCGTGGAAGATGACGTAAGGCGGGACATTTTGTTCTTCGGCGAAGCCGCGGCGACAATCTCGTAGGGCTTCCCACAACGCGACGTCGACATCGGAGGGTAATGGTGTTCGCGTCTGCCGCTTCGCAGTCTTCTGCTTGATGTCACGGCGTAATTCTATCTTTTCTTCCCCGCGCAACAATGGACGGCAACGTTCCTCGAGCCGTAAAGCGCCGAACCGATCGAGATCTACGCTTAATAAACCGCGTGCTACGAGTTGCCGATAGACAGAGCGCCACTGGTCATTGCTGAGCGCCGTGCCAATGCCATAGACCGTGAGTTTATGATGATCAAACTGGTAAATCCGGTCGCCCTCTGAGCCCCGCAACACATCGATGAGATGGTTTACCCCGAAACGTTGGCCGGTCAGATAGGCGGCACTCAGCGCCATTCGTGCCGACTCGGTGCCGTCCCAGGTGTCTGCGGGTTCTAGACAGGTGTCACAATTTCCACAGGGTTCGGCGAGATACTCATCGAAATAAGCGAGTAGCGCTTGTCGGCGGCACGAGGTGATTTCACAGAAGCCGAGCATCGCATTGAGACGATGCTGTTCAGCACGCTTATGCTCTTCACTGCCTTCGGATGACTCCATCATCTGCCTTAACTTGATGACGTCCTGTAGGCCGTAAATCATCCATGCATCTGCCGGCAGGCCGTCACGTCCGGCACGACCCGTCTCCTGATAATAAGATTCGATGGTCTTCGGTAGATCGAGATGAACGACGAAGCGGACATCGGGTTTGTCGATGCCCATGCCGAAGGCGATGGTGGCGACGATGATGACTTTTTCTTCTCGCAGGAAACGCGACTGGTGTGTCGCGCGAACCTGGGTAGATAGCCCCGCGTGATAGGGCAGGGCATTGAACCCTTGCAGAGTCAACCAATGAGCAATCTCCTCCGTCTTCTTGCGAGAGAGGCAGTAGATGATGCCCGCGTCGTTGGGGTGTTCGTCTTTGAGGAATTTCAGCAATTGGCTTTTGGCATTGTGCTTCAATGCGATGCGGTATCGAATATTCGGTCGATCGAAGCCAGCGATGAAGTGACCACCATGTTCTAATCCCAATCGACGAATGATTTCGCCGCGAGTCCGTTCATCTGCGGTCGCTGTGAGCGCGATGCGTGGCACTTCGGGGAAAAGTTCACCGAGGATCGAAAGTTGTAAGTAGTCGGCACGGAAGTCGTGTCCCCACTGAGACACGCAATGGGCTTCGTCGATTGCGAACAGAGCGATAGTTGAGTCTCGCAGCAGCGACAAGGTCCGAGGCTGATTTAGGCGTTCGGGTGCGATGTATAGGAGGTCGAGCTCGCCGCGGCGTAAGCTGCTCTCGATCTCTGCAGCATCGGTCGCGTCGAGTGTTGAATTGAGGAAAGCTGCGCGAACTCCCAAGAGTTGTAGTGCACTAACTTGGTCCTGCATGAGTGCGATCAGGGGTGAGATGACGACACCGCAACCCTCGCGGACAAGGGAAGGGATTTGATAGCACAGGGATTTGCCGCCACCAGTCGGCATGATGACCAAGGCATCATCGCCGGCGATGACCGAATCGATGATTTGGTCTTGTGGGGGGCGGAAGGCCTGGAATCCGAAGACAGATTGCAGGATGTCTTGTGCGTTGCTCATTGCGGCTGAGTATAGACTATTTATTTCGCCGCTAATTGCATCGCCAAAAATTCTTCGTAGTTGCCTTGGTAGTCGTTGAGTTTCTTGTCTTTGATTTCCACGATTCGATCGGCGAGTGACGAAACGAATTCGCGGTCATGGCTCACGAAAATCAAGGTGCCTTCGTAGTAATCGAGGGCGAGGTTAAGAGCCTCGATCGCCTCCATGTCCATGTGGTTAGTCGGTTCGTCCATGATTAAGACGTTGTGGTCTTGCATGATCATTTTACCGAATAACAGACGATTCTTTTCACCACCTGAACATACCTTTACTGGTAATGCTTGGGCGTAATGGGCTCAAGTGCTCAAACCCGACATACCAACGGGCTGGGCGAATATTACAAAACAAGTCAAAGTGCTGACGTAGTTTTAATAACGCAGCTCGCTCTGGTTGCTGTTCGGGCGGCAAATGAGTCCATTTCGGCCCGCCTACCGAGCCAAACAGAATCGCATCGTTTTGCTCACAAGCGCGCAACGTGGCAGGCGGTAACGCCTCGCCATCGGCATCAATAGCAGCGCCACCTACCCTGGCATAGTGGTAGTGTGGTTTAAAATCAAAGCGTTTGGCACACGCATCAAGTACCTTAATGGCTTCAGCCATTACTTCAGGGCCAATTCCATCACCCGCTAATACCGCAATGTTGTAACCACTCATGACGCCTGCTCCTGCACTTCAGCCTGTAAATGCTGCTTCAAAGCTCGAACTTGCGCCGCGCGCGCTGCGGTATTTAATACATGCACATAGGCTTGCGCCGAAGCTTTAACAATATCGGTCGCCAAACCAATGCCATGGATATTTTGCCCCGCATAACGAGCGGTAATATCAACTTGACCCAGGGCATCAGCACCACTGCCTTTAGCGCTTAATTGATAACTAACGATATCAAGTGGCTGGTCAATAATGCTTTGCAGGGCGTTGTAGCTCGCATCAACTGGGCCGTTGCCACTGGCAGTCTGACTGCGTGGCTTACCATGGCAGGTTAACTGTACCGTTGCACTGGCATGGCCCTGACTGTCGGTCTCGGTCACCAAGCCGGTGAGGCTGTAAGGATCATCGAGCTCTTGTAACGATTGAGCAAATACCAAGGCTTCTAGGTCGTAGTCAAAAAGCTGACCCTTTTTATCCGCTAGCTCCAGAAAACTCTCGTACAAACTAACCAAATCATAGTCATGCTCACGATAGCCCAATTCGCTCAGTCGATGCTTAATCACATGCTTGCCACTGCGTGAGGTAAGATTGAACTGGTTCGGGCGCATACCAATACTTTCTGGGGTAATAATTTCGTAGGTGTTTTGCGCTTTTAATACGCCATCTTGGTGAATACCTGATGAGTGCACAAAGGCGTTACTGCCGACAATGGCTTTGTTTGGCTGAATGGGCATATTGCAAATTTGGCTGACTAACTGAGAGGTGCGATAAATTTCATTGCTGTTGATGGCGGTGTGCTGCCGATAGCTATCAGCGCGGGTAGCCAAAACCATAGCAAACTCTTCTAACGCACAATTGCCGGCGCGCTCACCAATGCCGTTAATCGTACATTCAACTTGGCGCGCACCGGCTTCGATGGCCGCTAAACTATTCGCCACCGCCAAGCCCAAATCATTGTGGCAATGGACACTAAGGCGCGCCTTGTCGATATTTGGCACCTTATTCTTCAGCTCGGTAATAATGTTGGCAAACTCGGCAGGAATGGTATAGCCGACCGTATCAGGAATATTAATGGTAGTAGCGCCAGCGCTGATGGCATGTTCAACCATATAACACAAATCATCAATTGGCGTGCGCCCGGCATCTTCGCAGGAAAACTCAATATCGTCAGTATACTGGCGCGCCAATTTAATACTGGCAACGGCTTGCTCAGTAGCTTGCTGTAAGGTCTTACGAAGCTTGTACTGCAGATGTAACGGTGAACTCGCGATAAACGTATGTATGCGTTTACGTTCAGCATATTGCAACGCTTCACCACAGGCTTGAATGTCGCTTGGCACGGCTCTAGCTAAACCGCACATAACCGGACCTTTGATACTGCGAGAAATAGTTTGCACCGCATCAAAATCACCCGGTGACGATGCCGGAAAGCCAAGCTCCATCACATCAACCCCTAAGCGGCTGATCGCCTCGGCAATTTGAATTTTCTGTTTTTTACTCAAGCTGGCCCGCAAGGCTTGTTCGCCATCACGCAAGGTGGTGTCAAAAATCCATATACGGTCATCAATTGCGCTGGTCATTGCTGGTCCTCGTGCTTGCCATTTTATTGCTGTGTTTTTGGCCGCCGAGATCGGGAAATAAAAAAGCCCCGACCGGTTGGCGGGGCTTTTTTGTTTACTTCGTTACTTAATTAACTTTCACAAATGGGAGCTCCCGCGCGACTGATGAGACGCACGAGGAGGAGGTTAATAATAAGTACGAACGAATTTTTTAACATGTATTTGCTCTTGGTTAAGTAAATCTATGTTTACCACGCAGTTTTTGTTAAATCAACCCTTGCTTGGTGATTATTTTATATAACAAAAATTACTCCACTGTTACTGAGTGTTTTGAAACAGTGATTTACTCTTCCTTGTAATCCTCTTCGAGAATTCCTTTTTCTTTTAGGGTCTTTGTTAGTTTTTCCAAACGAACGAGTGCAACCACTCCAACCATCCCAAAAACAAATCCCATTACTGCTAATCCTTCCATAATTTCCTCTCTTTAATTCACTATTTTGTACTACTCTACAGTAACCGATTTCGCCAAGTTACGCGGCTGGTCCACGTCAGTGCCTTTGATTAAGGCAACAAAGTACGACAGAAGTTGTAGCGGAATGGTGTAGACAATAGGCGCTATCAATTCATCGCAATGGCTGACATTGATAACCCGCATGGTCGCGTCACTCTTAAAGTGAGCGTTTTTATCGGCAAACACATACATAATACCGCCGCGAGCGCGCACTTCTTCCACGTTCGATTTCAATTTTTCTAGTAGCTCGTCGTTCGGTGCTACCACAATCACTGGCATGTCGGCATCAATCAGCGCTAATGGACCATGTTTTAGCTCGCCAGCGGCGTAGGCTTCGGCATGAATATAGGAGATCTCTTTGAGCTTTAATGCGCCTTCCATAGCAATTGGGTATTGGCTGCCACGGCCTAAGAATAAGCTATGAAATTTATCCGCAAATTCGGGCGCTAACGCTTCAATTTCGTCACTCAACAATAACGCTTCTTCGAGTTTGGCGGGTAACGCTTGTAGGCCATTCACAATCGCTGTGCGATGGGGCTCAGAGAGACCGCGGTGCTGGCCAATAGCCAATACCAACATCAGTAAACCGACTAACTGGGTGGTAAACGCTTTGGTCGACGCAACGCCAATTTCAGCGCCCGCACGAGTCATATAAGCCAGATCGGATTCGCGCACCATCGACGAAGTCGCTACGTTACAAATGGTCAGACTACCGCGATAGCCAAGTTCTTTCGATAACCGTAAAGCGGCAAGCGTGTCAGCTGTTTCACCCGACTGTGAAATAGTCACCAGCAAACTATTAGCATGCACAAACGATTTGCGGTAGCGAAACTCTGAGGCAATCTCAACATTACAAGACACCCCAGCCATCGATTCGAGCCAGTACCGGGCTACCATACCGGCATGGTAGGAGGTGCCGCAGGCGACGATTTGCACATGCTCAATGTCTTTTAAGATCGCCATAGCGCCGTTACCGAAGGTGTCTTCGGCAACTTGACCATTCACCAAACGATGAGCGCACGTGTAGGGGCACGCCGTGACGGCGCGCAAACTCGACGGCGCGAATATAGAGCACCTTTGCTCCCGATGCTGCAAGCTCGAGCATTTCCTCATAGCTGACAAAATCGAGTTTGTGAGCCCGAGGAGCGATACGAGGGTCTGCGGTGAAAACCCCGTCAACGTCGGTATAGATTTCACACACTTCAGCGCCCAACACAGCTGCGAGGGCGACTGCCGTCGTGTCGGAGCCACCTCGACCCAGAGTGGTGATGTCTTTGGAGTCGGTGTTGAAGCCCTGAAAACCCGCCACGATGGCGATAGCCCCCTCGTCGAGCGCTTCGCGAACTCTTGTTGGCGTCACGTCAACAATGCGTGCCCTCCCGTGCTCGGCATTGGTCATCATCCCCGCCTGGCTACCGGT
>JALQUB010000074.1 GCA_023268635.1 Pseudomonadales bacterium
TTTACCAGCCTCAAACACAAACCCTCTCGATGAAGCGCGAACAGATCGCTCATCGAGAGGGTTTTGGTATGGTGGGATTATACAACTCCACTCGAACATTTTTTGAACGGAACTGACCGCCTCCCCTTCCCTCTGGTGGAATCCCCCCTTGAACCCCCTTCCGCCGCGCCCTCGCGGGAGGTTAAAAATTTTTCGTTGCCAATTATAATAACTGTCGCAATTCCGATACTTTCATTTTGCTTCCCTCGGCACATTTTCAAAATCAGTCTTCGCATTTTCAATAAACCAATCACGAATTTCAAGCGGATATAAAAGTAATTGCGGCAGACCTTTTATTTCATACCAAACCGGATTGTAAAAATTATCGTTACTTTTTTCCGTATCTCGCGCTTCATTTCCATCACCAAGTTTGGGCTCACCGGAAGCATATCGGTAAAGATAGAAAAAATGTTCGGTGTTGTCATCATAAATGTGATGATAAAGTAATTTTTCTATCTTTACTTCAAGCGATGCTTCCTCTTAGACTTCGCGCAAAACTACTTTTTCAACTGTCTCGCCATTTTTCACGCCGCCTCCAGGAAAAACATGATACTCCTTGCCATGGCTTACGCAGTGAGTAAGCAAAATTTTGTCATCATTGACAATTATGGCGACGGCGCGAGTTCTTTTCATATTCTTGACAGCTCGGGATAATGATTTCGATACGGTCAGTGGCCTGCGTATGGGGGCGGACGATTACTTAACAAAAGATATCAGCCTGCCGCATCTCACCGCGCGCATCGCGGCGCTGTTTCGCCGACAAGATGTCGCCGATCAGCCGCCATCACCCGAGAGCTTGTTGCACCGAGGCAAGATGGTGCTCGACATCGGTCGCCTCACGGTGACCTGGGATGGACAGCCGGTCGCACTGACCGTCACCGAATTTTGGATGGTGCATGCGCTCGCGAAATATCCTGGTCATGTGAAGAGTCGACAGGTACTCATGCAGGAGTCGAAAATTTTCGTCGATGGCAGCACTATCACCTCACACGTCAAACGCATTCGCAAAAAATTTCTCGCACTCGACGAAAATTTCGATTGCATCGAAACGGTCTACGGCATGGGTTATCGTTGGAACATAACGGAAGAGGCCGCCTAGCTTGAATGTTAAGGTGAGCCGCAATCCATTCGGGATTCGATCGAAACTCGTTTTCATGTCGGCGTTCCTGCTCGTCATCCCTTGGCTCGGTTATCAATACATCCTCGAGATGGAGGATTATTTGCGTCGCGGTCAGGAGCAGACGGTATTAGGCACCGCGCAAGCGCTCGCAACCGCGCTCAATGAACGTCCAGAACTTTTCGATGAAGGCAGTTATTCACCGGCAAGAAGAACCGAAGACCTATACGTTTATCCAATCTTCTCACCGCTGTCTCTGAACGACGGATCGCTCGTGGACTGGGGCGAATATCAACGCTATGAAGTCGCTTACGACGACAGCGCTTATTTACGCACCCAGCTCACGCCGTCGCGTTATTACGATCGACCGGATACGCTGAGTTATCGCATGATGGTTGGTTCGCACAACGGCTCTCTCTACGCGTATTTTAAAGTGAGAGACGACAAAGTTGTGTATCGCAGCCGTGACAGCTTGCGGGTGAACCGTTCCGACTTCCTCCGCATCTCGATGCTGAATCGTGAGGGCAATGGTGTGAACCATTTTATCGTCGCGCCGCATGAGCCAGAATTTTTATATCCGTTCAGTGTCGACGAAAATTTCTCAAACCCCGTGCACGAAGAGCGCATCAGTGGCCAATGGTATGAGACCAATGAAGGCTACGAAATTGAATTACAAATCCCTTTTGATATGCTCGGCTCACGCCTAGGCTTCGCCTTTTTCGATGTCGATGATGCGGATACCCGGGCGATGTCTACGGCAATTGCGACCTACGACACCGCGACCATCGAGGATCTTGGTTCGCTGCGATTGCCGACCCCGGAGATTGATCGCATCGTGGCAGGGATGGGTCAATCTAATTCGCGTATTCAAGTCGTGGACCGCAGCGGGCGTGTGCTGTTGACGGCCGGGGATATTCAAACGGCGACGGGTCTTGCACTCGCGCCGGCCGATAGCTTGGCGACCGAAAATTCAATCTTCGCCTTTATCCAAGAGAAAATTCTCAATCCAGTTTATTATCAAATCCTGACGAAGCCGAGCAACGATTTCTTCGATGAGCTTTACTCGGGCGTGACTCGGGAAGGCGCACACATCGATGCGGCGTTAAACGGTGAGGCGTACACGCAGTTCCGCTCCCTCGCGAATACCCAGACGCGGCTGCTCGAGGCGGCGCATCCTATCCTCGCCGACGGTGAGGTTCTGGGCGCGGTGGTCGTTGATCAGAATATGAACGGCCTGCGCACATTCCGCAACCAAGCCTTAGAGACTCTATTCAACACTATCCTCGCGGTAATGCTGGTTGTTGTACTCGGCCTGTTCCTGTTCGCTTCTCGGATTTCCACGCGCATTCGTGGCCTGAGAAACCAAGCGGAACGCATCATCGATGATTCGGGCAGGGTGAAGAATACGATCGTGCCATCGGGAAACTCTGATGAGATTGGTGACTTGTCGCGCAGTTTTGCGAGCATTGTTGAACGGCTGTCTCAGTATACAAGTTATCTAGAAAACATGTCGTCGCGCTTATCCCATGAGTTACGCACACCGGTGACGGTGGTGCGCAGCTCGATTGAGAATCTTGCGATGATCAGCAAAGACGAAGACACGGCGGTGTATGTGCAGCGTGCTGAGGAAGGCATCAGTCGCTTGAATTTAATTCTCACGGCGATGAGTGAGGCGACGCGTCTCGAACAGATGCTGCAAACCTCGGATAAGGAAAAAATCGACATCAGCGCGGTCGTGTATGGCTGCGTCGAGGGTTATAAACTTGCCTACCCTGAAACCAAGTTTGAACTTGTCAACGAGGAAGGGAAATTATTCATAAATGGGGTGCCAGAATTCGTGGCGCAACTATTGGACAAGCTCGCGGCGAACGCGGTCGAGTTCAGTTACCCGGGTCAGCCGATCGTCTTCGAGTGTAAAATGCTTAGAGATCACATCTCGGTGAAGGTTTCTAACTCGGGGCCGTATCTCCCGGAGTCGATGAAGGATAGGGTATTCGAGTCGATGATTTCGGTGCGGCCACAGGAGAAGCAGAAAGAACCACACTTAGGCATGGG
>JALQUB010000047.1 GCA_023268635.1 Pseudomonadales bacterium
GTATTCGGCACGTATCCGCGAGGCTAGTGTAGGCCAAGCCGACTTCAGGGTTATGCATCACAGCATGAACCTAATCTCACAGCTCACCTCGGCGCAGGCAAACCTCAGGCAGGTGCATACCGAACTGGGTAATAGCCTTGACGGCCTTCGTGCCAAGGTGATTCATCACGAAATGGAGCGTCTTAAATACAATAAAATTGGCGCTCGGCAACAGGAAAAGTTAAGCACCACAAAAGAAAAGCGCAACACGGCACTCAGTGACGCAATGGCATTGCAGCAGTTTGTGACCTCGGCTACGAGTCGATAGCTGTCAGATTACTGACATGAATTTTGTAGATAGTCGATCTCTTGGGAATTGGTACAGTAATTGCTAATACCTATAAGACAGCATAAAAAATCGAGCAATTTACGACTATGAATATTTCCTCAAAATACGACCTCGGCGACATTGTAAAAGAGCTAGGGTCCACTCATTCTGCCAAAGCCAGTAAGACTGCTGGTTCAGAGGGCATCTTTGGCGCCATTCTTTCGAATCTCGCCGCGGCAGGCATTACCGGGAAAGTGGCAGCCGAAGTGGCAGAAGCGGTAGAAAGTGGCGCCACTACGCCACTTTCCTCACCTGCGAATGATTTACTTGCTCATCTCAAGGCGATGCAAGGTGAGGCGAGTACGACATCGCGCGATAGCGCGCTTGAGTCGAATTCGGCTATAGCCGCTACAGGTCTGCTGGCCGAGCTAAAAGAGTTGCAGGATTTGAGGAAAGGGAATTCTGAGAGCGATGCTGGCAAAGTGTCGCAATCGCGTATCGAACGCGATGCTGCAGCTATGGGCGCTCAGGGACTGATAGCCTTTCTGCAGGCGCGGTTAGAATCTTCCCGCGCGGCTGTTCAGCCAGACGTCGTGTCAAAGTCACAAGCGGATCTGACACAGCGGACTAACGAGAAGCAAAGCAACCCCTTTACGAGTCTCCTTACAAACGATGCGCTTCGCATTACTAAGTTAAAAGACTCGCGTGCGGTCTTACTGGGCCCAGATACGGCTCGTAAGCCAAACGAGGGAGCAAGTAATCGGATCGAGAAGGAATTTGCCAGTCGGTTAAACCAAATAAGCCAATCGTCAGTCTCTAAAAATGACGACAGCCCCGAATATGGGAACCGCGAAACGGCGAGACTACTTGCCGAGATGGGCCGAGGCAATGGCGCGAGTGAATTCATTCCTGACACGCCCTCAGCGAGCGCGAAGCACATAGAAGCATCGAATTCAGCTATGACCAACGCGAGTGCATTCTCAGCGCAACTCGCTTCGATTAATTCGGCCGCAACGAATAGCACTGCTACGGTTACTGACAACGCGAGCACATTAAGCCGCGCATCTGAATTAAAGAGTGCTATCGAGTCGACGCGATCTGACCGCAACGCACACGCACAGAATAGCAAACAGGTTACCGCTACGGGAATTGAATCAGCGGCTGCTACTTATGCCCAAGCGCAGCGCCCAGCGCGTTTCGATAATATCGGTCTATTAGGTCAAACAGCCACTGAATCGCAGGCAATGAGCGCAACTCATGCGCAAGCTATTGCACAAACAAAAACCGAGGCAGGTCAGGCTAACCAGCAGCTTTCAGCACAGCGCAGCGAACAGCTTGCCGTAACGGCAGCACCAATAGACGCACAGTTGCTCGAAAAGGCTCAGCAACAACGCAAGGCGTTAGCAAGCTTTCAGGAAGCCGGTGCTATAGCGTCGACGACGAAGATAAAGTCTGAGATAAATACCGCAGCGCTCAAGCAGCAGTTTGCAGATGTCGTGGTCAATGAAATCCGCTCGCAGTCTGGCGGTGTGAACCCGCCTTTACAGACTAATCCGCTCGGCACTGCATTTGCGCCTATAGTTAACCATGCTAAACAAGCGCGAGATAGTTCGACGCTCACTCAAGAACGTGAGACAGAGATCAATCTGCAAGAGCTCGAACTCAACGTCAGTCAAGGCACCAACACCAAGGCTAATGACGCGGCAAATCAGCGCGTGTCGATAGCGAACCTACCACAGGGTATCGCGTCTAGAATTAACCCGCATTTGGCTAGGGGCTTAGGCAGCGGCCCGACTAAAATATCAATCAGCCTATTTCCAGAAAATTACGGCCAGGTTGATGTAGAGTTCGTTTACTCAGAAGAAGCCGGCCTTAGGGTAAGCATGAGCAGCGAAAGCGCTGAAACGACTCGCCTTCTGCAATCGAACTCAAGCGGTCTTCGAGAGGCCTTGTTAGGCAATTCGCTCGCCGACGTTAGTGTAGATGTCAACGCGCATGGTCAAAGCAAACATGAAGGTAGCGCGGCAAACGCACATAACAAAGCGTCTGCCAAACAGGTCGCTACTGAAACTGCCATAGAAGCGGAACCTTTAAAGCCAAGAGCCAGTAGTGATAATTCAGATGGCCTAGACACTTACGTTTGAGCCAAAATAGAAAAACAAAATTAGAGTAAGGAGTTCACTATGAGTGAAGACGTAGCAGCCGAGGGCGAAGCTAAGGCTAAGAAGCCCTGGTTACTCATCATAGGCATTGTTTTTGGGGTCATCATTCTTACTGTCGGCACGGTAATCGGCACCTTGTTCGCAACTGGTTTCTTTAGCCAAGAAGATCAGCTGCAAGCCGAGTTAGCACAGATCGAAGAAGGCGAAGCAGAGGGCGAAGGAGAAGCTGAGCCCGTAGTTCCTGAGCTGCTTGAGACACCAAACCCTTCGCGCTTAGAAACTCTTTATTATCAGATGCCAGCGGCATTTACAGCTAATCTAGCAAACTCACGAAAGGTTATGCAGATCTCGATTACTGTGATGACTCATTATGACCAGCTAGTTATAGATAATGTGACTAAGCATGAGCCGTCTATCCGTGCGGCGATTCTAGCCAGGCTTTCGCTTGTCGATGAACAGCAGTCAATGGCGCCAGATTTTCGCACCACGATGGCGGAAGAGCTTCGTCTCGTGATCAACTCGGAACTTGAGGCAGCGGAGGATTTCGGCGGCATCGAGAGAGTTCTGTTTACAGAATTTTTGATGCAGTAACTACACTGCGTCATTAACCGTAGTTTAAATGAGCAAGACCCATGGTTGAAGAAACACTAGGATTAACAGACGAAGAGCTCGATGCGATCGCGGAGACGAGTCTCGATGGCAGTAATGTGCCAATCAACGCTAGCTCGCGCGATACACAGGTGATTGCGCACGATCTCGCGAGCGAAGACAGCTCTCTTGGATTTAATCAGGGTGCTATAGATCTCGTGAACGAGCGATTCGCTCGCCAACTTCGCATGGGCCTCATTGACGTGCTGCGAACGACGCCAAAGATTGCGCCCGAGAAGGTAGAAATTACTACCTTTAAAAAGAGCATCGCCAATATGGCTGCGCCGTTATCAATCAACACAGTCAAAATGGATCCGCTGCGCGGTATGTCACTAATCGTCATCGAGCCGAAGATTATTTTTTCTGCTCTCGACAGTTTCTTCGGTGGCTTTGGCAAGGGCATCGACAACATCACGCCAACGCGGATCTTTACGCCAACCGAGGCGTCAATTATTGATCTTTTGATGAACATAGTCTTCGCGGCCTTAAAAGACGCTTGGTCGCCAATAATGCAGGTGAATTTCCAGCGCGTAAGTTCTGAGGTTAATCCCCAGTTTGCTCAGATTGCTGACGACGATGAGTTGATGCTCGTGAGCAAGTTTAATTTCTCGCTCGCAAATGATGTCGAAGGTTATCTGCAGATAATTCAGCCTTTCTCACTACTCAAACCCGCGCGTGATCTTCTACGAAGCCGAGTTCAAACGAGTGATGACGAAGACGAGCAGGATTCAGCTTGGGAAAGGCAATTAAACGACGCTGCACTCGATGTCCCCCTCTTACTTAGAGCAAAGATTGCCGAGTTGTCCCTAACCTACGGACAACTGACAAGCCTTCGTGAAGGCCAGATGCTACCCATCGAAGTATTCGAAGAGGCGTCTGTGACTATCGACAATATAGAGGTCTTCACGGCCGCCATAGGTGAAGTGGCGGGCAAAGTGGCGCTTCAGATCAATCAAATGAGCAGCCTCAACAAAAAAGAGTAATTTATCCGCTGAGACCAGTCAGTCTCGCGAAGGAAGTCAAAATGAGTAATGAAGAGAATACAACCGGCAGCGATGACGTTTTGTTAAACACCGGCATTGATCCCGAAATAGGCAAGCCAGCGGGTGGGGAATTAGGCATTAGTCTCGATTCAGAGCTACTGAAAAATATCCCAGTGACGATATCTATTGAAGTCGGGAGGACTTCTCTGAAAATTCGCGACCTAATGCGTCTCACTCAAGGCTCGGTCGTAGAACTCGATCGCTTAGCCGGCGAACCATTAGACCTGCTTGTCAATGACACCCTGGTCGCTCAGGGCGAAATAGTCTTGGTAAACGACCGCTATGGTATGCGCCTCACGCAGGTTGTGCCAAAAAGCGAAAGGCTTAAGTCGTTGTAAGCTACAGGCTGCATGCTAAAGCAGCGCAAATTCATGTCCTAGGCACTGCGAAGCGGTTGCTGCGGAGCTGATACTCGAAAAGGGTGCACTGTGGAAATTGTCGGATTCGGGCGCGTACTGGGCTCTTTGCTCTTTGTCCTAGCACTCTTCTTTCTCTTTATCGTTTTACTCAGGCGATATCGCAACCCTCTTACACACGGCGCCTCTGGCAAGATCAAACTGATCGACCAACTCACCCTGGAGCTCGGTCGCCGTGCAGTGCTGCTCGAAGCGGAAGGCAAGCTGAGTCTGATAGTGTTGTCGAAAGAAGGCACTGAGCATATTTGGACGAGGGATACCGTCCAGCAAACGGATCTAAGCCAATGAGTTTTTCCAGTTCGAGCCAGACAAGCAGCAGTTCGCTAAAGCCCTTAAAAACACTAGCGGTGGTGCTCTGCGGTCTCGCGATCGTTTTTTCAGACACAGCTTTTGCACAAACCGGCCTTCCGCTTGTCAATGTAAGCTCGGATCCAAACGGGGCAACCGAATACAGCTTAACGCTTCAAGTATTGATATTGATGACGGTACTTACGCTGCTGCCGTCGATTCTGATTATGATGACGTCCTTCGTACGCATCATTATCGTAATGTCGCTGCTGCGTCAGGCTATCGGTACCGCACAGACTCCACCAAATACCGTACTAGTCGGTATAGCTCTATTTCTTACCTTCTTTATTATGGCACCAGTGTTCGAGACGCTTTATGAGGATGCGTTTGTGCCCTATGTTGCAGAAGAGATTTCGGCCGAAGCCGCCCTTGATGCGGCGATTATTCCCGTGCGCAGCTTTATGCTTACTCAAACGCGCGAGGCAGACCTTATGGTGTTTTCGGATATTGCCGATTTTAACTATACGGACGAGTCAGAAATTCCTTTGAGCATACTTATCCCATCGTTTATGACATCTGAGTTAAAGACAGCGTTTACTATTGGCTTTCTGATCTATATTCCGTTTGTAATTATAGACCTCGTAGTCGCAAGCGTGCTCATGTCTATGGGTATGATGATGTTGTCACCGATGATGATCTCGATGCCATTCAAGCTCATGCTATTCGTCTTAGCCGATGGCTGGATACTTATTATGCAGTCTCTCACCGCGAGTTTCTCGATATGATTATTAGCGACGTGGTAACACTCGGACAGGAGGCACTCTGGGTTACCGCGCTCATCGCGGGTCCACTGCTTCTCGGGATCTTGGTCGTGGGTGTGGTTGTCGGCATTCTGCAAGCCGCGACATCAGTGCAGGAAATGACACTGAGCTTCATCCCAAAGCTTATAGTGCTCGTGCTTTTATTGTTATTCGTTGGTAATTGGCAAATCGGTTTGCTGATAGACCATTTTCAAACTCTAATGCTAACGATTCCGTCGTTAATTCAATAATGAATTTTCTTGTATCAGAAGTCGTTACCTACTTAAGTCTTTTTGTGCTGCCTTTCGCGCGCGTGTCTGCGTTCATGCTTGCAGCACCGATTTTTTCCTTGCAAACCTTTAATGTTCGTTTTCGTGTGTTATTCAGCGCGATACTGACCTTTGCGGTCGTCGAGTCGATAACCTTCGATACTCAAGGTCTCGCATTCGTAGAACTAATGACGCTCGTCATCATGCAAATATTTGTAGGCGTATTCGCCGGCTTCCTTCTTCAGATAGTTAACGGCGCGGTTGCCGTGGGTGGTCAGGCAATCTCAAACTCGATGGGTTTGGGCATGGCGAGTTTAGTCGATCCAAGCCTTGGTAATGTGCCGGTAATATCGCAGTTTCTCATTATCCTTTCGACATTTATCTTCATTGCTGTCGACGGCCATCTCATTCTCATTCAGCTTCTCTTACAAAGTTTTCAAACCATTCCTGTTGATGAGAC
>JALQUB010000071.1 GCA_023268635.1 Pseudomonadales bacterium
TCACCGCGCTGGCCAAGGCAGAGCAACGGTCTTTCACTGGACAGGTAATTTACCTAATCGAAAAGGCAATGGCCAAAAACTAGGGAAAACCCCTAGAAAATAATCCTTGACGTGTGTTGTGGTGTGTTTAAAATTAACTCATCGCAACACACAAAGGGGATTTCAAAATGCACCACCCAGTAACAAATTCAGTAGTAATCGGAAAAGCACCAGACGGCTCTCCATTGCGCTCTTGGAATGAGGGCGAGCGCACATTCGTCGAGTCATACACATACGCAACAGCAAAATCTGGCATAACTTACGGTTGCGTTATCGTGATTGAAACAACAGCATAAAAGGGGAGCAACATGAAGTCAGACGCAAGAGACAACTACAATACCCGCCACGGTGGCCCGTTCGACCGTGGTGCCGCAGACAGTTGGTACGATAATGAGTGGGGCTATAGCTCGCGTGTCGAGGAATTAATTGGCAGGCTCGCGAAAATGGATGACATTTCCTGATTGAGGATGAGCATTGAAGTTTACTAATAAGAAAGTTCTAGTTACTGGCGGTTCGCGCGGTATCGGATTCGCCATCTCTAAAGCGTTCGCTGCACGTGGCGCACGCGTCGCGATTGTCTATCGCAGTAACGAGGAGCCGGCGATGAAAGCACTCGCCGCACTTGCCGGTGAGGGACATAGCTTACACTGTGCAGACTTAGCAGATGCCGAACAGGTTCGTCTCGCTGTCGAAGAGGCACGCGAGAGTTTAGGTGGAATAGACATCGTCGTAAATAACGCCGGAATTGGGATTTATCACCCCATCGAGTCGACGACTTATGCGGACTGGCAAGACGCCTGGCAGAGGACGCTCGCAACAAACCTTATCGGGCCAGCGAATGTTTGCTTTTGTGTCGCTCAGCACATGATTGCCTCGGGAGGGGGGCGAATTGTTAACATCACATCACGCGGAGCCTATCGAGGTGAACCGATCAAGCCAGCTTACGGTGCGAGTAAAGCTGGACTAACCTCTCTGAGCCAGTCATTAGCCATTGCTCTGGCACCACATCAGATATTTGTTGGAGCAGTGGCGCCGGGATTCGTTAATACCGAGCTCACAAAAGCGCGTTTAGAGAGTAGTGAGGGTGCCGAAATTAAATCACAGAGTCCTTTCAATAGAGTGGCAGAACCAGAAGAGGTCGCCCACGCGGTTCTGTTTCTCGCATCTGAAGGTGCTGAGTTTTCTACAGGCGCCGTGATTGATGTGAATGGCGCATCCTATATGCGTTGATAGAATAAACCCGAACGACAACGATAAGCGCGACTAGTTTCCCTGGTTGTAGGAAATGAGCGAGCAACAAAAAAACGGCTGATCATGGAAAATGAAGACAACACCCGATTATGTAAAAACCGCCCCCCCTCTAAGTGCCGAACAAGTGGCGGAATTCGAAGAGAAGGGGTTTATCGTTTTAGACTTGGATATTGAAGAGGGGTTTATCAACCGATTGCTCGAACAGGTCGAGCCATTGTATCCGGCCAATCATCGAGAAAACCCCACGTCACCCACTCGTGTGCAGGATGCATGGAAACAGATCGACGAAGTGCGTCAGTTGGCTGTAGCGCCTATCGCGCTTGCTGCGCTCGAGCAGTTATTCGGTCGTCGAGCGCTGCCGTTTCAGACCTTGAATTTTCCCATTGGGACGCGGCAGCTCACACATTCCGATACGGTGCACTTCAATTCGATACCGAGTGGTTTCATGGCGGGTGTCTGGGTAGCGCTCGAAGATATGGATCTAGATAATGGTCCTCTGCAGTATTATCCGGGTAGCCACCGCCTCCATGAATATTCGATGCAAGATTTTGATCTCGAACCGGGTTATCAAAACTACCGCCATTACGAATCGCATATCCAGGAAGTGGTGGAAGCAGAAGGACTGACGCCCGAGTACGGAACGATAAAACGAGGCCAAGCCTTGTTATGGCACGCCAATCTCCTTCACGGAGGTTCCGCACAAACAGATCTTTCTCGCAGTCGTCATTCGCAAGTCACTCATTATTATTTCGAAGGCTGTGATTATTACACACCGATGAATAGCACCGCTGAGGGCCCCGCCTTGCGACGTCCTTTCTGGATCCCGGCGACCGAGTCATTTACTTTGCCAGAAAATGAGTTATTAGCTCGCATGAAGCGATTGCTAAAACGCGTGCTTGGGCGTGAGTGAATGTTTAGTCCTCTTGTTAGCCTGAACTCTTTAAGTCTTCGAATCGACAGAGCTTGCCTGCTCATCGTCGATAAATTGGATCTGTTTTGTGGAGAACATTACTGTGTGGTTGGTGGTAACGGCGCCGGTAAAACTATGCTGGCGCGTGTTCTTAGCGGTATTCAGAGAGTGACGAGTGACTCGCTTTCAGTGTCTGAAGGATTCGAACCGCGACGTGACGTCCACTGGGTTTCCTTCGAGGAACAACAAAGAATTTGGGAGCGAGAGAATCGACACGATATCAGCGAATTCGAATCACGCGCGATAGACGTGGGGACAATAGTCACTGTAATGATTCGAGATTCGCGTTCCGAGAATTGTCAGGACGACGAGTTATTTCACTCACTGGTATCGTCACTCAACCTCGGGGATTTACTCGATCGCGGTATTCGTTATCTTTCTTCTGGCCAGATACGTCGGGTGCTTATCGCTAGGGCGTTATACGCATCTCATGGGGATCATGCTCAAGTAATTATCCTCGACGATCCGCTCGCAAGCATAGACCTTGATTCGCAAGCCTTGATCAGAGGCGTATTAGCTCGCCACCGACCGCGAGTGTCGATAATTATTGAACTCTGTCGCCGACCTCAAGATCGATTAGAAGGTGCGACTCGCATAGTGGTGATGGAAGCGATCCAGTCAACGCAAGGGCGTGAATTGGCTTTGATTGCACACGGAGAAGTTGCCGCAATGGAGTCCACTGAAGCTTATCGCCGCTTCAGTGAACACAAACAGCCGAATACCGATGCGCTGGAAATGCTCCTGCGGAAGTTGGCCGACGAGGAAGTATTGGATGATGATATTGAGAAGCCATTGTTGGAGCTGCGTGGAGTCTCCGCAAATTATGGCGAGAAAGTGATTCTTAGCGATGTGAATTGGGTGATGGATTCCAAGGACAATATCCTGATCGCCGGACCGAATGGATGCGGGAAATCGACACTCTTGGCTTTGATTGATGGCGATAGTCACAAGGGTTACGGTCAGGAGCTGTGGTTGTTTGGTCGTCGTAAGGGTAGTGGCGAGACGCTATGGGAGACGAAACGGCAGTTCGGCGTCGTGTCTAATGAGCTTCACAATCGTTACTTAAAGGGCTGGCGGGCAGGGGAGGTGGTAATGAGCGGCTTCTTCGACTCCGAAGGGCTCTACGATACGCCAAGTGCTCAGCAGTTAGATTTGGCGAAGCAGTGGCTCGCCGCGCTCGGGCAGGCGGACATTGCCGGTCACGCTTATGCGTCACTGTCCTTTGGCCAGCAGCGCTTAGTGCTACTTGCCCGCGCTATGGTGAAATCGCCTAAAATATTGGTACTCGACGAGGCTTGTGTCGGTCTCGATAATGATTACCTAGAAATTGTGCTCCGCAGTGTCGATCGCATTGTTGAAAATACATCGACGCGCCTGCTCTTCGTGTCGCATTCGGCAGATGAAATGCCGCGGTGTATTAATCGCAAACTCGGGTTCAGGAAATTACCAGACGGCTCCCATACACTCGTCGAAGATAAGGACGGATTAGTTCGATGACCATAGTAAAATCTGAGGATGCGGTAGTGCAGCAAGTAACACTTATGGCCAAGAGCTACGAGCGATTGCTTGGAGAGCCTTTGTTGCCAGATTTCCCCACCCCCACCGCAGATCAGCTGTGGACCGCTGATTTCGCGTTGCTCTCACACGGCACCGAAGAGGATCCGATTTTCAATTATGCTAATCAGTTGGCGCTGACACTTTTCGAACGCAGTTTTGAAGAGTTCACGACACTTCCTTCTCGGCTGTCATCGAAGCGGGTCGTCGACGAAGATAGGATTCGTTTATTGGAGCGAGTGGCGCAACAGGGATATATAGATAATTACGCGGGCATACGGGTGAGTGCTTCGGGGCGTCTATTTGAAATCAATGACGCGGTTGTGTGGAATTTACATGACGATGACGGTAATTATAGAGGCCAAGCGGCGAAAATCTCGGCATGGCATTATGTCGATTAGATGCTAATGAAGAAGGTTGATGGAATGACGAAGCAGAACAATGGCAGTGACACGATCTCATGGGATGACTTCATGCGAGTCGATTTACGGGTGGGAACGATTATCAGTGCGGAAGAATTTCCAGAGGCGCGGCGTCCTGCTTATAAGTTGCAAGTCGACTTTGGCGAAGAGATAGGCATTAAAAAATCGAGCGCACAGATCACTGCCCTGTACGATCGAGAAGCGCTCGTTGGGAAACAGGTGTTGGCGGTGATTAACTTTCCGCCGAAGCAGATTGGTCCAATCATGTCCGAATGTTTGGTGACAGGGTTTTACAATACCGAAGGTGAGGTCGTGTTGAGCATGCCGACCACACCGGTACCGAATGGTTCTCGTCTCATATGAAAATAACTATCCTCAGCAATCGCGACCTCGCAAGTTGTGTTGCACTCAACCATTTGCTGCCGATGTTGTCGGGCCATTCGCTGCGAATTTTTTTGTCTTCACGTGTGGGAAAGAAGAACGGTCCGAAAGGACCTGAGGCACTAGACACGCTGAAGTTCGTCGAACAAGATTTATTTAATCTGCTTATGTTTCCACTTATAGATCGGAGCGAGCAGCGAAGCGCTGACGGATTATTGAGTTTCAAAGGACTTGAGCGCTATTTGGATGCTCCCATCGACGAGTTGAATGACATCAATGGCGAAGGCTTGTTGAAGTATGCGGAGACGGACCCCGACTTGGTGTTATCTATCCGCTATGGCGTGATTCTTCGTGACGCTGCGATTGCCGTGCCGAAACAGGGCGTGCTTAATCTACATTCTGGTCGATTACCCAATTACAAAGGGGTGATGGCGACATTCCGGGCGTTGCTGCATGGCGATTCGGAATTGAACATGACGCTGCATACTATAGATGACAGCGGAATCGACACGGGTAAAATTATTGCCTATTCATCATTTCCGGTGGATTTAAATAAGTCCTATCTTTGGCACGTGCTTGGACTCTATGAAGGGGGTTGCCGTCTGATGGCAACTACGGCACAGAAAATACTTTCCGGTGACATCGTACAGGGTGTGGAGCAATCGAGTCTGCCTGAGCAGGGTGAGTACTTCACTTTTCCAACCGTCGATGAATTGAGGAAGTTTACTGATTTAGGGTTTCGATTAGTCGACAGCGATGAGCTGGCCGACATGGCTGGGATGTTCATGCGTGAAGACTAATAAAACCATTAATATCAGGCCATCGAGTTCGACTGATGCGGCAGCGGTTTTCGCATTGTATAGGGCGGTGGCGGATATTCCGGGAGGGCTGGCTCGATTATCATTCGAGATCTCCATGGACTATGTCGAGCATTTTCTGCATGCGGCCACGACAAGAGGAGTAGGCTTTGTTGCTGTCGAGAGTGGCCCGAGCGGAGAAGAAATCGTAGCGGAGATTCATGGCTATAGCCCCGAGATTTTTTGCTTCTCTCATGTGCTGACCGACTTAACTATTGCCGTCACCCCGAGACAGCAAGGGAGTGGCTTAGGAAGAAGACTCTTCTCACATTTTCTGCGAGCCGTGGATGAACAGCGTCCACATATCAGCAGAATTGAGCTCTTTGCCAGGGAGTCAAACACTCGAGCTTTGGCATTTTACGAGTCGCTCGGTTTCGAGCGGGAAGGAGCGTTTCGTGATCGTGTACTTAACTCCGATGGAAGTCTAGAATCTGATATCCCAATGGCGAGGCTTAGAACCTAAGCCTCGGTGGGAGTGGATTCAAAATCAATGAAATGGGGCGCGCTTATGTATCGACGATTAATCTCATTAACAGCGGCAGTCTTTATTGGCGCTACTTCTGTCACCCATGCGGTTGAGCCTACGGATCCTTCGCTCGCAGACATCATCAACTTCAGGCAGTACAGTCCCACATTCGCGAGCGCAGGTCAGCCGACTAGGGAACAATTTGCGGCGATTGCAGAGAACGGTTTCGAGCGTATCGTTTATATTGCATTCAGCAATAACCCCAACGCACTTCCCGATGCCGATCAGCTAGTGAAAGGTTTGGGTATGGAATATATGCATATCCCAGTTACATTCAATAATCCCCTGGCATCCGACTTCTATGCGTTCGCTGATTCCCTGCGTCGTGATGGCGATAAGAAAACCTTGCTACATTGTCAGGTGAACGCGCGAGCGAGTGCGTTCAGTTTTCTCTATCGAGTCATCTACGAAGGCGTAGACATGGCGGAGGCGAAAGCGGATATGAATACAGTCTGGCAGCCGAACGAGGTATGGCGCGACTTCATCTTCGCGGTATTAGCTGAGAATGGCCTGTCGCCTGAATGCGAAGAATGTGACTGGGCATTGCGAGAAAACACATTCTGAGAATTTTTCTATCGTTCAATGCGTTTCAACAAAAAGGGCGAGATTCCAATGGAATCCCGCCCTTTTCTTTGAGCGCTAGATCGTCGCGTTATTCAGATCCGCTTTGCTCTACATTTTTCCACGTATAGAAGCCCATAAACATTTCTTCCCAGCTCTGCTCGCCCCAGTTCACTTCGATGCTTGGGTCTGGATTGAAGTCATTCTGTTCAGAATTGTCGAACGCGCCGGTTGCGACAATCTTAGTGCCAGCCGGCACTCTCACAGGCTTCTCTAGTTCATGCGACAGTTGCCAGTTAAAGGAGTAAGCGGGAATAGAGAGCAGCATTTCTTCACTGCCGTCGGGGTATTGCGCCGTGAAGCTCATCCTCTTGCCACGAAAATGCATGTGCGGCATCAGGCTGTGAATTTCTGCCTCCTCAGGAACGAGCGTGACGAGCTGCATTTCATGATCCTTCGCACCCGCGGGGATCGAGATGGAGAAGGCATTACCTACGCCGCCGCTCATTCGTTCCTCGGGCACATAGCCTTCAGGGTAGAAGTAGATACCAATCTCAGTTTCGTCGGTGCTCTCTTTACCTGAAGTGGTGTAGTGCATTTGTAAGCTCAACGTAGTGCCGGCACGAAGCAGGCCCCCAACTCCCTCTGGATTGAGTGAGACGTTATTGCCAGGTGCATAACCTGCAACGCTCGCCATATTGGGATCTGTGCCGCCACCCAAGAATGCGCTGATATCAATTTCAGGCGCCGTTTCGAAAATTTGGGCGATATCGGGCTGCTTGCCGGCAGCAACGGCGGCGAAAATTTGCGTGCGAATAGCCGTCGCTTTTTCTTCTGGTAGTTTCGCCAATGTGTCCATCAAGATTTGTTGGAAGTTTGGCGCCCCTTCAGGAGGGATAACCGTTGTGATGATGTGGTGCAGCACGGTCGGATCCCCTGGCGCTACTTCGGAGCCGCGCACCCAGCGATCTTCGTTGAGGTTCAGGTCGATGGGGATATCCATATAGTCGACCACGCCTGTGGCAGGTATCGTCTGTGGAGGCACTTTCACGATCAGGTCGGGTTCCCCGAGTGACCACTTGCCTTCAGGCCACACTAAAGCGGTGAGGGGGTCATCGCTCCCCTCGACTACTGAGCCATTGTTAATCCAATGAACGAGTTTCTGCATCTCATCGTCGCTGAGATTCATCTCGTTCTTCATCTTGTGGCCAACCTTGTTGTCGATTTGACCCGGTGGCATGCGTTTTGTCATGACGACTTCGCGAATCATAGGCGACCAGCCTTGTACAGCGAGGCTATTGTTCATTGCAAAGGGGGCGATGCCGCCTTCGCGATGACACTCGGCACAGTTCTCCGCTATGATAGGCGCGATATCTTTTGAGTAAGAAAGATCGCTATGTACTTTAGTGTTACGGTAGTCGATCTTTTTTCCCATGGTTGCTTCGGCAACGAGATCGAATGTTTTTCCTTCGAGAGTCTGGCTGATGGCCGACTCGAGGCCATTGACTGGGCCTCGGTACAATAGTTCGAAACTACGCGGGCTATAGAGCACCGCTTCGTCTAAACGAGTGAGGCCTAACATTTCCGAGACGAGTTGGGTGTCGTCCATGAGGACGGGGATGTCCACATCGGCGGTGTCTGCAGCGACGGCTTCGCGATCAGTTTGTAGGCCAGGGTTTAGGAGGAAAAACTCTATTCCCTGTGAATCAAATTTTGCCTGCAGTGATTGTAGAAATTTTAATGACTCGGTATCTGTTGCACCCACGGCCTGCGGTAAAATAGCGATGGCGGCGTGGTCGTCATACCAATTCATACTCTGGAAGGCGCCCAGATGATCGATCAGCGCGAAGTCACCAACGCGCTCCCCCGCAGCTGCAAAGCTACTGGTCGTAGCGATTGCGGAGCCAATTAGGAATGAAGCAGTTTTATTCATGGTTACAATTCCCCCGAATTATGAAAACCCGTCTGCGGACAATGCTCGATGCCTGTTTGAGACAAAAAAGACAAAACGGCTTGTTTTCTAGCTGTTGAATATCCACACTTGATCTCGAGTCTACTGTATTTTTCACAAAATGTGAGCATATTAGTAACATTTTCAGGATAAACCGATGCACAGCGACAGCCTACTAATCCATGCGCTTTACTACCTGCTTGCCGCGGTAATCGCTGTGCCCCTTTTCAAACGACTTGGCCTAGGCTCTATCCTCGCCTACCTCTTTGCAGGCATAGTCCTCGGCCCGCATGCCTTGGGCTTAATCGAAGACCCAGAATCGGTTCTGCATTTCGCCGAATACGGGGTAATCATGCTGCTCTTCGTCATCGGTTTAGAGCTCGCTCCTGAGAAGCTGTGGAATATGCGCAACCACATTGTGGTGCTGGGCGGTTCCCAGGTTTTGCTCACGGGTTTGGTCATCGGTGTTGGGTTCGCGGCCGTGTTGCCTAATTCTCAGGCATTGGTGCTCGGCCTGACCTTGGCGTTGTCTTCGACTGCATTGGCGATTCAATTAATGAGTGAAGAGCGGATCATAGCGTCGCCGCTCGGTCGTCGTGGATTCTCTATTCTCTTGCTTCAAGACCTAGCGGTAATTCCTATACTGATCGGTGTCAGTGTGTTGGCGCCTCATTCGGACGGAAGCGAAGTGCCTTCATGGTATTTCACGATCCTCGCATTGGTCGGGGTGATCACCTTCGGTCAGTTTGGCTTGAGCGAAGTCCTCGCCACCGTCGCGCGCACGAATAATCGTGAAGTGATGACGGCTGCGAGTCTGTTGATCGTGATCGGAGTCGCCGTATTGATGAATTCCGCGGGCCTGTCGATGGGCTTGGGCGCATTTATGGCGGGAATAATGCTCGCAAACTCCGACTACCGTCATCAGCTCGAGTCTGACATCGAACCATTTAAGGGTATTCTGCTGGGACTCTTTTTTATTGCCATCGGTATGACGCTAAATCTCGAACTTTTATGGGCAGCACCGCTACGCATGTTCCTGCTCGCCATCGGATTAATGGCGGTAAAAATTATAGTTATAACTATGGTTTTACGGTGGCAACGAGTCGCTTATCGAGAGGGTTTGCAGCTTGCACTTATTCTTTCTCAAGGTGGTGAGTTCGCCTTCGTGGTGCTGTCGCAAGGCCAGCAGGCGATGCTCTTCGGATCGGTGTTAGCTGAGCAGCTGACGCTGATCGTCGGACTCTCGATGGCCCTGACTTCTCCGTTGGTTACACTCTATCGGCGATTTGGGCGTAGCCGTAGTGCGGAGCAGCCCAACCAAGATGCTTACTGGGATAGACATCAACCGGAAGTGATTATTGCTGGCTTCGGCCGTTTCGGGCAGATTATCGGGCGGCTATTGCAAGCAAGGCATATCCCATTCACGGCGATGGATAAGGACTCGGCGCACGTAGAATTCGTTAAGCAGTTTGGTAATCAACTGTACTTCGGAGACCTGACGCGGATAGACCTATTGCGTAGCGCAGGCATCAAACACGCGAAAATTCTGGTGGTGGCGGTGAATGATGTTGGCCAGTCCCTCAAGATCATCGATTTGGCACGGCAGCAAAATTCCAGAATCAAGATCATCGCTAGGGCGGTCGATCGATTCCACGCGTATGAATTGTACAAGCGCAGAGTCGACTCGGTCGTTCGAGAAACGTTTGCGAGTAGTTTGGAAGCTGCGACCGAAACACTCGAACAGCTAGGATATACTGAGGGTCAGGCACTAGAGGTGGCTAAACGTTTCCGAATGCATGACGAGGAACTACTCGAGCGATCGGCGCAGCATGTAGAGGATATAGAAGAGCTGCGTAATATCGCACAGCATGGTCGGCGTGAACTCGAGTTATTGTTCGAAGAAGACACGCGCAACAAAGTGGGCAATTAATTACAATTTTTGAAAATAAAATAAACCCATTGCGTAAAGTGAGCGTATATCTGTCCAGATAGCCGTGCAACAGCGGTGTAGTCAAATGTGGACTTAAGAACAAGCAGGGACGAGGATTCATGGCAAAGAAGGGCATCATACTCCTAAATTTGGGCACCCCAGAGGCGCCGACGACTAAGGGTTTGCGCAAATTTTATAAATACTTTTTTTCTGATCCCTTCGTATTCGATTTCAATCCCATAGGTCGGTGGCTATTGCGCAACCTCATTATCATTCCTTTCCGCGCACCCAAAACGGCGAAGGCCTATGCAACGATTTGGATGGATGAAGGCTCACCCCTTAAGGTGTATGGCGACAGATTGCAGGCAAGTTTGCAGCAAGCGTATACCAACGCAGGTGAAGACGTTGTTGTGCTGAATGGCATGGCCTATAGTGATCCATTCGTGTGGGATGCGATGGCGAAATTCGAGACACTAGGATGCGAAGATATTGTGGTGCTCCCGCTATTTCCTCAGTATTCCACTGCGACAACGGCATCGGTGTTCCATGAGGTTCGTGAAGCGGCGAAGAAGTGGCGTACCTCGCCCAATCTACATTTCATCAATGACCTCTATGCTGAACCGAGTTTTATTGCAGCGTGGGCGGCATTAATTTCTCGTCACATCGATGATTCTCAGGCCGAGCATATTATTTTCAGCTATCACGGCTTACCTGAAGCAACGATTAAGAAGGCAGACACCAGTAATACCTGTGAGCTAGGGGTATGCTGCGAGATGATCACGGAAAAAAATGAGCTCTGTTATCGTGCTCAGTGTGTCGCTACGACTAAGAGCATTGTTGAGGCGATGGGCTGGGACGATGACCGTCACTCTATCGCGTTTCAGTCTCGCTTCGGCAAGCAGGCCTGGATACAGCCTTACCTCGATGAACATCTTCAGGATTTGTTGGAGAAAGGGGTGAAGCGCGTCGCCGTCGTCACACCGTCTTTTGTGTCCGATTGTCTAGAAACAATCCATGAAATTGGTTTGGAATATAGAGAGGTTTTTTTAGCGGGTGGGGGAGAAACTTTTACCTTGGTTCCTAACTTAAATGATGACCCCGCCTGGTTCGACTCCGTGTTCGAGATATCGCGCAATAAGTTGCTGACTCTCTGATATTGCGGGAATTAACTCAGGGCAAAATTGTGATCTAGATCATCTCTCGGGTCGGTTTCTTCGATATTCTGTTAGCTCGCTTTATTGATTAAGGAGTGCTCACATGCTTGAAGACCACGATATGACAGATCGTCAACAACACGCCCATCTACAACCAGTTGTGCTAGGTATAGCGGGTTGCGTTGTGGTTATTTTGGCAATTGGTTATTTTGTTGGGGGAATGTTCTAGAGACTATTCTTCTAATCACTACCTCAAGTTTAAAAAGAAAGGCCGCAGTCGAATTCGACGGCGGCCTTTCTCTTATTTGCGGTTCTGTTTAGGGAGACTTAGGTGCTGATTGCGCGTTTAACCAAGTTCTCCATGAGCGGAATTTTAAAACCGTTATGGGCGAGCTCTCGTGCGCCTTCGCTGGCGATTCCCGCTACGCTAGCCGCAGTGGCTTCGTCCTTAGCCTTGCCTCGGATCGCATTCTCGATGGCAGTCAGGCGACGCGGTGTCGCTTGGACAGCGCCAACAACGACTCGAGAATCGCTGATGCTGCCGCCAGACACTTTGAATGCGGCTGCGACGTTAACGAGTGAAAAATCCCACACATTGCGGTCGGCGACTTTCTCGAAGTAGAAGGTCGCGTTAGCCCATTCAGTCGGGAGTCGTACGGCGGTGAGAATCTCACCGTCGCGCAGGGCAGTCGTGCTTTCGATGTTGACCGCAGGGCCAACGAAATACTCGGAAGCAGGGAGAGTGCGCTCGCCGTTAACCGACCGCAGTACCATCGTCGCATCTAACGCAACGAGAGCGGGGGCCGTGTCAGAAGCACTCGCTGCGACGCAGCGGCTCGTTTCGAATAATGAGTGTTCGCGGTTCATCCCCTGTGGTGTGTCTGCATAGCAGAGGTTACCACCGGCACGGTAGCAAGAGAGGCCGCGGCGGTAGTACCAGCAGCGAACGTCTTGCGACACATTGCCGCCGATTGTGCCGATGTTGCGAATCTGTGGGCTTGCGACCACGCTGGCAGCATCGGCGAGCAGCGCGTAACGCTGCTTGATGAGTGCATTTTCGGCGATTTCGGTGAGCGTGGTGAGCGCGCCGATCTCAAGTCCTTCGGCAGTCTCGCGGACACCACGTAGCGACTCAATCGCACTAAGATCGATCAGTGCATCTGCGCTCTTAGCACGATCCTTGAGCCAGCCGTAGGTGTCTTGCCCACCGCCTACTAGCCAACCACGATCTGCGTAGCGGCTAGCTATGTCGAGGGCGTCCTCAACCCGTACCGGTTGGTACAGTTCCATATTTGGCATTACGTCATAAGATGGCATAGTTAACCTCAGAAAGTGTTAGTTTTCAGTTGCTTGGTGCTGTAATCGTTACCAGCCAAGTGGTTAATAATCATGTCGGTGGTCGTTGGCGCCGTGTTAAACACATGACCATCGAGCGCATCCGAGATGGCGCTTGCTAGAGCAGCAGCTGCTGCTCCCTGCGTGGGCTCGCCGATCCCGCGTCCACCGGTGGGGTTTTGCGGATCCGGGATGTTGACCGCGCCCATCTTAGTCTCGACATTGATGTCGAGGTAAGTAGGCGGTTTGCTTTGATACAGACCAGTGTTGGCCGGCAGGCCGTTCTGAGGGTCATACACATGGCGTTCGAGAGCCGCCATACCGATACCCCAAACCGCGCCGCCACGCATGGCATTCTCGAAATTTTTAGGATGTACAACCGTGCCGCAATCCGCGATCGCTGTGTAATCCAAAATTTCGTATTTGCCCGTGTCTTTGTCGAGTTCGATTTCGCAAAATCCGACTAGGATGCCAGGAGGAGTGCCTTGACCTGGAATCTTATCTTTCGCGACGCCGATGAGCCCCGTGCCAGCGAGACCTTGGACGGATCGCTGAGTGATCGGATTGATGTCATCAGGGTATTCTTCGCCGCTGAATTTGCCACCTAACTCGATCGCTCGCGCTGCCGCCTGTGCATAGCTGAGACCCTTGCTTGGGTCAGCGGTCGCGAATACTCGTTCGTCTCCGATGGAGTAGTCGTCAGCCGATCCGCCGAGATCCATTGCTGCAATCTCTTTCAGTTTTGTGATGGCGTCCTGCGCAGCTACCCAGTTAGTTCGAGTGTGAGTGAAGATCGTGTTCGATCCACCTTGGCCAGAACTGTGTGGTAGGTGATTGTCGGTGCGGCCACGGAGGATTTCGCAACGTTCCCAAGGAACCTGCAAGGCCTCCGCAGCGGCACGGCAGGTGCCGGCATAGGAATAGGTGCCTAGGTTGCCTACACCACTGTGGATGTAGAGCTTACCGTCGGTGCCGATGCGAACGAGACCATCGTAGCCTCTGCCGCCGGCGCCGTGGAAACCGATACCCACGCCGAGACCGCGAACCTTGCTGCCGTTCTGCTTAGCCAGCTGCTTCTTCTCTTCCCAACCGAAGGTGCGTATGCCTTGATCGAGCGCTTCGCGTACGAAGGCGCTGGTCACTGGCGCTTGGCTGCCGCCTTGGAAGCCGTTGCTGTCGATAGCGTTGATTCGACGGAAAGCGACTCGGTCCATGCCGATAGCCTTCGCTGCCTTATCGGCGATGGGGGCGAGTACCGCTGCCATTTCATTCTGACCTGGACCGCGTTGGGCGCCACGAGGCGTCGTGTTGGTATACACAGAGATGCCACGGAAACGCATATTCTCAGGCTGATAGGCGATGGTCACGTGCTGCGCGGAAGAGTTACCGCTACCTGCGCCGGTCATGCCACCATCGTTGACGATGATGAGGTCAACGGCTGACACTTTGCCGTCTTCCTTCACGCCCATGCGGATCCAGCCCTGCATGCCTGAACGAGCCGTACCGATGTAGAACTCCTGCTCACGCGTAATACGTAGTTGGAGGGGACGATTCAGCACCTTGGCGAAGTTGCCTGAGATGGCCATATACGGATAAGGACCGATTTTCGAACCGAAGCCGCCGCCTGTCGCTTCATTAATGAAGACGAGGTCGGCAGGATCGATATTTAGCATACGTGCGAGGCCATTATCGTTTGCGCTCTGACTCTGCGATGAGCCATGGAAGTAACACTTGCCGTTCTCCCAATAAGCCATACATGTGCGCGACTCCAGAGAGTGGTGTGGATAGCCGATGGTGACGAAAGGCTCTTCTACGATGGCTGCGGCTTCAGCGAAACCTGCGTCGATATCACCGTACATCCACTCTGTGGTGAACTCGGCGCCGACGGGCTCTTTGCCTGCTCGCATCGCGTCGATAGCGGACTGAGGCCATTTAACATCGCGGATCTCAGCGCCACGGATCGGTGTCCCTTCCGGACCTTCTTCCTGTGTGCGGACCAAAGTGTTGCCTTCGGGATAGGCATTGGGGCCGCCGGGAGTGAGGCTCTCGAGTGGATCGACCACGAAGGGGCGACGCTCGAAGTCGACACGGATTTTCTCGATCGCTGCTTCAGCGATTTCTTCAGTCACCGCGGCAACCGCTAGAATTGGCTGACCCACGAAGGTGACGTATTCGGACGCCAGTGCGGGGTTGGCCGGTGGTGCAACCGGTGGCAGATCGTCTGCAGTGAAGATGCCCAAGACACCATCCATGCGCAGCGCTTCGGAGGCATCGATGCCTACCACGCGGCCGCTGGGCAATGGAGAAGTGAGTAGGCGGGCGAACACCATGCCTTCGCGGCGATAGTCTTCGGCGTATTTGATCTCGCCCGTTACCTTTCCAGGTACGTCGGGCGGCGTAAAGTCGAAACCTATGTGTGTACTCATGCTATTTGCCCCGAGGCGCGCAATACGCCATTCAGATAGTGTTCATACGCACCGCAACGACACAGGTTGCCAGACATTGCCTTGGCTGCCTCTGCCTTAGTCGGCCTTGGGTTATTGTTGAGAAGCGCGACCGCGGACAGCACCTGTCCCGGTGTGCAGAATCCGCACTGCGGCGCATTCTCGGCGATGAATGCCTGTTGGACAGCGTGAAGTGTGCCGTCGGCAGATTTAACGCCCTCGATCGACACGATGTCTTTCGTCTTCACATTGTGTGTAAGAACCGAGCAGGCATAGTTCGGTACGCCGTCGATCAGAACGGTGCAAGCGCCGCATTCACCGCGGTTACAGCCGATCTTGGTGCCCGTTAGGTTGAGTCTATAGCGAAGCGTATTCGCGAGGGTCTCGGTAGGAGGTACGTCGACTCGGCGTGTTCGGCCATTGATACTGAGTGATATCAAGCGCTCCGCGCCGCCGTTACCCGATTGGGCATTTGCGGCGAGGTATGCGCCAGTGCCGGTTGTAGCTGCGGCACCGGAGAAAATAACTCCCTTGATAAAACGTCTGCGCGTTAGTTGTAAGTTCACTGAACAGTGCTCCGTTTCTTGTTGTGGGGATGCGGGCCGGACTCGCGGCACGCGATTTTCTTACATCTTGAGGTAACTTCGAAGGTAGTATTTATCGCCGAAAATTGCAACGCGGGGAGCGCCGAGAAGTGCGCAAAATGGGTGATTCCATGGCTTACTTGGGTAATTTTTACCCAACTCAGGAAATTTGACACAGAATGTTGCAAGTCTCACCTGCAAATGCTGCTTTTTGAGTGCCGTCCAGTTTCGCCCAAAGTCCCTAGTTTTAGGTATTAAAACGCTAAAAAGCCCGCATTTTTTGTGCGGGCTTTCTGCGTGTTTCTGGGAGAAAATCCTACGTGAGTTTGCTAGATCTACACGCCTGACGTTCTAATGTGTGTGCTTAGAACTCGAACTGAACACCTAAGCGCATTTCCCAGAGTGATTGATTCTCTAGGAGGTCAGTTAGACCTCGGTCAGTGAATGTATTGAACACATATTGACCCGCCGCGTTGACGTTCGAGTCCACGACTTGCTGTGAGAAGAACTGGCTGTCGTACTGCAAGCCTTTGCTGTCATCGAGCATGTTCAGGAGATTGTATATTTTCAGATAGACACGCCCTCTGCTCGCGCCGAGGAAAGTAGGAATTTCCTGATCGAGGCGGAGGTCTAGACGAGAAGACCAGCGAGCATTGTTCTCGTTGCGATCAACAAAACCTTGCTCGTAACCTTCTCGCTCGATGAATGCCCGAAACGCTGCGACATCGAAGTTAGGTCCGACCACGACGTTGCCGTCATTTGGCCCTGGAACATACAAGAGGTGACGACCGTAAGCGCCATCGCCTTCCAGGTCGACTGAGCCCATCACATGACTCTGTCCTTGGCCTTGCTTGCGGTAGAACATCGCAGTGATGCGAGTCTCATAACCCGAGAGGAACTCCTTGCCGTAGGAAACGCGCGCAGTAAAGCGGTGTGGCGTGTTGTAGTTAGAGATGCCTGGCTCAGGATTGACCAAGGTGTTGAGAGCGAGGTTGTCGAAGTTTGAACCCGCTGTTGAGCTCGTCATCGGGCTTATGTCTTCAGCATCAGTAAATGCGTAACCCAACATCCAATCTAGACCGAAGTCATAGTCATGACGAGCGATCAATGAGAATGAGGTTGACGTCGCCTCACGATCAGAATTGGTCAGCATGTAATTGTCTCTGCCATTGGCATAGTCAAAAATCGGCTGTCCCGTAGTCGTCACACCGATTTGTTCTTGAGAGACATCGACGTAATAGGCGGATTCCTTTGCGATCGAGTAGAGGAAATCTGCGTCCAAAGACAGGCCGCTGTCGAAGGTGTAGGTACCGCCCAATGCCAGCTTCCACTCTGAAGGCTGCTCGTAGTCAGGGTCGACTAGAGCGAGGAATCGGGTGCTCGCTGAGTCGGCTGTCGTCGCGGCAACGGTGTCGATCATTTCCTGCGGTACGTCGTAGCCTGGACGGCCTGCGCCACTCAGCGCCCAGTTGCTGAGTACTGAGCGAGAACTGTCGTAGTTGCGGTTCTGCAGTTGCACGTTGGTCAAGCCATCGTTGCTCCATGCATTCGAAATCCAGACATTCGGATTACCACCTGAGTAGAGGCCTGCACCACCGCGTACGGTGAGGTTATAGGCAGCTTCCCAAGTGAAGCCAAGGCGAGGCATTAACAGGTCGACGCCGTCGATATTGGCATCGTTGCGCAGACCATTATTCGCGGCAGTAAATGCGGCGTTGTAGTTCGGGCGGTCATCGCTTTCAAACCAATCGTAACGCAAGCCTGCTACGACCGTGAGGTTGTAGTTAGGCAGATAAAGCTCATCTTGCAAATAGACAGTATTGAGCGTGTTTTCGAAGCTCGCCGCTGCGTCGGCTGCATTGTTGGTGCCGCCTCCGCTGCCGTAGTAGATGCGGCTTGGACGGCCGAGCTCAAACTTGTCGATGCCTGAGAGACTGCAGCTTGGATCATCGAAACGACCCTGTGCTGTGAGCGCCCGACACGCGGCAGAGTTGCTAGCGGAGTCATCGAAAAAATCGTACTCTCCGCCGCGTGAGTGCTGAACGAATTGGTTGAATATCGTCAGCGTCTCACGTTCATAGCCGAAGGTGATGACATTGTCTCCGAGGAGGTATTCACCTGCTAGTTTTATGAACTCAGACTCGGTATCGAGAGCGTTAGCCTGACGTGAATCGTCTGCACCAAGATAGACAGTGTCGCGACCGATATTGATTTGCATATCCGCGAAGTCGCGTGGACCCGCGGTGACTTGCGAATCATTCATCGTGTTTTTGCTATAGAAAATTTCGCTCGATAGCGCGTCGGTCCACTGTGATCTCAAGCGTGCAGTGGTCGTCTCAGATTCCGCACCTTTATTGTAGAAGTGATTCGCAAATTCGAATTCATTGCTGTCGCCATCTGAAGAACGGAGTTGTACTCCGTCATAATAATTGTAGATGACAGTGGCATCATGCTGATCGTTTATATTCCAGTCGAGTCGCAGCATGTATTTTTCGTCAGTCTGCGCGCCATCACTAGGCTGACCACCGGTATCGTAGTCGTAGACCGTTTGAGCGATGTTGACGATGCGGTTGTAGTCTTCTTCGCTAAGCCAAGGGCGTTCCACTCCGTTGTTGGAACCGGCATAGCCCATCGAGAGGAAGCGAGGCTGTTCAGATTCTTCGTAAGCGCCGTAGACAAATAATTTGTCTTCCATGAGTGGGCCGCCGATGCTGAAGCCTTTCGTATCTTCGGTAAAGTCTTTCGAAGAGTAGTCTTGTACCTGGCCGTTTACGGTGAGTGAGTCGCCGCGCCATTGATCGCCTGTGCGTTCTAAGAAAACTGTGCCAGTCCATTCGTTGCTACCGGCTTTCGTTACCGCGTTGATGTTACACGCGGTGAAGCCACCGTAGGTGACATCGAAGGGGGCGAGTTCAGCTGAGACCTGCGCTATACCTTCATAAGGGAAGGGCATGCCCGTCGCGGTGGAGTAGCCATTGCCATTTAGACCGAAGCGATCGTTCTGACTAATTCCATCGAGGCTGATGCTATTGAAGCGAGGGTGTTTGCCTACGCAATTCACCTGAGTGTCGCCGTCGAGGTTCATGCGAGGATCGATCGAGTAAACGTCTTTGATGTCGCGATCGTAGGCAACTGACGTTTCCATATCGAATGTGGTGAATGAAGCGGAAGGTCCCGCGGCCACATCAACGAAGGTGCTGTTTGAACCGAACACGACAATTTCTTCGACCTGTGACTGACCCATGTCGATGCTCAGGTTGTAAATGTCACCTAGCTCGATCGAGTTCACCGTGACCGTTTTAGTCCCATTTACAGTTACATTATAAGGGCCGCCAACGGGGAGATTCGATGCGTAAAAGGTGCCCGAATCGTTTGATTGCAATGTGCGTGTAGCACCGGTGCGCGTGTCTCGCACTACAACCGTTGCGTTGGAAAGGGGTTGGCCGGACGCATCGACCAGCTTGCCGCGGATTGCAGATGCAGTGTCTTGCGCGATGGCTGCTGTCGAGTAGCCTAAAGCGACAACGATCGATGATAGTAATAGCTTCTTCGCTAGGGGAGGGAATGGCATATAACGCTCCTGGATAGAATCAACGTGCTCGGCTTTCTGCCGAGGTGATTTGAGTTTGTCATTGATTTCATAAATTAATTGGCAGCTTCTTCCATGATAGCTACCTGTTTAACGCCAGCTTGATTCTTGATGCCTAGGCTCTCGAATCGCATGATCTGTTGTAGGTCAAGAACCCCCATAGCATGACGCCAAAGCATTGCACTTTGATGACTATCGGATCGTGCGAATTTTATAGAAATTTGCCGGGGTTTGGAATGAGTGGACGGAGATTAGTCTACAAAATTACAAATATCCGTCAGAGCTTCTCTAACACCGGCTTCAGGTAGGCACCTGTATGGGATTTCTTGTTTTTCACCACCTGTTCCGGCGTACCCTCAGCGATGATTTGTCCGCCTCCGCTACCCCCTTCGGGGCCTAAATCCACGAGCCAGTCGGCAGTCTTGATTACGTCGAGATTATGCTCAATCACTACAATCGTATTGCCCTGATCGCGAAGGTGGTGCAACACCGCCAGTAGTTGTTTTATGTCGTGAAAATGCAGTCCCGTCGTCGGCTCATCCAATATGTAGAGGGTTTTCCCCGTGTCGCGTTTGGATAGTTCGCGAGACAATTTGACTCGCTGCGCTTCACCGCCTGACAGGGTCGTCGCCGCTTGACCCAGACAGATGTAAGATAGACCCACATCAATCAGAGTCTGTAATTTACGAGCTATGGCGGGTACCGCATCGAAAAACTCGCGTGCGGTCTCGATCGTCATGTCGAGAACTTCGTTGATGTTCTTGCCTTTGTACTTCACCTCTAGCGTCTCGCGGTTATATCGCTTGCCACGGCAGACATCGCAGGCGACGTAAACGTCGGGCAAGAAATGCATCTCCACTTTTACCACGCCGTCGCCTTGGCAGGCTTCACAGCGGCCGCCTTTTACATTGAAGCTGAAACGCCCCGGCTTGTAGCCGCGAGTCCTCGCTTCCTGAGTGCCGGCAAATAGCTCGCGGACCGGCGTGAAAATGCCGGTATAGGTTGCTGGATTGGAGCGCGGGGTGCGTCCGATCGGACTTTGGTCGATGTCGACAACCTTGTCTAAGAGCTCTAGGCCTTCGATGTCGTCATGCTGTGCGGCATTGAGAGTAGTCGCGCCGTTTAATTTACTCGCGGCAAGCGGGTAGAGCGTGTTGTTGATGAGAGTCGATTTGCCGGAACCAGACACACCAGTGATACAAGTAAAGAGTCCGATGGGTAGGCTGAGGTCAACATTGCGTAAGTTGTTGCCCGCTGCGCCGAGGACTCGCAGCTGCTTGTCGGGGTTCGCCTCCACTCTCTGGCTGGGGATGGCGATACTCTCCTTGCCCGAGAGGTATTTGCCTGTGAGCGAGTCCTTGGATTTCAGGATGTCCTTGAGACTGCCTTGGGCGACGATTTCGCCGCCATGGACGCCGGCGCCTGGTCCAATATCGATAATGTGGTCAGCATGACGAATGGCATCCTCATCGTGCTCTACGACGATGACCGTATTGCCGAGGTCACGCAGATGGAAAAGTGTATTGAGCAGGCGGGTATTGTCGCGTTGGTGCAAGCCGATGGAGGGTTCGTCGAGGATATACATGACGCCGACTAGTCCTGCGCCGATTTGGCTGGCGAGCCTGATACGTTGCGCCTCACCGCCAGACAAGGTATCCGCGCTGCGGCTGAGGGTAAGGTAATTGAGACCCACATCCACGAGGAATTGCAGACGATCTTGGAGTTCTTTAAGCACCTTTTCCGCGATTTTCGCACTCTTACCCTTGAGCTTGAGTTTGCAAAAATAATCATGTGCCTGGGCGACTGTCATGCTGGTGACTGCGGGCAGGTTTATGCCATGGATGAGCACATGGCGCGCATCGCGTTTGAGGCGTGTACCGGCACAGTCGGGGCAGGACTGTGAGCTGAGATATTTGGCGAGCTCCTCGCGGACATGATTGGACTCGGTCTCGCGGTAGCGGCGTTCCATATTTGGCAAGATGCCTTCGAAAGGATAGCTGCGGGTGACTGTATCGCCGCGATCATTGATGTAGAAGAAGTTGATGACTTCCTTGCCGCTGCCATTGAGGATCGCGTTGCGGTGCTTCTTGCTTAGCTTGTTAAACGGCGTATCTATAGAGAAGCCATAGTGCTCTGAAAGTGAAGTGAGCATCTGGAAGTAATAGAAATTACGGCGGTCCCAGCCGCGTATCGCTCCTTCCGAGAGCGCCAATGTTTCATCGACTAAGATTCGTTTCTCATCGAAAAACTGCTTAAGGCCTAGGCCGTCACAGGATTGACAGGCACCAGCTGGATTGTTGAATGAGAAGAGGCGTGGTTCGAGTTCGGCGATGCTGTGTCCACACTGAGGGCATGCGAATAATGCCGAGAAGACGAGGTCATGTTCCTTGCTTAGGTCGGTGCCATCGTCGTCAGCTCGACCCACCATGGCGAGGCCGTCGGCTAATTGAATCGCGGTTTCGAAACTTTCGGCGAGTCGCTGCTCGATACCCGGCTTCACTTTCAGTCGATCGACGACCACGTCGATTGAGTGCTTCTTATTCTTCTCCAGTTCCGGTGGATAGTCTATCTCGCATACGATGCCATCGACGCGAGCGCGAATAAATCCTGAGGTACGCAGTTCGCTGAAGACGTGTAGCTGTTCGCCCTTGCGGTCTCGGACGATAGGGGCTAGCACATTGATGCGGCTGCCTTCAGGAAGCTTCATCACCTGATCCACCATCTGGCTCACAGTCTGAGCTTCGAGCTTGAGATTATGATCTGGACAGTGGGGTTCACCGACTCGCGCAAAGAGTAGGCGCAGGTAGTCGTAAATCTCAGTAATGGTGCCGACTGTCGATCGAGGATTATGTGAGGTCGATTTCTGCTCGATCGAGATGGCAGGGGAGAGGCCCTCGATATGATCGATGTCGGGTTTCTCCATCATCGACAAGAATTGGCGCGCATAGGTCGACAATGATTCTACATAGCGGCGCTGTCCCTCTGCGTACAGGGTGTCGAAGGCGAGGGACGACTTGCCTGAGCCGGAGAGGCCCGTGATTACTACGAGCTTGTCGCGCGGGATCGTAATATTGACGTTCTTCAGGTTATGGGTGCGGGCTCCACGTACAACGATTTGATCCATGCTTTGACTCTTCTGTTCGACACCAGCGAAACCGAGCATTATGGTCAATTGGGGCTATGCGAGTAAAGGCGAGACTGACAATTGCAAACCATTTCCGGTGAAAGTTTCTCATGCTAGAGAGCATGATATACACTAAGGCCAACGAGGGCGCAGACCGCGCCATACATGCAAGCTTGAGCAAGACCGGAGGCACACGTGGCGAGTAGAGGCGTTAATAAGGTAATTCTAGTAGGTAATCTGGGAAATGATCCCGAAGTGCGATATATGCCTAATGGCAATGCGGTTGCCAATGTGTCCCTAGCAACGAGCGACACTTGGAAGGATAAGGCTACAGGTGAGCAGCAGGAGAAGACCGAGTGGCATCGCGTGGTGTTCTTTAATCGCTTGGCCGAAATAGTGGAGCAATACGTCAAGAAGGGTTCAAAACTCTACGTCGAGGGCCGACTGCAGACTCGCTCTTGGGAGCAGGATGGCGTAAAGCGTTATTCAACCGAAATCATTGCGAACGAGATGCAAATGCTCGACAGTCGCGGCGGTGACGCAGCGGGTGGCATGGGGGACAATCCTTTCGGTCAGCAAGGCTCTAGCCAACGGCCGCAGCAGGCAGCGGCTCAGGCACAACCAGCACCGAGTAATTTCGACAATTTCGACGACGACATTCCATTTTAGATTGTCTCTAACTCCACGCGTCGATCGTGCAGTCAGGGGCAGTGGGTGATCAGCGCAAAAGCCTCTTAGGAATCTGCCAGCAGTGAAGCTATATATAGTCGGAGGGAAGAGCCCTACCGGTAAGTCCTTGATCGAAATTTTACGTAAGCACAAGATTCGATTTCTTGCGCCTGCGGATAAGTATTTCGATCCTGATAATGCGTTAGCGATCGCGAAGAGTGTCACTGATTTTCGCCCAGACCAACTTATCAATCTCGCTGACTTTATCTCAGGCAACCACAGCGCTCTCAAGCGCGCGGAATCAGCTGAGCTGCGCTGCAGGCAGATCAATGCACAGCTTCCGGCCGTATTGAGCGAGATCTGCAATCATCTTGCAGTGCCTATGCTCCATCTATCGAATTGCTATGTGTTTGATGGAGAAAAGAAACTCGCCTATAACGAAACCGATGAATTAAATCCTCAGGGGGTCTATGGCCGCTGTTCACTCGCGGGCGAGGAGGCAGTGCGTGCGCATCCTCACCACATCATCGTTCGTTCCGGTTGGTTGTTTGGCTTACATAAGCGCGGATTGATCAAGTCTTGGATCCGGGTCGCGAAGCGTAGCGGCGGCGAATTGCCCATGTTTAGGCGTCGATTCAGCCCCACCTCTACCACGGATCTCGCGAAGGCATTGTTTGCGATCGCGCAACAAGTTGATTGTGATGCGAATGCGTGGGGCACGTATCATTATTCTGGTCTCGAAACGAAACGCGAAGCCGAGTTCGGTCGTCAGACATTGGAATATGCAGCAAATCATGACGAGGAAATTTATCAACTCCTCGATAGTCTTAAATTAAATGAAGGACCTGTACGCTTACCCGAAATAGCCAACTCCACATTGTCGAGCAAGAAAATATTCGACACGTTCGGCATTAAGCCTAAGTCTTGGCATGGGCATCTTCGTGAGACAATTAAATCGCTCTACGGTGGCAGGCTTCGAGAAGACGAAGAACTCGAGGGGGCCGGAATTGTCGAAGAATCCTCCAACGTGTGGCAACGATCATGACATCGAGTGAAGCTTTGCAACAGTCGGCATCAGGGTTAACTCCAATCGAAGACGCCCTGGCCTATCTCTTGTCGAAAATGCCGCAGTGGGAAGAAACCGAATCCCTCAGCCTGCATGCGGCCTTGCATCGGATGCTCGCTGAAGACCTCCACGCTCCCTTGTCCGTGCCGCCGTTCGCGAACAGCGCGATGGACGGCTATGCATTGTGTGCAGAGGTTGCGCAGGACCCGAATCGTACGATACCGATAACGCAACGGATAGCGGCTGGGCAGATGGGTAGTCCGCTTGCCCCGGGTAGTGCTGCGAGGATATTCACCGGCGCCCCATTGCCCGAAGGAGCGGATGCCGTGGTGATGCAAGAAAATTGCACAATCGACGGTGATGAGATTCGGATTCAGAAAGCCGTCGTGCCGCAAGAGAATGTGCGACCCGCAGGGGCGGACATCGAGGTGGGCAGTCTACTGTTTTCGAAGGGTCGGCGATTGAGGCCGCAGGATATCGGGGCGCTAGCTTCACTCGGGCTAACCGATGTGAAGGTGATGCGGCAGCCAATCGTCGCGCTGATGACCACCGGGGACGAACTTCAACGTCCTGGAGAGGTTTTAAAGGCGGGGCAAATCTATGATTCAAACTTCTCGACTCTTCGATCGCTGCTCACTGGGTTAGGAGCGACTGTGATCGACTGCGGGCGAGTTGGGGATACGCTAATCGAAACGCGTCAAGCCCTGAGCGATGCCGCACAGAGAGCGGACTGTGTAATCACCACGGGCGGTGTCTCGGTGGGGGAAGAAGATCATGTGCGCAATGCCATTGAAGAGCTAGGGCAGGTCGATCTTTGGAGGCTCGCGGTGAAGCCCGGGAAACCATTCGCCTACGGCGAGATCAGTTCGACTGCTAATGATCGGGCGTGCCAGTTCTTCGGACTGCCTGGGAATCCAGTGTCGGCCTTCGTAACATTCGTTTTGCTGGTCCGCCCGTGTTTGCTGGCTATGCAAGGGGCGAGCGATTTGAATCCAAAGCATTTTCCGGTGCGCAGTGGATTTTCGCGCGTAGCGGGCGGAATCCGGCAGGAATATTTACGTGCCGTGCTGGAGCAGACTCCTCAGGGATTGATGGCGACGCCTTTGTTCAATCAGAGTTCAGGCGTAGCAGCATCATTGAGCCGTAGCGATGGGCTGTTAATAGTGCCGCCTCATATTGAAGTCGAGCAAGGCGACATTTTGCAGTTCCTCCCTTTTTCTGAGTTGGGAGCCTGAGCGGATGCCGAGTTGGCGATTCACACAATTTAAGCAAAGAGTCGGCATGATTTTCATGCTCGGCCTCCTCGGCAGTTGTGCGAGCGTGGACGATGGAGAGTTAGCATCGGAAGAGTCAGAGACCAGGGCGAGGATTAACATACTGCGACCCGCTAGCGTCGAATCGACGCGGCAAAAAGTCGAAGAAGAGATGGCCTTGCCAGATTTACTCTATGCGGGTTTGCAGGCTTTAGATGCCGATCGTTTACTGACGCCGGTCGAGAATAACGCCTACGACTATTTCGCTCGCGCCCTTGCTCTCGACTCTAATAATGAGATCGCGCGCGATGGGCTCGATGCCATTGTTGTGCGCTATCTCACCTTGGCACGGGAGGCGATTCGGAATGGCTCCTTCGAGTCCGCTGACCTGATGATAGAGCGCGCGCGACGAGTTAATTCCCGAACGCCTGGAATAGCCGTCGTAGTCGCGGAGCTCGCGAAGGAGCGTGAGTCTGATGATTTATTTTTTCAGCTCAACGGCAGCGAAGTGGTCGCACAGTCTGAGGCTGCGCGTGCGCAGCTCGCGGATATCGCCCGACAGGCGCGTGACTGTGAAGCCTTCTTCTTGATCACTGCGCCGACCGATGCCATCGGACGGTGGATGTTTCTAGCCATGCGTGAGTCGGTAGACGGCTATCGACTGCGTGGTAATATCGAATTGTCCTCTCAGACCGGTGTTCGCCTGAGATTACCCGACACCGCGGAAAGTTGTTCGGTCTGACTTATAAGCGACAGCTGAAGGGAGAGCACAATGAGCAAACTTGATTCTATTAAGCTTAGCCTTGGTCGGTTAGTTCCCGGTCGTAAAACGGCGCTAGTATCTGTTGGCGCGATAGTTTTGTTTGTCGTCGCGCTCGGTATTTATTGGAGCCGAGAGCCCGCCCTATTCGATGTGAATGCCGTGACTGCACAGAGGCTCGGCGAGAATGGCAGCGAGGCCGTAATCGGAAGCACGAGTACGGTGACACTCATAACCGTGGCAGAAACTATGCTCGGCAAGAGCGGCGGCTTTATCAGCAACGATGTGATGCCCCCGGGTCTCTATCTAGACAATATTGCCAATTGGGAATTCGGTGTGCTGGTGCAAATGCGCGATTTTTCACGCGCATTCCGCGAAAATTTTAGTCGTTCGCAATCGCAGTCGAAGGAAGATGTCGATCTGAATCGGGCTGAGCCTAAATTCAATTTCGATAATACTAGCTGGTTGTTTCCACCCAGCGAGCGAGAGTACAGAGAAGCGATTGGATTATTGGAATCTTACCTCGCTCGAATTTCAGATCCTGGCAACGAGGACGCGCAGTTTTATTCCCGCGCTGATAACTTAGCAAGCTGGCTGCTGAACGTCGAATCTCGTCTTGGCAGTTTGTCTCAACGTTTGAGCGCAAGTGTTGGGCAGGCTCGAGCGAACACTGAGTTCGTGGGAGATGCGTCTGCGACGCAATCCACTCCAACGCGTGCCGAGGTCTCGGTGCGTACACCTTGGACACAGATCGACGATGTGTTTTACGAAGCGCGCGGCACCACGTGGGCCTTGTTGCATTTCTTACGCGCGGCCGAGGTGGACTTCGAACAGGTGCTGGCTGATAAAAATGCGCAGGCGAGTGTCGACCAAATAATTCGCGAGCTAGAAGCGAGTCAGCGTGCAGTGATGTTCCCTATCATCCTCAATGGCTCCGGTTTCGGCGTGTTCGCGAATCACTCATTGACGATGGCGAATTATATTTCGCGTGCGAATGCTGCTATCAGCGATTTGCGAGACCTCTTGTCTCAGGGCTAAGCGCTAGCTGTGTAGCCGAGATACGCGAGATAACAACCGAGCAAGACTGCGCCTTCGAGTCTACTCAGCGTCATTTTGCTCCAAGCGAGAGGCAACAAGACGGCTGCGAAGCCAGTCATGACCACGAAGTCTATTGGTGCGAAATCATCCCCCGACACATTGCCGACTAAGCCCGTAACACCCAAGATCGCGAGTATGTTGAAGAGGTTTGAACCAATCGCATTGCCGATTGCGATGTCAGAACTTCCTCGAAAAGCAGCGACCAGAGATGTCGCTAATTCGGGCACGCTGGTGCCAATGGCCACGATGGTAAGGCCGATTACCGCTTCACTGACTCCGAAGAGTCGAGCGAGGCTAATCGCGCCATCAACGAATAATTGACTGCCGCCAATCAATAAACCCAAGCCGCCGATCGCAATGAGGACTTGCAGCCATACTTTGCTCTGGGCCAGTCGTGTATTAAATTCTTCGACTGCTTCGGGTAGGTCCGATTGGCTGGGATTGAGGAAGTTGAAGATAAGATAACCGATTAGTCCACTGATGAGGATGAGTCCATCGAATTTGGTGATCTCGCCATCTAAGAGCAATAGACCTAATAGTATCGAACTGAGTATCACTAGCGGAAGTTGGATACGAACGAGTTGACCTTCTATACGTATGGGCCTCAGCAAAGCGGTGATGCCAAGAATAAGACCTATGTTTGCTATGTTGGAACCGATGACATTGCCTAGAGCGAGAGCGCTGCTGCCGGCGAGTGTTGCTTTGACACTAACCGCGAGTTCGGGCGCGCTGGTGCCGAAGGCCACAATGGTGAGCCCCACAACGAGGGGCGAGATGCCGAAATGTAGCGCCAAGCGACTGCTGCCTCGCACCATTAATTCGGCGCCCGTTCCGAGTACCAGTAAACCGCCTGCTAAAAAAAGGATCGCAATTAACATGACTGGAGCCTAGCCAAGTTTCACCACCATCTTGCCGAAGTTTTCACCGCTAAAGAGCGCGAGGAATGCATCGACAGCTTTATCGATTCCTTCGTAGATTGTTTCTTGGTATTTGATCTCGCCGCGTTGGATCCATGACTCCATGTCGGCTAGGAATTGTTCTCTCATGTCAGGGTGGTCGGAAATGATGAACCCATGGATACGAATTTTCTTACCGACGATAAGCATGAGGTTGTTGGGACCCGGCTCTGATTCTGCATTATTGTAGCTTGAAATCATGCCGCAAGCTGCGATACGCCCGTAAGGGTTCATAGAATTGAGAGCGGCCTGGAGATGGTCGCCACCAACATTTTCGAAGTAGACATCAATGCCTTCTGGTGCAGCTGCTGCAAGCGCCGCACTCAAGTCGCCGCAAGTTTTATAGTTGATGACCTCGTCCACGCCGCATTCTTCTTTCAGCCATTTAGCTTTCGCGTCGCTACCGACGCTGCCGATTACTCGGCAACCTATGCGCTTGGCGATCTGACAAACATTAGCACCGACTGCGCCAGATGCAGCAGAGACGAAAACGGTTTCACCAGCCTTCGGTTCGCCGAACTTGAGTAAGCCGACATAGGCAGTGAATCCGGGCATGCCGAGCGTGCCCAGATAGAGTGATAGGCGATCCCTGTCAAAGGGCTCGAGTTTGCTCAGCGTGTCCGCACGGGCAACAAAGGCATCCTGCCACGCCGCCTGATTTAATACGATGTCGCCGACTTTCAAACTGGGGTCATTGGATTCTAGAACTCTGCCGACCGCGCCTCCGTACATCACCTCTCCGACCGCGTAGGCAGTTGCGTAAACTGCATCTTCACGCATGCGCCCGCGCATATAGGGGTCCACTGACATGTAAAGGTTCTTTACTAATACCTCGCCTGGAGCGGGAGGTGCCAACTCGGTTGTGACGAGTTCAAAGTGCTCGTGTGTGGGCATGCCTACTGGGCGGCTCTTTAAATGGATTTGTTGCGCGGTGTAGGCACTCATAAGGTAATCCTTCTTCTGACTATCGCTGAATTTATGCGGTGTTAATTATTCGTGCGTTGGCTTGGCGATTTTGAAGTATGAAAATCGCGACTAATATCCCTGCGCCAATGAGATGGGTGAGGAACGGTAGAGGTGTCCACATGAGCAATCCGGCGCTGAGGAGGAGTAGTGATGCTGTCAGCGCATTCAGTTTCGCCTCGAGATGCCATTGGAGCACACCGGCCATTGCGTAAAGTCCCATGCAAGACCAGATAAAAATCTCTATGCGTTCTGGCCAGCTGCCAGATATCAGTGGTGAGTAGGCGAATAAGATCGGCACGAGATAGAGTCCCTTCGCGACTTTCCACGAAGTCAGGCCGGTCGCCATTGGGTTGGTCCCGGCGATGCCCGCCGCGGCGAATGAGGCCAAGCACACAGGCGGTGTGACATTACTGTCTTGCGATAGCCAGAAGATAATAAGGTGCGCACTCAACAGCATGCCCATCAGTAATTCGGGGGGAAGCATTTCCTGACGGATGAGTTGCTTCATTTCAAGCGGCATCTCCTGCAGTGCTATGGCAGGGTCGCCGCCGAAGAGGCTGAGCGTCGCCGCGACATTGCTGGGCAAATCGCCGGATTGAATCGCCATGACTAACGCGTCTAGTAGCGCAGATTGACTAATGAGGTCGTAGATCAGCGGTGCTGAAAGTGTGGCGAGTACGATGTAGGACGCGGTGACGGGTAGCCCCATGCCTAGCACCAAAGAAGCAAGAGCGACGAGGATGAGCGTGACCAGCAGACTGCCTTGCGCCCATTCAACAATCATCAACGAGAAAGCGTTGCCGATGCCAGTTGTGGTCACCACATTAATGATGATGCCGACCGCTACCAGTAATAAAGCGGTCGAGACCATGGTGCGAACACCGTCGACGATGGCATCGAAAACATCTGCAAGTTTCATCGGCGTGCTCGATAACCAGGAAGCTCCGACCACGCTGATAATTGCGAATGCGGCGGCGGTAGTTGGAGTCCTTCCCGCGACGAGGAAAGCGACCAACACAAGCATCGGGATAATGAAATGCCAGCCGCCTTTCATCACGTCGCGGAGTCGCTCGGCGTCGGCAGCCTTCACCGTGATGAGCCCGAGTCGCTTCGCTTCGATGCGAACAAAATAGGACACGGTGAGGAAGTAAAGAATGGCCGGTAAGGTAGAGGCCGCGATGATAGTGAGGTAGGAAATCTGGGTGTAACTGGCGAGCACGAATGCGCCGGCGCCCATGACCGGGGGCATGAGTGCACCGCCGGTGGAGGAAGCGGCGACCACACCCGCCGAAAACTTAGCCGAAAAGCCTGATTTTCGCATCATCGGAATCGTGATCACTCCGGTCGATACAGTATTTGCCACTGCCGAGCCCGACACGGAACCCATGAGACCAGACCCCACTACAGCGACGAGTCCCGCGCCACCGGTATAGCGTCCTGCGAGGCAGCCGGCCAAGCGCACGATGAAGTCTCCAGCGCCAGAGCGAAGCAGGAAGGCGCCGAAGATGATAAACATAAAGACGAATGTCGAAGAAATTTGCGCGGTGAGCCCGAACATTCCTTCGGTGGTGAAGAAACTGCGATAGAGCACCGTCTCTAAACTCAAGCCGGGGAAAGAAAAAACGCCGCCTATGTAGCGTCCCAAAAATAGGATATAGGACAAACTCAACACTATCAGTATCGGCATGAACCAACCCGTCGTGCGACGCGTGAATTCAATCGCTAGGGCGATCGCGATAAATGAGAATAGATAGTCGCTAAAGATGTATTCAGTCTCACGGGCGTAGAGCGCGTTCTCGAAGAAAATGAGATAAGCCGAAGTGGCGACGGCGAGTCCCGCGAGCGAAATATTCACCCAGTAGGTGACGCTCCGCCGCTCGATACGGTCTGACTCATTCGCCATGAGCGCACACAGTGCGCAGAATCCGCCGAAGTGGATTGCAGCAAGCCACAATTCAGAAATACTCGCGAACACATTGCAGTAAATATGGAATGCGGCGAAAGCGAATGCGGCCCAGCGCAAAGAGGGAGACTTCATCGTGCTTCCTCCTCACTGGCTGCTTTCATCGCCCGTGCCCGAGCCAGCATTTCACGTCCTTTTACGTCGGTATCGAAGGGTAGCGCTTCTAGCTCCCCCTCACTCCAATCCTCGGCATGAATCAATCTATCAGGAATCTCTATGCCCACTTCGCGGTAGTAGCGAATCGCGCCACGGTGGAGTGGCGCACCAAGCCCTTCGATGGCAATGTCTAGCCGCATATCCTTAGTCGCACCATGAATTTCTTGTAGGGTCGCTAGGTTTTCCCAGATCACCTTGGTGATTTGATAGACGCTCTCTTCAGGGATGTCAGCGCGTGTGACGAGCACATTGGGTGAGCCGATGGTACGTATGTGTTCGGTCTGATTTGGATACGTGCCGGGAGGGAAGTCGTACCAGTCCCAAAGTGGGTAGGTAGAATTCAGTTTGTCGAGTGTTTCCTGAGTCCAGTTGAGAATTGTGAGGCGGTCGCCGAGTAAGGCATAGGCCTGCGTGATCGAGCTCACTGGTGCGCCGGCCGGTATATTCATGCCGACAATATTGCCGTCTTGAATGGCGCTTGTCGTCGGGCCGTACCCCATATAGGCGAGGTTGAATTTATTTTGATAGTCGATGCCCAGTGTGTCGAGAATAAAGCGGCCAGTCTGCTCTGCCCCGGAATTGCGTTGGCCGAGGACATAGCGCTCGCCATTGATATTGTCTAGGTCCATGATTTCGCCCGTGGGAGCGAGTTCAGTCAACAGCACGAAGTGTTCGACGTTCTGCCACATCGCGCCGATGCTGCGCATCTGTGTCTGAGGCTTGCTGACCGGGCCCTCGCCGTTCCAAGACCAAGCGCCGAACGGGCCTTGCAAGAGGGCAAATTGTGCTTGATTGTCGCGTAATAATTTCACGTTCTCTAAGGATCCTGCCGAGCTGATGGCGGTCAGCGATATGCCTTCACTTTCCGCGAGTTGTGCGTGTGCGAGTGTGGCTAATGCAACGCCGACTGGATAATAGGTACCTCCAGTAGTGGCGGTGGTCAGGATGTAGGGACGCGCGCGTGAGAGTTCATCGCTGCAGGCGCTAAGTGAGAATAGGATTACGAGCGCTCCGATGCCGAGCAGGCGGGAAGAAAAAGAGACTACAGGCGTTCGCATTGACGATCCTTTATTCGATTTAGGGTGGTGATCTATGGTTTCGGTTTATCAGATTTATCAGCGCCGAGCGTATTGTTGACTGTGCCCGCGAGAGGTTTTTCGGTCTCGATGATGCCGATGAGGGCGATCGCGCCGAGAAATACCATGGCGACTAGGAGTAGCCCCATTATTAGTAGGACGCGGATCAGGAGGTTGATGTTGGTGTCGGTGAAGTATTCCACTGACTCAGCGGTGCCAGTGACGATGATGATTGCCACACCGAATGCGATCCAGATTGCCTTTTTCATGGCCTACTCTCATTAACTCATGCTTGTGAATGGCTTTTTATTCTGAGAGTAAGAGTATGCCTTCAATTGCGTCTGGGGTCATCGCCGTAAAGACGAAAATATCATCAAGACTGTCTTTATTTATGCGTGTTGCGACTAGGCCGCCGCTGTTGAGGTCGGCGGTTAGGGGGATGCTGAGGCTCGCTACAGTGTCGATTCCGTTGAGTGGGTCACTATCGATGACTGCTGCATCGACGACAGCTTTCAGGTCTATGGTGTAGTTGTCTCGATCTCGGCTGTAATTTAGGGCGCCAAGGAATGTGGTGCTGGATGCTATTTCGACGGCGTCATAAAAGACCTTCAGCTGGTCATTGACTAGCACCAGAAGGTCATTGCGTTGATTCTCTGCGACTCCTTCCCTGAAGTCATTATTGAGCTGAGCGTTAGCAGAGAGTGAATTCACCGATTCGCCCGCCGCTCTCGCCTCATCGGCGATGTTGCGGAGAGACGTGGCGAGTCGAATCACCGACGGAAACTTGAGTGCGACGGTGATCTTGCGGGAGGGTCGCCTAGCGAATTCATTGCCTTCATTTCTGTAAACGAAGGCCTCGACAGAGATGCTGCCGGACAGGGCGAGCCAGACGAAGATGTCGCCAACGGAAATGGGTTCGACGCGCCAGAGCCAGAGGTCTTTCTTGCCATCACCGTCTTCATCATTCAGAAATGTGGAGAGCACATTTCCGCCAGAGCGCAGGACTTGGCGCGGGGAGTCGAGGTCTAGCCCATTCGCATGCCCGCCGAATATGGAAACCTTGCCGCCTTCGCGGAGGAGTAAATCCGCAATATTATCGCCATCGATATCCTCGAGGATCTCTTCGTGGCTGAGCGCGAGTACGCCTGTTAAATTGGCGAAATCGAGATTTTCAATATCGAATTTACCTAACCGCGCCTCAATCTCTTCACGGTCTATGGTGTAACTCGGGTTCGAGGAGAAATAGAACTGCGAGTCAGTATCGGCGAGGAAGACGGCTAGTTTCTGCTCTGTGTCTGAGATCAAGTCCTCGGCCCCATCATTATTCACATCACGCAACAATAAATTTGGAATGTGTAAGGACTGGCCAATTCGGCGCGTGATATCGGGGGAATACAGGGTGGTATTGAGTCGTGTCTCTGTCTCGACTCGAATCGGGGATAAAAATCCGTCAGGGGATTTGAGATGGATGGCGACCTGGTTCGCCTCTGGGAGTATGAGATCATCCAAGCCATCACCATTGACGTCGTTGACGAAATTGAGCGGATGGACTCCCGCACCTATAGGCGAGCGTAGTCCGCTCAGCACGCTTATGGGTGACGTCCAGGCAGTGTCATCGTCTAGCAACTGGTAGACCTTCACTTCCGCACCCGCTTCTAGGGTGACGAGCGCGAGTTTATTGGGATTCTGTCCTAGGTTGTTGGAGAAATCCCAGCCGAGGGAATCCGAGTCGAGAGTAAAAGTCACGAAACCCGAAGTGAAGTTGAAGCCATTCTCAGTCTGGAGATAGACGCGGAGCTCTTCGTCGAGTTGCGCGAGCAAGTCGGTGCGGCCATCATTATTTAAATCGACGCTGGTGAAACTTTTTGTGTCGATCGGCAATGAGAAGGGAGTCTGGTTAAAGTGTAGTTCGTCGGCCGCCTGGATATTACCAATGCCCAAGCTGAATAGCGCTATAGAGAGTCGAGACGCGAAACGGGTCATTGAGATCCTCCTCGAGAAACTAACACGGTTATGCTGTTCCCATGTCGGAGTATGAGGTCGGGTATCGCATCGCTGTTGAGCGCTAAGACTTCAAATTCAAATACTGTTTTGTCGCTTGTATATTCCCAGAAAGCTTGTGTGGCAATTTGTAAATTATCGTCGATCTTTTTTGCGGCTAGGGTGCCCCGTTCGGTAATGAATAGAGCATCGCGCCTACCATCGCCATCGATGTCATAACGTAGCGACATTTGTTCGGATAGGCCTCGAACATTGCTGGCTGAAAAGCTCTCGACAAGCTGGCTTGTGGGTCTGCGTGCGAACAGAGTTCCACCTGCTTCATTTGTTGCTTCGGGAGCGTACAACAACTGAGTGCGATTAATACTTGCATTACGAATAGCATCGACGACGGGTAAGGTGTAGTAGCTCACACTGAGTGCGGTTGCACCGGTCGCCAAGGGGAGGGTGTCGATGCGCACGTCATAGCCTGCGAATCGCATGAGTTGATCGGGGCGTACAATGTTAAACGCACTTTTCTCACTTTCAGTCGCATAGCTAAGGTAGAAACGCGCTTCCCATTCATCGCCATCGCCGGCGAGACTATACAGGTCCTGTCTTCCGTCATCGTTCAAGTCTGCGAATTGCAATTCGTCTCCGTCTTCAAAGCTCGTCGACCACAGCTCATCGTCCGAGAACCCTTCCTCGGTTTGATAGGCAATATTCAGTTGCGGCTGCGCATTGTCGTCGAGGTTGATAAAGGCAAGATCTTCCTTCCCGTCGCCATCGAAGTCCGCGAAAACTGCATTCGGAATCCAATCTGCAGTATCGAGTAGGGCGCGTTTGTCGGCGTTTGAGTCCCAAGCGCTGACGAAGTCATCGAACGGGTTCTGCCGCGCGACTTCTACTTTTATGCTTATTCCAGCTTCGGCGTTAATACCTAGATTTGTCTCTAAATTAGTCTCTCTGTTGTTTCGACGAGCTAAAGTGAGTGAGTCATTGACCGTCGTAATACCCCCCGCGTCAGAGAATCCTTCGGCGTTGCCGCGGAAGAAACGAAATCCCTTTTCAGCGGGAAGAAGGAGGTCTGGAAATTGTTCCCCATTCCTGCTTTTCAACTGGGGGAGAAACTCCACACGCCGTTGAGAGGCGATTGAAACGAGAGAGTCGAACTGCATAATGGGTTTTAGGTTATCGGCATACCCTTCCGTTCCGGCGGAAAGGCTGAATACGCCATTCGCCGCATGCAAGATTAATTCAGTGCCCGGTTCGTCGCGCAAATCCCCAAAGCCTATCGCGATAATTTCCGATTTAATGTCGATGCGCTGGGGTGTGTTAGGAAAATCACCGTTCACATCTTGGTAGTGGATAAGGAGTTCGCGGCCGTTCGCCTGAGTGTAGTCTCCATAAATAAGGTCGAGCAGCCCATCGCCATTAAGATCCTCGGTAAGCAATGGCGACCAATTTTCTGATCGATTAAGTTCAAACGCGGCGAAGTTGGGTTGATAAGATGTTGAAGAATTCGCGTTATCCTGCGCCTGAGCGGTAAAAGCGCACAAGCTCAGGCAGGCTACTAGAGTGCCGGTGACAATATTTTTTCCGACTTTGCTCAACGTTCGATTTCCTCGATTAACTCACCGTAATCGCTCGCGTATTCGAACAAGCCGAGGAGCTTATGGATGCGCTCTCCGCCGATCTGTTGGTAGTGATAGAGAGAAAATAGCCAGAGATTGAGGAGGGTGAATTCCTTGCTCTTATTTTGAAGCGAGGCCTCGTAGTTCATGACGGGGCCTAAGGAAATGCGGCTAACGCGCCGGCCTGGGTGCCAGAGCTTTAGAGCAATTCGACTTAACTGGTCACCATCGTAAACATCTAACACCACTCGGTCACCCAATTCATGCTCTAGAGTGAGTCGATTGATGAGATCCTGTGCGGAATTTAATTCGCGACCTTGCAGGGCGATGATGTTGTCGCCAATCTTGATTCCTGCCTCGCTCAAAGGGCTTTCGTCGAATATTTCCACGACGGTTGCCGCTGCGACTTGTCGTTTTTTATCCGGTGTGACATTGATCAATGCCGAGCTATAACCGGCGCGCGTGGCGAAAGGGTCAATTCTATAAAGTTCTTTCGGTTCGCTTCCTTGATGCGCAGCCCGAGCGAGGACGTTGGCTGCGAAGACGGTCGAGTCCCGACGGACTGTGAATTCAAACATGCCGGGCTGCGCAGTTTGCTCCAGCAAAGCCAGTGTATCGGGTGAGTCTGTCGGCAGGTCGTTTATCCGCAATACAACATCTCCGGCACGTATGCCCGCGGCCTCGGCGGCTCCACCTGGTGTCAGCGCACGCACTCGAATGCCGGGCAGGGTTTCGAGATTGAATAGAGAGTCACTTTCGTTCGTACCCGCTTCAAGACCGAAGTCAATAGACTGCGGTTCGTCCTCAACGGAAACGAGCTGAATTCGCTCCGGTGACAGAGTGAGTTCAGGTATTTGTTGGGTAGCCTCATAGCTCACGCAGCGAACCAGAGACAGTGCCATTAGTAGGGCTAGTCCTGCTCGTATAAAAGTCATAGCGTTTTTCTCCGCACAACGACTAAGCTCAGCGCTAAGCAAATGAGGAAAGTTGGCAGAGGCGCCCAATAATTGAGTTGTAATAAGCGGTCGTCGATCAATACGTCGGAATAACCTCGAGCTAGCCGTGCGACATCTCCAAGATACGAGGCATCGATGAGGGAAGGTTGAAATGTCGCGTAAAAATAGGCGGCAGTATCTCCGAGCGAAGTCTTGAATACATCGAATGAGAGGGTGAGGCCTAGTGCGAGCGTCAACGCCTGGGTCGCCGATTGCGCTAAGATGGAAAGCATTAGTCCGAACGCTATCGCTGCGGGCAAAGGCAATGCGGCGAGCTGTAAACCCAAATGAATTTCTTTGAGGATTTCTCCTTCACTGATGAGTTCGTAGCCATCTTCCACCACGGGTCCAAGCTCGAAGAGCATGGTGCTGAGCCACCAGCTACCAAAGATCAACACGATTAGTGAGGTCGCTGTTAGTAAATACAGGCTTAGTAATTTGGAAATGACTAAATTTGTTCGGCTCACTCGACGAATGACTGAGTGGCGGAGCGAGCCTAAGTCCCGTTCTGCGGCGAAGCTGTGCGCTGCAGAGGCGACGCAGAGGAGCCCAAGTGCTATAAAACCCGTAACGAGAGCGTCTACCCAGTAACCGTAACCACTCGACGCTACTTCGAGAGGGTCTGAACCTAATAACGCCTTTTGTGCTTGCGCGCCAGATTCACCGAGTGCAGAAAATAGGAGTTGTATTGCGGCGAGGGAAACGGGTGCTAGGACTAATAAGCGCGTCCCGAGTGAGCGTACAGCGACAAATAATTCCGCACGCAGCGCAGAGATGAAGGCGTTCATAGCGCACCCCTCGACGCAATGCTAGTCGGCGTATCACTAGTGTGCTCGCGGAATACAGTATTCAATGAAGCCTGCCCGTGAACGAGTTCTTCGACCTCGATACCAGACTCGATTAATTTCCGGTTTATTTCGGCTGGTTTCGCGCCCTGCAAAACAATATGCAGCACGTTGTTGATGATTCGCTCTATCGATAGCCCACTCATGGTTGCGAGTAATTCCTGTGCTGCTTCACATTGTGGTGTTGTGATTTCTACTCTAGCGCTGGTGGCGGCTAGTAAACTCTCCACGGACCCACTCACGGCTATACGACCCTCGTGCAACACGGATAGGTGAGTGCAGATAGTTTGCAAATAGGGAAGTTGATGGCTAGAGAGTAAAAAACTCATGCCAAATTCGCGGTTGAATCTACTGATTAGCTCTAAGACTTCATCGACTCCCCCCGCATCTAGGCCATTGAATGGTTCATCGAGGAGAATAAGTTCGGGATTTCCCAAGAGAGCGTGGGCGATGGAGGCGCGTCGGCGATTACCGAGAGACAGGCTGCGAACTTTATAGTTGGCGTAGCGATTAATCTCTAACAGAGACATGACCTCGTCGACATCCCGTTCAGGATTTGGCAGCAACAGACGAGCGTGCTCTAAAGCCTGCCTCACGGACAGATGAGTATGCAGTGATGGAGTGTCGAAAATGGCGACCACGCGTCCCTCGGCTCTATAGAGATGCGAGGGCGGTAGGTCGAGTACAGAGATTGCGCCGCTATCGATCGGCCGCAATCCGAGGATGCAATCCAGCGTTGTCGTCTTGCCTGAACCGTTTAGCCCCACAAGGCCATGTATAGCACCATGCTCGACGACGAGATCGAGGCTCTTCAGTACGGCAACCTTGCCAAAGCTCTTGCTGACACCTTGGAGTGTGATGGCGGCTTGTTGTTTTGTCTGCGGTGCGGTCATCTTGGCCACAAGCTTATTTAATCACTGATGTATCGAAGCTGAATGCTTGCATCATTAATCGACAAACAAGTCGTCGATGGAAATCTCTTTGACTGTGCCAAAGCGTTCGAGTTCCTCTGCATCGATAATTGAAAGATCGCCGACGATAGAGATGAGCTTGGCGCGGTCTTTTACATGTTCCTGCTGGAACTCGAGTAAATCTTCGAAGGTAAGAGATTGCAGCTTGGCATAACTCTCCGCCCTCGGATCATAATCAAAGCCGAGTTTTTCCCAGCTCCGAACAGAGCCGATGACTTCGCGGAAACTTAGCTTAGACGTTCGGTAGCGATTGAGTAGAGCATTAACTGTCTCTTCGAAGCGCTCTTCTGACTCCGGCATATTGTCGATGAGTTCAATAAACGCATTGAGTGCATCAGTGGTTTTGTCGGTCTGTGTACCGATAGCGCCGAGCATCAGGTTTTCATCCTTGATCCTGCTTCCCTGCCCGTAACGTGCAGAGGCGGAATAAGCGAGTGCGCGGGCTTCACGCAGCTCTTGGAATACGACGCTCGACATGCCGCTTCCGAAATAACTTGTGTATACCGAGGCGGGTACACGATCGTCGGCATTGTATTCTCCGTCAGCGAACTCGATGCGAACTTGCGCCTGGGCTGTCTGCTTGTCGACCACATAAACTTCATTTCCCGTGATTTCACGTGCAGTACGGAATCGATAGGCAGGTGTTTGTTTGAGATCACTCGCGAGCGGATGATGGCGACGCACTATCTCAACAACCTGCTCTAGTGGCAGCGAGCCGGTATAGGCGAGCGTGTGCTCGTAGTTGAGCAATTCGCTAGGCAAGGACGTCAATTCGTCGAGTTGAGTTGCTTGAATTTCTTCTGTTGAGAGTGATTCCAACATTGGTGACTGTTCACCGTAGCGGTTATAGAGATATAAGGCTTGTGCTATGGCAGGCGGTGAACTCTTCTGATCTTCGCGAGATTTGATAAGAATTGATTTGAGTTGCTCGAGAGTCGCTTCGTCTGTACTCGGCTCTTTAATGGCAGACATCATCAGCGCTAGGCTCTCTTCGAATTGTTCGTCTAGGCCAGACAAACTGAAGCCGGACGCGTTTTCTCCCGCACCGAAATTAAAGCTGCTGCCGAGTCGATACCACTCTTTTTGTAGCTCTTCATTGCTAAGGGTGTTGGTGCCGGCAACATTCATCATCGCCGCCGCCAGGCTGAGCTTGTCGTTTTCTTCGGTACCCACGTCGATACCGATGGAGAAGGTGAACAAATCATTGAGCGGATTGGGTGCATAGAATAGCTCGACTCCATCAGCGAACTCGATGCGTCGATAATCCTTGTCGGCTTCGACGAAGACAGGCTCTATTGGATCGAATTCCATAGCCAAAATGTCGGCGGCAAAAGCCGACTGACGGGAAGGGTCAATCGTGACGGGATCTATCTGGGGTTTCTCAACAGGAGGCACGGTATGCTGTGCGTCGATCTGCTGGACCGCGACGTAATCATCGGCAAAATATTTATTCGCCGCGGCTACAACGTCCGCTTTGGTGAGTTTCTCTAGTCGCGAAATTTCAGCATTGTAGTCTTCCCAGTCGGCGCCCTCGATAAAGGATTGACGCATGGCGGAGACACGAGATGTATTAAATTCGAGGCTCGCTTTCTGGTTCTTTTTAAAATCATTGATGATCGCAGGGATTATCCACTCTTCAAATTCGCCTGCTTTAATGAGTTCGAGCTGGTCTAGCAGGAGTGTTTCAACCTCCGTGAGTGACTGGCCTTCTTTCGGCACACCGTAAAGAATTTGCATGCCCGCGTCATTGAAGAATTGAGGTGAAGAGCCTGCATTGCTCACCCGTTGTTGTTGGTTCAGATTCAAATTGATCAATCCCGCCGTCGTATTGTCCAGAATCATGTCGACGAGGATGAGGGCTTCCTTATCGGGGTGTCCGTTTGGCACTGTCCGAAAGGCGATTTGTACCTGCTCTTCACCCGGATATTGCACGGTCGTGCGTTCGGCGCCTTGCAGGGGGGCTTCCTCCCAGGGTCCTACTTCGGGGACGGGTTTGGATTCCCAACGGCCAAATTTTTCGGCGATAAGCGTTATTGTCTCTTCGGTATCGATGTCGCCACTGATGAAGATACCCATATTATTAGGCACATAATAAGTATCGAAGTAGTTCTGGATATAGACTAGTGATGGGTTCTTGAGATGTTCGACAGTGCCGATAGTCGGTTGTTGACCATAGGGGTGCTTCTTAAACATCAACTCATTGAGCGCGGTGTAGAGGATGAAGCCGCGGTTATCCAACGATCGATTCTTCTCTTCATAAACAGTTTCGAGTTCCGTGTGGAAGATGCGGAACACGGGATTCACGAATCGATCAGATTCTATTTCCGCCCATTGTTTGAGTCGATTAGAGGGTAGACCCACTTTATATACCGTCTCTTCGTTGGACGTGTGTGCGTTGAGTCCCGAACCGCCCATCGCGTTATAGAGTTTGTCTATTTCGTTGGGGACGGCGAACTGTGCTGCCTGTTGTGCGGCTTCATTAATTTCAGCGTAGATTTCTGCCCGTCGTTCGGTGTCCGTTGTGTTGAAATGTTCCTCATAGAGCGCAGTAATGCGATCGAGGTAGGGCTTTTCGGCTTCATAGTCGAGTGTGCCGAGATGCTGATTCCCCTTGAAGAGAAGGTGTTCGAGATAATGTGCTAGGCCAGTTGCATCGGCGGGGTCATGTTTGCTTCCAGCCCTGACGGCGATCTCTGCATAGAAACGCGGCTCTTCATGATTTTCGGTGAGGTAAACTTTTAACCCATTGTCTAGCTCGTAAATAGAGGCATGCAGTGGATCCATCGGGTCTCGTGCATCGATGCGTCGGTAGCCTAATGCTGAATCCATGTTGCTAGCTGATTGCTGCGCATCATCTACGCCAGAATTATCGGGGCTGCCACAGGCGCCCAGGATACCTGCGGTGACGATTGCAGTGAGCGATCGAACAAGTGCGTTTCTTGAAGACTTTTGGTTGCTGTGGGCGAAGACTGGGCGTAGGGAATGGAGAGCGGAGTCGACTAACAACATGGATATTGACCTCGTTGATCCTTGAGCGAATTAGGGTGCTCGCCGGCTGCGAGCTAGGGCGTTAAATGTAGGACATTCGTGCCGGAAATGTAAGTCATCCACCGTCGAAGCGATAAATCACGCGGTGCAGACAGTAACATAATGATATTTAGTGGTTTTTATAATTGGTGACTTAGAGTGACAGCGCGTTAAAAACGCGAAGGGAAACGCACGGTCGTGCGTATACTTACTGTTTAGAGTCGCCCCGGCTAAGTCGATAGTTTGGGAGCAGTTTTTGGGTGGGGCCGAAGGTACGCGTCGATATGCGGGATTACAGTACAGCGCTAAATTCGAGAAGTCGATTGCCGAATTGGCTGATGGTCGTATTATCAGGAGTCATGGTCTCTTCTTGCACTAATACTGCCTATCAGGACAGGGCGGATTTGCAGAGCTATGGAGCGATCCAAGCCAAATCCTCTTTGGTGCCCGGCATGACCGAGCAGATTTTCATCGAAGACGATGAACTCGTGGATTTGTCTGAATTAGCGATAAATCAGGAAACTTTCGATTTCTTAGCCCTCGAAGCAAGCAGTGAACTTGGTGCTCGTATCGTTGGGCTTGGCGCTGCTCTCGATCTTGCCTTCGCGCACAACGACGATTATCAAGCCCAGAAAGAGCGCCTCTATCTTGAGGCGCTATCCCTCACCCTCGATCGCTATCGTTTCACGCCCATTTTCAATGCGGGTGGCGGCGCAGCGTATCAGTGGGACAGTCGTGATCAGTTCGTTGCCGACATGCAGGAACTGACCGGTATGAGCGAGCAGATTCCAGTCACACGCGCTGAATCCATCACGGCACAGACGGGCTTGGGTGCGCGCTATATTCTCCGCAGCGGTGGTGAGATAGCCCTCAATCTGACGAATAATTTCACGCGATTCCTCACCGGTGATGTGAGAGAGGCGAGCGGTGGCGCCTTGATAGGTTCTTTCACGCAACCATTGCTACGCGGTGCGGGCTCGGCAGTCGCTGCTGAATCATTGATGCAAGCCGAAAGGGATTTGCTCTATCGGCTGCGCGAATTTACACGGTTTCGCAAACTGTTCGCAGTGCGAGTTGCCTCGGAATACTATTCAGTATTGTTGAATCGCGAAGCGGTGATCAATAACTACGCCGGTCTCAATGCAAACAATCTGTCGCTTGAACGAGAGCAGGCATTTCAAGCCGAGGGCCTTAGGACTCTGCTGCAAGTGGGTCGATTAGAACAGTCCTCTTTACAGTTAGATTTACGCTGGACGACGTCGATCACTCGTTACAAGCGGTCACTCGATAATTTCAAACTGCTGTTAGGACTCTCTGCCGACGATAATATCGTCCTAAACCCTGCTGAGATGACATTGATCGCAGACTCGGGCATGGCGAGCCCTGATATGAGTCTGGATGATGCGGTTTCGATGGCCTTACAGACGAGACTTGATCTCTATACGCAATTAGATCTCGTGCAAGATGCTGCACGCAAAATCCGTGTCGCCGCCAGCGCCTTGCGTCCGGGGGTTGACCTAACAGTCGCTGTGTCAGTACCGGATAGCGGCAATAACACGCTGGGCGAACTCGACTTCGAAGACGCGGTTTATGGCGCGGGGCTCGATTTCGATTTGGGCTTGGATCGACGCGTTGAGCGTAATGACTATCGGCGGACATTGATTAATTATGAAGCCGCTAGGCGTGCTTACTTACTCGCAGCCGATAATGTGAAGCTAGACGTGATAGATGCATGGCGTCGCATGACTGAGGCGCGTAAGAGTTATGACATCAATCTAACGAGTGTGAGTATCAATGAACGCCGAGTAGAGGAGGCGGAGCTACGTGCCGAATTAGGATTGGGAAATATTCAAGACACAGTGGACTCGCAGAACGATTTAACAGCGGCGAGAACAGAACTGACGAGGTCGATCGTCAATCATAATATTGCCAAGCTGGAATTTTGGCGCGACGTGGGCTTGCTCTATGTCCGCGATGACGGTAGCTGGGAAGAAGGTGTAGCAGAAAATTAAATTGTGGCAATGCTGGCACGACAATCGGAGGCCAACTGCAATGGATGGTGAATCAGAAAATAAAATGAGCTTAAACTTTGACGCTTTATTGCAAAAGTTGCCGGAGCCAGTTCGACAGAGGGTGCAGGGGTTACTTGCTCGCTGGAGAGCGGCAAGCCTACGCACTCAACGGATGATAGCGGCGGCGGCGCTGTTGGTGATCACCTTCCTGCTCACTATAGGGGGCGATGAACAAGCTGCCAATACGATTACTTTTGCGGCTGTCCGTGGAGATTTGGAAATCACCGTACTTGAAGGCGGTGCGCTGGAAGCGACTCAGTCTCAGGAGATCAGGTCTCAAATCAAGGGCCGTGAGGGCGTTAAAATTTTATCCATCGTCGATGAGGGATATCGCGTCACACCGGAAGATGTCGGGAGCGGGCTTGTGCTCGTCGAGCTAGACACAGCTGCATTAATCGATGAGCAACTCAATCAAGAGATTGCAGTTGAAACTGCAGAAGCAAGTTATATTGAGCGGCGCGCACAATATGAAATTCAGTTAAATCAGAATGCGAGTGACTTGAATGATGCCCGACAGGCAATGCGCTTCGCTCGATTGGATTTTGAAAAATTTTTAGGCGGTGCATTGGTCGAGGATATCTTAAATCAATTGGAAATCGATGAGCGTCTAGCGCGTGCCGAAGAGGCTGACCGACGAGCTGCTGAAGCTAATACTGTTGTTGAACGGCCACGAGCAATCAGCGTTGCTCCATCGACGCCGACACCGTCTACAGATGCTGCCCCCGAGCTTGATATCGAGTCGCTCCCGCCTCAAGTCCAAGAACGAGTTCGCACAGCGATTGCTGAGAATGGCGGCGTCATGCCTCCTGAAATGCTTGAACGGATGCGACGGTTTGGTTCAGGTGATAGGCGCCCTCCGCGTCGCGAAGATGCCGAACCGGCAACGTTGACTCTTTCCGATAACGCCCCGAACGCAGAGTTAAGTACCGAAGCTAATCTGCTAATGGATGCTAGCTATATGTCTATTCGGGATACTTTGGACTTTAGCCAATATGCAGATCTCGCATTGCTCGAGGATGGGGAGGCGAAGCAGGATTTACGTTCTCTACAAGATGAGCTTCAAGTTGCCAAAGAAGAATTATTATTGGCGCAAGATCGAGCTGAAGGACAGCGACGATTAGAGCAACGTGGATTTATCACGCCGACTGAGCTCGAGGCTGAGGAGCTTAATCTAAATAAAGCCAATAATAAAATGCAGCAGAAAGAAACTGCGCTGAAGCTTTATATCCAATACACATTTCCGAAAGATGCCGAGCAAAAACTCTCTGATTTCGAGAACGCAGTAATGAGCTACCAAAGGCAGGTTAAAGAAAATATAGCCGAGCAAGCGCAAGAGGAGGCTCAGTTCAGTTCGGCCCAACGTAAATTTAATCTGGAAAAGGTGAAGCTCGCCGATGTGAATCAGCAGATAGAATTTGCGACCATCCGTGCGCAACGTCCAGGCCTGGTTGTGTACGGTGGAGCCAATCAGAATCGCAATCGATTCCGGGGCAGTAATCAGGAAGCGATTCAAGAAGGAGCGACTGTAAGTGAACGACAAGCAATCCTCACTATCCCCGACCTCAGGCAGATGGCAGTTAAGGTAAACATTCATGAATCCGCGGTGCAGCGAGTTGCTGTAGGGCAACGCGTTAGAGTAGCAGTAGATGCTTTCCCGGATAATCCCCTGACTGGTGTGGTAACCCGTGTAGCCGTCGTCGCCGATTCGGCGAATTCATTCGCAAATCCGGATCTCAAGGTTTATCCGACTACCATTCAAATTGATGGCAGTCACGAATGGCTGCGACCCGGCATGAGCGCGGAAGTCGAGATCATCGTCGATCGCTTGTCGGACGTAGTTTTCGTCCCCGTGCAGGCGGTGACCTATTTCAATGATCGAAGAGTCGTCTATGTCGCCGGCCGCGGAGTCCCCGAACGCCGAGAAATCGAAGTCGGCGCATTTTCCGACTCGTATATCGAAGTAGTGAGTGGTCTCTCGGAGGGGGAGGAGGTGTTACTGCTCCCACCGCAGCAGGGACAAGGCTCGACCAGTACCGATGCCTAATCCTCTCATCGACAAACAGTTTGTGCGCGGCGTACCGTCGACTGAGTGCGTCGCGAGTCTTAATAATATCCGCAAGACGTATACGATGGGTGCGCTCTCGGTCGAGGTATTGCACGGCATTAGCCTCGACTTTATGAAGGGTGATTACGTTAGCATCATGGGGCCATCGGGCTGTGGCAAATCAACACTGATGAATATTCTCGGCTGTCTCGATCAGCCGACTTCGGGAAGCTATTTTCTCGGCGATGATGATACCTCAAAGATGGCGGACGATGAGTTATCTGGAGTGCGTGGTGCGCGGCTCGGATTCATATTCCAGTCTTATAACCTTATTCAGCAACTTAATGTGCTCGAAAATATCGAGATGCCGTTGTTCTATCAGGGTTACCCAGAAGAGGAGAGTCACGAGATAGCCATGGCGCTCGCGACGCGAGTGGGCTTGGATTCGCGTGTGCATCACAAACCCTTCGAACTGTCTGGCGGCCAACAACAACGCGTTGCCATCGCTAGGGCATTAGCCGTCGATCCTCTAATTATCTTGGCCGACGAACCGACCGGAAATCTCGATTCGAAATCGGGGGCAGAAATTCTAGATTTATTCGACGAGCTGCACGATCAAGGGAAGACGCTCATCATGGTGACGCACTCCGATGAACTCGCTGAGCGTTCTGCGCGTTGGGTGAGGCTCCGTGATGGCCTAGTAGAATTGGACGAACGCCGTGGTTGATGCGAGACGAGTAAACAATGGCTTCACCGCCACTCGATTTAAGAAGATCACGCAGGTCGGTGTTAAGAGCATCTACTCGCATGGTTTGCGGTCGCTGCTTACGGTGCTCGGTATCGTCATCGGCGTCGCCGCGGTTATCGCGATGCTGGCGGTGAGTGAGGGCGCGAGTTATGAGGCGCAGCGCCAGTTCCGTGATCTCGGGGCGAGCAATATCCTGCTTAAGAGCGTTAAACCAGCCGAAGTCGAAGAATCGAGCAATCGAGGGTTTGGTCCTCCTCAAGCGATTGTCTACGGTCTTACGCTGGCGGATATCACGATCGTGCGCGACACGATTCCCGGCATCAGCAATGTGATCGCCTCGCGTATCGTGAAAAAAAATTTGTGGAATAGGGGAATTAGTATGAATTCGGATGTGGTCGGCACCGCAGTCGATTACCCGGGTTCGCGTAATTACAATCTCCGAGCAGGGCGTTTCTTCAGCGAAGCAGAAGTGCGTGACCATGCGAATGTGATCGTGTTGAGTGATGAAGTCGCCCGCAAATTATTCCCCATCGACAACCCCTTGGGGCAGTCTGTCCGCATCGACAGCGATTATTACAATATCGTCGGCATAATGGAGGCGGAAGGGTTCTCTAATCTAGGGCAGAATCAGGCGGGGAGTTCGAATGCAGCTCCGAGTCGAGTTTTCATCCCATTCACTTCATCGAAGTCGCGTTTCGGAGAAACAACGACTCGACAGACTGCGGGCGGCATGGAATCCGAAACGGTGGAACTCCACGAAGCGATTATTCAGGTTTCCTCTCAAGAGCAAGTGATTCAAGTCGGAGAAGTCATCGAAAGCATTCTCGAGCGCCGCCACAAACAGGTGGACTACGCTATCGAAGTGCCGCTCGCGTTATTGCGGCAGGCGGAAGAGAGTGCACTGCGTGATCAAATTGTGGCGGGTGCAATCGCTGGGATTTCCTTGCTCGTAGGCGGCATTGGCATCATGAATATAATGCTCGCGAGCGTTACCGAGCGGACGCGGGAAATCGGCATCCGTCGCGCATTGGGAGCGAAGAAACGAGACATTATTCTCCAATTCCTCATAGAAGCGGTTATCTTGTCTGGCGTCGGAGGCTTGATAGGTGTCGTCCTAGGCATCATTATTCCCTTTATCATTTCGGCGTTGTGGGGCATGACGACGATTGTCACCCCGACGGCGCCGATACTCGCATTTACAATCTCGGCACTTATTGGCGTCATTTTTGGAATCTACCCGTCGATGCGCGCAGCCGATATGGATCCCGTGGAGGCGTTGCGACATGAGTAATAATCTGAACATCACCGCCCGATTCACTGTGCGGGCGATGCGTGCGGCATGCGGCGTGGCATTCGCTGGCTTCGTAAGTGTCGCGGCCTTCGCGCAATCACCGCTTTACGATGAATCCAGTGACCTTGAAAAGCTAGCGCAGCATAGCAACTCACGTATGCACTATCTCAGGCTTAGCTCCCCGCTTAGGGATAAGCCTCAAATATGGGAAGGCCTCGAGGAAGTGGTTGAGGCGCTGCCTACTTCCTCGAGAGATTATGTGAGATTAGAAAGGTTGATTCTCGAGAAGAGTGTGGCGGAACTTCAAAATCGCGTCGCCGTTGGTGAGTTGACCTATGAAGAAATCACACGTTTCTTTATCGCGCGCATTCATGCAATCGAAACCGATGATGCACGTTACTTAAATGCCGTAATCGCATTAAATCCTGACGCGGTAGATGCAGCGCGTGAGGCGGACAGGCGACGTTCCGAAGTGCAACCCTCGCCGGAATCCTTCTTCGGTTTGCCTGTCTTGCTTAAAGACAATATCGGATTAGCGGGCATTCCGACGACTGCGGGGGCGGCGGTGCTTTCCACTAACGTCACCGCTGATGCTTTCGTGACCGAACGTTTAAAAAGAAATGGCGCGATTATCTTAGGCAAAGCGAACTTGAGTGAATGGGCGTATTTCTTCTGCACAGCTTGCCCATCGGGTTACAGTGCGATGGGCGGACAAACGCTTAATCCTTATGGGCGTTTAGAGTTTAATACCGGAGGATCTAGCGCGGGTAGCGGTGCTGCTATTGCGGGTGGTTTAGCCGTTGCCGCGGTAGGATCCGAGACGGCGGGATCGATACTTTCCCCCTCCAGTGCTAATTCTCTCGTCGGTCTGAAGCCCACTACCGGCAGCATTAGCCGTTCGGGGGTGATTCCAATTTCCAGTACCTTAGACACCCTTGGCCCGATGGGTCGGAGTGTCGCGGATATCGTTGCGCTGTTTAACGCGATGACAGGCTACGATCAAGCTGATCGCGCCATGCCACTGCTGAGTGAAGACCTCCATCTCTCATTGCGAAGGGTTGATATTCAAGGGCTCCGTCTTGGCTTCCCGAGGGCGCTGCAATCCGAGCCCCTGCTAGTGGAAGCCGTGTCGAAGCTTGAGGCTGCGGGTGCGGTAGTCGTGCCAGTCGATTTCGCGCCACCAGACTTACCAGAAGAAGTGCAGTTCATGGGGGCAGAAATGGTCATAGAACTCACGGCCTATCTTGCCAATTGGGCGAATACCCAGGTGCCGATCGCAGGAATCAGCGAGCTGCTGGCTTACAATTCCCAGGCTCTCAATGAGCGAGCTCCCTATGGGCAGGCGCTAGTTGAGATGATGGCGGAATTCGAAAGGCTATTGAACGATGACCGGTCTGCAGCACTAGCTGAATTAGAGCGACTGCGGGGCATGGTGCGTGATCAGACTGGTGGCTATTTGGTGGATCTGTTTGCCGAAAACCAGCTAGACGTCCTCGTCCGAATTAATAATAGCGGCGCGAGTGCAGGCGCTTTTGCCAATTACCCCGCACTGACTATCCCCGCCGGCTATCGTGATAATGGCCAACCCTTAGGGATTACGCTCTATGCACCATCTTTTCAGGAGCAGCTTTTGATAGATCTGGGCGTAGTGTTAGAGTCTGCGGGGCCTGTGCGCAGGTCTCCAGAGGGCTATTAAGTGCCCCGATTCTTAAGATTGCGTTAAGAAAGCCTTGCTACTGTGTAATCCTCGAAATTGAAAAGCGGTGGCGATATGGCACAACTGGCGACGAGAGACACACAATCATGCGGCAAAATGCTTGAAATTAACCCGTCAATTATAGGGGATAGCCTGCCGCAAGCTGCAAATTCTAGGGCTTCGATCAGCGCCGCTCACCCGCTCCCCAGTTTCTCGTTGCTGGTGCAGGACTCCTTAGGGCGTAAAGCCGCCGAGAAGTTCATCGAGCAACAGTTCTTCAAGAGCTACGGTGCGCGTCACAGCGAGTATATGCCGTGCTTCATCACCATGCAGGGTCGAAGTGCCATCTCGGCAGCCGCGGGATGTGCTCTCGCGGCAGAGAAGGATCCTCTCTTCCTAGAACGTTACCTTTCTGCACCGGTGCAGGATCTTCTAAGTGAACGCATGAATGCGAACATCGAGCGAGCACAGATAGCCGAAGTCGGTAATCTCGCAGGCTCGCGTTTCGGTACGGACCAAGTAGGTTCTAGCCGACTCCTATACATAGTTTTAGCGTCGATGCTCGAGGCGGCGGATATCGAATGGATGGTATTCACTGCGACGGCACCTCTCCTGCGCAGTTTGCGTCGACTCGGACTGGAACATGTCGAGCTCGCCGAAGCGAGCGATAAGAGCCTCGAAGCCGACGAGCGCGAATCTTGGGGAACTTATTACGAGCACGGACCTAAGGTCGTCGCGGCATCATTAAAGAGTGTGCGCCAAAGCATCCAGGATAGTCCGCAGTTTGCTGCTATTAAGCAGTATTATGCGGATGATATAGCGGTGATGACTGCTCAACTTAACTCAAGCAAATCTCGCTAGGACTCGCGTTATGTCCACAGCTCCGTGCTTATCCAGCTTAGGATTTAGTACGCACTCGGTTCTGAGCGACGGTGCTCAGCAACTAGATATGGAAGCCTTAGGCGAACGCGCGAGCGCACTCGCCGAACATTTAAAGTCAGCTGGATTCACGCGCATTGGACTGCATGCGAACAACGGCCTGGAGTGGGCTTTGGTCGATATCGCCTGCTTAATAGGCGACCTATGTCTCGTACCCATCCCCACGTTCTTTTCAACTCAACAGCGTGAACATGTGCTAGCTACCTGCAGGCTCGATGCGCTGATCACTGACCAGCCGGAATGCTATGCCGGCACGACAACTCTGTCTTGCGACGTATTAGATCCCAAGCTTTCACTGTTAGTGAATTTGGCTGCCATTGGGGAGGCGCCTTTACTGCCTGTTGGAACGGGCAAGATCACCTTCACTTCGGGTTCGACAGGCGAACCTAAGGGCGTGTGTCTCAGCCACAAGCAGTTGCTTGAACAGGCGCAGAAATTGGCTGAGCTCGTCGATATTGAAAACCCTAAGCATCTCTGCGTGATGCCGCTCAGTACCTTGTTAGAGAATGTGGCGGGCCTCTATGCGCCACTTTTGGTTGGTGGTGAAGTGCTCATCCTGGATCAACAAGCCATGGGGTTTAGCGGCAGTGCCTTGCTAGCACCGGAAAAACTTCTGGGAACATTGAGTGCTATACAGCCAAATTCGCTCATTCTCATTCCCCAGTTGCTGCAATTATTAGTGCATGCGGTATCACAGGGCTGGCAAGTACCCGCATCTCTGAAATTTGTTGCGGTAGGTGGAAGCAAGGTGTCAATCTCCCTATTGCAAGCCGCGCAAGCGGCTGGAATTCCAGTTTTCGAAGGCTATGGCTTATCCGAGTGCGCCTCGGTCGTTAGCCTAAATTCTCGTGGAGACTGCTTAGTGGGTAGCTGCGGTAGGCCTCTTCCCGGTCTCAATGTCACTCTCGAAGACGGTGAAATCATGGTCGAGGGGAATGCGATGCTGGGTTATGTGAACGAACCAGATTCCTGGATGCCTGCTCGAATCGAGACTGGCGATTTGGGTCGACTGGACGAGCGGGGTTTCCTACACATCGAAGGGCGCAAAAAGAATCTGCTTATTAGCAGCTATGGTCGCAACATTTCGCCCGAATGGGTTGAAAGTGAAATATTGGCGAATCCCTTGCTCGCAGAGGCGGTGGTGGTCGGTGATTCACGCCCTTATTGTGTCGCGCTCCTCTCGCTTCGATCTGCGGATACAGAGTCGGAGGTAATCGATTCGTGGCTTGAACAGTTAAACAGCCAATTGCCGGATTATGCACAAATTCGTGCGTGGCATAGACTAACAAAACCACTGCAGGGCGATGCGTCGTTGATGACCGATAACGGTCGGCCACGTCGAGAGGCAATTAGTAAAAAATTTGAAGCCGAAATTAGTCGGCTTTATGAGGCAACGAACTCATAACGCGAGGAATTCTCATGAGCTTTTTTGAAACATTAGTCGCCGAAACCGAACAGGAGCGTCAAGGGCTGCTCTCTGCTCCGATCATCGAGCAGGTATTCCAGGGTGAAATCACTGTAGATCATTACATCGCCTTCCTGTCGCAGGCCTATCACCATGTCAAACACACAGTGCCCTTGATGATGACAGTCGGGTCACGACTCCCAGAGGAAAAGGAGTGGATGCGTGAGGCGGTAGCAGAATACATCGAGGAAGAGATTGGTCATCAGGAATGGATTCTTAACGACATCGACGCTTGTGGCTACGACAAAGAGCATGTGCGAGCCAGCCAACCATCTGTCGCGACCGAGCTGATGGTTGCTTATGCCTATGACACGATCAACCGCGTGAGCCCGATGGGCTTTTTTGGCATGGTGCATGTGCTCGAAGGCACGAGTATTCATCTCGCCGACAAGGTCGCAGGTGCGGTGAAAGATACCTTAGGATTGCCAGCGAATGCGTTTAGTTATTTGATCTCTCATGGCTCGCTCGACCAAAACCATGTGGTCTTCTTTGAAAATTTGATGAATAAAGTCGATGATGCAGAAGATCAGCGTGCCATTATTCATGCGTGTAAAGTTTTCTATAAACTTTATGGGGATATCTTTAGGGGGCTGCATGTGCAGCATGGCGTTCCGCGAGCCGCTTAGTCGATAGAGAGGGCAGGTAATGCAACTTAAAGGGAAGACAATTTTGCTCACAGGAGCGACCGGAGGCATAGGGCGGCTTGTCGCGACTCGACTGCATGCCGCGGAAGCAAAACTCGTACTCGGTTGTTTCATGGAGGACGCGTTGCGTGAGCTGAACGAAGAGCTCGGGGGCGCACATGTAACAGCGTGTGCCGATCTCTCGACGATGGATGGGCGTCAAACGGTTGTCGATGCATGTGTTGAAGCGGGCGGCATCGATGCGGTAATCAACCTCGCGGGAATTTTGGATTTCGGACTCTTCGAGCAACAGCCCGAGGGACTGCTCGAGAAGATGGTCGCAATTAATTTAACGGCACCCATCTTACTAAGCTCGGCGTTATTGCCTCAGCTCAAATCAAAGAGTCGATCAGTTGTATTAAATGTGGGCTCTATCTTCGGAAGCATTGGGCACCCAGGATTCACCGCATACTGTGCTACAAAGTCTGGCCTGATGCGATTCTCTGAGGCTTTAGGCCGCGAGTTAGCAGATAGCACTGTGCGAGTTGCCTACATAGCGCCTCGCGCGACCAACACCGGCTTAAATGACGATCGAGTCAATGGCATGAACAAGGAACTTGGCATTAAAACCGATTCTCCAGAGTTGGTAGCCGATGAAATCGTCGCGACGCTGCAGTCTTCAGCAAGCGTACGCTACTTAGGTTGGCCTGAAAAATTATTCGTGAGGCTGAATGCCTTGTTGCCAAGCGTTGTTGGCTCGGCATTGATTAAAAACTTAGCAATCATAAAACGCTACGCGGCGCGTTAATTATTGTGTAGCAGAATGACTCAGAGAGTGTTTTAGGAGGGGACGATGAGTAAATTATTAACAGGAAAAATGATTGGCTTGTTAGCTGCGCTATTAATTGTGCCAGCTGTGAATGCAGACACCTCGGATGATGTGCGACGCCTGCAGAATCGATGGGCTGAAGTTAATTATCAACTCATCGATGATGCGCAGTTAGATGCATTCGAGCAGCTCGTCGAAGACGCGGAAGTTGCTATACAGGCAGCCCCAAATAGCGCCGAGGTTCTCATCTGGAGTGGCATCATTAAATCTACTTATGCGGGCGCGAAGGGTGGTTTGGGAGCTTTAGCCCTTGCGAAAGCGGCCAAGGCGGATTTCGAAGCGGCTATGGATATCGACGCCGACGCCTTAGATGGCTCGGCTTATACTAGCCTTGGTATCCTCTATCATTCCGTCCCCGGCTGGCCAGTTGGATTCGGCAGCGACAAGAAAGCAGAGCAATTACTGGAGACTGGCGTTAAAAGTAATCCTGCTGGTATAGATAATAATTATTTCTACGCTGTGTTTATGGCGGATGAGAAAAAGTATGATGTCGCGAGGGAATACTTTCTCAAAGCCCAAGCAGCAGCTCCCCGCCCTGGTCGGGAGCTCGCTGATGAAGGTCGGCAAAAAGAAATCGCGGCAGCGCTGGCGGATCTTAAATAAATTTATAGCGAACACGAGGAAAGGCAATGCAGATTTTACTCGTGGAAGACGATAGGCCGCTCGCGGCTGGATTGAAGCAGGCCCTCGCTAAGGTGGGTTATGCGGTTAATCATGTGGAAAAAGGGGAAATGGCACTCACGGCCATCCGAGCCGAGCGACCCGATTTAGTGATCCTCGACATCGGTCTACCCGATATCGATGGCATAGCCGTTCTCAAGAAACTGCGCGCGGATGATGCGGAGTTACCGGTCTTGCTACTCACGGCGCGTGATAGTGTCGACGACAAAGTCGCTGGTCTCGATAGCGGTGCCGATGACTATCTCGCTAAACCCTTCGAGATGACAGAATTACTCGCGCGCCTCAGAGTGCTAGAGCGCCGCCTTTCGAGTGTGAAGTCTTCTGAGATCAGCATTGGCGACGTCGTCCTAGATACGGCGAAGCAATCTGTCACGCTAGCGGGCGAAGAGCTTGATCTCTCTCGGCGCGAGTATATGTTACTCAAAAGTTTGCTAGAGAATGCGGGCAGGGTTCAGACGCGTGCGGTTCTAGAGCAGCGCCTCTACAGCTGGGGAGAAGAAGTCACTAGTAATGCGCTCGAAGTGCATATTCATCATTTACGTAAAAAGCTTGGTAATGATTTGATTAAAACTATTCGAGGCGTTGGCTATAAAGTAAATGGTGGCCAGCCCTAATGCGATCGATTCGCGTCTTCTTGGTAGCAACTATTGTCGCTATTCTTATTTTGTTTAATTTCGTGGCCGCCCTGCAGGGCTACCAATCGAGTATGCGCGAGGCTGATAAGCTCTTCGATAATCAGATGCTGGTTGTGGCAAAGCTGGTCGCCAATCTCGATGTAACCGAAGAAAAACTCACCGAGCTAAAACTGGGAAGTGATCTTGCGTTTCAGATTTGGCAAGGAGATGAGTTGCTAGCTGCGAGTGCGAATACGCCAAACACTCGCTTGCGCGAATTCGTGCCTGGCTTCGACTTCATTAATTTCAATAGTTATCGCTGGCGCGCTCTCTCCCAGTATGAAGAGATGAATGATCGCTGGGTTATCATCGCTGAGCGCACCGATTTGCGTTTTGTGTTGGCAGAGAATGTCGTTCTACAGTCTATTCTGCCGCTCTTACTCGGCATACCGATCGTCGGCATATTGGTGTGGATTCTTGTTTCGCGAGGACTCGCACCGCTCACAAGTCTCTCGCTAGCGCTGAAGAGAAAACCGGCGAACGACCTGAGCCCTCTCGAATTTTCTGACTCTCGGGTGGAATTGGAGCAGATGCTCGCGTCTATCAATGGATTCATTGCAAGACTAGAAGCCGCCATGGATCGCGAGAAACGTTTCTCAGCCGATGCGGCGCACGAGTTGCGGACACCGATTAGTGCCTTGAAGATACAACTGCACAACTTGGCAGATAGCGTCGATCCAAAAACTCCTGCCTACAGAGAATTGCAGGACGGTATCGATCGCATGCAGCATTTGATTGAGCAGCTACTCTCTTTGTACCGATCCTCTCCTGAGCAGTTCGAGCAGAATAGCAAGCCAGTCAAACTCTTCGATCTGGTGCAAGAATTAGTAGCAAGGCTGTATCCCGAGTTTGAGAAGAAAGATCAAATGATTTCTCTCGAAGGTGACGCCGAGTTCGAAGGAGAAGAATTGGTAGTCAACGGCGATGCATTCGCACTAGAGACTATGCTGACCAACTTAATGATGAATGCCAGTCGTTATACTCCTAAAGGCGGGCAGATAGTGGTCTCGCTGAGTAGGAAGGCAGGACGGATACGACTAGTCGTAGAAGACGACGGTATCGGAATACCCGAGGAAGATCGCGCGCGTATTTTCGATAGATTTACAAGGCTCTCCAGCGCGCAGGAGCGAGGCATTCTCGGCTGTGGTCTGGGGTTGGCTATCGTTCAACACGTCGCCACTCTGCATAATACTCAAGTCGAGGTTGGGCCATCGCGTTTCGCCACCGGTTCGGCATTCAGCATTGAGTTTCTGCCTTGGGCTGAGAGAGAAGCGAAAGATATGAAAGACGAGAAGGATTTAGGGGCGTAGGTGCGGTATGAATAAATCAAAGGTTCGAATTCTGTTAAGCCAGTTATTTTTATGTCTGATACTTGTGACGAATTCTTCTTACGCGGCGGTTCCTGAAATTGAACTCCGTATTCGCGATCACTTATTTTTCCCTTCGACTTTAGAGATTCCTGCCAATCAGAAGGTAAAGATTAGAATTTTTAACGAAGACCCTACGCCGGAAGAGTTTGAGAGTTTCGAATTAAATCGTGAAAAAATCATCGTGGGTAATGGTCAGGCGGTTGTGTTTATCGGTCCTCTCGAACCGGGAGAATATCCTTTTTTCGGCGAGTTTTACCCTAAAACGGCACAGGGTGTGGTGGTTGTTAAATAGCGAGTTGCAAAGTAGCGAACAGGCAAAAATAAATGTTTATTAATGGCGTAGTCATAGTATTGCAGGAAATATTGGAAGCGGCACTCATGCTGAGTCTATTGCTGTCTTTTCTGCATTACATTAATCGTGCCTATGCTGGGCAGACCTATATGCGTCGAACTTGGGTCACCTACAGTATCGTGATCGGCGTACTCTTCGCCTGGATTTATTCCGTAAATTTTTCACGCGTCTCCGAAGCATTTGACTATGTCGGACTGGAAATAACCAATGCCACGATTCACTCATTGAGTTCACTATTTCTTATTTGTATCGCTTGGCTGGTGCCTAGTCGAGAACATGCGGGATTTCAATTAAACTCTGGCCATCGTGCTCAGTTGCTGACGGTGTGCATGATTGCCGTAGTTGTCCTCGCCATCCTGCGAGAGGGCTCGGAAATATTTCAATTCGGCGGTGGCGTATTGGGGCGCGACGAAGCTACTTCGATTCTGAGTGGTGGGTTAATTGGCGCCGGTATCGGTGTTTGCACTGGTGTGCTTCTTTACTACGCGTTAACGGGATTGCCCGCGCGGTTATCGTTGCGCGCCTGCACACTATTATTGGCTCTGACAGCGGGCAATATGGCGTCACAAGCGGTACTTTTACTGACCCAGGCCGATTGGATTAGTTACAGTTCGACCGCATGGAGCTCCGAGTCTCTTCTCAGTGAAGCCTCTGTGGTCGGTCAACTCGCCTACGCGTTAATCGGCTATGAGTCATCGCCTTCTTGGTTACAAGTGGGTGCGTACTTTATCGGAGGACTCTTCGTCTTAGTTAGCCCGATTAGTCGCACTGCTTGGGTGAATAAAGCTCATTGGGATTAGTCTTAAAACAAAGGATTTTGATAATAATGGATTCTCGCACTCCCACCGGTCTCAAAACAGCTCTCGCTGTATGCGCCTCCCTGTGTCCATTACTGGCGTTCGCTGATGGCAGCGTTATCGATAAGGTGTATCACCCTTATGTCGACGCGATGGAAAGCGAACTCGAGTTCAGGTCGCTTTTTCATAATTTACCCGCGAGTAGCAGGTTGCCCGATAATCTCCAGCAGCTCTCCTTCGGGAAGTCCTTCGGTGAACGATTATTTGGTGAGGCTAAGTTGGTCGGATCTAAACCGCAGCACCAGGGTTTCGAGCTCAGCGCATTCGAGATCGAAACCAAATGGCAGCTCACTGAGCAAGGTGAGTATTCGGCGGATTGGGGCTTGCTGTTCGAATATGAGGCTGGGGTTGAGCGAAATTCAGATGAGGTCTCCATCGGTCTTCTCGTAGAAAAAGAACTCGGACAATGGAGCACGACTGCTAATTTCTTTGCGATTCACGAATGGGGAGACGATGTCGACGAGGAGTTTGAAACCGCATTCAGTATGCAGGCACGCTATCGCTATTCCCGTGCATTCGAACCGGCGATCGAGTTCTATATGGGGCAAAATACAGTCGGTTTGGGTCCCGTGATTAACGGCAGTGCAAGTTTGGGAATCCGGAAGAGTGTGAGCTGGGAATTCGGAGTCATTGCCGGTATTAGTGAAGAGACCCCCGATTCAACGTTCAGACTATTGCTTGAATACGAGTTCTAACTTTACCAGTATTTTTCAACGGTGATCTGTCCGGGTTTGCGGCGTAGGTTCTTGCTGAGACCACGCGCCTTCAGTGCGGTGCTCGTGTCGCTCACCATGTCTGGATTGCCGCAAAGCATAAACTGAGAGTCGTCGGCACTGATCACTAGTCCTGTGCGGTGCTCTAGCTCCCCGCTCGCTATGGCGTCGGGGATTCTTCCTTTGATGCTTCCTGACACTTCTTCTCGGCTCACGAAGGCTTGGAATTTGAAGCGCTCTCCATGCTTCTCCTGCAGGGAGGTGATGATTTCTCTGTAGCGGAGGTCGCTATTCTTGCGCACGGCGTGTACGAGGACGACGCGATCGAATCGTTGCCATGGCTCCTCTGTTTGCAACATCGAGAAAAAGGGAGCGATGCCTGTGCCCGTTCCCAGCAGCCAGAGTGTGGGTGCACTCGGCACCTCGTCTAAGGTGAAGAAGCCATTGGCATGGCGCTTCACGAAGATCTCATCTCCGGGCTTAAGGGCGAGCATGGCATTGGATAGTACGCCGTCGATGGCGGTGTAAAAAAAGAATTCTAGCGGCTGCTTGCCGGGTGCATTGAGGAAAGAATAAGGCCTAGCAATCCTCTCGCCGTCGATGTCCAGACCAAGGCTGGTGAATTGTCCGGCCTTAAAATCCTCGATCGCTGCGTTTATACGCAGGGAGAATAGATTGTCCGTCCAGTGGATATTCTCGACGACCGTACCTTGGACCCATTCTGACATGCTAATTCCTGTTATCGATTTTGACGCGCAAACGCGCTAACTTAACGCTTTAACGAGGCTGTCTCAAGCCAAACTGCATTACGTCGATTACGGCAAATAAGATTAGGATCAAACTCATGTTGAAGACCTGGTTCGCCACTGCGCTCTGGAAGCGTATCCTTATCGCGCTGGTATTGGGAGTTATCGCGGGTATGATTTGGGGCCCCGGCGCCTCGAGTATAAGCTGGCTCGGCGACTTATTCGTGCGCCTCATTCGTATGGTCGTCGTACCGCTCGTCTTCGTCACGCTCGTCTCCGGGGTGGTCGCGATGGGAGACCCTGCGAAATTGGGCTCCTTGGGAGCGAAGACGCTGGCGGTGTATATGTTAACGACGCTAGCGGCAATCGTGATCGGTTTGCTTCTCGCCGCATTCCTGCAGCCAGGTGTAGGGGTGGATCTATCAGCGGCCGCGCCGACTGCAGTGCAGGAAGCGATACCACTCTCGGAACGGCTGCTCTCTATCGTGCCTTCCAATCCTATCGCAGCGCTCGCCGAGGGTAACATCTTGGCGATTATCTTTTTCGCACTATTGGTGGGCATAAGCGTTCTGATGATCGGCGAGAAGGGGAGGCCGATTGCCGAGCTGATGGATTCTAGTAGCGAGATGATGCTGCGGATTACCCACTGGGTCATGGAAGTGGCTCCTTTCGGAGTCTTCGCATTAATCGCCTCAGTTGCCGGGACTCAAGGGGCTGCCGCTCTTCTTGACGTGCTGACGCTTGCCTTGGCGGTCGTGTTGTCCTGTGTAATCCATGTGATCGTTGTCCATGGGCTTGGCATAATGAGGCTAACGCTTGGGCTCTCTCCACTGAGTTTTTTCCGTGGCGCACGCGATGCCATGCTGGTCGCGTTCTCTACGTCATCCAGTTCAGCGACATTGCCCGTTTCTATGTCAGTCGCTGAGGAAAATCTAGGAATCAAACCAGTGGTCGCCTCCACCGTGTTGCCTCTAGGGGCAACCATAAACATGGATGGCACGGCGCTCTACGTAGGCATCGTATCTGTCTTCGCGGCGCAGGCATTCGGAATCGATCTAACCTTGGCCGACTATGCTCTAGTCGCCGGATCGACGACGCTGGTGTCGGTAGGCACGGCGGCGGTGCCAGGAGCATCCTTATTTCTGATGGCGGCGGTAATGGGTGCCATCGGCATCACGCCAGAGCAAATAGCCGTGGTCATCGGGTTTATTCTGCCCTTCGATCGCCCACTCGATATGCTGAGGACTTCGGTGAATATCTGTGGAGACCTCTCGGTAGCAACAGCGGTGGCGAATTGGGAAGGGGAGTTCGATCGTGAAGTCTTCGACCGCAGGGTTAAGTACTAGTGAGCCGCGGGTTAGAATGTGTAGGTTATAGAGAAACCTACGCGAATATCGCCTTCGAATAGTGCGATGGGTGTGGTCTCAACACCCTCAAGTACAATGAGGTTAATGCCGGCAGCCCAGTGATCGTTTAAGGTTCGATCGGCGGATGCCTGAAGAATCGTATACTCCGCATCAATGTCCCCCTGCATGCTGATAGCGAGTGCGAGATCACTGTTCATCAATGAGTTGCTATAGCGCATCAACCACACGCCTGAAACATCATCATTCAATGCAAATTGCGATGATTCATTGTCATCGACCATTTTCTGCCCTTGGACACTGAGCGCGATATTTTGTTCATTGTCTATCGCGTACTCGAGGCCGAAGGACACGCCCAATTGGTCGTGTCTTAGATCCGTGGTATTACTTCCTGCAAACCCGGGTATATTAAAGCTGCTTACGACAATGCCTGCGCTGTAGGCGAGATCCAGATTTAATAATAATTTACCGAAGGCGCGATTCGCGCTCACGCCGAACAGGGTGTAGGTATTGTTCGTGCTAAGGGCATCATCGGTGGGATTTGGAGGTGCTGAATAACGGAGTTGATTTTCGATGAGTCTAGCCGCCATAAGCGATACGTCACTACCGGAGAAGGAGCGACTCCATTTAATACCCCCTTCGAAATCTAGGCTTTTTCCGCGTTTGTAGTCGACGAGCGCATTTGGTGGTTCGAAGTAGAAAGGACTGCCACGCACAATGGGCGGATTGTATTCGGGGTATAGCGTCACGAAGGTGGAAACTTGACTCCGTTCACCGAAGAGGTCGCCGAAATAATCCCATACCAACATCGGTTGATTGAGTCTGGCATCTTCAATGTCGATGATGCTGAAGTCACGAAATTCGGTGATGTTAATGACGTCGAGGACAGAGTTGCCATCCACTTCTCCCCACACGACTGTTTGATTGCCCAATTTGACGCTGTGAGATCCGAAACTGCGTTGGAAGAAAAATTCATTGAGTCTATATTCCGTCTCGAAGGACTGATTATTCGCCTCGAATTCATAGTCGTCGTATAAAAATAGACGAGCCTGGGCGCTCGCTTGTAATAGCCAACCAGGTGCGAACGCGTATTGGTAGCGAATATTGGCGCCCATCCGATTCGTTTCAATGTCGGCTAAATGAGGCATATTGATTCGCTGGCCGTTAGCCAGCGTGACTCCGGCGAGATGGGTCTTCGTCTGGAATAGGACCTGCTGACTAAGTTTGACGGTAAAACCTTCGAGCCAAGCCGGGATAGGTTGTTCTGATTCGTTCGCAACGTCGAACGGATTGTCGAATACATCATCGAAACTTGCATCGAAATCAGTGGGTATTGCATCGGAAGGGATGCCGAATCCGAGGTCGCCGTCGAAAATAACATCGTCATCCAAAACTAAGGGTTCATCTTGGGCGAAGAGCAATGGCGAATACGAGACCCAGAGGGCTGCTGCCCCTATGGCATGTGCGACATGCTTTCGCATATGAACGGATCCGCCTACTGGAGTTGATTGCGCAGTTTTTCTAACTCAGTTTCACGAAACGCCACATCTTCGAGTGTTCGTTGAGTCAGAAAATTATCATCAATTTCGATTCCCGTATGAATCTCCAAGAAGGCCATATTAGAAAGCCGATTGGTAACGAGATTCATCATGGTGAGAGATCGTGCGGTCCATGCGCCATTGACAAGCTCAACCCTTGAGGCCATAAGGCGCTTAATCTCCTTGGCGTACTGGTCATACATTTCAGTGCGGAGGCTGACGAATCGCTCTTTGTCGATATACTGAATGACTTTCGAATACCGCGTTTTTCTCGCACGCTCTTTGTTAGGCACCATCTCGATCTTCCACACATCGCGGCCGCTCTCAATGGTCTCCTCAAGCAGAGTGATCTCATATTCTTCGAGCTTGCCTGTTTCGGTGTCCTCGGTCGTAAATTCAGAGCCAAAAACGGAAGCCGGCTCGCTATCATCTTCGGAATTCCCGCTCGCAATCCGTTTTACTCTGCCGAGGGCCGATAGATAGAGCCAGGTTTCGTTATCGCGACCCGATTCATCGTAGGAATAGGAGAGCATCCCAATACCGCGCTCCGCTGCAGGTTCTAAGACTATAGTGACGCTCTTGGTATCTCTTCGATTAGGACCGTAATTCTTGCCGACAGATTCGAGTGCTTTTACACGAGGTCGCTCGGCACAGGTGATTTTCACATCCTTGATACCAAATCGGCAGGTTGAGAGTTGCATGCGATTAAATGAGGAGTCGGATATGGAGCGCTGATTATCATCAGTTCGTTCCATAATTTCACGTCCAGTTAAACTCTGTGCAAGAGAAGTGTTAGCTGCTATTAGGCAGTAAAAGACTGCTGCAGTCGTTAGAATGCGATTCATCATTAGTCTATTGAGAACTGTTCGATGAGTTGCTGCAAATGCGATCATGCAATACTCCCCTTCGTGTATTTTATGGTCTTGTCGACGCCCTCGATTCCAAAACTAGGTTTGAAAATAATAATCATCGCAGGAATCATGAGCAGGTCGCAAAGGAGGGCGATGAAGATAGCGATAGATCCGAAGAATCCCATTTTCGCCATGCCAAGATAATCAGAAAAGGTGAGCAGCGCAAAGCCTAAGCCGAGCACCATGGTCGTGAACATGACGGCCTGTCCTACTTCACGGATTGCACTGGCGAGCGCCTTTTCAATACTGTTCGTTTTGATGAGTTCCACTCGATAATGGGTCATGAAGTGAATCGTATCATCGACGGCGATGCCAATAATGAGCGGTGCAATGAGTAGGGTGTCGGTATCGAGCGGCACCGACAATAACCCCATCAATCCGAAGCTGAGCAACGCAGGGATGACATTAGGAATCATTGCGATGACCCCGGCCTGCAGCGATCCGAGCGTTACAACCATGATCAGGCTGATTACTGCAACGGCGAGGCTAAAACTCGATACTTGAGACTGAGCCACTTCATCGGCCATGCGCATTAACAAGGCCATGGTGCCTGTGAGATAGACTTCTAGTTCAGGGTTTGATGCCTTCGCCTCTTTGAACAATTCTTCGATGTCTTCACTGATGCGCTCGAAGAACAATTGGTATTCATAGGAACCCGCATTGTAAATATTGAGTGAAATATTGGCTCGGCTGTAGTCGTCCGAGACTAGGCTGCGACGATCTTCAGGGTTTGCGCTATTAAATAGGTAAAGCAACTGCGAAATCATTTGCTGAGAGTCGGGAATCACATAGGAGGCAGGGTCGCCGTCATTCATGATTTCATTCGTGTCTTTGACGATATTGGCTAGTGAGTAAGTGCGTGTCACCTGGTCGGCATATTTCCTTTCAATGCGGGCCTGCAGAGCATCCATGGCTCGCATGACTTCCGGCTCGAGGAGGCCATCGATACGATGGGAGTCGACCATGATGATCATGGACTGGGCGCCGGCCATATTCTCATCGACGACTTCGTAGGCGACACGCATGGGATTTCCTTCGCGTGTTAGCTCAGTCATATTCGAGTCGATTTTTATCTTGGTGGTGCCGTAGGCACAGAATAGGAAAATCGCCAAAAAAACCGCCATGATCGAGTAGGGATTGCGGTGCGCCAAGTAGGGAATTTTTGCGAGAATTTGCTGTTGCCAATTGACTACGATGAAGGTGATCGCGCTCGCGAAAATGATATATGTGCCAATTGGCCAATCCAAACGCCAGTACACTACGGCCGTGTATAGGGCGGCAATCAAACCTTGTTGGAATGAGGATAGTCGGTGCCAGTATGCACCGATTCGATCGGCGAAACTGCGTCGTCCATCTGCGGCTGCTGGATGCCAGAGATCGAGTAATAGGGGCAGAAGAAAAATAGTGAATATAAATGCCATCAAGACACCGAGCGCGGACATATAGCTAAACACGCGGATTGGCACTATATCGGAGCTCGCCAGAGCGAGCATTCCTGCTATGGTAGTGAGCGAGGTGACTAATAGCGCGAGGCCGGTTTTGCCATAGGATTTCGACAGGGCCTCTTCGTGCTCCATGCCCATTTTTTTAAAACTGAAATAAGCGCTCATAACATGCACGCAATCTGCGATTCCAACGGCGAAGACGAGTAGGCATGTGAGGCCAATCATTTGTGAAATAGTGATGCCTAGCCAGACGGTGATACCCCAAGTCCAGATCAAGCTCATCGCGATGGTAGTCAGCGGCCAGACCACGGCACTAAACGAGCGAAACAGAGTCCATAACAATATAAAAAATATTAGCACCACGGCGGCGCCCAGATATTGAAGCTGCGCGAGAATGGACAGCATGAATTCCATCATCGGTGGGTTTCCCACCGGATAAAATTCGAACTGTTCCTCATACTTCATGAATACACTTTGCGCAGCATCGTAGAAGCTGGTGTAGCCAAGCATGTCTACCGGTTCGAAAACGATCTCATCAACTTCCGCGTTTTCATCGAACTCGAGTTCGAAGCCCGCATCAGATTCTTCGAAGGCGAAGCCCCCGAAACTATCGTCTAGTGAAACCTCTTCAGAATCGATTGCGGGTATGAAGTCGGCTTTCGTCTGGGTACCGAAATCTGTCTGCACTAGCAGAGCGCCATAGCGCGCGTCGGCGGAATAAAATCCTAGGAGGAAATCTTCCTCGGCTAGGGCGTTGGCCTTGATCTCAGCGAGAGCATCTGCCGATGAGGGTAATTCGGTAGGGATCAAGCGATTCGAGCGCAGCGTATCGCCTTCATTCTCTTGGACGCGAAGATTGGCAATAGACTGTACGCGCCGCAGATGATTGAGCTCTTCGAAATCTATTGGCGTGCCGTTTTTCTCGGCGGGATAATTGCTACGCTCGAGGTCGCTCCAATTTTCTAAATCTTCGGTTAAAGCTTGGATTGCGAGTAGCGATTCACGAGAAAAAACATCACCATCCTTGGCCTTGTAAACCAAGAACATGGAGTCATCACTGCCGAACTGGCGACGATATTCATTGAGCGCGAGGATGGCCGGATCTTCCTGGTCGAGGAAGCTGTCGGTCGTCATGTCTAATTCGGTGAGGGTGAAAACCCCGTAGAGGAAGTATCCAGTCAGCACGACTATCATGCCTAACACCCAGCGTTTAGAGCGTAATACCTGTAGTGGAACATTGGCGAATAGGTGACTCACGCCAACGAGCAATGATCCCATATTTAGCTCCCAGTTTTTATTTTGGCTATCCTCGTCGCGCAGAGCTGACTCACTAGATTTTCGCTGCGCTTACAATCTTACAGGTCACAGTTTGCGAGCTAAAGGTGAGGCTACAGGGCTTATGCTGTGATGCAAGTCGCAATTTTCTATATAGTGATAAAGGTCTCGCTATTTCGAAAACTCTTTAATTACCACAGCGATAGACGCCGTAAATTTGCTCTCCATCGGTGATTATTGATTCGGGTACTATTGTGTCGCCGCCTAAATCCGCCGCTTCGTTGCGGGCGAGGGTGAGCAATTCATCTTGCAGGCGTTGACTTCCACGTTCCACTACAACGATTTTTCCTAATGTTTGTACTCTAGCACGCCCGACGCGCGTGCAATGAGTGACGCGGCTGGCATCGCCGATGACTTCCACCTGCGAGCCTTCTTGGGTGAGTTGTACCCAGCTTTGGCAGCTGGCGAGCGCGAAGCTAGTACCGAGGATCCAGAAACGAGCTAATTTATTGATATTCATAATGTAAATTCCTATGTAGAGCCCCGTTGCTTAGCTGACATTAATGGAATAAGAGAAGCCTAAGCCTAGCGAGATCTCGCTGCTATGGTACTATTCGAAGCCATAATTCGCAGTGATTAATAATGACAATAAACCCTCACCCAGACAATCAGGCATCCAATTCTCAGGAGATGCTGCTCGAGCAGCTCAAAGCCGTTGTCGGTCCAGCGGGTTATCGGACTGTCGAAGACATCGATGAGCGGAGCTACAAAGACCCCATGGGTGCCCGCGCGGAGAAGCCCGTGCTCTTGCTGCGCCCAGCCTCGACCGAAGAAGTCTCCAGCATCATGCGTCTATGCCATGCGGCAGATCAGCCCGTAGCGCCTCAGGGTGGGATGACAGGGCTCGTATCAGCGGCGGCGCCACTGACGGGTGAAATTGCATTGAGTTTTGAGCGCATGCGTGCCATCGAAGACGTTGATCGCTTCAGTAGCACGATGACCGTGCAGTCGGGCGTGCCTCTCCAGGCGATCCAAGAGGCGGCGGAGGAGCAGGGTTTATTATTCCCGCTGGATCTCGGCGCACGCGGCAGCTGCACGATAGGCGGCAATCTGTCGACCAATGCGGGTGGTAATAGGGTGATTCGTTACGGTATGACTCGTGATTTAGTCGTGGGTCTGGAGGCGGTGCTCGCCGATGGCACGATCATCAATGGTCTGCACAAGCTACGGAAAAATAATACGGGCTACGATCTAAAACAGCTGTTTATAGGCAGTGAAGGCACCTTGGGGTTAATCACCCGGGCGGTCCTAAAACTCAGTCCCAAGCCTAGCAGCCAGCGGGTGGCGATGTGTGCCGTCGATAATTTCGATAAGGTCGCGGAATTATTAGTCACCATGCAAACAGAGTTGGGTGGGAACCTGAGTGCCTTTGAGGTCATCTGGCAGAACACTTACCAGCTAGTCGACCGGCATGTTCCGCATGCAACCGTTCCATTGCCAGACTCATCGGCGTTCTACGTGTTGATCGAAAGTATGGGAAGTGATGAAGAAAGCGATCAGGAATTGTTTCTCAATGCCTTGTCCCACGCGAGCGAAAATGGCCTCATAGGCGATGTGGTGATTGGCGATTCGGCGGTGAAAATAAAGAGTCTGTGGACTGTCCGCGACGCGGCGGCCGAAGTTCATTCGGGTGTGGGTTATATGCAGACCTTCGATGTCAGCCTTGCCATCAGTGAGATGGCGTATTTTGGCGAGGAAGTTGAACGACGGTTACGAGCCGAGTGGCCTGACGCCATCTTAGGGTTGTTCGGTCATATTGGTGATGGAAATGTTCACATCATCGTGCGCGTGGGGCCGGAGACACGCAAGCTCCACCAGCAAATCGATGCCATCGTATACGGTCTCATTCAGGAAATAGGTGGCTCGGTCTCTGCCGAACATGGAATTGGTTTGATGAAGAAAGATTATCTGTCTTATTCGAAGAGTGAGCAGGAAATTAATCTCATGCGTCTGCTGAAGCAAAGCATGGATCCAAAAGGAATCCTCAATCCGGGGCGAGTTTTCTGACTCCTGCTCCGGCAAAACACAGATCAAAGTGCGCGTGATTGTGCATAGAAATTAATAAATAAAGTCATCTTAGCTGGGAGAAAAACATGCCAAGTAATGCATTAGAAGGGAAGCGCGTCGTCATCATCGGTGGCACGGCCGGTATTGGTCTCGCGGCTGCACAAGCGGCAGCGGCAGCGGGAGCGAAAGTTTGGGCAGCGGGTCGATCAGCCGCGCATATCGAGAAAGCAAAAGCCGTCGCAAATGGCGCCTTCGAAGTTCGACAAGCGGACACCCACGATGCTGATTCGATGCGCGCTATTTTTGAAGAAGTAGGCACGATTGACCATCTGGTTTCAGCCGCAGTAGGAGGCGAGCGTACACTTAAACCATTCCTCGAGCAGACTGACGAACAGTTTAAGGCTGCCTATGACAAGCTTTGGGGCTACACCAAAGTTGTTCGTACTGGCGCACCTTTCCTCGCTGACGATGGTTCGATCACGCTTGTGAGTGGGTCCCCGGCTCGTAAGATTCGTCCTGCACAATCTCCTCTGAGTTGCGTCGGCGCATCGGTTGAAAATTTAGTCCGTTGCCTTGCCGTTGAAATGGCACCAATTAGGGTGAATGTGGTTTCACCGGGTACCGTCGATACTGCGATGTTTGATGCGATGGGAGATGCCAAGGCGGCGAATCTCGCTGCCATGACAGCGACTCATCTCATTCCCCGTGCAGGCACGTCGGAAGAAGTCGCCGAGGGAATTATTTTTGTCATGAAAAATCGCTTCGTGACAGGAACGACTGTCGACGTCGACGGCGGTCGAATACTCAGTTAGGGATTGCTTATGAATAGCGTAATCTCTGCATACGTTAATGAGGATCCGACCGCGCAGACGCGCTCGGATCTCGATCCATCGATGAGTCTTATAGATTCACTCTATGGGCGCCATTCAGCGCGCGGCTATCTCGACAAAGAAGTGCCGCCGGAAATTTTGAATCGCATCTTCGAAGTCGCGCAGATGTCGCCCTCTAATTGCAATGTCCAGCCATGGAAGGTTTATGTAGCCTCCGGCGCATTGAAAGATAGATTGCGTGAGCAGATGGTGGCGAATACGGTGAACGGTGTTGAACCGAATCCAGACTACCCCTACCGTGGGACATTCGAGGGAGAGTACCGCAAGCGGCAAGTGGACTGTGCCGTGGCACTCTATAACAACATGGGTATTGAGCGTGGCGACAAAGAAGGGCGCATGAGAGCGATTATTCGTAATTTCGAATTTTTCGATGCGCCTTATATCGCTTTTCTCGGCATGAACCCAAGTTTCGGCGCTACGGTTGCGCTCGATGTGGGGATGTATGCTCAGAGTTTAATGTTGGCCATGGTCGCTTTCGGCTTGCAGAGCTGCCCGATGGGGACAATGCGGAACTATCCGGACATGGTGCGAGAGGCGTTCGATATTCAAGATGAGACCAAAATTTTGTTTGGCCTGAGTTTTGGGTATGAGGATACCTCCGTTCCAGCGAACTTAACTCGTACCACGCGTGATCCTATTTCCGCCAGTGTACAATTTCGCTCTGAGTGAGGAGCTGCGCAGCGGCGATTAATTAAAGAATCATCCAATAATAAGAAGCAAAGTCGATGAGTTTAAAACCTGTAATTTTACTGTATGACCTGGACAATAAGCTGGTGGATGAGTGCGCTGCACTTATTGGTCAGACCGGTCTTTATACCACCATTAGCACCTATAATGAGGCGAATGCGTGGGAAGTCGTTAAACAATATAATCGGCTTCTTGGCTTCGCCACCAATAAATTGGCTTGTATCATCACAGGCTGGAATAGCTATAAGAAGCCAAGGGACCAGTTTCTATTCCGCCTCCGGAAAGAGGAACACCGCAGCCCCTTTCGTTATCCCACGCCAGTGATTATGATTACGGAAGATCATCGTCGCGATCTCAGGTTAATCGCACTAGATCCGACCGATGGCGACGTCGCTGCCTACCTCCACAATGACAGCTTTAAGCAAGAATTAGAGGTGACGCTACACAAGGTAGTTTTCGGTGAGCGAGCACACGAACTTAATTCAATTGCCTATGCGCAGTTGCTAAGTGAAGAAGAGTAATAAAAATCTAAGGAGAGAGCTTGTGAAGAAAATGACATTATTGGCGGCGGCTGCCGCTTTTTCCCTGGTGACAGAGGCGGCGAGTGCGCAGACTTACGTGCGCTACTCACAAGATGGCGGCGAAATCCATTGGGGCATGGTACACGACGACGGCATCTATCAACTCGCTGACGCCCCTTATCTAAGCATGGCTCACACGGGCACGATTGTTCAGCGTGAAGATGTGAAACTTGAAGCGCCAGTAGATCCTAATCTAGTATTCATGACTGCGTTTAACTTCCGCAGCCACATCCGCGGCGAGCCAGCGGAATACCCAGGTCTTTTTACAATTCCAGCAAGTTCAATTGTGGGTCCTGAAGATCCGATCGTTCGTCCTGCTGAGTCCACTAACCTTCACTACGAAGCCGAGATGGCGATCATCGTCGGCAAGCATGCGGAGAATGTTTCGGTCGAAGATGCACATGAGTACATCTTCGGAGTGACTGCAGGTAATGACGTGAGTGAGCGCACCTGGCAAGCGAATGACATTCAATGGGTGAGGGCGAAAGGTTCACGAGGCTTCAACGCAGTGGGTCCTGTGCTAGTTCAAGGCGCTGACTATAAAAATATCGAGATTGAAGGACGTTTGAATGGTGAGAAAGTTCAGGGCGAAAACAGCTCTGATCTGATCTTCAGCATGGAAGAGATGCTGAGCTATATTTCACGTTACTTCACGCTGGAGCCGGGCGACATGATCTGGTCAGGCACTATGGGCAGCACTCGCAAAATGGAGCCGGGTGATGTCTTCGAGGTTGAGCTTTCCGAAATTGGTATTCTGAAAAATACAGTTGTTCAGGGTAAGTAAAACTGCAGTTCTTGAAATGAAAAGGCGGTTCCCAGTGTATTGCTGGGAACCGCCTTTTTTATTTAACAGGCTAAGAAATTTCCCTAGCCAATGTAAAACACGTTGAGCTTGTTGCCATCGAGGTCGCGAAAATAACCCGTATAAAAAGTATCACCGCGGTAACCAACGGCGCCTTCATCCTCTCCGCCTAGTTCCAGCGCTTTAGCATGCAATGCGTCGACCTCTTCTTTTGACTTCGCTTGAATGGCCACCATACAGCCGTTGCCAACCGTAGCGGGTTTCTCATTAAAGGGTGTTGTCAGTGAGAGTCCGGGCCCACCATCCGAGTTGTTCCATGCAATAAAACTACCCATTTCCATGAAGCGTTTCCCGCCTATGGTCGTGAGCAATTCATCATAGAAGGCGGATGCTTTTTCGAGATCATTCGTGCCGAGCGTGACGTATCCAATCATGTTGTGCTCCTCGTGGACTGTTGTTTGGCCTGAGTGTACGCCTGTTGGAAATAGACTACGAGCGGTTTAAGCGCCGTATATTTTCGTAGCGTGGGCAGTCGCTCAGGTGGTCGTTAATAAAGCCACAGGCTTGAAGAAACGCGTAGACGATTGTGGTGCCAACGAATTTGAAGCCACGCTTTTTTAGATCCTTGGAGACAGTATCGCTCAATGCGTTGGATGCGGGGATATCCTTGGGCTGTTTGCAAGCGCCGTCTATCGGTTGTCCGTTCACGAACTGCCAGAGATAATTATCGAGGCTGCCGAATTCTTCTTGCACTTTGAGTGTGGCGAGCGCATTGCTGCGGATGGAATAAAGTTTGAGGCGATTGCGGATAAGGCCTTTGTCGAGTAGTAGCTTTTCGATGGTGTTGTCTGTCATTCGTGAGACAGCCAAGATGTCAAAATTTTTAAACTTTTTGCGGTAATGATCTCGCTTCTTCAGCACCATCAGCCAATTCAGCCCTGCTTGCTGCCCATCCAAGCAGAGTGACTCGAACAGATGGCGATCATCATGGACAGGGACTCCCCATTCTGTGTCGTGGTAGTCAACGTAAATGGGATCTTCACCGCACCACCAACAGCGCTGCGCCGGTTTTTTCGTTGTCTTCTTTGGGTTAGTCATACGCCCTCTAGTATCCGCACTTGCCATGTGCGCTTGTGTGACTTGTTATAGCTAGCAGGAGCGAGAAATGCAATGCATATGCTGCAGAGCCTTAAGGAGATCGGAAATGCTTGAGAAAGCTAAAGAGAGTAACGAGAGAAACTAGAGTAACGAGGAGTTAGGGGAGATGCTTGGAGATGTGAGGGGATGCGAGGGGGATGAGACTTTGCTCTCTGGATGAACCAGAGAGCAAAGGTGACGAGCAGACTATTCTGGCTCGCGGAACTCAACGTTGATATCGAGGTTGATCTCATCGCCAACACCAAAGTTGGTGAAACGGCTAACACCGAAGTCTGAACGCAGGAATGAAGCGCTAGCTTCGAAACCTAGCGTGTAGCTGCGAGTCAATACGTTACGACCACCGCCATTGAAGTCCACCACCAAATTCACAGGCGCTGTCTCACCGTGGAGAGTCAGGTCACCGGCGAATACGAACGTGTTCTCATCACGTGCTTCGACGAAAGAAGTGGTGCGATAAATAGCCTGAGGGAATTGCGCGACATCGAACCAGTTCGAGCCCTTAAGCTCTTCTTCGAAGTCAGGTAGATTCACATCCAAGCTGTTCATGTCGACGATGACTTCGAGGCTAGAGTTGCCGACGTTTTCAGGGTCGAAATCAAGTGCTGCGTCGAATGAGTCGAAGCTGCCGATGAATGTCGAGAAGCCGAGGTGGTTAATCTCGAAAACCAATGAAGCATGGTCTTTGTCGAGGACGTAGCCACCGCTGCGAAGCTCGGAGATTTCAGTGTTGAAATCTGGCGTTAACAGACGGTCACAAGATGAGAGTAAGAGTGAGCCAGCTGCGATTAGGGCTATGCGGCTACCGATTTTAGTGAGTTTGGATTGCATTGATGGTGCTCCGGTTTAGCTTTAAAGCGGCTACGACTCCCAGTCGTAGCCGGTGGCGTTATGCCTATTTTTGAATCGCGTAGACGTCGATTTCGATGCCTACATCGTTCGGGATAGTTGCTGTGTTTGCCCAGTATCCCTGGCCAACACCGAAGTCTAGACGCTGTACGGTGACTTCACTAGTCAGGTGGAAGCAGACTTGGCCATCGCACGTTTCAACCTCTAAGGTGAAAGGGAATGCGATGGGGTGAGTTTGGTCGCGAATCGTTAACGTGCCTTCAGATGTGAAAGAGTTAACTGAATCTAGGCTGCACTTTTCTGCTTTAAATGTTGCCGTTGGCCACTGATCGACATCGAACATCTCGAGATCGAGTAGGTAGTCGAGGGTCTCAGGGCTGTCTACATTGATGTTCTCGATGGGGATCGTGACATCAAATTTGCAAGCGCTGGGCTTTAATGGATCGATATCGAAGACGGCACTAACTCCGCCGAACTCACCTTGATAAGGAGTTCCTTCGTATGAGTATTTGAAGATCACGATCGACTGACCCTGATCGAGCTCCCATGTTGCTGCCTGTGTGCTCACGGCAGAGAGGGCCAATAGTGACGCAGCGGCCGTACGTGTGATTGATTTCATCATAATATCTTTACTCCTTTTTAATCTACGGTAGTGCGTAAGCAACGAGTTCTGCTGCTTGTCCACTTCCGCCAACGAACATGGCTATATACTGCTTACCATCGTGCTCGTAGGTGAATGGCTGACCTGTCTGGTTAGCAGGTAAGTCGATGACGGCGAGAATTTCGCCGGTGTTTTTATCGTACGCACGCAACTTCGGGCTAGCGCCTGCACCGCCACCGCCTTCACCCGAGAAGAGTAAGGTCTTAGTGACGAAGACGCCGGCACGAGTAGGGACACCAGTACGAGGCAGATCTACCCCTGCTAGGGCAGGGTTGTTTTTAATTGAGTCAGGTGTGTCCGCATTCGCTACTTGGAATACGTGGTCACCGCTGTTCATGTCTATCGCAGTAATGCGCCCATAAGGTGGCTTCACGATAGGCAGCCCTTTCACACGTGGCACGCGGACGCCGAATGCCATGCTGTAATCGATATCAGACTGATCATCTTTATCCACTGACAAGATAGACACTTCTGTGCGTGAAGGAATGTAAATAATGCCAGTCTCAGGGTCTATTGCTGCACCTTCCCAGTTTGCTCCACCTGTCGCTGAAGGTAGGCTGATTACACCGACTGTGCCATCGGGGCTGTTTTTGAGTGAAGGTGGTTGGAACAGACTTTCGCTGAGGCGGAATTTTTCGATCGCCTTAAGACCCGCTTCACGCAGTTCAGGCGTGAAATCGATCAAGTCATCTTCAGTAAAGCCTTGGCGGTCGAATGGCGCTGGCTTAGTTGGGAATGGCTGAGTAGCCGAATACCACTCACCAGGAACATCGCCCTGTGGTACTGGACGCTCTTCGATTGGCCAAATGGGTTCGCCGGTAACGCGATCGAAAGCATAGACCCAAGACTGCTTAGTGACTTGCATGACCACTTTGCGGCCGTTAGGCAAATCGGCAACGACAGGTGCGGCGGGGTTGTCCCAGTCCCAAATATCGTGATGGATTAGCTGGAAATGCCATTGGCGTTCGCCAGTCTTAATGTCGAGAGCGACTAGCGCGTCTGAGAAGAGGTTGTCACCAGGGCGGTCACCGCCGAATCGGTCGCCTGTTGCGGATTCAACAGGCAGGTAAACGTGGCCTAGCTCAGGGTCACCTGACATAGGCGCCCAGACGCCTGCGTTACCAGTGAAGTTAACGCCCTCGTCTAACCAGCTTTCGAATCCGAGTTCGCCGCGCTGAGGAATGGTATGGAATGTCCACAGATGTTCGCCCGTGCGTGCATCGTAGCCGCGCACATCGCCTTTCACGTTTGACTTGGAACGAGGGCGCATGCCGACCTTGTGAGCTGGGCCGACAACGACTACATCGTTCATGACGAATGGAGGCGCAGAAGAACCGATGTCGATATCGGGGAAGCCATCAGCGTTACGGAGACCTTCCATAAGGTCGACGCGGCCATTGGTGCCAAAGTTTGGATCTGGGATGCCGGTTTCAGCATCGAGTGAGACAAGGAAGAAGCCCGGCGTAATATCGATTACGCGCTTCTCATCACCACTGCGCCAGAAAGCGGGGCCACGGCCTGCTCCTTTACGCGGGGCATCATTGAAGCGTTGCCCTTCTTGCGGACGCCACATCCATAGGACTTGGCCTGTTTTCGCGTCTATCGCTACGACGTTGCGAGTCGCGCCTACATCGGCGTAGAGGATACCGTCGATTTCAAGCGGAGTAGAAGGGTTGTTGAAGTCGGTGGAAGGACCGAAATTTGCAGTTGAGAAGCGCCACGCCAGTTCTAATGAAGCTACGTTCTCAGCATTGATTTGATCGAGTGGCGAGTAGCGTTGGGCCTGCATGCTGCCGTTATAATCGGGCCAATCGCCCGCATAAACGTCTGTGCCCGACTGAGCCCAGGCTGCTGCAGAAAGTAAGCATCCTGCCGTCAGTCCAAGGGTTGTAATCAGTTTGTGTCGTCTCACCATACTCTCCTCAACTAAAATATCGGAAGTTCGCGCTGCTGCGCTGACTTCATTTTTGATTTTGTGTGCTCTGTTATTAATTCGTTGCCAAGTATTAGAATTCAATGAGTTAGCCAAGATTGTGTCATCTTTATAGCAGGCAGTTTGCCGCAGCCTAGTTTCAAGCCATAGCGGGCGATGTGAGCCGCAAGAATAAGCAATCCCCTGCGAATGAGCAAGTTTCAAATTGTGCTACCACGGATGCTATTTTCGCGCATTTTCGGGCGTTTCTTTGTGCCATTTTGTGCCAATTTGGGGGCGATTGCGGTGTCGGCGCCGAGGCCGGTGCTGGATAATCAACAAATCTGCGGGTTCTTGCTCAGGATTAAGGACTTGGGTGTATACTCGCCCCTTTTCTCTCTTGTTCGTAACGACAATCCCATGGATGCATCAACAACCCCCGATCAGTCTCCTGAAGAGAAAGCGGGTCCTTTAGCGGTTTTCGCAATTCCTCAGTTTCGTTGGTTGTTCCTAGGCAATGCCACGTTCTTCCTCGCTATGAACGGACAGATGCTCACGCGCACACTGCTCGCGTGGGATCTAACCGGCTCCGCCACCTCGCTGGCCTATATTAATTTAGTCGTCGCTATACCCATGATTTTCGCGTCCGTTGTCGGTGGCGCCATTACCGATCGAGTCGAACGGCGACAGCTCGTGATAGTCGGGCAGTCACTCATCGTCACCAACGAAATTTTCATTCTCACCCTAATGCTGACCGGTTACCTCGAATTCTGGCATCTACTTTGTACCGCTTTCGTGGCAGGCTGCGCGTTTCCATTCATCATGCCCGCACGCATGGCCATTACCGCTACAGTCGTCGGCCCTGACAAGCTCCAGAGTGCTATGGCCTATTCGGGCAGCATCATGAATCTCAGTCGTGTTTTTGGACCGGCATTGATGGGAGTTATTATCGCGCAGCTCGATTATCAGGGTGCCTATATGCTGTCTATTACGCTCTATTCGTCTGCTGTGCTGTGCATGTTTGGTGTGAATAGGAGCCGTTCGGGGAAAGTCGGCGATGTCCAGAAGGGGCTCTTCGATGATATCGGGCAGGGATTTCGCTATATCCGTCACAATCGTCCCGTGTTGCTCTGTCTGTTGTTTGGGCTCGTGCCAATGTTTCTCGCGATGCCTTTCCAAAGCATTTTGGTCATGCTTGCCGAGCAGGAGTGGGGTGTCGGAGAGAGTGGCATGGGAACATTAATGGCGGTGGGCGGCCTCGGAGGCCTGTTGGGATCTCTCTGGATCGTGAAGCGAGGTGACTCCCCGAGGCGTCTCAAACTCATGCTTTGGAGTACCATCGCATTTGGCGGCTTCCTCGCCATTTTCGTCCTGACAAGTAATTTCTATGTCGCTTTATTGCCGCTGTTATTTGCGAATCTGTATATGAGCGCAAGTCAGACTGTTAATAATGCGGCAATCCAGTTGTTAATCGATGATTCAGTCCGTGGTCGCATGAGCAGCTTCATGATGCTCTCATATGCACTAACGCCGATTGGTGTGTTCCCTATGGCATTGGCCGCCGACCGAGTCGGTGCGGCGAATTCGATATTGGGAGCTTGCGCACTATTGCTGGTCGTTGTGGCATTGTTCTACTTCATGAGTAAAACGCTCCGCGGTCTCGACAGCAGTGTCGCCGCAAAGGTTGCCGAGACCGTCGCGGCGCGCGCGGCGGCGCTAGAGGCGAGTAAAGTGGCAAGTAAGCAGTCTCAATCGGCTGCCTAAGTATTCGATTTATTCCAATCCGCCATCCGCCTGGTGGGCGATATCTTCCTTAATCATTGAATCAATTCCCTCGCGGATGCTGCGAGTCGATACGCTGACCTCGAATAGAAACATCAGAAGTCCGAGGATGACCGAGCACATCGCACAGACGAACAGGAAGGAAATAAATCCTGAGAGATTGACGTGAGCGAGTTCGCTTAAAAACAGTGCGACGATGACGAGACTCACTATCAGTGCTCCGGCAACGAAGGTGCGGATCGACCAGTCGACGAGTCGGATCCGATTCCATAATGAGTTTGTTTCTGATTGAAGCAGCGAACGATGCTCCTCATGCGTCTCTTTAGAAAGGCGTGTTTCCACCACACGGACGCGGTCGACGACGCGGCCCAGCCGAGTCGACAACACATTGAGGAGCCCGGCGATACCCGCGAGTAAGAACACCGGGGCGACCGCTAATTGAATGACCGTCGCTATTGTCGTTATCGTATTAAGCTGTTCCATGTTGTTCTGTCAGGATCCTAGGCGTTGTTTGATGGCGAGATTGAGACCACTACTAGTGACAGTGGCTCACTGAGCTTGCCACCTGATAGATTGATATCCCATGGGCTGAAGTTAAGCACAGTGGGGGGAGGCTTTTCTACCATTGACTTGTCATATTGGCAGTGACCCCAACCCACATGTCTTATATACTCCGCATCACGCGCCCGTAGCTCAGCTGGATAGAGTAACTGGCTTCGAACCAGTTGGTCGGGAGTTCGACAGGCGCGTAGCGCCGCAGACCGCGCTTGCGCGGCCCCAGCTCGCTGGGGTGAGGGTTTCGGCTGAGCCGAAACGCGAATCAATCTCTCCGGCCAGACTTGCCGATTGGCAGTGACCCCAACCCACATGTCTTATATACTCCGCATCACGCGCCCGTAGCTCAGCTGGATAGAGTAACTGGCTTCGAACCAGTTGGTCGGGAGTTCGAATCTCTCCGGGCGCGCCATTTCTATCTTTCCCCAACTATGTTGCATACCTGTCATGCTGCGAAGTAAGTTCTGATATCAATGCGTTGCCATATCAATTTTGAGGTTTTCCAATGGCCGTAAAAATGACCAATGAAATAGGCCGGGACGGCATTAAACTCGCTTACGAATGCTTTGGCGATGCTAATTTACTGCCTGTCCTGTTAATTATGGGCGTAGGTGGCCAGATGGTGGGATGGCCAGAAGGATTCATCACAGAATTGTTGAATAAAGGTTTATATGTAGTTCGGTTCGATAACAGGGATGTAGGTTTGTCTACCCATTTACATAATGCACCACAACCGGATCTACCTGCTGTGTTGTCGGGCGATCTCTCGTCAGTAGCGTACACACTGACAGATATGGCCACAGATACTATCGGGTTGTTGGATGCTTTAAAACTGGATGACGCGCATATTATAGGTGCTTCAATGGGTGGATTTATTGCCCAAACTCTTGCTATTGAGTTTCCGGAGCGAGTACGGTCGCTTACTTCTATTATGTCCACCACTGGAGCCTTCAGTGTTGGGCAGCCCAGTCCTGATGCCATGAACTTATTTAATCTACCCCAGCCAACTAATCGTGATGAAGCGATGGATAATGCGGTTTCTGCGGCAAAGGTGATAGGTTCTCCAGCTTATACAATAGATGAAGCTGACGTTCGCAAGAGAGCTGGTCTTGCATATGACCGTTGCTATGACCCTATTGGCGTCGCTCGGCAAGCGGTTGCCTCAGTTGCTTCTGGCGATAGAACTAGCAAGCTCCAGTCATTAAAGTTAGCCTCATTGGTTATTCACGGTGATGCTGACAAGATGTGTGATATTAGTGGCGGCGAAGCCACCGCTAGGGCAATACCAGGTGCTGAATATGTGGTTATAGAAGGAATGGGACACGACTTACCCAGTGAATTATGGCCAAGATTGACTAAGTTGATTGCCGATCATGTGTTAGCCGCTGAGAAACCGCGATAAAGCTTGAGTGTGTTGTTTGATCAATCAGTTATCGAGTAATCAACCTATATAGTTCACGAAGATAGCTCGGAAGTGGCATGGATATTCAATCCCCCATCGACAGACTGAACTCGCTGCTTCCTCTCAAAGCAAGACAAGACCAACTGACAGCCGAATGCAGAAAAATGCACTTATGCATTTTGCGAACACTGGTGAATGAAGGGCGAGTTCCCGCTGAAGAAGAGTTAAGAGTACATGCCGGGGGAGACAGTGTTGAAAATCATCTGCGATTATTAGCCGTAAAAGATTTGATAGTCATGGATTCTCTTGGCAGGAGTCCGGTGGGTGCTTATCCCATGACAACCGAGCAAACGCCTTATCAAATCACGGTGAATGGGCGTGTGATTTACGCCATGTGCGCGTTGGATGCTCTATCGGTGGCGTCTATGTTTAAACTAGACGTGGCGATTGATTCCTGTTGTCAACTAAGCCGTACTCCCATCAATATTTTTATGAGAGATGAGCGTCTCATAGAAGTGCACCCTGGTACTGGGGTGACTGTTGGCATTCTCTGGCAACGGCCCTCAGGAGTGGCAGCCTACAGCATGTGTAAGCAGATGGTATTTCTTAAAGACCGTTGCGTTGCAGAAACCTGGCGAGCGAGAAATCGAGAAAATAGCGCCTTATTCTCGCTCCCTCAGGCGGTGAGCTTAGGCAAACACTTTTTTTTGCCGTTAGTGTCTGAGCTGCCTGCAGCGGAGTGTCGCTAGCAGGCATCATTTTGTTAGTTAGCTGCGTTACTCCTATAAATTAAATTCAGCAGCACGTTCAGCAATGCCCGCATCATTCAATTCAGCTATTTTCGCAGTTGGCACATCGCGATAGCTATCCAGTAGACCTTGTTGTATTGCCAGTAAGGCATCAGTGCCTTTCTGACCTTGTAAATCTGCTTGATTGCTTCGGGCGCTACGCAGTGCTGATTCTGCACGTAGAAAGTCGGCAATAATCCACTCTAGCGATTCAGCAGCACGCAACAGTGAGCCCGCCTGTTCAATGAGTCGCTCTCGTTTCGCTGAGGCCAGGGATGCGGGCGGGTGTTGCAGCGCACGTGCGTGTCGCAGCAATTCGAGATGCTGGAACTGTAGGAAGTCATAGTGTGCAACCTCGCCACTGTGTATACGCTCCATTTCACTGAGTAATAACCCTTCCGACTGGCGAACGAAGTCTAGCGCCTTTTGGTAAGCGGCAGGATGATCCATCTCTTCTGCAGCTTGAGGCGCCATATCCGCTTTATTCATGGCACTGCCGTGATCCCTGCCTCTGCCGTGGTTCATGCCACCCGCACCGTGATCCATGTCGCCGCCGTGGTTCATGCCACCCGCACCGTGATCCATGTCGCCGCCGTGGTTCATGCCGCCTGCGCCGTGATCCATGTCGCCGCCGTGGTTCATGCCGCCCGCGCCGTGATCCATGTCGCCTCCGTGGTTCATGCCGCCTGCACCATGATCCATCTGTGCAATCTGATCGCGCATTTCGCCCTGCATGGCTTCCTGTCCCATACGTGGTGCCATAGACGCGAAGAACTCGCTGCTCAGTGAGCCTAGGAATGCGACAATGTCTGCAACGTCGGAATCATTGAGCTGGCGTCCAGTGGTTTCTGTCGCCATGCGGCTCACGGCTTGGCTTAGATCGCTAGTGCTGCCATCGTGGAAATAGGGGGCTGTCATAGCGATGTTGTGCAGGGTTGGGACCTTCAGCACGCCGCGATCCTCCGGACGGCCACTCCGTTTGTAGATGCCCTGGTCTACGGGCAGGTAATCGCTCGCCAAACCGATCTTCTGATAGGAATTGCCGCCGAGATTGATGCCGTTATGGCAGGAGCTGCAACCAACCGCATTGAAGCGTTCTAGGCCTCGTTGCTCCTGCGCGTTTAGCGCAGTGCTGTCGCCTTGTAGATAGGCATTAAAGCGTGAATCCGTGCGAGTCATATCCTTAACATGTTGCGAGATTGCATCGCCTAAGTTGGCAGCGGTTACGCCATCGGGGTAAATCGCCTCGAATTGACTTGAGTAGTTGCTGTCTTGCTTGATGAATTCGACAACTGCATCAAGATCGTGGCCCATCTCAACTGGATTTTCGATGGGCCCAAGGGCTTGGTCGGCGAGAGTTTCCGACCGACCGTCCCAGAATTGACGGAAATTGAATGCCGAGTTGAAGACCGTAGGTGAATTGCGATCACCCAGTGCGCCGCCGATGCCTTCCGAGAAAGGCTTGCCGTCCGAGCCTCCACGCATACCCGTGTGGCAGCTATTACAGGCGACGGTCCCGTCGGCTGACAAGCGCGGGTCATGGAACAGCACAAAGCCAAGCGTGCGCTTTCCAGCTTCGGTTGGGAAAGTCTCTAGGGGAGGAATAGGGCGGTATGCCTCTATGGCCTTCGGGTGATCGGCTGCTGCACCAATCCACGCCGGCTCGGCGAGCGCTTGCTTGAATTGTAGGAAGGCATCCGCTTCGTCGGCAGCCACGTAGGTAGGTAAGTAGGTAGATAACAAGCCGAGACCTAAACTGAGCAAGATTTTATGCGTCATAGTGCTGCTTTTTCGTTCGGGTGATGTCTGCATGTTAGAACTCCTGTCGCTAGACGGCTGTATTAATATGTAACTAGTGTACCCCTCTCGATGGTCTGGTCTGTATGATCTGAGTCATATGCAAACATGGATACAAAAAATCACCGAGGGAATGCCGGAGGTCGCTAGGCAACGCCGCTCGGTTGCGCGCGGTGACTATCTTTTCCGACATCGACAGCCCGCAGAGGCGCTATTTATCGTTGTTGAGGGGCGTGTGCGCATGTTCCGCGAGCTCGCGGATGGTACTGCCGTTACCCTGCATGTCGCACGTGAAGGCGAAACGTTCGCCGAGGCGGCACTTTTTGCTACAAATTATCACTGTCATGCGCTTGCCGAATTGGACACGACGGTCATTTGTCTGAGCACTCAGGAGCTCATGAGCCGACTCCAAACCGATGCTGCGTTGGGCCTGGAGTTGAGTCGACACCTCGCCCATCAGGTGCGTGATCTCAGGGCGATGGTGTGTCTGCGTGATATTCGCTCGGCAGATGAAAGATTATTGAACTGGCTTCGACAGAAGGCGGATAACAAGAAGATGCAGACTGTGCTGGATCGATCGTGGACTGCTATCTCTCAAGAACTCGGTCTGACTCGAGAGACGGTGTATCGAAGTCTCGCCCGACTAGAAGAGCTGGGTTTAATTAGCCGGGAGAGGACGGAAGGAGGAGCTTTAGAATCGATTCAACTGCGACGGAATTAATCTGCATTATTAGCAGTTGCGTCAGCAGGCGCTATACCACCACGAATTGTCCCATCATTCCTTGATCTTCATGCTCCAGGATGTGGCAGTGATACATATAAGGATTTTCAGCGTCTGCAAAATCCTCGAAGCGCATAATAATGCGGACGGTCTCGCCCGAACCTACTCTTACCGTGTCTTTCCAACCCATCTCATTGTCTGGCGGGAGCTCGCCGTTACGGTCGAGGATTTGAAATTGACCGTGGTGCACATGGAAGGGATGCGACATCGGCGAGTTATTGCTGAGCACCCAGATCTCGGTGGAGTTGAGCGCGACCGTTTCGTTGATGAAATTCATGTTCATGACCCGGCCATTGATGATGGAGTGCCCTCCACCGTGGCCGCCTCCCAAGCCCGTGCGCGCTCCGGTTCCGGGGCCGCGGTCTTCACCGCTGCGCGAGCCGAATCCCATCGAAATGCGAAACTCGCGCTGATATAAATCGTCACTCGCGGCCATACGCTCGATGTTTGTGAGGTGAGCAGGAACGGTCGTCTCGCCGGATAATGTCGCGAGGGGTTTGATGCGCAGGACATCGAAGGCTTGTGCATTGAGTGAACGCATAATGCGACTCAGCGCGCCAGGGAATTCGGGGAAGTTTGGCTGCATCGCTAAGCTTCGCAGCATCACCTCGTTTCCATCGCTAAAGTCGACGAGTATCTCGGCTCGCTCCGCCGGCGCGAGCTCCAGACTCGTCATCGCCACCGGTGCGTTGAGCAGTCCGCCATCGCTCGCAATTTGCTGAAACTCACGGCCATCACTGAACGCGAAAACGAATGTACGGGCATTGGCTGCGTTGAGTAGTCGGAATCGAACGAGTCGAGTCGATGGCTCAAAAAATCCCTGCGTAGTGCCGTTCACCAGCAAGGTGTCGCCATGCGCGCCGATCACCAAGTCGTCGTAACGCGACATATAGCTGAAGCTGCCATCGCTGGAGAAGCGGCGATCCTGGACAATGAGCGGGATGTCATCGACACCGTAATCCGACGGCAGGCCAAGCGCTTCTTCTTGTTCGTCCTGCACTAAGATCATGCCCGCGAGACCCTTATAGACCTGCTCGCCCGTGTTATGCAGCACGTGAGAGTGGTACCAATAGGTGCCGCCGTTTTGTGCCACTTTAAAACTCGGATTCCAGGTAGCGCCATCTTCTATTTGCTGCTTGGGTCCCCCGTCTTCGGTCGCAGGGACATGGAATCCGTGCCAATGCAGAGTGGAGGGCTCGCCAAGTTGATTGTGAACCGAGAGCGCAACAGAATCGTCTCGTTTCATCAGAAGAGTAGGCCCGAGGTAATCGCCATTGATGCCAAAGGTCGCGGTTGTCTTGCCGGGGATGAACTGTTTGCTGCCCTTCTGTAGCGTCAGCTGATAATGCGTGCTGTCGTCCGCTCGAGTACCCGAAGCCAACGGCGGTATTGCCAAGACATTATTGAAAAGGGTGCTGGTATTGCTGTCCTGCGCGAAGAGAGGATTTATTTTGCTGGGCAACGAGGTGGTTCCAACGGCAGCAAACCCTAAGGCGCGAAGTGCAGTGCGTCGAGTGATCATGCGAACCTGTTACCGGAATGGAATGGATCAGAAGCCGTGGAAAGTTGGAAACACAGTTTATAACATGGGCACATTTCTGTCACTCGACTCCACGGGATGTGTCGGTTTTACTAAAGGATTTTTAAGAGATGGGACCTAGGAAGCTGCCAGTTTTATTCGCCATGCTCGTTCTTTTCGGAGCCAATAGTAGCGTTGCAGAAGAACTCAACGTCGCCGTTATCGGAGGCTTGGAGATGAGTGGTTTCTGGCCAGCGCTGCAGCCCGTCATCGAACAGCAGACGGGTGCCTCGCTGAATACGGTGATGGCGGCGCCTAAGGAACGCGTCGTGCCGGCCTTCGTCCGCGGCGATGTCGATGTGTTGCTCATGCATGGCGGAGACGAAGCATTCGCCCTGGAAGCGCTAGGCTATGCCGCGCCGCTACAAACCTGGGGCTATAACGAATTTGTGTTCGTTGGCCCGGAAGCTGATCCCGCGCAAATTGCCAGTGTTCAGAATGGCGCAGAGGCGATGCTGCGATTGCAGGAAACCGGAGCACCCTTAATTTCATTCAGAGATATTGCGAGTCAGCAGATTATTCGGCGCCTGCTCGATTCCGCAGGGCTATATCCGAGAGACATCAGGCTGATTAACGATACGGCGGGACACCAACGTGACATCTTGAAGCAGGCGGAGCGAGATCAGGCGTATGTCATCGTAGGGCATATGCCTGTCGCTTTCGGCAGGATTTCTAGCGAGGGGACTCGCATCCTGCTCAAGGGAGATCCGGCGATGCGCCGCGGCTATGTCGCTCTTATTCCTGGCCCGAAGCATCCGGCGAGTGATGAGGTTCGAGAATCCGCATCGCAGCTGAGAGACTTTCTCCTGTCTGAAGAGGGGCAAGCGGCTATCGCTTCGCAGGGCGAAGAAGGCCAGCTGTGGATACTGCCGAAGAATAGCGGGAGCAAGTTATTGCCCGTCGATACACATCCATGACGCAATCTGCTATACATGAGGTTGCCCGCTGAGGCTGTGACACAAATCGCAAAATAAAAAGATCAAAGAGAGCTCGATATGTCAGAACCTTCAATCCCGCAGGCGGTCGCAAACGCAACGCAACCCCCTGAAAATCCTTATTTAAGTAAGAAGACCAGAAACTACGCGTTAGGTCTGCTCACCCTAGGCTATTGCTTTAATTTCATCGACCGTCAGCTGCTGTCCATTCTTCAAGAAGCCATTAAATTGGATCTTGATCTCTCCGATGGCCAGCTCGGACTGCTTACCGGTTTTGCATTCGCTATGTTCTACGTCACAGCGGGTATTCCGATCGCTCGCTGGGCTGATAGAGGTAATCGCCGCAATATTGTCTCCTACGCCATCGGTATTTGGAGTTTCATGACAGCGATCAGCGGTTTGGCATTGAACTACACGCAATTATTTTTAGCACGCATCGGCGTCGGTGTGGGTGAGGCTGGGGGAAGCCCGCCATCACACTCGATAATCTCCGATATATTTCCGCCCGAAAGACGCGCGACGGCGATCTCTATTTATTCGACTGGGGTCAATGTCGGCATCCTATTCGGATTTTTATTCGGCGGTTGGTTAAATGAATTCTTCGGCTGGCGAATCGCGTTTGCCGTCGTGGGATTGCCGGGGCTGTTAGTCGCACTCATTATTCGCTTCACCATCAAAGAACCTGTCCGTGGACTTTCCGAAGGCAGGAGTGTGAATTCAGAGGTAGCCCCGCTGGGTGAAGTCTTGAGTCTGCTTTGGAGTCGGCTCTCGTTCCGCCACATGGCCTTTGCCGCGGGACTCAATGCCTTTGCCGCATACGGTACCGTCAATTGGCAAGCCTCGTATTTTATTCGCACCCATGGCATGAACACGGGTGAACTCGGGACTTGGCTGTCACTGTCTTCGGGTTTATTGGGTGCGATCGGTATTCTGTTCGGCGGTATTATCGCGGATAAACTCGCACCGAAAGATAAGCGTTGGTATATGTGGGTGCCGGCAATCGTAGGCTTTATCGGTGTGCCGTTCTTCATCGTCGTATTCATGACCGATTCTAAATACTTGGCGCTTATTTTGTCTTGTATTCCGGGTACGCTCATTAATGTTTATCTGGGCAATTCCATTGCGACGGCGCACGCGTTAGTTGGCGCTCGTATGAGAGCCATGGCTTCAGCGATTCTATTCTTTATTCTTAACCTAATAGGTTTGGGAATGGGGCCGAGTGCTATTGGCTTCCTGAGCGATTATTTAGAGCCCAGCCTGGGCATGGAATCACTGCGTTACGCTATGGTTTATCTGATTCCCGGAGCGTTGTTCTGGTCATCTTGTCATTTTGTGCTGGCTGCGCGCCATTTGCGCAACGATCTCGCCGCTGCCCCTCAATAAGATAGCGGCATATCGCCCGGGCGTCCCCGGGCGATAATTGCTCGCTCCTCGCATACCCTCTAAACTGTCGTCTCTAGGGTTTGAGTTATCGCTATGGGGCGTTCGCGCACACAATTTGTACCTTTGCTCTTGCTGCTAAGCATGGTCCCGCTGCAGAGCGTTGCTGCGGAAGCGCTAATCGCTGTGGCTGCGAATTTTTGGTCGCCCGCGAAGCAGATCGCTGCGCGGTTCGAGCAAGCGACTGGACACACCATCAGGCTATCGCAGGGCTCTTCTGGCAAGTTGTATGCACAAATTCGTAATGGCGCGCCGTATGATGTTTTCCTCTCCGCGGACCAGACATTTCCAGCTCGGCTATTAGAGCAGGGGCAGGCTGTGTCGGGATCGCGATTGACGTATGCGCGAGGCGTGTTGGCGTTGTGGAGTGCGGATGAGGGGCTGGAACTGAGCGCTCTGGCATTGTCGACGCAGGAATTTCAGCGGATAGCCCTCGCGAACCCGAAGCTTGCGCCTTATGGTTTAGCCGCCCAGCAAGTCCTAGATGCACTGGGCTTGAGCGAGGTCCTGCAAACGCGTCTAGTGTTTGGAGAAAATATTTCACAAGCCTATCAGTTTGTGGCGACCGGCAATGCCGAAGTCGGCTTCGTCGCCTTGTCGCAGACCATGCAGCGCGCTGGCGCTAAGCGTGGATCGCTCTGGCTCGTACCGACTCATCTGCACGATTCGATCGCTCAAGATGCCGTCCTGCTCTCGCACGGTGCCAGCAATGAGGCGGCACAGGACTTCCTAAAATTTCTGCAGGGAGCGGAAGCTCTCGAGTTAATCAGCAGCTTTGGTTATCGAGTAGAAGAAGAGGTGACGGGAGGCCATCACAATGGATGAAAACCTCGCGGCGATCGCATTGACACTGCGCTTGGCGACCACGGTCACGCTCTTGCTATTGCTGATAGGAACCCCCATCGCTTGGTGGCTCGCGCGCACGCGGGTCTGGTTCCGTGGCGCTGTGGCGGCGGTCGTCGCTTTGCCCTTGGTGCTTCCACCCACGGTACTTGGTTTTTATCTGCTTTTGTTGATGGGGCCTAATGGTCCTGTCGGCGCACTGACGGAGTCGCTAGGTCTGGGCCTGCTGCCGTTTACTTTCTGGGGATTGGTGGTGGCATCGTGTCTCTATTCCTTGCCATTCGTCGTGCAGCCATTGCAGAACGCGTTCGAGGCGATCGGAGAGCGTCCCTTCGAAATTGCCGCGACATTGCGAGCGGGTCCTTGGGATAGATTTTTTACCATCGCATTGCCGCTTGCGAAGCCGGGGTTTGTGACCGCGGCAATATTGGGGTTTGCGCACACGGTCGGCGAGTTCGGTGTCGTGCTGATGGTCGGCGGCAATATTCCAGGTGCCACGCGTGTTGTCTCGGTCCAGCTTTACGATCATGTCGAAGCCCTGGACTACGCGCAGGCGCATTGGTTGTCGGCGAGCTTGGTGCTATTCAGTTTCCTCGTGTTGGTCGTCCTGTATACGTTTAACCGTCGCGCGAGCAGCAGTTTTAGGCTCCGGGGTTGATGGTGATGAATAGTCAGTCAGCGACCATCGATATGCGGTTGAAGCATGCCTACGGTGATTTCGATCTCGATGTCGACCTGCGGCTGCCCGCGACTGGCGTGACAGTGTTATTCGGTCCTTCGGGATCAGGCAAGACGTCGCTGCTGCGATTTCTTGCCGGCTTAGCGCGTGCTCAGCAAGGTCGCTTACAAGTCACGGGGGCAGTCTGGCAGGATGAGACAAATTTTATCCCTACGCACCTGCGCCCCATTGGCTATGTCTTTCAGGAAGCGAGTCTGCTGCCTCATTTATCCGTCGAAGCCAATTTGCTTTATGCCTTGAAGCGCGTGACGAAAGACGGAGCGACCCTGCAAGACGAAGAATCAGAGCAGGTTTTATCCCTGTTAGGTATCAAGCCGCTCCTCAAAAGGCAGCCCGAGCAACTTTCGGGAGGAGAGCGGCAGCGCGTCGCGATCGCACGGGCTTTGCTCTCACAACCCGAAGTACTACTCATGGATGAGCCTCTCGCGTCGCTCGATCAGCAGCGAAAACGAGAGATCATTCCCTACTTGGAAAAACTCCGCACTGAACTGGCGATTCCAATTATTTATGTCACGCATTCATTAGCTGAGTTGTCACGACTCGCAGATACGGTGGTGGTTCTAGAGGCCGGGCGTGTGGTGACGAGCGGTCCGACGTCAGAAGTGCTCACGCATCTCGATTCGCCGCTACAGTTGAATGACGAGGCTGGCGTGGTCATTGAGGCGTCTGTGATCTCGCACGAAGAGCGATGGCATTTATTGCGAGCAGGATTCGTTGGCGGCGAGATGTGGTTGGCCGATGAAGGAATTGCAATCGGAGAGGCAATACGTGTGCGGGTGATGGCAAGGGATGTGAGTATCACCCTGTCGCAGCACGAAGACAGCAGTATTCTTAATACTCTGCCTGCGAGGATTCTGGAAATCGCCGAGGCTGCTGTACCTGGCGCGCTGCTCGTTAAACTCGTGTTGATTGGGAGTGGGGAGGCAGTGGAAAACGGAAATTCGACGGTCCTGGTGTCGAGAATTACGCAACGATCTGCCGAACACCTGAAGCTTGTTGAAGGAATGTCGGTCTGGGCGCAAATTAAGTCGATGGCAGTATTGCGTTAGTCGCTAGTGATGAGAGGTGCGAGTTCGCGTGCGAATTGTTCTATCGATGTGACGCGGCTGACTCTCGTTAAGGATTTGATGAGGGCATTGCGGTCGCGTTCGTCGAGTGCGTCCAGCCTCGATGCGAGGTCAGTGGGCCTGAGTTGCGCGGTTTCGCGTTGGGCATGTGTTCGATCGCGCAGCGCATCGAGTAATGATAGGAATCGACCAGCGACGACAAAGGCGAAGTTGGTATTTTTTATCGGCCCTTGGCGAGCCTCATAGCCTCCCAACGGAAGTCCGCTGATTCTGAAATTTGCGATCTGATCCGCGCTTAGCCACGCACCTGCCCCAGCCAGGATTCCCGCACCGAGGGCGCCCAGCATGAAACTGCTGCCGGCGAGTGAGGCGTCCACAAGCGCACCCGCACCAGCGCCGGTCAGACCCGCGGTCAGCGCGAGCCGTTTACGATCCAATCCCCAGATTACCCATTTTTCGGTGTCGAAGAGTTCCCCTTCTAAAGGAAGCTCATCGATTTCGCTGTCGAGATGATAATACGCATAGATTTCTTTTAAGCGCCTGTGCGCCGCATTTTCGATCGCGGCCATTTCGGCACGGTAGCGTTTCTCCAGCACCGGTTTAAGCGCTTCGGCTTGCATCTTACTCAGTGTTTGCTGTGAAAGTTGGTAGTTACTCAGCTGGAGCAAGAGCTCGGCAAGTAGTTGGGTCGATTGCTGTTGTTGTTCGAGTTCCTGTTCCGAATAAAGTGCGCGCACGCGATTAATCTCCGCTCGCCATTGAGGGGCGATCACCGCAAATGCCTCGAGGATTTCATCGCGTCTCAGTCGATCGGCTAACATCGGATTGAAGACCCGGACGACTTTGAAATACTGGCCGAGCGCTTGTTGCCAAACGTCGATATAGGCGTGTGATTCGATGGGGTTGATCAACGCCATGCTCGGCTTACCAGTCCAGCGGAGGATTTCCATTTCCGCCTCGTAGTCTGGGTTGTAAGGACGAGAACCGTCGACCACATATAATATCGCGGCGCCTCGCATGATCGGCTCGAGCAGGGCGACTTCATCGGGAAACGACTTTCGGCATGCCTCCGATTGCACGAATTCTCTCACCGCCGATAGGCGCTGATCTGCGCTTTCGGCGTGTTCTTGCAGCCATGAGAGTGCGGCGGTCGGGCGCTGGAAGCCCGGCGTGTCGATGAGCGTATAGCCGGCATCACCGAGAGTTATGTCGAGGCTCTCGGCATTCTTCGTGGTGCCGCTGCGGCTCGATATTTCGATTGCATCGTTCTGCGCGAGAGCGGCGACAATGGAAGACTTGCCCTTATTTGGATGACCGACGACGGCGAACGCGGGTTTCTCAATGTTCATATTCATTCGCTGGCCTCTACGAGAGAGAGGGGGAGGCAGTGTTTCTTTGTCGCACAAAAACGTCGCCATTCTAGTACATGGGTCTTGCGGGGAGGGGTTAACTCATTATCGAGCCAATCAATCGGAGCCAGGTAGACGTCGGCCTCGTCCGCGATAAAGTCGGCGAGCTCGCCGAGTGGTGGCTCCCAGCTCCGCACGAGGAAGACTATCGGCTGGTTCTTCCCATCGAGTGAGTCTCGAAACAGCGCCAGGGTCGGCGTGGAGGGGCGTGGATAGGTTGCTGACACAGAGAGCCGCCGACCGATGCTGTCGAGTAGGGTCGTCGGTGTGTGCGCCCAGTCAATAAGGATTGCGCCAGGAGCGATATTAGTCACACTGTCCGCGAACTGATCAGCTTGATGCATAGAGGCTGTCACTGCAGGGTCTAAATTGAGCGACTGTTTGGCGTTTGCTTCCGATGCGCTTAACTGACGTAAGCGTTGCCGTGCGAAGCACAAGAGTAGCACTCTGGGAATAAGGCTGTAGCTTAGTTGAGCGGCGAGTAGGAATCGCCACCAATGTCCGAGGTAGGCACCTTGCTCCGGAGTGTCGGCGAGTCGAAAATCCTGCGTCTCAGAGAGCATCGAAAGAGAGGGCAAGGCTTCTTGCCAGAAAGACCAAGGCGTGGAAAGCAGCTCCAGAGAGGGTAGTAATGCGGCGGCATCGAGTAGCGTGCTGCGCCAAACAAAACTGACATCGCTCGTTAGCAGCAATAAAATGAAGCCCAGCAACGTGCCGACGGCGAATGCCAGGATGATGAGTTGGCTGAGATAGAACAGACTAGCGCGTTGTCGCTTCTGTTCGAGAGTGCTTGTCAGCGTTGGATAAAAACGCATTGGAATAATGCGTAACTTGATGAGCAAGGAAGCAACGCCGCTGCTTCTGCCTAACAGCAAGAGCACGAGCGTGGTGAGGAAACTCAGTGCTGGCAGCAGCGCGAAAAGCAAGAGAGAGAATAGCAGATTCACACGGCCATAATCGTCGCCGCTGAGGATGCTCGTGCTCGCGGTCGCTCCAATCGCCGTCGCGACGGCGGCAAAGAGAGGCGCGAGTTGGATTAAGTGAGGACCTTGCACATTCGCTTGCACGGCGATTCCCTGGGGACTCGATAGTGTTGACTAATTATTCGCGACGAGATTGGCGAAGTCACCACTCGCCATGGCAGCTGTCAATTCGCGATAGCCACCGACCGAGACGTCGCCAACGAAGATTTGTGGCACAGTACGCTGACCTGATTTGCGCATGATATCCATCATGAGTGCTTGGTCGCCTTCCATATTCACTTCTCGGTATTGGTAGTTCTTGCTCTTGAGGAGTTGTTTGGCAGCGGAGCAAAAGCTGCAAAGGTTCTTGGTGTAAACGATAATATCGGCCATCGGAAATTCCATCATCTGATCTTGATAAAACACTGTGTTCCCGCGCAGTGTAGCGGTCTGTGCTGGTATTGTAACGTAGGCCTTTATCGCAGTCTGCGTGCTTGGTATTTGCGGCCTTTGATCTTGCCCTCCTGCAGGATGCGTAAAGCGACTTTGGCATCAGTCTGGGCTATAGCGACATAGCTTAGCTTGTCGAGCACGTTAATCTTGCCAATGGCATTTCCCTCAATTTCACGCGTTGCAGTGAGCGCACCCAAGAGATCTCCTGGGCGCAATTTGTCGCGCTTTCCTCCACCTATACTAAGAGTCACCATGGGCGGGTAGAGTTTGAATGGGGCAGCTGCAGGAAGTTCGTCGGTGGGGCTCAGGGGCGTCGACGAGCCTTGGTAGCTGGCGATGGAAGAGAGGCGATTCTCTTCGGAAGGCAGCACGAGACTCACCGCGAGCCCTTCGCGTCCTGCACGCCCTGTGCGCCCTATGCGGTGAATATGCACCTCGGGATCCGCGCTGAGATCGAAATTGATCACGAGATCTAGGCCGCCGATATCGAGGCCACGGGCGGCGACATCGGTGGCGACGAGGATTGAGCTGCTCTGATTCGAAAATTGGATGAGCGTGCGATCGCGCTGGTACTGCTCCATATCACCATGCAACGCCAATGCGTGTAAGTCTTTTCCCCAGAGGTCGTCTTTGAGTTGTTCACACTGGTGTTTCTGATTGCAGAAGATGAGTGTGGATTCAGGACGGTGAGCGGCGAGCAGGCGGCTCACCAGCTCTAAACGATCGCCGCGATCTACGGAATAGAATTTCTGCGTGATTTGCGAGTTCGATTCATTCGCATCGACACGAATATCGATGGGATCACTCTGAAATTCATTACTCAGGCTCGCAATCTCGTCGGGGTAAGTCGCCGAGAAGAGTAATGTTTGGCGTGAAGCGGGAAGGTAGTCATCAATGTCATCGATGTCGTCGATGAAGCCCATGCCGAGCATTCGGTCAGCCTCGTCGAGCACCAAGGTCTCGACTCGATCGACTTTTAATGTCTCTTTGTTGAGGTGTTTGAGGAGTCTGCCCGGTGTGCCTACAACAATGTGTGGCGCGCGTTTGAGCGAGGCGAGCTGTGGTCCCATCGGCCTGCCACCGCACAGGGTCAGCGTTTTGACATTGGGTATTCCTCGCGCGAGGCGCCTAATCTCCTCAGCAACTTGCTCGGCTAACTCTCGCGTCGGGCAGAGGATTAGTGCCTGCGTATGGTAGGCCGTTTCATCGAGCCGATTGAGTAGGCTGATGGCGAAGGCTGCCGTCTTGCCGCTGCCTGTTTTGGCTTGCGCGAGTAGGTCACGCCCTTCCAGAAGGCAGGGGAGGCTTTGCGCCTGCACGGGTGTCATGGCTTCGTAATTTAGCGCGGCGATGGCGCTGAGAATTTCTTGTCGAAGCGGCAAGGTCGAGAATGAAGTCTGGGTCACTGGCGGCTGCTCTTAGCTTGGGGTCAGGCATGATAGCAGAGCCAAGGGTGGGCGAGCACTTCGGCTGAGAGCTCTGGAGAGAATTAGGCACAAAAAAAGGGAGACGTAATGTCTCCCTTTTTCTGCGTTCAAATCCTTGGCCCTGCCGAGGCGGGGCCAAGCGATTTAGAAGTCTACGCGAACTCGCGCGTAGTAGAACGCACCTTCCATACCCCATGGAGTGCTACCAGTGTACAGGTTGCCTGAACCGATAGTGCCGTCGAGGTTAGTCTGATCAAGTGCACCTTCTTCGTCGAATGCATTGTTCGCACCGACTACGAATGTGTAGTTGTCGTTCCACGTATAAGCTGCTTCGAGGTCGACAACGTTTTTGCCGCTGTAGCAGTTATCAGTGTTGAAACCACAGTTGATCGTGTAGTTAGTACCGTTGACTCCACGGTCTGTAGTGTCGCCACTCCAGTTAGAGTCGATCCAGTCGTCGTAAGTACGCAGACGAGCGAGGAAACGGAAGTCGTTGATGAAGTGGTTATAAGTAAATACGCCGCGGTTTGCTGGGTTCTGGTTTTCCAGGCCAACAACACGGTTGCGGTTTACTTCAGAACCCGCGTTATCAACAGTAGTCTCAGTCCAGTTCCATGCAGCAACGAGCGTACCGTTACCCATGTCACCGAGATCGAGGTTGTAAGTACCAACGAGGTCTATGCCCTCAGTAGTAGTTGCGAAGTCATTCGTGTAGAAAGACACTGAGCTGAGGTCAGCCGCTCCTGGAACACCAAGCTCTTGCAAGCAGAGTGCGAGGTTGCCGACTGGGTTAGCTCGAGCGCCAGGACAGGCAATACCGTCAGGCACTGGACGGCCTGCGATGTTGATTGTACCTGTTGCCGCGATGCGGTCTTCCAGCTCGATGTTGAAGTAGTCAAGAGTCACATTGAAGTCGCTTGTCACGTCCCAGACAAAACCCGCTGAGAAGTTAGAGGCATCTTCAGGCTTAAGCTGTTGAGCGCCTAGGTAACCAGCGATTGGGTTTGTTGGTGGGATTTGACCACGCTGCTGCAGCTCACCATTTACGGTGA
>JALQUB010000075.1 GCA_023268635.1 Pseudomonadales bacterium
CGACGAGGTGATCGTATTGAGGGGTGGCCGAGGCGCTTACCATCATGGTGAGGCGATCGAATTGATTGCTGTAGTTGACCGAGCCCCCGGGGCGCGTTTCTTGATCTTTGTAGTAGTCCGACAGGACTTCGAAGGTCAGAGTCGAATTGTCTGGAGAATTGAATAGGACAATATTGAGGATCTGGCCGCTGCCTCGCACATCGAGATTGCCGCCGGTGCCACGAATGAGTTCGATGTAGTTTACTTGCTCGGAAGTAATGCGAGCTAGCTGGGCTTGGGTGTTGTTGTCCTTACCCGCGGTACGCTTGCCGTTGATCAGGATTTCGGTGCCGCCACCGCCACTGCCGAGCCCACGGCCGCCGCGGCTGGCATTACGGTTGCCGCCACCCGGCGTGCGGAAGCCCGCGCCGCCGCCACCGCCGCCAACACTGACGCCAGGAATTCGGTTGACCATGTCCATAGCCGTGACTGGATCCCACTCGGTAAAATACGCAGCTGGATACATGACTGTAGAGTCATTTTCTGAATTGTCTTGAGCGGCTAGTGTTGCTGAAAATGAAAGGCCGATGGAAAGGCTAGTGGCAATAAATAAGCTTCGTGGAGAATGCAGAACCAGTTTTTTCACACGTGTTGTCCTCTTCCCGGGAGTAGGCGAAACGACAGAATTCGTCTCTCTAAAATTAACCCGAGATGATAGGACGTTTTTTAGTAAAGGATTGTCACAAATTGCAATCTGAGCAACAAGTTATCCCTATGTTATTTATTGAATCGCTTCACTATTTTTCCTTCGCTCTCAGCTCCTCCAAGCACTTCGGCGGCATAAACATTTCCAGCGCTATCGACAGACACTCCTTCAGGATCGGTTCCGCCGATAAAGCCTAAGATCTTGCCATCGTCAGCGCTGCCATAGGTTATTCCGTGCTTGACTTGGTAGTCAGCGACATAAAGCACGTCGTCGTTATCGATGAAAAGACCGCTGGGGCGGCCGAACTGAGACCATTGGTCTAGATAGCTGCCTTCTTGGTCAAAAAGCTGAATACGGCTATTGCCGCGATCCGCCACCAGAACTCGTCCGCGTCGGTCGATGACGATGGAGTGGGGCAGGTCAAACTCGCCTTCCTGCGCACCCTTACTGCCCCATTCAAGAAGATAGCGGCCTTCGGCGGAGTATTTGACGATGCGATTATTCCAGTGGCCGTCGGCAACGAAGATGTCACCATTTTCCGCGACAGCGACATCAGTCGGGCCATTGAAGGTGTTGGGTCCCTTGCCCCGAAAGCCGCGAGCGCCGAGTCGTAAGTGGACGCGGCCGTCGGTGTCGAATTTGGTCACAGTATGGCCATTACGAGGGTCGTAATCGGTTGCCCAGAGATAACCATGAGGGCCGAAGCGGAAACCATGGGGGCGGGTGATCCAATGCTCACCCCAAGAATCGATGAGGGCTCCGGCATGATTAAATTTGAGCACAGGGGGTGTCTCTCGATGGAAAGCGTAAATGTGCCCTTGGTCATCGAGGGTGACATTAGGAACCTGACCCCATTGAATGGACTCTGGCAGAGGGGCTGGCCAGCTTTCGTCAAGAGAGTAATCTGCCGCATTCGTCACTGGAGAGGCGACCATTATTAGGAATAGGGTTGGCAGTGAGAGGAAGGCGGCGGGCTTGCTCGAACGCATGATAGTGCTCCTTAGAATGCCAATGGAAAATTCTCTGGGCTTACTGATTTGGCTTCGTTCGGCATGGGTGGCTTAACCCAATGGTCTTGAGACCACTTGGAAAGACCACCAATGATCGGGACGCTCCGCATCGATGGGCGGTGTCGGATTGTAAGGGGCGCCTCCGAAGGTTTGGAGCTTCATAACCCGCGCTCGCCATGCGTTATCGAGCGCGCTGTCTTCCATCACGCGGTTGAGCACCACTGGGTAGACTTTACCTTCCAGTCGCAGTCGGGCTTTCTCATTCTCGGTCACGTGTGATGCCCAATATTTTGTGGTGCAGACGGAGCAGCTTAGGTAGAGCTCGCCTGTCGGGGTGGCCATGCAGTTTAGATTGACCGCATGGGGGCGAATGCCCGCACCAATCTGGATCTGACAAAGGGGGATATCATTGGCGAACGACCAATCAAAAACAGGGTCTTCCTGAACGTCACCCAGTAATACGAACCCGGGAGTGCGATCGCATGGGCAGGTGCTAGTCCAGTAACCCACTGCGATCGCCGCAAGAGTGACTAGCGAGAAAAGCAGAATATAGCGCCGAGAAATCGAATTTCTGTTCATTGCAGTTGCACCCTTTTGTTATGTTGTTAGGTGTTACTTGCCTTGCGGCCTAATCTGTTGCGAGCACTAGGCAAGCGGACTTACTAGCTAATTTTCAGTGGCTGTACGCCGTTCTTCTTCGCGCGCGCCGCGCAAAATATTAAGTAGACCATAGTTGCCCTCCTGGCAGGCGTACTCATAGAGCTGCCCTGCAACTTTAGCCATGGGAAGAATTGCCGTCACTTTGTCGGTGAATGTTGCAGGGTCTTCGAGTGTCCATTGGTAATCTAGGCTGTCGTAACCCGTGCGTGTGAATCGCTCAGTCAGCACCTTGTCGCGGCCGGTTCCATAACCTAAGAGACTCGCCGTATAGAAGCTGAAATTTCTCGTCTCGACGACTAAGGTGTCGCCATCCCAATAGCCGCGAGAGTCGCCAGTCCATTGCTCGATGTGCTCAGGCAGAGTTGGCTGATCGTCCAGTGGGATCATGCGCGCGTTGTGAATCATCTCGGAAAGAATCACCACGTGATTACTGTTCTGCACAATTTGAAGATTATTGTTGTAACGGCTGGGGCGATAGGGGGGTAATGCGTTCATGCCGATAATGCAGCGCTCGGGTAAGCCTCGATCTTCCGGACCGTCTTTGCCGATGCCGCCGCTTCCCGTTCGTACCGGGCGCACACCCTCGGCATCTTCAAGAAATCCGCTGACGCCGACTGGCGCACCTTCCACCAAGTCGGGTAGTTGGCCATTCTTAGGGTAAATGATCTGCGAGGTTCGGACCGTGTCAGCGATTGAGGCCATCTCATACCAAAAATGGTCATAGCCATAGACGAAGCGTTCGTCAGTCGATGGTGCTCCTCGATCGGCGACATCGGCATTCGCTTCAACGATCTCGCCCTGTTCAGCCTCCGCGGCCAATTTCGCCTTGATGTCATTAATTTCTTCTTCGGTTAGAAATTCCCGTTCCCCATATTGGGCTGGGCGTTGAAAGGGAATTTCGCTGGAAAAATTCCAGACACCTTGTAAGTCAGGGTGCCCCCATTCAGTTTTGAGCGCTATATCTCCATCGGCGGCCTGAGTCGATGGCAAAAATCCAGTAGAGAGCAGAGCAAAGGAAAGCGCTCGCGCGAGTGTGCGGTATGAACTGGCTTGAATCATTAAGCAATAACCTGTCAGTCTTATAATGAAGAGTCGAGTTAACAATCGACCCGCTTAGATAGCACGATACATTACCCAAAGTCCCTTTCTCTGGCTAGCGCTGGTGCCTCACTAAGTGCACTGTTCTCATCCGGCCCGATTCAGGGAAGTCGATAGGCGACTAACGCGCCGGGGAAATCCGTGCGCGAACTACCTATCTGCACGACGATATATTGTTTGCCTTCATGCAGGTACGTCATCATTCCATATTGGGCCGGAGCGGGTAGTGGGACGCTTGCGAGAATTTCCCCGCTGAATTTGTCTCGGGCGTTGAGAGTTAATGGGTCTTCGTCCGGAGCGAACTGAACGCCGCCTTCACTCATCGCCCTCGCTTGTACGAGGATGTCGCCCATCGCCATCTGTATCGACCAGCCTAGGCCGCCACTTTCAGGCACATCGACCCCCTGCAGCATCGGGTGGTTTTTTATGTCATCCGGTGTGGGTCCCACTGCCATCGACCATGCTTTCACACCTGAATTCATGTTGTAGGCAGTCAGCTGGCTATCCATCGGCTTATAGAGACGTAGTCCGTCAATCGTGGGTAGGCCACCACCGCCACTGGGCAGCCAAGCCGCAACAGTGCGTCCTGTTGTTGGGGTGCTGTTCGGGGTCACACCGCCGGCGCCGGGCTTGGGGTAATTCGGGTTATCTCGGTCAATGCCATTGGTCGGCGCCATGAAGCCCGGTGCGAAGCAGGAGCGGCTATGGGAATTGAACATCATGCCGGTACTTGGGTCGCCTACGGGCGGATGTGGGATTACATTGCCGGCGCCAAGACAGCCGACATTGTTGATGAACTCATGGCCGTGGTCACGGGGGAGTGGTGGCACATAAAGGCCGCCGACCCGATAGTCTTTCAGAATCTCCAAAGCCTTCGCTTTCAGTTCGGGCGTGTAGTCGATGACGAATTCGTCGGTCAGGCCATTATTGACTATGGGATCGACGGGCTCAGGCCAAGTCGGATAGGGCTGCGTAGGCGAAGTCCAATTTCCCGGCACTTCGGTTTGCATGACCGGTCGTTCTTCTATTGGCCAGAGCGGTTCTCCAGTCTCACGATTAAAGGCGAACACAAGTCCCTGTTTGGTGTTTTGGATCAGCGCTGGCACTCGCTGACCATTCACCGTTAAATCCATCAACATCGGCGGTGTGGGGAGGTCATAATTCCATTGATCGCTGTGGTGGATCTGATAATGCCAACGGCGTTCGCCAGTTTTTACATCGAGGGCGAGGACGCTGCCGCCGAATAAATTATCGCCCGGTCTGTGTCCTGCATAGGTCTGAACGGTGGAAGCATTGGTCACCATATAGACCAAGCCTAATTCGGGGTCGGCTGAGGCAGGCGCCCAAGTTGAGATGTCTCCTGAAAATTTCCAGGCATCATTCAGCCACGTCTCGTGACCCGTTTCACCCGGTCTAGGAATCG
>JALQUB010000028.1 GCA_023268635.1 Pseudomonadales bacterium
CGATTCTTTTTGCCCATCGGGTTGATCATGAAAAACTCAACACCGGCATCCTCATAGCGCGCGTGCAGCGCTGCGAATTCGGTAATGGCAGCCGCGGTGGCGGCACTGTCGTTTGACTGCACTAAGAGGGCAATAGTTTTGTGATCGTCGTACCAACTCATCGAGTGGTGGTAGCCATCTTGATCGAGCAGAGAAAAATCACCGACTCGATCAACAGCAAACGCTGACATCGAGACAGTGGCGAGGATCGCTGCGCCAACTACATGTTTAGTATTCACGTCTACCTCCTGAATTTCGGCTGCGTACTGGTTTAGCCTCTACGAGCATCCGAATAGTGCTTGTTATTAAACGTAAGGTCTCCGGACTGTATGTAGAAAAGATAAGGAAGTCAAACAACTAGCCCGGGATATCACGGAATTTTGGACGCTCTATTCTAGCTCACTGGCGCGTCTTAAGAGCGACCTTAATTTATCGAAAAGCGCCGCATTGGACACTAATATGTCTTGGCTATGGAATTGAGGGTCAACGTCCTCGGGCACATCGGCGAAATGGCCATAAATGGCGCCGGCCTCCTTCGCGATAAGCTGAGCGGCGGCATAGTCCCAAACACTCAGGCTTTCGTAATAGCCATCGAGACGCCCAGCAGCCACGAAGCAAATGTCCAAGGCGGCAGAACCCAGGCGTCGTATGTCGGCACATTCCGCGAGTATCGTAGAGAGACGAGTCACCATCGGCGCGAGTCCATCCTTCACGTAAGGAAAACCCGTTGCGATAATCGCACGTTCGAGTCGAGTCTCCGTGGCGACCCCAATCCTTTCTCCATTCAAGCTGGCTCCCCCACCGCGCTCGGCGGCGAACAACTCATCACTAAATGGGTTATAAACCACGCCGTGTTGTATCTTTCCCCCATCTACGAAGGCTATCGATACGGCGGACTGATTGAGTCCATGTGCGAAGTTAACTGTTCCATCAATGGGGTCGATAATCCACAACGGCCCCTCGATATCCTGCACCCGAGCATGGTCGGGTGAAGATTCTTCAGAGAGCAACTGATGACTAGGATACTCCGCTCGAATCGATCGAGTGATCAACTCGTCAGCCGCGATATCCGCCTGAGTGACAATCTCTACCCCGCCTTTAAAATTGCGCTCGAGCGGCTCATCGCGACGCATCTGTGCGATTAGCTGACCGGCTTGGCGTGCGAGGTCTCGGGAAAATTCGAAGGTCGATGACATGATTGTATTACTCTCAGGAAGTTTAACGGTGAGCATCTACGCGACTTAACGTATGATTCGTCGCGTAATGTACTAAAGATCTCGCCAGTAAACCATTTGTCAGCTGGCGCGGGACACAAGGCTGAACTAGGCTGATAGGCATGGGAAAAAATCACAACACACAGACAGGCCAGCTGACCTACTCAGGCTGGGGCCGCTACCCAAAGCAGGAAGCCAGCCTCGTGGAGCCTAGCTCGCGAGACGAATTTGCAACTTGTCTTGCTATGTCCGATCCGCGGGAGCAGAAGACGATAGCGAGGGGGGCCGGCCGTAGTTATGGCGACAGTGCTCTGTCCGAGATTCTTCTCAGCACGCGGTATCTCGACAATTTTTCTAGCCTAGAGACTTCCGAATCCGGTCACAGCACCCTCCGCTGCGCAGCGGGACTGAGCCTCGCACAAATCCTGGAAACAATAGTGCCCAAGGGCTTATTCCTGCCGGTATTACCCGGCGCCAAGGCGGTCACTGTCGGTGGGGCTATCGCGAGCGACATCCATGGGAAAAATCACCACATCGATGGCAGTTTCTGTGACCACGTCGATTCTCTCCGACTCCTCCTCGCCTCGGGCGAGGTAGTCGATTGCAGCAGGTCACATCACTCAGAACTTTTCCATGCCACGTGCGGAGGCATCGGTCTCACCGGCATCGTTCTCGATGCCTCGATCTGTTTAACGCCTCTGTCTTCGCTTGCTATCACCCAGAGCTCGCTCATCGCCTCGAATCTAGAAGAATGCATGGAGCTCATGGAGCAGCATCTAAAGGCGAAATACAGCGTCGCTTGGATCGACTGCCTCGCCAAAGGTGCCGCCAAAGGTCGTTCGGTGTTGTATCTCGGCGAGCATCTGCCCGCGAGTGAAAATAACGCACGAAGCAAACCGCAAGCACTGAAACGACGCAGCGAAATCAATATCCCATTCAACGCCCCATCGATGCTGCTCAATCGCTATTCCATGGCGGCGTTTAATAGCAGCTATTACGCGCTGAAGAAATCTCTGCCCGCTACTGCGAAAATCGATTACGACAAGTTTTTCTTCCCGCTCGAGCGGCTACGTAACTGGAATCGACTCTATGGCGCCAAAGGTTTTTTACAATACCAACTCGTATTACCCCTAGCGACCGCGCGCGAAGGTTTACATGCAATACTCGAACGCGTCGCTCGAGCAGGCAAAGGCTCATTCCTGTCGGTGCTCAAGCGATTCGGCAAGGGCAATAGTAATCTGCTGTCATTCCCTATCGAGGGCTATACGCTCGCCATGGATTTTAAAGTCGAAGACTCTCTCTTCCCTCTGTTAGATGAACTCGACGCACTCGTTTTAGCCCACGGAGGAAGACTCTATCTGACGAAGGATGCCAGAATGAGCGCCGAATTTTTCCGTCAGACCTATCCCGAATGGGAGCGCTTCGCAGAGCTCAAAGCTAAGTGTGACCCTGATCAGAAATTCTCATCATTGCAGTCGCGTAGGCTGGGCCTCACTCGTTAGGCGCCATTCAAAATAGATCCTACTCAAAGCTGCTATGCTCCTGTAGCATTCCCTTCACGACCACTCGTGAGACACTCAACTACGCATGAAGATTTTGATCATCGGAGCCAATTCAGCCATCGCGACGGCCGTCGCGCGGCAATACGCACAACGAGGTGACCAACTTTTCTTGGTGGGCCGTGATGCCTCACGTATAACAACACTCAGCGCGGACTTAACAGTACGCGGTGCGACGGCAGTCTCGCAGGAAATTCTCGACTTAGCCGACACACATCGCCACAACGCGCTAGTCGAGAAAGCTTTCGAGCAGATGGGATGTATCGATTTAGCACTCATCTGTCACGGCACCCTCCCTCAGCAAGAAGATTGCGAACGCGATTTCGATGCACTGCTCGAAGGCCTCAAGGTCAACACGCTCAGCACGCTGTCTTTGCTAACCGAACTCGGTAATCGATTCGAACAACAGGGCTCCGGCAAAATAGCAGTCATCACCTCGGTCGCCGGCGATCGCGGGCGTCGAAGCAACTACGCCTATGGTGCCAGCAAAGCCATGGTCTCCACTTATTTACAGGGCTTCCGGGGACGGATGCATGCGCATGGCGTCGATGTCATCGACATCCGGCCCGGTCTCGTCGATTCCCCGATGACCAGCGAGATTAAGAAAGGCTTGTTATTCTCATCGCCTGACCGAGTTGCACGCTGCGTCGTTAAGGGCATCGAACGACGCCGAACAACCCTCTACGCACCGGGCTATTGGCGGTTTATCATGCTGGTGGTCCGCTTAATCCCCGACAGCCTCTTCAAACGGCTCAAATTTTAGAGGCCAACCTTGCCGAGTCACCATGCCAAACCACCTTTATTCGTCGACCTTGATGGTACAGTCATCAAGACCGACTTGTTGTTCGAATCGGTGCTGTGGCTACTCAGACATCGTCCTTGGATCTTACTCCTCGCACCTTATTGGTTACTCCGTGGTCGCGCCCGACTTAAATATGAGGTGGCGACTCACGCTCACCCTGAACTAAGCAACCAGCCCCGCAACCCCGAGTTTGCCGCGTTCCTACAAGCGGAGGCCGACGGTGGCCGTGATCTCATTCTGATTTCAGCGAGTGACGAGCGACTGACGCGCCGTTTCGCGAATCATGTCGACCTCTTCCTGGACGCGATTGGCAGTGATGGAAGGACCAATCTAAAAGGCGCCAATAAATTACTCCGCATCCAGCAGCTCTGCGGCGAACGGGGCTTCGCCTACGCCGGCGATTCCAGCGCCGACTTGGTCATTTGGCGGCAGGCGCAGCAAGTCATAACCGTCAATGCCGCAGACTCGATCCGCCGTCAATTTCCCGATCAAGAGTCGCTGCATTTCGATCATCCTCATTCCCGCATACACGCATTTTTACGTGCTTTACGACCGCATCAATGGCTGAAAAACAGTCTCCTATTTTTGCCCTTGCTGCTATCACATCAAGTGACCGACAGTACATTGCTGATCGCTGCCTGTGTGGGATTCATTAGCTTCAGCTTATGTGCTTCGAGCGTGTATCTGCTTAATGACATGCTCGACCTAGAGAGTGACCGGCAGCACGCGAGCAAGCACACGAGACCCTTCGCCTCCGGCGATCTTTCCTTGCGCGTGGGTTTCGTTGCGGCACCGCTGCTGTTAGCCGCCGCCTTCATCATCGCCTTCACTCTTAGTGCCAGTTTCGCCTTCGTGCTGGCTATTTATTGGCTGACCACGCTGTTCTATAGCCTCTATTTAAAATCTTATTTTTTAATCGATGCCATCGTGCTAGCCGGTCTTTTTACCGCGCGCATAATCGCCGGTTCTGCTGCGATCGGCGTCGTGACAACTGACTGGTTATTGGCGTTCTCGCTTTGCCTCTTCTTCGGCCTCGCACTCGTCAAGCGTCATGCCGAACTCATGAACCTGAAACGGGCCGGGAAACTTTCGAGCGCGGGTCGAGCATATCGCGTCGAGCACCTACCTCTTTTAAGACGCCTCGGCTTCTGCGCAAACCTCGGCGCAATCGCCGTATTTGGACTTTACGCGCTCACTCCGGCCGCCGCCGTCCTCTACCGTCATCCGCAACTACTTCTCCTCGCCTGCCCTGGACTGCTCTATCTCGTACTCAGGCTCTGGAAGATTGCGCGCGCAGGGGAACTCGAAGAAGATCCAGTGAAATTTGCGATGCATGATCACCGCAGCCAATTAGTGTTGGCGCTCTGCGCATTCGTGATTTGGTTCGCTATCTAACGCGGATTCAAGACACTATAAGGAAGGAATCGGCGATTGGATTCCATTTGCTGGGCTTATCGATAGGGGTCACCTTCATAGCAGAGGAAACTCGCGGCACGAGTAGCTCGTCAAATTCTTCGACTCGGTCAAACGTTGGATCCAACCATTTATCGATAAGAGCGCTGTCGCGGTAGTCGAGCATGAGCGGCATCGACTTAGGATGGATGTGCTGCCACTGGGGCAGCAATGGTGGCAAGGTAATAATAGACGCTCCGATGACCGTCTCGCCGGTCTGTCGATTGAGGTAGCGTTTGTACAAGCCACCGAAGGCGATGGCGGAATCTTGCAGCTCTATTTTGTGATAGGTCTTCTTGTCACCCAGCCCCTCGATAAAAGCGCTTGCCGGGATAAGGCATCGCGACTCTCTGAATGGCCGGTAAGCTGCGGCACGTGGCTGATTCAGCTTATCCGAACGCGAGTTAAAACTCGCGTATTGATAATTTGGTGTGTGCGTCTTCGGATCTAGCAGTAGCCACCACAGCGCTTCGCTCACCCGACGAACCGGTGGCGATCCATGATCCCCTGCCTCGTGGTGGACGATAGCGATCGAACTGCCCGGCGCAATATCCACCCGAAGCTGTTGCGCCGGGATAGAAATGCCCAAGGCCTCGCAGAGCGACTGCACTTCGGGGCTATCGATAAGGTTAAAACGACCACACATGAAGTTTGACCCATTCTACTAAGACGAGGCGACACGACTTGCCATAGCTCGCGAGAATGCTAATCTCAGCCTAACGAATGCCATCTTGGCAGCTAAGGGAGAAAACCGTCAATGACAGCACGCATCGCGATAGCCTTCACGTTATTCTCGCTTGCGATTCCGCGATTCGCGGCTGCGCAAAGCGTGTCTGATGATGAGCAGGCCTGTGCAGCACTCTCCAACGTTCGCGACTTAACCCTACTCTCCTCACAGTTACGGAACAATCCCGCATCGAACGAACCCTACTGCTATGTCCGCGGCCTGATCAGCCCAGCAATCCACTACCACGTGCAGCTGCCCTTACCCCGACATTGGAACGGCCGCTTCCTCCAATGGGGCGACGGCGGCAAAGATGGTGACCTCGACTTTGCTGACCATCGAGTCGCCGAAGGCTATGCCGTCGCTAACAGCAACACCGGCCATGATTCCGGCGCCGAACCCGGCTCAGCTTTCGGCTTTAATAATCGACAGGCAGAGATAGATTTCGGATATCGTGCGGTCCATCTAACAACTCTAGCCGCAAAGCGCCTCGTCGAACATTATTACCGTGAACCTGCGAGCTATTCCTATTTCGAAGGCTGCTCAACCGGCGGTCGTCAGGGCCTCATGGAAGCGCAGCGTTACCCTGATGATTTCGATGGAATCGTCGCGGGCGCTCCAGTGAACTTCTATCAAGCCATGAACGCAGCGGGCACCTGGCATCTCCAACGGGTTTTTAAGGACAATTTCGCCGGCAATCTCGCAGTAGACACTGACGGAGATGGGATAGCAGAAAGCCTCGACGGCCTACGGTTTCTTAATCGGCTCGTACTCGAACAGTGTGACGTCGGTACCGCACAGGACTCGATCCGCGATGGGGTCATCGACAATCCCCTTGCTTGCAATTTCGATCCAGCGCGCGAACTCGCAGCCTTCGTCTGCGCCGAAGGGGACGCCGCGAATGCATGCTTCACCGAGCGTCAAATAGCCACGATCACCGACTTCTATAATGGCCCTAGTGCCGATGACGGTAGCTCGATTTATCCTGGCAAGACCAAAGGCTCGGAACTCGACTGGATTAACCTTTTCATTCCTCACGCGGGAAATGCGATGAATCCGAACATGTTGCGTGGCCCCGCCGGCGATCATGTGAATTACCTGTTCTACGAACAAGATCCCGGAGTCGCCATCCCAAATCTGAATGATCCAAATTATGTGGCGCGTAGAAACGGCGCTAATCCTGAGTTCCACTGGCTAGACTTCGACGTCACCGACTTTTCGGCGGGCAAAGCTAGCGCGATGAGCGCGCTCATGGACGCGAGCGATCCCGACCTCAGCCAATTCCTCATCGACCGTGGAGGCAAGTTGTTAATTTACCACGGCCTCGGCGATGCTCTGTCAGTTGCGACTGCGACCGTTGACTACTTCGATGACGTGGTCACTACGACATTTGCTGGCGACTTCGAAGCAGCCGGCGAGCATACTAGGTTATTCTTAGCGCCGGGCATGGGGCACTGCGGGGGCGGACCCGGACCCAATAGCTGGGATAAACTCGTGCCACTCGTTGACTGGGTAGAAAACGATGTTGCCCCCGAGCGTATAATCGCCACTCACAGCGAGCAAGGGGCGGTGATCAACGAGCGTCCTCTTTGCGTGTATCCTCAGCAGGCGCGCTTCGTCGGTCAATCGGGTCGAGATGGGGAGCCTGATAACTGGATAGCCGGCAACTTCGAGTGTGTCGATCCCGATTAAATAATTAGATTGCATACGTCTAGCTCTCACTAGGCGCATTAAGATTCAAATAAAAATAAGCTGGAGAAGATTACAATGACAAAAAACAACTCGACACGCTGGGCTGCGAATTTATTTTGCATGGCGCTTCTCGCCTTGTTCACAGCGCCATTGGCACTAGCGCAGGATGCGAGTTTCCGTGCACACCTCTCTAAAATGCCAACGACACCCCAAACAAAGAATGCGATCAGTGGCGGCGGCGAAGTCATCGCAACACTCGAAGGCCACACTCTCACAATAAGTGGGCACTTCGAAGGCATGAGCTCCGTTGCAACCATGGCGCACGTTCATATGGGTCCTCCCGCCCAACCCGGCCCCGTCGTGTCGGCCATCACTGCGCCCGATTCAACAGGCGGTGAACTTTCAGGTCAGATCGAACTAAATGACGAGCAACTCGCCGCACTGAAGGTGAATTCACTTTATGTGCAAATTCATAGCGCCGATAACGCCGCCGGCGAACTACGTGGCTGGTTTTTCGCGCGCTAATAAAAACACTTCATCTATTCATACAAAATTATAAAAAAAGACCCAACATAAAAACTGAGGGCCAGAACATGAACATTCGAACCACTAGCTTAGCCATCGCGATTGCAAGTGCACTCATAGGCTGCACTCCCGATAACAGCGAACAAGCAATGAACGGCGCCAGCGACTCTTCCGTCGCGGCAAACGCTTTCGCGGAGCAGGCGGCGGTAGGCGCAGAAAAATTCGCGGCGAATTGCGCCGCTTGCCATGGCATAAACCTTGAGGGCAGTACACTCGGGCCACTACTGTCAGGCAGACCTTTCATGCAACGTTGGGGACAGCGAAATCCCAGCCTCTTGTTTAACAATATCAAAGCCAACATGCCACCAGGGGGCAACGAGGGCCTTAGCGACGACGACTATCTCGCGATAGCCGCGCACATACTGAGCGTCAACGGGGTCGACACTGTCACCACGGCACTCGACCCTAGCACCGATTTCACCATCGCCGATAACGCCTCGGCCATTGCCTCACTTCGCAATCGAAACGAACCACCTGCCCCAGAAGGGGTGACGGTAGCGGGCAACGTAGATGACTTCGTTCCATTCACTCCAGTCACCGATGCGATGCTTGAATCCCCCGATCCCGCAGATTGGCCGATGATTCGCAGAAGTTACGACGCGCATAGCTACAGTCCTCTCGATCAGATTGATACCAGCAACGTGGCCAACCTCCGCCTCGAGTGGGTGTGGAATATGCACGAAGGAGATTCAGAACCGTCGCCACTGGTCTACAAAGGCATCATCTACCTCATTAACCCTGGCAACGTCATTCAAGCTATCGACGGTAAGACCGGTGAACTCATTTGGGAAAACTGGGCTGGCCCTGCGAACCGTCAGGATATGCGGAATATTGCGATCTATAACGACAAAATAATTCAGGCCACCACCGACGCCCGTCTAGTCGCACTAGACGCGCGCACCGGCAAGCAAGTTTGGGAAACCATGGTCGCGGACAACTCGCAGGGTTTTGAGAATTCGAGCGGCCCCATAGTCGCAGACGGCAAGGTCATCCTCGGGCTCGCGGGCTGCGCGCGTTACATCAAAGACGATTGCTATATCAGTGCACACGATGCTAATACCGGCGAGCTAGTCTGGCGCTTCAACACCATTGCCAAAGCGAATGAGCCGGGCGGAGACACTTGGGGTGAGCTTGACGATATCTTCCGCGCAGGGGGTGAAACCTGGATTACTGGAAGTTACGATCCAGAACTAAAACTTACCTACTGGGGAACTGCTCAACAAAAACCTTGGGTACCTGTTAGTCGACATCTCACTATTCAAGACGAGGGCTTGTTCACGAACTCGACGGTCGCCGTTAATACCGACGACGGCACGCTCAACTGGCATTTCCAACACGTCCCTGCGGAAGCGTTGGATCTCGACGAAGTGTTCGAACGCGTCCTTGTCAATCGCGGCGATGAAAAACTCGTCTTCTCTCTCGGAAAATACGGCATCTTGTGGAAGAGTGATCGCGTCAGCGGGGAGTTCAAGGGCTATAAGGAAACCGTGTTCCAGAACGCGTTCACCGACATCGACCCAGTCACCGGCCGCGTGACATATCGTGAAGATATTCAAAACGCGAAGCTAAACGAATGGACTTCGGCCTGCCCGAGCAGTGCCGGCGGCAAAGACTGGCATTCGATGACCTATCACGAGCCTAGCGGCTTGATGATCGCGCCACTGAGCCAGACTTGTCTCGAAAACGCTGCTCGTGAAGTTGCACTCGTGCAGGGCGGTGGCGGTCTCGCGGCGAGCCGCAAGTTCTTCGAAATGCCTGGCACTGACGGAAATCTCGGTAAAATTGGCGCCTATAACGTAGACACCATGGAAGAAGTGTGGAGTTACCAGCAGCGTGCCTCGTTCCATACCGGCACAATGTCGACCGCAGGAGACCTCGTATTCGTCGGCGATCTCGACCGTCGCTTCAAGGCTTTAGACGTGAACACCGGCGAAGTTGTCTGGGAAACTCGACTGGGAACCTCGGTACAGGGACACCCCGTTAGCTTCGCGATCGATGGCAAGCAATACATCGCGGTAACTAGCGCCGTAGGGGGCACGAGCCCACGCACGGTACCGGACGTGATCGCCACCGAGATCACTTACCCACGCTGGGGCAATGCCTTATATGTCTTCAGCCTACCCGAGGACTAAGCATGAGCGACTCCTCTTTGGAGCATGATGGCGCAGAACAATCTGCGCCCGTCATTGGCCGCGTCGAATGGCTAGATCTCACTGTGAACGATGCCACACGCGTGAAGAATTTTTATTCTTCAGTCGTGGGCTGGAAGTCGTCCGACATCGACATGGGAAGCTACAGTGACTACAGCATAGAAACGCCGGTGACCAAAGAAACCGTCGCCGGCATTTGTCATGCTCGCGGCCCCAATGCCAACCTGCCGAGCCAATGGCTCATCTACGTGCGTGTCGCCTCCGTCCACGACAGTGCTGAAGCCTGCACCCGTTTAGGCGGCGAGGTGCTCGATGGCCCGAAGCGTTTAGGAGGTGCTAGTTTTTGTGTCATCAAAGATCCCGAGGGCGCCGTGATGGCACTGCTGTCTGACTAATAAGTCGCTTCTCATCAAGCGCGGATTAAAACCACTTCCATCGCTTGAATAGGGCAATTTGGGCGACGACGACCGCCATCAGAATCCCACTAAAAATCCAGAAAGCATTCGGATCATCGACTCCCGGCAGTCCGCCGACATTGATGCCGAGTAGTCCGGTTAAAAAACCGAGCGGCAAAAATACCGCGGCTATGACCGACAGCATGTAAAGATTTTTATTCATCTTGTCGGACAGCGCATTACTCAGCTCATCCTTCACGATCTGCGCACGTTCACGAATGGTATCGATGTCTTCAATGTAACGAATCACTCGATCCAAGGATTCCTGTAATCGACGCTTGTGTATCTCATTAAGCCAAGACATGTCGGATATGCGGAGAGCCGCGATGACGTCTCGCTGTGGCGCGATGTACCGCCGAAAAACAATAGCCTGCTTGCGAATCTCGGTAATTTTGCTGCGAAATCTCGCGTCGGCCTCTTCCATGACTTTCTCTTCGGCATCGTCCAAGCGCTCATCGAGTTCGGAGAAAACCGGCTCCATACGCTCGAATAATCTTGCCGCCAACTGAGTAAGAAAATCTCCTGCACTGCGCGGCCCAAGCCCTACTTCCAATCGCTCGCGCAGATCCGTAACCGCTTTTAGCCGCCGTTTACGGACGCTGATAATCCGTGAGCCGTCCACCCAAAGACGAATCGAAACCATATCTTCCGGTTCTGCATCCGTATTCAAATTAACGCCGCGCATAATAAGCAAGGCACCATTATCAAATTCAAGAATGCGCGGCCGCGTTTCTTCGGCAAAGAGTGCATCGATGATCAGTGGATCTAAAATTTGTATTTCAGGTCCAGTAACATAAGGAAATTCATACTTTTCATCTTCTTGAACCCCCCAGAAAAAACCACTATTTGACCCTGGACTAACTTTCCATTCGAGATAAATTTTAAAGTTTGTGTAATCTCTATCACTGACTAAACTTTTATCTCCATTTCCAGAAGCATTTGCTGATGTGAAGGTTAAAACACCATCCTTTATATCCCAACCGGTTTTATTTCCATCATCTTGATAATAATGCCACCCATCCATAGAATCATGTTGAATTAATGAAACCCATTCTCCCTTATTTTCTTTTTCATTGTTATTACATGCAATAAAAATAAATGATAATAGTAATAATATTTACGTTATTACAGAGGTTTCTGACTGTGAATAAGGGTGATACAGGTGGTTATATTTATTGCTTAGCGGGCATTGATTTATCTGATGCCACTGATATCAAGATGCATTTTAAAGCTGAGTGTTTTACTGATATT
>JALQUB010000065.1 GCA_023268635.1 Pseudomonadales bacterium
TTCGAACAATAAATCACCAAGTCAATTTTCTATTATTCAGCGAGCCATTGGTTTAACTCGATCACATCCTGCGGCGTCAGAATGCCGGCAGTTTGTTTAAGGACTAGGCTATCGATGATGTAGTTGTAGCGCGCGTCCGCATATTGTCTAAGTGCGCGGTAGAGGTTCTCGCGTGCTCGTAATACTTCAACGATATTGCGCGTACCGACTTGTTCGCCGAGTTCAGTCGCATCGAGTGCGCTCTGCGCAGATAGGATAGATTGTTGACGCTGCGCGATGACCATGACGTCGGTGTTAACACGGCGATAGCTGTTACGAATATTCTGCGTAAGTTGACGCTTGGTAAATTCGAGGGATTCCTTCGCCGCTATGACGTTGTACTCCGCCGCTCGTCGACGAGAACTGATTGCGCCGCCAGTGTAAAGAGGAATGCTGACACTAACACCCAAGGACGTGCGATCGAACGCACCGCCACCGATGACGATACCCTGATTTACAATAGGTGCGGTCACGTTATGGCCAAAACTACCGGTGAAATCGACCGTCGGGAGACGATCAGATTTGCGCGCCTTCAATGTCTTCTTCTGTGCGACGAGGTTGTATTCCGCCGCGGCAATTGCCAGGCTATTACTGTCGGCTTGATCTTCCCATTCGTCTAGCGTGCCTTCCGCATTTACGATTGGAAATTCATCATCAAGCACGGCGAGTGAAGGATGCGATTGCCCAGTGATTGCTTCTAATGCTTCGTAGCGTGATTGTAAAAAATCGCGTTGAAGAATCGTCGTGTTGCGTGCGAGGTCGTAGGCGGCTTGTGCATCAAGTACGTCGGTAATCGGTACGAGGCCAACTTCTTCACGCTGCTGCGTCTGGTCTAGCGAGCGGCGAGCCGCTTCTTCTTCTTGCACATTGGTGTCGAGCAAATCGATGGCACGGAGCACATCGAAGTAAGCAATCGACACGCGCATGATGAGGTCTTGTTCCTGCGCGGCGAGATTCATCTCTGCCGCTTGGTCCGATGCCTTTGCGCTTTGGAAGCTATACCAATTAGCGATATTTACTAAACTCTGAGTCAGATTGACGCCCCAGCCATGGTTGTTAATGCCCGGCCGGTAGCTGTGCTCGTCGACGGCTTTGATGGACTGCTTAAGTCCGGTAATCGGATTTGTTATCTCGGTGTAGATCGGGCTGCTCGGTCCACTTGTGAGACGAGCGGTTTGACCGCCGATACCAAAAGACGGAAGTAAATTTGCGCGGCTCTGAATTCGGTTTTCGTGGTTCGCGCGATAATTGGCTTCAGCCTGTCGTAGCGTCGGATCGTTGTCGAGCGCGAGCGCTAAGATGCTGTAGAGGTCGTCGGCCGCTTGACCAACCTGGCTGATAGATGCGCTGAGAGTCGTTAAAGCAACGACGCCGGCGAATTTTGCTATACGTCCCATAGTGTCTGCCTTATTTGGGTCTAGCGTGTAAATATTAGATAGCTGTCGGTTTTCGCAATCGGTGATCGCGAAAGGTGAGAGCATCGAGGGGGAACGGGCGAGTCAAAGCCAGTCTCCCAGAGCCTGCCGCATTCTACACAGTGTAACGATAGGTGACAAACCAACAATTAATCACTTTTGTAAAGACGTGACGAACGTCCAAAGGTTACGCGGTCTTGGATATCACTCATGCTTAGATTTCGGCATAATGTGCATTACGCCTAGGCAGCACTCACAGGAACCCATCATGAACGCCAAGCCCGAAGATTTCCTCGACAATATCAACAAGCTCGATACGACAGCGGGGCGCCACTTTCCTAATTCGAGGAAGGTCTATGTTGAGGGGAGTCGCCCAGATATTCGGGTGCCCATGCGAGAAATTACGCTGTCGGCGACCGAGACCGAGCATGGTTTGGAGGAGAATCCGCCGCTGCGCGTCTATGACACATCGGGGCCCTATTCTGACGAGGCCGCCGAGATAGACCTGCGCAAGGGATTGCCACCTATCCGCGCGGGCTGGATCGAAGAGCGCGGTGACACGGAGTTGTTGAGCGGCGTGAGTTCGGTGTTTGGACAGGCGAGGCAGAGCGATATTTCAACGGCGCATCTGCGCTTTGAACATGTGCGTCAGCCCCGGCGAGCACTGCCGGGTAAGAATGTGACCCAGTTGCACTACGCGCGACAGGGCATCATCACGCCGGAGATGGAATACATCGCGATCCGCGAAAACATGGCGTTGCAGCAAGCGAAGGAGGCTGGCCAGCCGAGCGCGCAGCATCCGGGGGAGTCCTTCGGCGCCAATATTCCCAAGGAAATTACGCCGGAATTCGTGCGCTCCGAGGTCGCGCTGGGTCGGGCGATCATCCCAATGAATATCAATCACCCCGAGATTGAGCCGATGATCATCGGTCGTAATTTTCTCGTGAAGGTGAACGCCAACATCGGTAACTCGGCGGTGACCTCCTCTATAGAGGAAGAAGTGGAGAAGCTGACGTGGTCGGCGCTGTGGGGTGGCGACACGGTAATGGACCTATCCACCGGGAAAAATATCCACGAGACACGCGAGTGGATTATTCGTAATTCTATGGTGCCGATCGGCACCGTGCCTATTTATCAGGCGTTAGAGAAAGTCGACGGCGTCGCGGAAGACCTCACTTGGGAGTTGTTCCGAGACACATTGATAGAGCAAGCGGAGCAGGGCGTCGACTATTTCACGATCCATGCGGGGGTGTTGCTGCGCTATGTGCCGCTCACCGCTAAGCGCATGACCGGCATCGTCTCGCGCGGTGGCTCCATCATGGCGAAGTGGTGCCTCGCGCACCATCAAGAGAATTTCCTCTACACACACTTCGAAGAGATTTGCGAAATCATGAAGGCTTACGATGTGGCCTTCTCGCTCGGCGATGGCCTGCGTCCGGGTTCGGTGGCCGATGCGAACGATGAGGCACAGTTCGGTGAGTTGGAGACCCTGGGCGAACTCGCCCAGATCGCCTGGAAGCATGATGTTCAGGTGATGATCGAAGGACCGGGCCATGTCCCGATGCACATGATTAAAGAGAATATGGAGAAGCAGCTAGAGGTTTGTCACGAGGCGCCATTCTATACGCTGGGGCCGCTGACGACTGATATCGCACCGGGCTACGATCACATCACCTCGGGCATCGGGGCGGCGATGATCGGTTGGTTCGGCTGCGCGATGCTGTGCTATGTGACGCCGAAGGAACATCTCGGACTGCCTAACAAGCAGGACGTGAAAGACGGACTCATGGCCTATAAGATCGCCGCCCATGCGGCGGACGTGGCGAAGGGCCATCCAGGCGCCCAGCTTCGTGATAATGCCCTGTCGAAGGCGCGCTTCGAATTCCGTTGGGAGGACCAATTTAATATCGGTCTGGACCCTGTGACTGCACGGGAATTCCACGACGAGACCCTGCCCAAGCAGTCGGGCAAGGTGGCGCATTTTTGTTCTATGTGCGGACCTAAATTCTGTTCGATGAAGATCTCTCAGGAAGTCCGTGATTACGCGGCGGCGAAGGAATTGGCGAACGTCGATGCCGCGCTCGAGACTGGCATGGCGGAGATGGCCGACCAATATAACGCGACTGGACGGCAGCTTTACCGCAAGGTATAAGTAAATACTTACTTACGCGCTATCGTAAATTAATCACGGTTCATAAGGCCGCTATCGAGATACTCGGCCAGCACGTCGAGGCAGGAATGCGCGAGCGTCTTGCTGCGCTCACCGCTCCAGCCGAACTCGGTATCCGGCGTGCCGGTGGCATCCTTGAAGGGCATCTCGAGCGTCATCGCGAGGCAGCCGAAGGTGCTCGCGACATGGCCTGTGCTCATGGTGAGATTGGCCTCGCCAGGACCCTTGGTGGGGTAGCCGACGGCGGTCTGGAAATCGGGATTTCGTTCCGCCAGGCGGTTCTTGTAGAAATCGAGTTGCGCCTGCCAGCCTTCATCCCATCCCTCTAATCCCTCGACCCCTGCGATAAAGCAGTAGGGCAGCGATTCGTCGCCGTGGACGTCTAGAAAAAAGTCGACCCCCGTACGCGCCATCGCTTCGCGGGTTAGAAAGACCTCGGGCGAGGTCGCTAGCGTGGGGGCCTGCCATTCTCGATTGAGGTTGCGGCCTGCGGCGTTGGTGCGCAGGTGGCCGCGGCGTGAACCATCGGGGTTCATGTTCGGCACGAGGAAGAAATTGCAACGCTCCAGCAGCGCTTGGCTGCTAGCGTCAGCTGGGTCTAGCAAGCGCTCGAGCGCACCCTCCATCCACCATTCGGCCATGCTTTCGCCGGGGTGTTGGCGGGCGATGAGCCAGCAGTTTTT
>JALQUB010000066.1 GCA_023268635.1 Pseudomonadales bacterium
AGAGTGCGTCGACCCGAACCATTGATAGCGCTGAAATGTACGAATACATCCTTGCCACCTTCCTGCTCGATGAAGCCGAAGCCCTTCTCGTCGTTAAACCACTTTACTGTACCCTCAACTGTCTCTGACATAATTCTCTCGTACTCAAAAAATTTAATATTATCAAATTTGGGTGCGCCCAAATTCATCGACCTAAAATCAGTCGAATTCGAATAGTACGCATTCTGCAGATTAGATGGAAACAAAATATGTCTCAAATTGTAGCGACATATTGACCCCATAAGCTCTAAGGAATTAGTGCATCACTCGGTCTATAACCAACACCTGACTTCGTATTTAAGAAGCACGTGTTGTGAATAACGTAAAAATTCGTCTCAACCACAATATCTTGTAGAGCTGAACAAAATCCTAACTATTTTTAGCGAAGATGACTGAACATCGTCAGAGAAGTAGACCGGTGAGTCACAGACTTCATTCACTCTATTTTATCAAAGACGACGTCCAGACTTAGATGACTTTCCCTGGATTAAGAATGTTCGCAGGGTCGAATACCGCTTTGATTGCGCGCATGGCGGCGATTTCTGCTTTCGAACGCGAATAGTGGAGGTACGGTTTCTTGAGTAATCCCACACCGTGTTCCGCCGAGATGCTGCCGTTGTGTCGCTGTACGATCTCAAACACCCAGTTGGATACCTTGCCGCATTTTTCGAAAAATTCTTCTTCGCTCAGCGACTCCGGCTTAAGTATATTCAGATGCACATTGCCGTCACCGATATGTCCGAACCAAATGATTTCGAAATCGGGGTAGGACTCACCGACCAACGCATCGACCTCGGCGAGAAATTCCGGCACCTTGGACACACGCACAGAGATATCATTTTTATACGGTGTATATTTGGAAATTGTTTCTGAGATGTCTTCCCGCAAACGCCACAGCGCTTTCGCCTGTGTGAGATTCTGGCTAACCGTTCCGTCAATAACCCAGCCAGACTCCACGCAGTGTTCGAACACTTCCATCGCCGTATCGAGATCCGCTTCCGACTGATTCTCGAATTCGATCAGCGCATAGAATGCCGCCTCGGTTTCGAATGGTCGCTGCAATCCTTTCTCTTCGATCACATGCTTCAGCGCCTTTTCTGAGAAGAACTCAAACGCCGTCAACGGCAGCTTAGCTTGGCAGGCTTGCAGCACAGGCATTGTCGCCGCCATGTCTTCGACACCGAGCAGCAAAACTGTCGGATCTTTCGGCGGACTCGTGAGGCCCATCGTCAGTTCGACAATCAAGCCGAGCGTGCCCTCGGAACCTATAAAGAGATGACGGAAGTCATAGCCGGTGTTGTTCTTAGCGAGGCCGTGATTAAAGCTGAGCAGCTCGCCATTGCCGGTGACCACTTTCATCCCCGCTACCCAACTGCGCGTCATGCCGTAACGGATGACCTTGATGCCGCCGGCATTGGTGGCGACGTTGCCGCCTAGCTGACTAGAGCCGGACGAGGCGAAATCTACGGGGTAGAACAGGCCCTCGCCCTCGGCAAACTGCTGCAACTGCTCGGTGATTACCCCAGGCTGGCAGACGACGAGCCTATCCGTCGCGTCGAATTCGAGAATCTTGTTCATGCGGTCGAAGGCCACCACTAACTCGCCGGACGGAGCCATCGCGCCGCCACTCAAACCAGTGCGCCCCCCCGAAGGGACTAAAGGAACATCCAAGCGTTTCGCCAGTTTGACCAAGTCGACAACCTGCTCCACGTCCGCAGGAAGCACGATCGCGATTGGGGCTGGCTTAGTAAATTTAGTCCAATCTTTACCATAGCTTTCTAGATCTGCTGCCTCTGTTTTCAGACCGGCATCGCCAACAATGGCCTCGAGCGCGTCGAGCAGTTCGGATTTCGTGCAATTCATTAAATAGTCCTAAGCTGAAGCTGGCTGGTTATATATACGTCGCCAACCGAAGTACAGATTGAACAAATATGTTACCATGCGCGCGCTTTTGGAGCATCGACCCAAACAGCCAATCAATTTCAGCGGAACCCGTGCCCATGTCCACTACCTCGCTCGACAAGCGCAAAATTAAATTCCTCCTACTCGAAGGAGTTCACGAGAGTGCCGTCGAGACGCTCAAGAATGAAGGTTATGAGAACATCGAATATCTCAAGACCTCACTCGCCGAAGACGAGTTGATTGAGAAGATCAAAGACGCACATTTTGTAGGGCTTCGATCGCGCACGCAGCTCACCGAACGTGTGTTTGCCGCGGCTCAGAAACTCCAGGCGGTGGGCTGTTTCTGCATTGGCACCAACCAGGTAGACCTCAACGCGGCGCTCATCCGCGGTATCCCAGTATTCAACGCGCCCTACTCCAATACCCGCAGCGTCGCCGAGTTAGTCATCGGCCAGCTAATTCTCCTGCTGCGCGGCGTGGCCGAGAAAAATGCGCTGCTCCATCGCGGCGTCTGGCTGAAGTCCGCGGCGGGCTCCTTCGAGACTCGCGGCAAGAAACTCGGCATCATCGGCTACGGCAACATCGGCTCGCAATTAAGCGTGCTCGCCGAGTCCATGGGCATGAAAGTTTACCTCTTCGATGTGGTCACCAAACTGCCTCTTGGCAACGCGACCCAGCTAGGCTCTCTCAAGGAACTCATGAGTAGCTGCGATGTGGTGACGCTGCACGTCCCGGAAACACCCGAAACTAAAAACATGATCGGTGAGAAAGAGCTGGCCTGGATGCAGCCCGACGCTATCTTCATCAATGCCTCACGGGGCACGGTCGTAGACATCGACGCCCTCGCGGCCGCCCTACGCGAGAAGCGAATCGGCGGCGCAGCCATCGACGTATTCCCGGTTGAACCAAAATCCAACGACGAGGAATTCGTCTCACCACTGAGGGAATTCGATAACTGCATACTGACACCCCATGTTGGCGGCAGCACGATGGAGGCGCAACGCAATATCGGCATCGAAGTCGCCGAGAAGCTGGTTCGCTATAGCGACAATGGCTCTAGCTTCACCTCGGTCAACTTCCCCGAGGTTTCACTACCCGCGCACCCCGGCAAGCATCGCCTGCTGCACATTCACGAAAATGTGCCTGGCGTCCTCAGCCAGATCAATAACATCTTCTCGGAAAGCGGCATCAACATCAGCTCGCAATACCTGCAGACCAACGATAAGGTGGGCTACGTTGTCATGGATGTGGATATAGACGCCAGCGAGCTCGCGCTCGCCCGCCTCAATGAGATCAATGGTACGATCAAGTCACGCGTGTTGTTCTAAGTACGGCTATAAACCGTACTTAGTCGCCATTTCTTCCAAGCTATACACTTTGCCGATGTTAGCGATCTGACCCGCGCTACCGAAAGCTTCGAGTCGATCCGCGACAATGCCTTTCATCGC
>JALQUB010000044.1 GCA_023268635.1 Pseudomonadales bacterium
CCTTGACGAAGACCTTGGAGCCGTAGGTCAGCTTGTGGCTGGCCCGTTCCTCGCCCTGATCGTCCAGAATCGCCAACTGCATGTTCCGCCCCATCACGATCTGTTCACCATTGGCGTTCAGAAGGATCGAGGCGTTGCGGAACTCGATACGATTAGGAAACAGGTGAATCCTGGCGCCCCGGTCCTCGATGCCGAGCTTAACCTCGAATCGATGGGGCGGCTTGCTGCTGCATATTATGAGCAGGGCTTGCTTTGCGAGCCTTCGGCAATCAGACCAAATTACATCAAAGAGCAGCTGGATTATTAGTCTAGCAGGGTGTGTTAACTCAACGCAGGGGTGGTCGCCAATCGAACTCTTCCAAATCAGTGTCCTAGCGATATTGCAGGGCCTTACAGAATTTTTACCGGTTTCCTCCTCGGGACATTTACTAGTGCCTTCGGCGTTGTTTGGATGGCCAGATCAGGGCTTGTCGCTCGATATCGCCGTCCACTTGGGTACTCTTCTTGCGGTAATCGTTTATCTGCGGCGTGACTTAATAGCATTGATTCGCGGTTTTTTACTGCGGATAACGGGGCGTGGTGATAGTCCAGAGTCACGACTAGCTGTCCAGTTGATCATAGCCACATTACCTGCTGGAATTGCGGGGCTTTTGTTGCATTCTCATCCACTGGTTAGCTCTCGGTCGATCGTGGTCGTCGGTGTGACCTCAATTGTATTCGCGTTTGTGTTGTGGATAGCAGATATCCGAGCCGCACAACGCTCTACGGCTCTTTCAACTAAAGAGCTCACACTGGGTGCTGCCCTGTTTATTGGTTTCGCTCAGGCGCTGGCCATTATCCCCGGTACTTCCCGTTCAGGTGTGACGCTCACCGCCGCTCGTTTGTTGGGGATGGATAGAACATCGGCGGCACGCTTTTCCTTTTTGCTGTCTATCCCCATCATTATGGCAGCCGGGCTGTTATTGCTGATTGAGGCCAGAGATCAGACGCTCGATTGGTTTCTACTGGGCTACGGGGCGGCTGTTTCGGCGCTCTTTGCGTTGCTGACTATTCATTATTTTTTGCGACTCCTACCCAAGGTTGGCGTCGTTCCCTTCGTGATTTATCGCATTCTGTTTGGCTTATTTCTCCTGTTATGGCTAGGTTAGATGATATTCAGGCACGTTCTGATTTTCGGCTGGTCGAGGTAGAAGGGCGACTAGGATTAAGACAGGAGTGTGAGCCTGACTCCATGGCAGTCTTTGTAGACTTCCAAGCTCCCGCGCTTAACTATCGACTCTCCAGTGCTCTGAAGCAGCAAGGTCTCAGTAAGGCGGTAGGAATAAAGGGAAGCACACGCCCCAGTGTTTTGGATGCGACTGCGGGCTTCGCGAAAGATGCATTCTTGTTAGCGAGTCAGGGCTGTCGAGTCCACATGCTAGAACGTGATGAGTTTGTGCACGCGCTCCTGGAGGATGGCATCAAGCGAGGTCGAGAGTCCGAGGATGAATCAGTGCTTCAGGGCCTAGAGTCGCTGAGCCTTCAGTATGCTAATTTTCTTGATGCAGACTTAAGCGGCTCTGACTGGGATGTCGTTATGTTAGACCCGATGTTTCCCGAGTCTAAAAAGTCAGCTCGTGTGAAGAAAGACATGTTTGCTTTACAGGGGCTGCTCGGGGCTTCTACAGATGCAGAGCAGATGTGGGAACGAGCCTGCGTAATTGCCAAGAAGAGGGTGGTGGTGAAACGGAGCAAAAACGCACCGACACTAGGACGCCGCAAGCCCGATTTTCAGTACAAGGGTTCCAGCAGTCGCTTCGACGTGTACCTTACGCCGAAGTAGTCTGCCCCGCCGCAAGCTTTTCTATAATGCGGCAGTAGATCGTTGAAAGCGTATCGAGTTCCTGCGCCACGATGTGTTCATCTATCTGGTGAATGCTCGCATTGCAGGGGCCTAGCTCTACCACCTCGGCTCCTGTTGGGGCAATGAATCGGCCGTCGGACGTGCCGCCTGATGTCGATTGTTCTGTGCTGAGACCGGTGACGTCGTGAATGCTTTCAGCCACCGTTTGTCTCAAGATGCCCGGTTGCGTCAAGAATGGTTCACCCGACAAGTGCCAGTCAATTCGGTATTCAAGCTCGTGGCGTTCGAAAAGTTCGATCACAGATTTCTTAAGCTTTTCATGCGATGACTCAGTTGAGTAGCGGAAGTTGAATTCGACTTTGCAGTTTGCGGGAATCACATTATTGGCGCCTGTGCCTGCCATAAAATTCGAGATTTGCAATGTGGTTGGGGGAAAGGCGTCATTACCTTCGTCCCATTGCTTAGCTGTTAGTTCTGCAAGTGCGGGCATCGCTTTATGGATAGGATTGACGGCTAGGTGGGGGTAGGCCACGTGTCCCTGAATACCTAGAATCTCAAGATTCGCACTGAGAGAGCCGCGACGACCTATTTTAACGGTGTCACCGACTGTGTTGCTGCTGCTGGGTTCTCCTACAACACAGTAATCAATCTGTACTCCGCGTCGTTTCAATGTGTCGATAACCTTGCGTGTACCGTTTTTTGCAATACCTTCCTCGTCGCTAGTTATGAGGAAGCCTAGACGGAGTGAGTCAAAAGCAGCTGCATGGGAGCTTGAGAGAGCTGACTCACACGCAGTGATCATGGCCGCGAGGCTGCCCTTCATGTCGGCTGCGCCCCGGCCATACAGCTTGCCATCGAGCACAACGGCGTCGAACGGTGAATGCTGCCACTTGCTTAAGTCTCCGGTAGGGACGACATCGGTATGTCCAGCGAAGACGAACAATGGTCCGGTATCGCCGCGTACTGCCCAAAGATTATCCACGTCCTCGAAGCGCATGCTCTCGCAAACGAAACCTAAGGGTTCTAAACGCTCGCGCATGAGCTGTTGGCAGCCGGCATCATCAGGTGTCACCGAGGCGAGTCGGATTAGCTGCTGTGCGAGTGAGAGAGTAGGCGATACTGTCATAATGATCTCTGCGAATGGCTAGCGTTAGTTGTGAGCGTGCAACTCGTCGTTGAGTTCGACCTCGGTCCGCAGCGGTAGACATTCAACCGCGCCGCTCAGAGAGTTGCGTCTGAATAGCAAGCTTTCCTGCCCTACAAGGTCTAAGGCCTTGCACGTCCGCAGTTGATTGCCCTGGGCATCGAGTAGATTTACTTTGGTGCCAGCAGTCACGTAAAGACCGGCTTCGACCACGCAGCCGTTCGCCAGGGGAATGCCTATGCCGGCATTAGCCCCGATCAGGCAATTCTCACCAACCGCGATAATCTCCTTGCCACCACCCGACAAAGTTCCCATCGTGCTGCATCCGCCGCCTAAATCGCTGTTTGCCCCGACCATGACACCAGCGGAAATGCGTCCTTCTATCATCGCAGGACCCTGTGTCCCTGCATTAAAGTTTATGAATCCTTCATGCATCACTGTAGTGCCTTCGCCTAAATAGGCGCCGAGTCGCACACGTGAGCTGTCTGCAATTCTGACGCCGGCAGGCACGACGTAGTCAGTCATCCTTGGGAATTTATCGACAGAAAAAACACTGAGTTGTTTTCCCTGCAGGCGTGCTGCCAATTGCCGTTCCGCGAGCTCGTCTAAGGCGATCGCCCCCTCATTGGTCCAGGCTAGATTGTGGAGTACACCGAACATCCCATTGAGATTGATTTGGTGAGGCTTAACGAGTCGCGCTGAAAGAAGGTGTAGTTTCAGGAACGCTTCGGGCACCGATTGCGGAGCGCTGTCGCTGCCGAGCACGCAGAGTACGAGCGACTGCTCGCTATTCGCGAGGGCGCCTAATTGGCTGCCAAAGCGCTGTTTCGCAGCATCGTCGAGCTTTTTATAACCTGATTCATTTGCGGACAAGCCACATGCATCGCACATTTCAGCTGCTAGTTCAGGTGCGGCTGAGAGGCCGAACTGAGAATAAAATACTTCAATAATGTCACCCTTACTATTCTCGGTTGCGAGGCCGAAACCGTAGCTGTGTATTGCCGTCATTGTTCTGTACTCCGTGTTCTTACTGGTCTGCTTAGTTGTTTGATAGAAATGCTCTTAGCGCATCTTCATTGAATCCGACTTGCCATTTATCACCATTGTGGATGATGGGGCGTTTGATTACCGATGTCTCTCGCTGAATGAGAGCTGCCGCGTTTGACAGAGTCAAATTTTCTTTCTCATGTTCTGATAATTTACGCCAAGTTGTACCGCGTTTGTTTACGAGCTCTTCGAGAGGGATATTGGCTATCAACGTCTCGGCGAGTTCTGCACTGCAGCCAAGTTTCTTGTAATCGTGAAACTCGAATTCATAGCCGGCCGCTTCGAGCCACCTTCTCGTTTTCTTGATCGTATCGCAGTTCGCAATACCATATATCGTTAACATTGTGACGAATCCCTTCAATCGTTTAACTGCTGAGGCGTTTCTCGAGCGCTTCTTCAATCTTCTCGATAAGGTCGTTCACCTCATCTTCATCACTTATAGACTGTCCACCTGCGTCGGTAATATAAAACAGGTCTTCAACCCGTTCACCTAAGGTGGTGATTCTTGCGTCGCGAATACTTATCGACTCTTCGACAAATAATTTCCCAACGGCAGCGAGGATGCCGGGATGGTCAGGACAATTAATTTCGAGAGTGGAATAGCTGCGGCCCGCTTGATTCGTCAGGCGAGCCACTACTTTGCTAGCGAAATAGCGATCTTTTCTGCTTTGTCGGTACTGTAGCGTGCGTGTCGGAACGTGTTTGTTCGCGAAGCTTTCAGTTAGCGCCGCGATGATTTCAGCGTTGCGTGTTGGATTTTCGCCAACTGGTCGTCCAGTGTCCTCTAACACCGTGAATGTGTCGAGGCAGTAGCCATGGGTCGAAGTGAAGATTCGGGCACCTTGGACATTGAGTCGCAGGCGTTCTAGGGTCGCCGTGGTGTTGGCAAAAAGGAAATCCCCATCTTTGGTGTAGATGAATACTTGGGTTGCACCTTCGCCATCAATGCGTGTGAGTTCTTGCAGTGCAACTACCGGACCTTGGCCTTCATTGCGCGCGATGAGTTCAGTATGCCAAGCAATATTCACGGCAGATTCCCGAATGAAGTATTCGTCATCGAGGCGACTCCAGATCTCTTCGATTTCGTTCAAATCGAAACCGCGTTGCACTAAGGCCTTGCTGGCGGAGTCCTTTTTATCGGCGATTCGGTCCTCTCGATTTTGAGGGTTTTCTAGTCCTACTCGCAGCGCCTGTTTCGTGTTTAAGTAGAGCTGAGACATAAGCGATGCGCGCCAACTATTCCAGAGCTCGGGATTGGTGGCTCGAATATCGGCCACTGTCATGGAGTAAAGGTAGTCGAGATGCAGCTTGTCACCCATGATAGAAGCAAACTCATGTATCACTTCAGGGTCAGAAATGTCTTTTCGCTGCGCGGTCATCGACATGAGTAGATGTTTATCGACTAGCCAAGAAACGAGTTTCGCATCCCAGCTACTTAAATGGTGGCGCTCGCAGAACTGAACAGCGTCGACCATACCGAGTTTAGAGTGGTCACCTCCGCGTCCTTTCGCAATGTCATGATAGAGCCCGGCGATATACAGCAGCTCAATCTTGGGAAGGTTTTTCACGACATTAGACACTAATGGAAACTCGTGTGCAGTTTCCGGCAGCCAAAGTCGGCGCATATTCTCTACGACTTGTAGAGTGTGGGCATCGACTGTGTAGATATGGAAGAGGTCATGCTGCATCTTGCCCATGATCTTGCCAAATTCCGGCAAATAGCGACCCAGAATCCCGTAACGAGCCATCCTTCGTAGTTGGAAGGTGACTTTATTAGGGGATCTCAGAAGCTCCATGAAGAGTGTGACGCAGCGAATGTCTGCTCTGAATTCGTCGTCGATTAGGCCGCGCTGATCTCGAATCAAGCGGATGGTTGATGCACGAACACCTTGTATTTCCGAATGCTGAGCGCAAAGCACGAAAACTTCGAGCAAGGCGAACGGCGAGCGTTGAAATACATTGTCATCGACGACCTCTAGATAATCGTTGCGAATGTGGAATCGATTATTAAGTGGGGTGATGCGTTCGCGCTCGCCCGCCCGTAGGATGACTTCGTCGAAGTGCTGCAATAGCAAATCGTTTAGGCCTCTGACTGTAGCTACCGTACGGTAATAGCGCTGCATCAGTTTTTCGACTCCGAGGCTGAGTTCGTCGTCTTCGTAGCCGAAAATTTTGGCGAGTTCGCGCTGCTTGTCAAATAAAAGGCGATCTTCGCGTCTACCTTCGAGGAGGTGTAGCCCATAGCGAATGCGCCAGAGGAACCGCTGGCCCTTGTCGATCAACGCCTGCTCAGTGTCTGTTAAGAAGCCGAGTTCTTTAAGGTCGCGAAACGAAGATGCATTGAAGTGCCGTTTCGCCACCCAAGCAATGGTTTGTATGTCGCGCAATCCACCCGGTGACGTTTTTACATTCGGCTGTAGGGCATAGTCGATATCATGGTATTTTTCGTGCCGGGCGATTTGTTCATCCCATTTCGCACGCATGAATTTCTTAATCGGCCAAACGCTGTTAGCGGTGGTGGCGCGATACATTTCTTCCTGCAAGGATTCGGGCCCAACGAGCGTGCGAGATTCCATGAGTGCGGTGGCGATTGTTATGTCTTTTGCGGCTTCCTGCGCGCACTGTTTGATGGATCTTACGCTTTGACCTATCTCTAATCCGATGTCCCACAATAAGGTGAGGAAATTGCCGACTGCAGTTTTAATTTTCTTGTCAGGCGTTTTCCTGGTGAGGATTAACAGATCAATATCAGAATGCGGAGCGAGTTCTCCACGCCCATAGCCGCCAACAGCGACCAATGATATTTCGAGTGAAGGCCATTGTTGTAGTTGCCAAGCTAGCTTTAAAATTTGGTCAACAACGCCGGCGCGGTTGCGGACGATGTCCTCAATGTCTTCATTGTTTCTGAAACGTTGATCGAGTATCTCTCCAGCGCTGGCGAGGGCGGACTTAAGACAAGCAATAGGAGATGCAGCCGTTTTTAACTCTGCTCGCAGGGCGTCGATGTCTATCAGGCTGTCATCAACATTTGGCTGGCTGAGCGTTACGGATGCGACATTTAATGGTTCAGCTATGCTCACAAGGTGTCATCGCTTCGTAGTGTGAACACCTCGAAGCCAGTCGCCGTGACGGCTAACGTATGTTCCCATTGGGCAGAGAGTCGGCGGTCCTTTGTGGTTACGGTCCAACCGTCGGCTCGAGAGAGTTTGGTGTGTCTCGTGCCAGCGTTGAACATTGGTTCGATCGTGAATGTCATGCCCTCTTCGAGGACGAGGCCTGTGCCAGCTTGTCCGTAGTGCAGTACTTGGGGGTCTTCATGGAATACGCGCCCGATCCCGTGGCCGCAGTACTCGCGAACAATTGAGTAGTTGTTGCTCTCGCCATGGGCCTGAATGATGGCGCCGATATCGCCGAGCGTGGCACCGGGGCGAACGACTTGAATGCCTTTATACAAGGCTTCTTGGGTCACCCGAATTAGTCGCTGCGCGTGTTCTGGCACTTCGCCGACGCAGAACATCGCGCTGGTATCTCCGTGGTAGCCATCCTTAATCACGGTAATGTCGATATTGAGGATATCGCCCGCCTTGAGTGGTTTCTCATCAGTCGGTATGCCATGGCAAACGACATGATTCACCGATGTGCAGATCGACTTAGGGAATCCGTTGTAGTTCAGAGGTGCAGGGATGGCGCCCTGCACATCGACAATATAATTGTGACATAGTCGATCTAGTTCACCAGTGGTGACGCCCGGAACCACGTGAGGGGCGATCATTTCTAGAACTTCGGCTGCGAGTTTGCCCGCCACTCGCATCTTCACTATCTCGTCTTGTGTCTTTAATTGAACTGTCATGATTTCCGTTCTATTGATTACGGGCGGATGATTGTGAGCTAAGCCCCTGTAGTGACCCTGTTTGCGCGGGTCGAGTAGGGCGCTACTGGCTGTGAATTGTAAAGCAGCGAGCAGCGCATTACGAGATTAGACGGATCTACTCTTCGTATTACGTGAGTGCTGCGTGATTCGCTCCGAAAAGGCGGCGGTCGCGAGGGCGAATTGATGCCTTAAATCTTTAATCAATCAGGGCTTTGTGGTATAAAGCGCGGCGATTTGCGAATCTCGGTAGAGCGCTACTTTATTGTAGGCTCTATGCTCAAGTTTTCTTGAGTGAAATTCGGTGCAATGCACAGGATTGCTGAGTCTAAAAATCGTTTATTTATCATAAACTAATGTCGCACACTTATCGTCACATCTGATCTGGGTGCTGGGCATACGCGCTGCAAGGCGGAGTTGCTCGGTTGATCGATGGGGTAAGTGGAGGCCTAACCCAATACCAAGGAATAATTATGTCAGTAACAATGAAGGATATGCTGCGCGCAGGCGTACATTTCGGTCACCAGAGCCGCTATTGGAACCCAAAGATGGATCAGTTCATCTTCGGAGCTCGCAACAAGATTCACATCATCAACCTAGAGCACACGCTACCCGCGCTAAATAAAGCGCTAGAAGAAGTAGCCAGCATGGCTGAGAAGAATCGCAAGATTCTCTTCGTCGGAACTAAGCGTGCTGCCTCTAAGATCGTTGGTCAAGAAGCCCAGCGTGCGGGCATGCCGTTCGTTAATCACCGCTGGCTCGGTGGAATGCTCACTAATTACAAAACTATTCGTGGCTCGATCAAGCGTTTAAAAGATCTTGAGACACAAGAAGCAGACGGCACATTCAATCGTCTCACGAAGAAAGAGGCGTTAATGCGAACGCGAGCGAAAGAAAAGCTTATTCGCAGCATCGGCGGTATTAAAGATATGGGTGGATTGCCTGACGCGTTGTTCGTTATCGATGTCGAGCACGAGCGCATAGCGGTCACAGAAGCGAACAATCTTCGAATCCCCGTCATTGGTGTTGTCGATACCAACAGCAACCCTGATGGTGTAGATATCGTAATCCCAGGTAACGACGATGCACTTCGCGCTATCCAGCTCTACGCATCTGCGGTTGCGGATGCCTGCATCGAAGGCAAGAAGCGTGGTGGTGCTGTCGCTTCTAGCGAATTCGTTGAAGTGGAAGAAGAACAAGTTGAAGCCGCGGCAGAAGAAGTGGCTGTCGCCGCTGAGCCGGAAGTAGCTGAAGCCGCTCCTGAAGAAGCGGCTGCTGAAGAAGCGCCAGCTGCAAACTAGGCTCTCCAATTAGCCAACACCCTTTATGGGAATAGTGGCGAATAGTGAGGGGGCGAGAGCCCCCTTTCTGTAATGACAGCTCTATAAGCATTTGCGTGAAGTTTATAGCGACGCTGCAATCAAATTTTATCGGTCAATCGCGAGCCCCGGGCTCGTTCGAGTACTAAACAATAGAGGCAAAGAACATGGCGAACATTACTGCTGCAATGGTTAAAGATCTGCGCGAGCGCACTGGCTTGGGTATGATGGATTGTAAAAAAGCCCTAGCGGAAGCTGATGGTGATATCGAAAAAGCAATCGATGATCTTCGCAAAGCAAGTGGCATGAAGGCGGCTAAGAAAGCTGGCCGTGTTGCTGCGGATGGTGTGGTGATCACGAAGGTCGCTTCTGACGGTAACTACGGCGTCATCATGGAAGTGAACAGTGAGACTGACTTCGTTGCTCGCGACGAAAGCTTCCTAGGCTTTGCTAACGATGCGGTTGAAGCGGCATTCGCGAACAAAGAAGCAGATGTGGCTGCAATTTTGGCAGGCGGCCTCGAGGACGCACGTGAAAAGTTAGTACAAAAAATCGGTGAAAACATTAATATTCGTCGCGTCGAGCGTTTGGAATTCGCCGATGAAAACGATGGTATTATCGAAAGCTACGTACACAGCAATAATCGCATCGCGGTATTGATTTCATTACGCGGTGGCGACTCGGCATTGGCGAAAGATATCGCTATGCACATTGCTGCAGTTAACCCTATGGTTGTTCGTGCCGAAGATGTGCCCGAAGAGACTCTGGCAAAAGAATCTGAAATCTATTCTGCACAGGCCCGCGAAAGTGGTAAGCCAGAAGAAATCATTGAGAAAATGATTAGCGGACGCTTAAAGAAATACGTAGCAGAGATCACTCTTTTGGAGCAGCAATTCGTTAAAGACCCTGACACTACAATTGCAGCATTGTTGAAAGCGGCAGGAGCGGATGTGGTGAGCTTCGTACGCTTTGAAGTAGGTGAAGGCATCGAAAAAGAAGAAATTGATTTCGCTGCTGAAGTTGCTGCACAAGTCGCAGGAACTAATTAATCGGAAGCTTGAAAATCATTATTTAGGGAGTGGGTCATGCCGAAGCACGCAAGAAAGTACAAACGCATACTGCTCAAGCTAAGTGGTGAAGCTTTAACGGGTGATGCCGATTTCGGCATCGACCCCAAAGTATTAGATCGAATGGCTGTCGAAGTAGGGCAGCTTGTGGGTCTCGGTGTGCAGATTGGCATGGTCATTGGCGGTGGTAATCTGTTCCGCGGCGCCGCATTGCACTCGGCTGGTATGGAACGAGTGACGGGCGATCACATGGGCATGCTGGCGACGGTGATGAATGCATTAGCGATGCGCGATGCACTCGAACGTGCAGGCATTCCAACTCGTGTCATGTCTGCAATTCCTATGAGTGGTGTGGTGGAGCACTATGATCGCCGCACCGCAATTCGGCATCTCAATGCCTCGGACGTCGTTATCTTCTCAGCCGGTACCGGCAACCCCTTCTTCACCACTGATTCAGCAGCCTGTCTTCGAGGTATCGAGATTGACGCTGACTTGATCTTGAAGGCAACGAAAGTTGATGGTGTCTACTCCGCGGACCCAGAGAAGGACCCCGATGCGCAAAAGTTTGATCATTTGAGCTTTGACGATGTCATCGAGAAAAAATTGAGTGTCATGGATTTGACCGCAATTTGTTTGAGTAGAGACCATGGTGTGCCGATAAAGGTCTTTAATATGAATCGTCCAGGCGCATTGCTTGCGAATGTGATGGGTGATGCCGATGGTACGCTCATCGACTAGGCTGGCTTGGCTCGCCACACATTTCCGGAAAACTCAAATCTACAAAACGGGAACGCATTATGATCGACGAAATTATTGCTGATGCGGAAGAGCGCATGCAGAAAAGTCTCGCAGCACTTGATGATGCTTTTAAGCGTATCAGGACGGGACGAGCCCACCCCAGCATACTCGATTCAATTGTGGTTTCTTACTACGGCTCTGATACGCCTCTGAATCAACTGGCGAACATCAACGTCGAAGAAGGACGAAATCTAATCATCTCGCCTTGGGAAAAGCCGCTAATCGGTGAGATCGAGAAAGCAATCATGAAGTCTGACTTAGGCCTTAACCCTTCGAATAACGGCGATACTATACGTGTGCCGATGCCCGCCCTGACCGAAGAAACCCGTCGGGAATACACCAAGCAGGCAAAGAACGAAGCGGAGAATGCACGAATTGCTGTACGCAATATACGTCGCGACGCAAATTCTGATTTTAAGGATTTGGAAAAGGAATCCGCGATCAGTGAAGATGATCAACGACGTGCGGAAGACTCGATCCAAAAGCTGACGGATAAGACTATTGCGGCCATCGAAGCTGCCTATCAGGTTAAAGAAGCGGACTTGATGTCTATTTAATAGGCATCAAAGTGTAATCTAGCGCAGCAGTCGCTCGATAGGGAGCTAAAGTGGGTATACTGCTGTCTAACTACTTATACTCGCTTTAACGCAATATTGTAGATATGACCTCAGCCTCTCACAGCTCGATCAGTCCCTCAATTAGTGATAATTGCGTCTCGTCTGATGCGGAACTCCCTGGGCATATTGCAATCATCATGGATGGTAATAATCGTTGGGCGAAGGCTAAAGGGCTAAAACCCAAGGATGGCCATCGGCGCGGTGCCGAGGTCGCTCGCAATATTGTGAGTTTAAGTATCGAAAAAGGAATTTCGGTACTCACGCTGTTCGCATTTAGCAGCGAAAACTGGCTGCGTCCCCAGTCCGAAGTTCGCGCTTTGATGGCTCTTTTCCTTTCTGTCTTACGTCGTGATGAAGTCGCCCAACTGCATGCCGAGGGAGTGCGCATCTGCTTCATCGGTAACCGCACTAGTTTCTCCTCTGCGCTGCAGCGCGGAATGGCGGAGGTAGAGAAACGTACCGAGCTTAACAGTGTGATGACCGTGTTCGTTGCCGTTGACTACGGCGGCCAGTGGGACATTGCTCAAGCGGCAACGAAGCTGTTTGCGAGCCTGTCCGCCGGAGCCGACTTCGATACTGCGGTTACTCCAGAAGCGCTCAGTAATCATCTGAGTTTGGCTGGGACGCCAAACCCCGATTTGTGTATTCGAACCGGTGGTGAGCGTCGATTAAGCAATTTCCTTCTATGGCAGCTCGCTTACACGGAATTGTACTTTTGTGACACCTATTGGCCGGATTTTAGCGAGGCTGATTTCGATCTGGCATTGGCTGATTTCGCCAAGCGTCAGCGCCGCTTCGGTGGGCAATCGACGGAAGAGGAGCTGCCGAATGCTTAAGCAAAGAATAATCACAGCCGTTCTTCTCCTCCTCGCTCTAGTCGTCATGACTACCACAGTAGGCCTGCAGGTCTTCGCCCTTATCACAGGCATATTGGTGTTGATTGGTGCTGGAGAGTGGGCCGCCTTCGCGGAATTGGGTCCCAAGTCTCGGCTCACCTTTGTTGCTACCTTGGGGCTGTCTTTGCTCGGTCTTGCTGCTGCCCTCGGGGTATTGGAGGAGGGGGTGTTCGACGCCGAGTTTGCACTCGGCATCGCCCTGTTAGGCACTTTGTTCTGGTCTCTAATGGCCGGCGCGGTGGCTTCATTCCCGCGTTTCGTTGAAAGTTGGAACGATAAGTCTAGGATATCGATCATGGGAATGATTGCGCTCTTAGGTACTTGGGTGGGCATCGTTTGTCTTAAGGCTTTGCGTGCAGACGGAACGTTGGTAATCATGCTCATCATCATGGTAGCCGCGGTAGATGTCGGCGCATTTTTCACCGGTAAATTACTGGGTAAAAGAAAGCTCGCGCCGGAGCTCAGCCCTAATAAGACTTGGGAAGGTGTGTGGGGTGGTGTGGCATTAAACCTTATAATCTCACTAATCTTCGCAGTCTTGTTTGATCGCTATGTGCAAGCATTTAGTGGTATCGATTACATCGCCTTCGCCGCACTCGCGCTTATTGTCGCCTTTTTCAGTGTCATAGGCGATTTGGTTGAAAGCATGCTGAAGCGCAATTGCGCGCTCAAGGACAGTGGTTCAATACTGCCTGGCCATGGCGGACTACTTGATAGGATTGATGGTTTGATGGCGGCGACGCCAGTGAGTGTAGCGTTCCTAATTGTGTTGATGGAGGCGTTGTAGTGATGTTGCCTAGACGCCTGCAACAGGATGCGATGCTTTCGCTCCTAGGTTCAACAGGTTCAATCGGGGAGAGCACGCTCGCCCTTGTACGTGAGGTAGAGAATCTGACGGTATTTGCACTAACGGCTAATACCAATGCCGCCAAGTTATTGGCGCAGTGCATAGAATTCGCCCCGCATTACGCGGTACTTTGCGACGATTCAGAAGCCGAATGGCTGCGAGCGGCGCTGCGTGAATCGGGTTGCAAGACCGAACTTCTTTTAGGCGTTGATGCGCTCGATCAAGTAGCCTCGGCGCCCGAAGTCGACATGGTCATGGCGGCTATCGTCGGGGCGGCCGGTCTTTCATCGACGCTAGCCGCGGCTAAGGCAGGTAAGCGCCTGTTATTGGCAAACAAAGAAGCGCTCGTCATGACCGGCGATCTGCTCATGTCGCTCGCGCGTGAGAATGGGGCAACGTTGCTACCCATCGACAGCGAGCACAATGCAATTTTTCAGTGCTTACCGACAAACGTAGAAGGGGTAAGTGAAGCGCAGTTTACCTTCGTCGAGAAAATCGTATTAACGGCGTCAGGTGGTCCATTCCTACGCACCCCCCTCGAAGAGTTTGCGAGCATCACGCCCGAGCAAGCGTGCGCTCATCCGGTATGGAGCATGGGCAGCAAAATCTCAGTAGACTCAGCTACCATGATGAACAAAGGTTTAGAGTTTATCGAAGCGTGCTTTCTCTTTGGCCTCGATCACAAACGCGTTGAGGTTATCATCCACCCCCAATCTATCGTCCATTCTTTGGTTCATTACGCGGATGGTTCGGTGTTGGCTCAGATGGCAAGTCCGGATATGCGTGTGCCAATCGCTCATTGTTTGGCGTGGCCAGATCGTATCCAAACGTCCGCACCACGACTCGATCTCACTGCCCAGAAGCCGTTGGAATTTGCACAGCCAGACCTGCAACGCTTTCCCTGTCTCGCGCTTGGCATGGAGGCGGCGAAGGCCAGAGGCACGGCACCAGCTTTATTAAACGCAGCGAATGAGGTTGCTGTGGAGGCGTTTCTACACGCCGGTTTAGACTTCTTAGCCATCGCCGAAGTCAACGCGGAGGTGATGGCACAAATACCTTGTGAAACGGCTACCAGTCTCGCTATTATTCAGACAGCAGACTTTAAAGCGAGAAAGCTCGCTAATGAATTGATTAAAAAGAGAATTTAATGCTTGCTAAGCGCTTGAGACGGCTCGAAGGAGACGGAATATGATCGCTAGCCTGATAGATATCGGGACAAATGCGCTCGCGTTGCTGCTCACCCTCGGGATATTAGTGACGGTTCATGAATTCGGCCATTTTTGGGTAGCTCGCCGTTGTGGTGTCAAAGTCCTCAAATTCTCGATCGGATTCGGCAAGGCAATAAAAACCTGGGTCGGTAAAGATGGCGTGGAATATGTTATAGCGCCCATCCCTCTCGGTGGCTATGTCCGCATGCTGGGGCAGGAAGATACTTCGGTAGTGGATGCTGAGGCGATAGCTCTCGAAGATCAGTCGAAGTCCTTCGCAGCGAAGTCTGTCTGGCAAAGAATGGCGATCTCTGCCGCGGGCCCTGTCGCCAACTTCCTCCTAGCGATTACCGTATATTGGCTCATCAATCTCGCCTACGGGGAATCTGGCGTGGCGCCAGTCGTGAGCTCGGTAGTCGAAGGGTCAGTGGCAGAGCATGCCGGAATCCAGGCAGGTGATGAGATTATTGCCATTGATGGCGAGTTAACGCCTATATGGCAGCAGGTGTCCATGCAGTTGCTGGCTCGCATGGGCGAAACTGGCAGCGTTTTATTTACTGTGAAACCTCAAGGCTCAACGCTTACTCACGATGTTAATGTGCCGGTCATGGCGTGGATGTCTGATTCTACCGAGCCGCGTCCGCTGGCCGATCTAGGCATAGCGCGGCTCGAAATCCCTGCGATTATCGCCGGTGTTGTGGAAGGCCAGGCGGCCGAGCAGGGAGGCATGCAGGCGGAAGATCGAATTGTCAGCGCCGCGGGTCAGAAGGTGCGGGGCTGGAGTCACTGGGTAGAGATAGTGCGCGCAAACCCGGAACTACCGCTAGAAGTTGAGGTCGAACGAAGTGGAATAGTGCAGGCTCTTTCGATTGTGCCGGCTAGGACCGAGCTTCCTGACGGCAGTATTATCGGTAGCATCGGTGCCTATGTGCAGCAAATGAGCTACGACGAGCTCGTTCCGCAGGAGATGCGGCGCGAAGTGAAGTACAATGCATTTTCAGCGGTAGTCCCAGCGATAGTTGACACCTATGACAGGTCGGTCTTCGTACTAAGCTCAATTAAGAAGATGATAGTGGGGCTCATCTCGGTTAAGAATATTAACGGGCCAATTACTATCGCGCAGGTAGCGGGTGAATCGGCCTCCTATGGCTTTGAGGTCTATTTAGAGTTTTTGGCGCTGCTGAGCATCTCGTTAGGCGTAATGAATTTGTTGCCAATTCCGGTGTTAGACGGTGGCCACATCTTCTATAACTTAATAGAGATAGTGACACGCCGACCTGTGCCGGAGAAGGTGCAAGCCTTTGGGTTACAAATTGGCTTGCTACTTATTTCCGGCGTCATGATGTTGGCCGTGTATAACGATGTAAATCGGCTTTTGTAAAAAGTTTTGGATCATAAATGGACCTCGCGGGTCGCATTCAGAGGCCTCCAGTAGGAGTGCTAGCCGCGCTCCTCACATGAATAATCTGAGAAAGCATTACGAATGAAGAAACTGCTGTGTTGTTTCCTGCTAGCCTTCGGTCTGGTCGGCTCCTTGCGTGCGCAAAATTTCACTATCGCCGATATTATCGTCGATGGTTATCAGCGAATTTCGCCTGGAACTATCTACAATTTACTGCCAGTCGGAATCGGTGATGAAGTCGATGCGTTGACGCCTGCGCAAATAATCCGTGAGCTTTCCCGTTCTGAATACTTTGATGAGATCGAAGTGTCGAGAGAGGGCAATATTCTTGTCATCACAGTCTTGGAACGGCCTTCAGTCGCCGAGATTACTATTGAAGGCAATAGTGTCCTAAAGACCGAAGATATCATCGAGAATATGGGAACGGCAGATATAGCCGAGGGTCAAATTTTTACCCGGGCTGCCCTGGAGGTTATTCGTCAGGGAATTCAAGATGTCTATTCATCCCGCGGTCGTTATGGCGCGGCTGTCGAGATTGAAGTCGAGGAGCTTCCTCGAAATCGAGTGAGCATAAAACTCGATATCGATGAAGGCGAAGAGTCTCGTATTAAACACATCAACATAGTGGGCAATGAGTCCTTCCCTGAAGAGGATTTGCTGCAGCTCTTTGAGTTGGGCACAAAACCTTTCTATCTGATTATGAGCCGTCGTGACCGCTATTCACGCGAGCAATTTACTGGAGATCTTGAAAGGCTAGAGTCTTTTTACATGGACAACGGCTATGTCGAGTTCAATATCGATTCCACGCCAATTGCGATTACCCCTGATAAGCAAGAAGTCTACATCACCGTTAATATCACTGAAGGCAAACAGTATTCGGTGCGAAACGTAGAGTTGGCGGGTGACCTCGTCGACGCTGAAGAATTATTACGAGCGTCTCTATTCGTCCGTTCTGGGCAAATTTATTCTCAGGGTCTCGTGACTGGGACTGAAGAAATCATGGTGCAATTCCTAGGCAATCTCGGTTATGCCTTTGCCGAAGCAACCGGTGTACCTGAGGTCAACGACGACGAACAAACGGTAGATGTCACCTTCTTCATCGAGCCGGGTAACCGAACCTACGTGAATCGAATTAATTTCTCGGGCAATGTCTCGACGGCGGATGACGTGTTGCGAAGAGAAATGCGTCAGCTCGAGAGTGCGCCTGCCTCTAGTTTGCAGATCGAGCAGTCGAAGGTGCGATTAGAACGGTTGGGATACTTCGAGACGGTCGAGGTGGAGACAGTCGAGGTCGCTGGTGTAGAGGATCAGATTGACGTTAATTATGACGTCGTTGAACAAAGTTTCGGTGCCGTGAGCTTCCAAGTCGGCACGGGCGGCGGTGGCAACTTTTTCCTGAGCACTAGTTTACAAGCTCAAAATTTTCTTGGCACCGGTAAAACAGTAGGCGTCGGCATAAATAAGAGTCGCTTCCAGCAAGGCCTTAATTTTCAGTACGTGGATCCCTATTTCACGCCAGATGGAGTGAGTCGTGGATTCAACGTCTTCGCGCAAAAACTAGAATCACCATTCAATGTTTCCAGCTTTAATACCTCTACTTATGGAGGTTCAGCGAGCTTCAGCTATCCACTGAGCGAAATTGAAGTTTTAGGTTTTGACCTAGGATTTACTCACACAGAGCTGAGTGCGGGCGTGGGATCGGTACAGGAAATTATTTCCAGCCCGATACTCTATGAAGGCATCGACAAGTACATTATTACCCCCGCTAATGGCAATGTATGGGACGGTCCGGTGGTCGATTCTGTGCTAGGAAATGTTGCTGATTTGACGGATAACCAGCTTCGTAAAAATCCAGATCCCGGCTTCGTTGACCGTTTTGGCGACACCTTTGACAATGCCACGCTGACCGGTAGCTACTTCCGCAATACGCTTAATCGAGGCCAACTCGCGAATGATGGTTTCCTGCATAGCCTCGGGATAGAGGTCACTCTGCCGGGGTCGGATCTCGAATACGCGCGGATTAATTATAACGGGCAGTTCTATTGGCCAATCTCGCAGAATCGGGATTGGGTGGTTTCATTGCGCACCAACCTGGGTTATGGCATAGGCTATGGTGAGACGAAGGAGCTCCCTTTCTTTAATAACTTCTTCGCGGGAGGCCTAAGTGCCGCTGGAGTGGTGAGGGGCTTTGAAGAGAATAGCCTCGGACCGGAGAGTACCCCCGGAGCACGATACCTCACCCAGGGTGGAATAAGTTTACAGAAGGATGAAGAGGGCAATATCCTCAAGAATGAGGATGGTTCCGCGGCGGGGTACAGCAACGAATACGGCTACAGCACGGTGCCTGTCAATGATCTCGAGGGCAATCCGATTATCGATGTCAATGGTAATCCAGAGGTCGCTTTAGCCGTTGAAAACTTTTACTTAGACAAGGATTACGACAGCTTTGGTGGTAACATATTGACAACTGCGACACTCGAGCTTTTGTTCCCATTGCCATTTATCGATGATCGTAGCCGAGTAAGATCCGCATTCTTCATTGATGCAGGTAATGTATTCTCCTCAAATTGTACGACGAGGCAGAAACTGTTGAAGAATTGTTCGGATTTTGATTTGGGTGAAATTCGCTATTCGGCGGGTGTGAGCGTGACTTATCTGTCACCTTTTGGTCCGCTAACGTTCTATCTAGCGCAGCCGTTTGGTAAAGATGGCGACGATACGAAAGCGTTCGACTTCACAGTCGGACAGGGTTACTAGCATTACGGATTAACAATGTATTGCCGATAGATCAATCAATCGAGGCGCGCCCCAATGCTCGCCTTATATAAAAGATTAGCTTTGTAAGATTTTGGAGATAACACGTGAAGACAATGAAGACCCTAGTTGCTGGTTTGTGCCTGATTGCTGCATCGCAAATGGCTAATGCACAGGATACGAAAATCGGTGTTCTTAACGCGCTGCAGGCTCTGTTCAATTCAGATGCGGCGCGCGTGGTGCAGGAAGAGCTTGAGCAAGAATTTGGTGCGGATGAGGCGCGAGCGCAAGAGTTGTCGACTCAGCTGCAAGAATTGAGCGCGAAGTTTCAGCAAGACGAAGCAGTGATGACCGATGAAGAAAAACGTCGCATGAATTCCAATGCGCAAGATCTTCAGGTTCAACTTCAGCTGATTCAAGAACGTGTTCAGAAATCACTGCAAGAAAAAAACCAACAGTTCCTCCAAAGTATGCAGGGTGCACTCGCGACTGCGGTATCTGATGTCGTCGCCGAAGGTGGCTACGATCTCATTCTCAATGTAGACAGCGCGCCGTATTTTGCGCCGGTATTGGATATCACTGCGAAAGTGACTGCTAAATTGAATGAGAATAACGCCGCAGCCAATTAGTATCTATGGCGGGAATATTGTCTTAGCTCGAGGAATCCATCCTTGTCGCCAGCAAAGCACTACACCCTGACGGAACTCGCTGAACTTTTAGAAGTTCGGCTTGAAGGGGATGGGGACTGCGTCATTCGCGGCTTGGCTCCGCTCGCAGATGCTGGGGATGGTGAGCTTAGTTTCCTCAGCAATCCTGCCTACGCCACACAGCTGACTCAATCGAATGCTGCCGCGGTCATTCTCGCCGAGAAATCTGCTGGCTCATTTTCTGGAAACAAGCTCGTCTCCGCTAATCCTTATGTGACTTTTGCGCGTGCGACTCAGCTTTTTGATCGTGGTGTGGATGAAGCTCGGGGGATACATCCTTCCGCGGTAATTGATCCATCCGCTCAGATAGGTGAAGGAGTTAGCATCGGTGCCCATGCCGTCGTGGGAGCAGATGTGCGTATAGGAGCCAATTCACGCTTGGAGACAGGTGTTGTTGTCGGCAGGGGATGTAGCTTAGGTGACGATGTGTTGTTGCATGCCAAAGTCGTGCTCTATCACGATGTTAAATTGGGCAATCGAGTCACCATACACGCGAGCAGCATTATCGGTGCCGATGGTTTTGGCTTCGCGTTCGATGGCGAGAAATCGATAAAAATTGCTCAACTTGGCTCGGTACTAATAGGCGATGATGTTGAGATCGGCGCGGCGACTACTATAGACCGCGGTGCGCTGCAAAACACCGTAATCGGCGACGGTGTTAAGATTGATAATCAGGTTCAGATCGGCCACAACTGTGTTATTGGTAAGCACACCGTCATCTGCGGATGTGTGGCTCTTGCAGGTAGCGTCACTGTTGGTCAGTACTGCATCTTCGGCGGAGCGTCGGGTGCTGTCGGGCATATTACGGTCGCTGACAGGGTGCAGGTGAGCGCCATGACCTTGTTAAGTAAGTCTGTGCAAGAACCTGGTGTGGTTTCTTCCGGCACATTGGCGACACCCACACAGGAATGGAAACGTAATGCACTTCGGTTTCAGCAACTTGATAGCATTGCCAAGCGGCTCAAAGAATTAGAGCGGAAGCTCGACTGATCACCCAATAGACTAAATAAGAAAACTGAGAATCCCATGCTGTTAGATATCAATGAAATAAAAGATTACTTACCCCAACGCTATCCCTTTCTATTGGTAGATCGTGTCGTAGAGATGGAGCTCGGCAGTTGGATAGTGGCCTATAAAAACGTGACCAATAATGAGCCATTTTTCCAGGGGCATTTTCCTGACAATCCCATCATGCCAGGTGTATTGATTATTGAGGCGCTCGCGCAAGCAGCAGGGGTGCTCGGCTTTAAGACGCAAGAAAAGAAGCCGGCAGATGGTTTCCTTTATTATTTTGTGGGTGCAGATGATGTTCGTCTGCGACGCCCTGTAGTCCCAGGCGATCAACTCACTCTTCGCGCTGATGTCATTACAAATCGTCGCGGTATTTATAAGTTTAAGGGCACCGCTTCAGTGGGCGACGAGCTAGTTGCAACGATGACTATCATGTGCGCCGAGAGGAAAGTGGATGACAATTGATTCGAGCTCTCGCATAGATCCTAGCGCCGTCATTGCAGACGGCGTCACGATAGGGCCTTGGTGCATTATTGGCCCCAATGTCCATATTGGATCGGGCACGGTAATCGATTCACATGTCGTTATCCGTAGCCACACCAAAATTGGCGAGAATAATAGAATTTTCCAGTTTTCCTCTGTCGGAGAAGATCCATCGGATAAAAAATTCGCAGGCGAAGAGGTGTGGCTGGAAATAGGCGATCGCAATATCTTTCGAGAGGGAGTGACGCTGCATCGCGGGACGGCCGTAGGTGGCGGGATCACGAAAATAGGTAGTGATAACTTGCTCATGCCTTATGTGCATATTGCGCATGATTGCATCGTGGGGAATAACACAGTCTTCGCGAATAATGCAGGAGTATCTGGCCATGTCGAAATCGATGATTGGGCTATTCTTGGTGGCTATGCCGGGGTCAATCAATTCGTAAAAATTGGTGCCCACGCGATGATTGGTGGAGTCACCCACGTTGGGCAGGATGTGCCGGCCTATATGTTGGTGAGTGGTCAGCCAGCGGCGGTTCGCAGCATCAATACGGTCGGACTCGAACGTCGTGGTTTTAGTCCCGAAGCGATTAAGCAATTGCGCACAGCATTTAAGGTGCTTTATCGACGAGGTCTCTCGCTTAATGAGGCGCTCACACAATTACATGAAATGACGAAAGGCTGCTCAGAAATAGTCCCTCTGATCGCGTCTATTGAATCATCCACAAAAGGTATTCAACGCTGACGCGGCGGGAGGCGGTATGCCCAAATGCTTCGGCATAGTGGCTGGTGAAAAGTCGGGCGATATTCTCGGGGCCGATTTAATCCGAAGCCTCAAGAATCATTATCCCGATGCGCAATTTATCGGCGTGGGTGGTCCCGAAATGCAAGCCTTAGGCTGCGAGTCCATTACGCCGATGGATCGACTAGCAGTGATGGGTTACGTGGAGCCGCTAGCGCGACTTCCTGAGCTCTTCAAGTTGAAGAAAGACTTGCGAGAGCTCATGCAGTCAAGGCGAGTCGATGCTTTTATCGGTATCGATTCTCCCGATTTTAATCTGCGTCTTGAGGGTGAACTTCATGGCCTAGGTATTCCGACGATTCATTATGTCAGTCCGAGCGTTTGGGCTCATCGTAAAAAACGTATCCATAAAATAGCAGCGTCAGTAGATTTAATGCTCACGCTGTTTCCCTTCGAGACAGGAATTTATCGGGAGCACTCAATTCCCGTACGCTGTGTCGGGCATCCACTTGCTGATCAATTACAGCCGACTTCGGCCGAACAAAAACTTATTGCAAGGCAATATTTTGGTCTGAAAGACGACGCGAGAGTCGTCGCTATGTTACCCGGCAGTCGCGGCGGAGAAATCTCTCGAATTGGGCCTACCTTCCTCGAGAGCGCGGTCGCGCTACTCGAAAGGGACTCTAATTTTCGATTCATTATTCCCGCGAGTGGCCCTGAATCCAGGGCGCGAATTGAGGCGCTCCTGCGTACAAATGGCCTCGAATCAGGAGAACCATTCTTGATTGTCGATGATTCGCATGCAGCGATGCAGGCGGCCGACCTCATCGTACTGGCTTCTGGTACGGCGACGCTCGAAGCGATGCTACTTAGGCGGCCTATGATTGTGGCTTATCGACTCGCGTATTTGACTTATTTCATTGCTTCGCGACTCATCAAGATACCTTTCGTCGCGCTGCCGAACCTTTTGGCAGGTGCTCGTTTGGTGCCGGAGTTGTTGCAAGATGATCTGACTGAAGAGGCGCTGGTCACCGAGATCGAGGCTTTTTTTGCTGGAGAGCGTGAGACTGAGAATTTGCTGAATGAATTCGATCGCATCCATCAATCCATCAGTTTAGACGCGTCCGAGCAAGCGAGCAGTGCGATAGTAGAGCTGCTCAATAAAAACGGGCAAAATTGATGGAAAGCAGTAAGTCGAGCTCGGCAATTGAAGCGTGGCAAGCGATAGATACGCGGGACAAAATTGTCGCCGGCTGTGATGAAGTGGGAAGAGGTCCCCTCGCTGGCGATGTCGTTGCTGCCGCGATTATTCTCGATTCTAATGTGGCAATAGCTGGTCTTGCCGATTCTAAGAAGCTTAGCGAGGTCGCGCGCGAGCGTTTGTTTGACGAAATCTATTCAAAAGCTTTGTCCGTCGGCATTGGTCGCGCGAGTCCCAGAGAAATCGATGCACTGAACATATTGCAGGCGAGCCTATTGGCCATGAAGAGAGCGGTCGAATCTTTAGAGCCTAGGCCGGATTTCGTGTTCGTTGACGGTAATCGAACGCCGAGCTGGGAATATGAAAGCCTCGCAGTGGTGAAGGGTGATGCTAAGGTGTCCTGTATTTCCGCTGCCTCGATTGTTGCTAAGGTGATACGTGATCGTGAGTTGGAAGCCATGGATGTGCGTTACCCTGGCTATGGCTTTGCTCAACACAAAGGCTATCCTACGGCGAAGCATATCGAGGCGTTACAAAAACTCGGTCCAACCGTGGAGCACAGATGCAGCTTCGGCCCAGTGGCAAAATTGCTCGCAAGTGTGGAGTGAGTGGGTGGGGCGCGCTAGACTGGGGCGGTCACGCTTCCAATTAGCTAACTAAGACGATTAATACAGATGTCCAACTCCGCTCCAGAAGCGCTATCAAAAAAATCTTCCGATGACTCGCTCTTGAGTTTCGTTCATCTGCGCTTGCACACCGAATTCTCCATCGTAGATGGTCTCGTTCGGATGAAGCCCTTGTTCGCACGGACTCGAGAATTGGGCATGCCTGCGATCGCGGTTAGCGATCTTGCGAACATGTTCGGTCTCATTAAGTTTTATTCAGGCGCCGCGAAAGAAGGCATCAAGCCAATCTGTGGCTGCGATGTCATCGTAAAAAGTGACCATGA
>JALQUB010000051.1 GCA_023268635.1 Pseudomonadales bacterium
TGGCTTTTGCAGAATTATTCGATAAAACACTTGGTGATATTTGAGCCAGAGCAAGACTTTTTTCTGGCTTCACTTTCTTCGATTGACTGGCATGCTGTACTTCGTTTAGCGAAGATAAAGGGTACTGCGATCTATTTCCAGTTGGGTAAAGATGGAAGAGATCTACTTGGTCTTTGTCCCAGCCAGCCTTGCCGAGCAGATTGTTAATAGCGCCGATGGGCGCCAGGGTGAATTCGCTCGGTTCCTGAGCATGAGATGCATGAGCCACAACGCGTGCAAGCGGAGTGAGTCCTCGCTTTTCAGCTTCTGATTGACGCATGAGGACGATCGCGGCAGCGCCATCCGAGATGGAGCTGGCATTGGCTGCAGTGACTGTGCCGTCCTTACGGAAAGCGGGTTTGAGCTGGGGAATTTTGTCGAAGCGAGCTTTCATGGGCTGCTCGTCCGTGTCAATTGACACGGAGCCGCCACGTTGGGCGACCTCAACGGGTGTGATTTCGCCTTTGAAGGCGCCACTCTCTATCGCCGCCTGGGCCTTCTTCAGAGACCCGATCGCGTACGCATCTTGCGCCTCGCGGTCGAAGTGGTATTGGTCAGCGCAGCTCTCCGCATACACGCCCATAGCCGATCCTTCGTAAGCATCTTCGAGTCCGTCGAATGCCATGTGGTCAATGACCTTGGCGTGTCCGAACCGGTAACCTGCGCGAGCGTTCGGGAGCAGGTGGGGGGCATTGCTCATGCTCTCCATGCCGCCAGCGACAGTGATGGTGCTACTGCCCGCCTTCAATAAGTCGTGTGCCAGCATGAGTGCCTTCATTCCGGAGCCGCACACCTTGTTCACCGTGGTAGCCGTGGTCGACTTGGGAAGACCGGCAGCTAGGGCCGCTTGTCTCGCGGGCGCTTGGCCTAAGCCAGCTGGGAGTACGCAGCCCATGATGACTTCGTCAATATCGCTCGCCGCAAGGCCGGCGCGTTCCACCGCGGCTTTAATCGCCAAGGCTCCGAGTTCGGTGGTTTTTACAGGAGCGAGGTCACCCATAAACCCGCCCATGGGCGTGCGTGCTTGGCCGACGATGACGATGGGGTCTGCTGCTGTGGAGCTCATTGCGTATCCTACTTGTGTTCCGGTGTAAGCAGCTGAGTATAACCCAAGCCCCTGTCTTGGCGAGCCTCGTATCACTAAAACTCCTATTTCTCATTACCCTTGGAAATAGAAAGGGCATTTGGCACACTGCGAGCACTTATAAAAAATTAATTAGGATAAAAGCGCATGGCAATCCCCGAAATTCTAAAAGGCAGACTCTCTATCCCCGTTGTCGCCTCACCCCTTTTTATTATCTCGGGTCCAGAACTCGTTATCGCGCAATGCAAAGCCGGCGTTGTCGGCTCCTTTCCCTCGCTCAATGCACGGCCGGTAGAAGTGCTCGATCAATGGCTCACCCGGATCAACGAAGAGCTCGACGCCTACAATGAGGCTAATCCAGACAGCCCCGCAGCACCATTCGCGGTGAATCAGATCGTACATAATTCGAATGACCGCTTAATGCAAGACGTGGAATTGTGTGTGAAACACAAGGTGCCGATCGTCATTACTTCACTCGGAGCGCGTGCCGAGGTATTCGATGCAATCCACTCCTACGGGGGTATTTGTCTACATGACGTCATCAACAATCGCTTTGCCAAGAAGGCTATCGAGAAGGGGGCAGACGGCCTTATCTGTGTAGCCGCTGGCGCAGGCGGTCATGCTGGTACGTTGTCGCCTATGCCGTTCATACAAGAAGTGCGCGAATGGTTCGACGGCCCAGTGCTTTTATCCGGTGCGATTTCAACTGGCGATGCCATACTCGCTGCGCAGGCAATGGGCGCAGATATGGCTTATATTGGCTCCGCGTTTATCGCAACTGAAGAAGCGAACGCTGATCCGGCTTATAAGCAATGCTTGGTTGAACATGCAGCGAGTGACATTGTGTATACGAACTTATTTACGGGCGTGCATGGCAATTACTTGCGACCCTCTATCGAAGCGGCGGGACTTGATCCGGATAAGCTGCCAGAAAGTGATCCATCGAAAATGAATTTTGGATCAGGCGGTAGCAGCAAGGCAAAGGCATGGCGAGATATTTGGGGCTGTGGTCAGGGCATCAATGCGATAAAGACAATCGGCACAGCAGGAGAGCTCGTCGATCGACTTAAACGAGAATATATGGCGGCAAGGGAAAGATTGCTCGGCTAATCTCATAACGATCGCAGAACGATCAAAGATAAGTGGAGAAATAATCATGAGAAAAAGTTTCCAACTCGCGAGCGCTATCGCATTAGCTTCTTTAGTTGCTTGCTCGCCAAATTCCTCCATGACCAATACCGCGGAGAGTGATCCGCATTCCACGAATGAAATGATCTCGGTTCGCTGGACCGAGCATGGTATTCCTCATATCACTGCGCAGAGTTGGGAAGGCCTAGGGTTTGGTTTTGGACACTCGGTGGCATATGACGGAGTGTGCGTGCTGGCGAGAGAGTTCGCCACCATTAACGGAGAGTTATCGAAATACTTTGGTGCTGACGAGGCAAATATTAATAGTGATGCATTCCACCGCGCGTTGCTGAACGAAGCGAAGATAGATGAGTATCTCGCGGCAAACAGTGCCGATAGTCGCGCGATGGATGTCGGTTATACCAAAGGTTACAACCGATTCATTGCGACTAAAGCCGATGCAATGCCAGCATCTTGCGCCGGAGCGGACTGGGTAAAACCCATTGATGAGCGCGACCTCGCCAGACTCGCAATCGGCGTAGGCATCCGATATGGCCTAGGCCGTGTGACGAATCAAATTGTGACCGCGAGACCGAATCAGGAAGTCGCTTCTCTCGAGCCGATAGATCTTACTCTCGATGTCGAGAAAATAGGCAGCAATGCTTATGCCTTCGGCAGCGAGTTGACCGACAGTGGCCGAGGCATATTGCTGGGAAATCCTCATTATCCCTGGCAAGGCGGATCACGATTCCATATGGCTCATCTCACACTGCCCGGTGAATTTGACATGATGGGTGTCGGCTTGCTTGCAACGCAGCGACTAGCGATTGGGTTTACTAATGACATCGCTTGGTCACACACGGTGTCAACCGCGTTACGTTTCACATTCTTCCGCCTTGAGTTAGTTGATGGCAATAATATGGTGTATCGACTCGGTGATGAAGAGAGAAGCATTGAGCCAATCGAAGTCGCAGTGGAAACGGCTAATGGCAGCGAAATGCGCACGGTTTATATGACTCACCTTGGCCCCGTCGTGGCCGGGCCAGGAACTCCGTGGAATGATCAGTATGTCTATGTCATGCGGGACGTGAATTATGAAAACTACCGCTCCGGAGACCAGTACGCGGCGATGCAGAAGGCGACAAATGTAGAAGAGTTGCGCCAAGCGTTGGCTGATCACCAGGGTGCAGCGTTCGTGAATACAATCGGAGCTGACAAGTCCGGCGGCGCGTTGTACGCCGATATGTCGGCAATCCCCAATGTGTCCGTCGAGTTGATACAGCGTTGTGCTGTTGACCAGGAAGCGGGCGCGCGTATCACAACACTGAACGGTTCAGATCCAAGCTGTGATTGGCAGGTCGATGAGAGTGCTGCGGCACCGGGACTTATGCCACCCTCGCAGCAGCCGAGTCTCATTACCAAAACCTATGCAGGCAATAGCAATGATTCCTATTGGCTGAGTAACCCCAGCATGCGACTCGAAGGTTTCTCTCCAATCATCGGTGACGAAAATGCGCAGCGTACATTAAGAACACGCTCGGGGCTCGCGTTTATCAATGAAGTGTTAGAGGAGGAAAAGAAGTTCGATCAATCAATGGTTGAGGGATTGCTGTTCACGCACCGAAACTATGGTGCCGAACTGTTCCTCGATGAAGTGCTCGAAGTCTGTGTCGATGACGACAGCCTCGCTGCAGCTTGTGAAGTGTTAGCGAATTGGGATCGTCGACAAAGCGTCGATAGTCGAGGTGCGCATGTCTTCAACGAATTCTTCGGAGAGACGAAGCAGCTCGCCGATTTCTATGAGATACCATTTGATAGCGCAGACCCCGTAAACACTCCGCGCGGTTTGACTATCGAGGATGCGGGAACGCGGAAGGCAATCCTTGACGGCTTACATGTCGCGGTTGATCGGATTACGGACGCCGGTATCGCGCTCGATGCACGCTGGGGTGACGTCCAATTTGAAATTCGCAACGGAGAAAAAATCGGCATTCCTGGAGGCGATGGCCGTGCTGGGATGTTTAGCGTGATCAGTGCGGGCTTCGACGCCGACAAGGGTGGCTACACGCCGATCGTGGCGGGCAATAGCTATATTCAATCAGTCACATGGGCTGAGGATGGTTCACCCAGTGCACGCGCGATCTTAACTTACTCGCAATCACCGGAAGCAGATTCGGACTACTACGCGGACCAAACAAAAATCTATTCGCGCAGTGAATGGATAGACATGCCATTCACTGACGAGCAGATTGCAGCGAAGTTAGTTCGTGAAGAAACCTTAGAAATGTAATCTACTCATTAGTAGAAATTTGTTAGGCAACGAAGAAGCCGCTATTAAAATGTACCGTTGATCTTCAGGCTTAGTTCTCGGCCGGTCGTCGTGCAGCGTAATTCGATTTCTTCGAGGATGTTCGCCGATGTTCTGCCCAAGAAGCGGCGACGCTGACGGCACTGAGATCCATTGCTAAGTGCTCCTGCGTCAAGGCGATAAGTGATACCGCGACGATCTCGATATTCGGCGAAGAAATTTATGCGAGGCTCGCCTAGATTAAATTCGATGTCGTCGACGTCGTAGCGGAACATGCCGCCGTCCACTCTGTCAAAATATTGCATGCCCCAGTTCGCGCGCAGTGCGGGCAGGTCATGTCGGAAAGACAAAGTGAAACGACCGCGTTGGTAATTTTGGAAGCGACGCTTAATCCCGAGGAAGGGATCTGTGACCTCGGAGTCTTGGAGATTCATCGAAGTGGTGATCAAGAGGTTCGGCATACCGATAGGCGTCGCACGAACGCTGGCACTGATATTCATTCCCAGCTCGACACCATCGCCGATATTGCCGTTCACCGAAGAAAGATTATCTTCTGAAGTGCTAGTGTCGAGTCGGTCGATTACATCTTCATGCTGTGCATAAAATAATTCTGCGTTTAGCACGCCCAAATCATTCGGCAATCGATACTCACCATTAAAGGCGTAGCGCCACTGCCATTGCTGTCTAAGATTGGTGTTACCCGCCATCGTATTCGCATCATTGTCCTGTTCATCATTCACCGCGACAAAATCGGCGAAGCTTAGTTGATTAACGATTTTTTCGATGCTGCCACGTAGTTGAAGATTGGCACTCGGGTTGTAACGAAGATCGACCTTGGGCTTTACGAAGCTAAAATCACGTTTGTTGGAGACGTCGCCCGTTTGTGAGATCTCAGAGGATTCGTAAAGTAAGGTTGTTTCCAGTGATAGCGTAGGGCTCAGCGTCCAATTGTGGATCGCGAAAGGTTCGTAGCGAATTTCCTGCACCGATGAGCGGGCATTGCTCACCACCTGCGGAACGAGCCCGCCCACGGCAGAAGAAGGGGTGCCGGTGGGATCAAGTGCACCGAGTGCGAGTGATGAGTCGAGTGTGGTTTGCGCACGTTCGAGGCCAAGCTCTATATTTTGCGCGTCGAAAAGATTGGTGGTGTATGAGCCGCGGATGATTTGTTCTTCGGTGACACTGCTGAGGCCGAGGAAGAGATTTTTTTGTTCGCTGTTGTCATCCTGCAAAACGAAACGCTCGCGGCGAGAGTCTCGGTTATCTTGGTTCGCGATGGCTAGTAGTTTGAAGCGCTGTCCATTGTCGAGGTTGAGTTCGTAATCGCCGCCGATTTCCCAATTGTCACGTTCGCCGGGAATCGCTTCCCGCTCACTCGTTACCGTGTTGGGAGTCACGCGTAGATTCGTGGTGTAGCGTTCGACGTCCGTGGGATCATCCTTAATCGCGTAGAGTGCATTTAAGCGCAAGCTGCTATTCGCCGAAAGCTCATAGCCTAAGTTCGCACTCAATTCATTGACAATTTGATCGCGGGTGCGTGTCTCAAGCACTAAGTCATTAAGAGAATAATCGCCAAGGACACTGTATTCGTCACCAATAGAAACGTTATAACGTGGTTGGCTGCGGGCGGCGAGCAGGTAGTCGAGGCCACCATATTGTCCGCTCAAAGAGAGTGAGCCTCCTGCGCGGAAATTCTGATCTTGGTAGCGGTTCACGCTGGCCTCGTATGAGAGGCTGTTCGATGATACTTCTTCTAGGAGGATGACATTAACAACCTGACCGCTACCACGCACATCGAGTTCGCCCGAGGTGCCACGGATGATTTGGAACTCGCGCACCTGTGAGGCAGGGATGCGGCTAAGCTGACCGCTGGTGGAATTATTTTTACCCGCGACGCGTTTGCCATTAATGAGGATCTGGCTCTCACCCCCGCCTCCCCCTAGACCGCGACCGCCTGATGATGGATTGCCGCCTGGAAGATTGCTTGAGACATTGCTGGGCCCACCGGCGGCGCCTTGGCCAGGAATACGGTCCAGCATATCCTGTGCAGTGATCGGCTGCCATTGGTCGAAGTAATCTGCCGCATAGATAACAGTGGATTGTTCCTCACCGGCATCCTGCGCCAATGCAGAACTTGGCAAGAAGTTGATGCAAAGAGCGAGTCCTAGCGCTGTCATCAGCGGGGTCTTATGTGCTTCGCTAGGACCGAATTGAGAAATTCTTGTGGAACTTTTGGAAGAGGGTGCTTGCGAATTGAGGACGTGACTTAAGAAAGGCAGCATTAGGTATCCGATAGGGCTCTGATGATTATTTAGATTGATGGTTTTGATGGGCGTAGAGTCGACAATGCCATGGTTTGTCGGAGGCCAAGCGCGTGATTGTACAGCTTATTGGGGAGCGCTTCCTTTGCTTGTTACAAACTGGCAACAATCACTATTATGCTGCCAGTTTAAAACTTACCGGAACGCTATCGAACGATTTGGCTACCGCGCAATGAAAGCCAGTAAAAGAACAGGCCGGAGGCGATTATGCCAAATCCGAACAGTGCTTCTACCGGTCGGTTTATAACAACGAAGCCTAGGGTCCAGGCTGTCAATCCCAGGAAAATGATCGGAGTCCACGGATAGAGGAAGGTCTTATAGGGGCGCGGCAAATCGGGTTGGCGCCAGCGCAGGACGAAGATGCTGGAGACAGTCGCAAAGGTGTTGATGGCGAGCGTAAATCCTGAGAAGACGAGAACTGACTCGAAAGTCGATGAAAAGATGAATATCAAGGTGATTACACCTTGCGCATAAATTGCGATGGCAGGTACTCCGTGCTTATTTGTTCTGCCGAGGATGTGTAGCAGGGGAAAGTCTTCACCCATCATCTGGATCACTCGGGGTCCGGCCATGGTCATCGCACTCACCGTTGAAATCAGCAACATTGCGAGGACGACACCGGTGAAGCGTCCTCCCGTCTCACCGAACGCCGCTTCGGCCGCGATATAACCTACCTCAACCTCGCCGACCATTGTGTCGATCGGGGCCGAGTAAAGAAACGCGAAATTCAATCCCACATACATGAGAGTGACGATGAGTGTTCCGCTTAACAGGATTCCTGGCAAGGTTTTCTGCGGGTTGTCCATTTCGTTGCTTAGATAGGTCGCGGCATTCCAGCCAGAGAAGGCGTAGCTGACATAGATGAGAGACACAGCAAACTCACTGGACATAATGACCGAGAGATCACCCTCGGATGGGAAAAAAGTGACCGGTTGTGGCAAGTCTACGATCACAACAGCCGCCACTATGAACAGTACAATAATTGCGACTTTGAGTAGGGTGAAGATAAGTTGAAGGCCGCCACTGTTACGTCGATTTGTAGCGTGTATAACACTCAGTCCGACGACTAGACTCGCCGCGATGATTCGCTCGGCCCAAACGCCACCATATTCGGGAAAGATAGACAGCATGTACGCAGCGAAAGTCATCGCTGCGAGCGCCGTAGGTCCTGCGAAGCCAATGGTTGATGAGATCCAGCCTGAGACAAAGCCAGCCGAGGGATGGTAGATGTGGCTGAGGAAGTTGTATTCCCCTCCCGAGCGAGGCAATGCTGCTCCGAGCTCTGCGTAAGTCATGGCGCCGCAGACAGCAATGAGTCCGCCGACCGCCCATAACATGAGTAAGGCGAATCCAGAACGGATGTCGAGGAGTTGGAAGCCGAGGCTTGTGAAGACCCCAGTGCCGACCATGTTGGCAACGACAACGGCTGTGATAGTAGTAAAGCGGAATTTATCTGAAGCCATAGTGTGCCTTTGTGTTGATTCGGAAGCATTATCCCCTATCATGTCGGCATCTGACTTAAAATTCTAAAACCGGGGGAACACATGAAAACCAAGATAACTGAACTCTTTAATATCCAACATCCGATCATTCAGGGCGGTATGCACTATGTTGGATTCGCAGAACTCGCGGCTGCAGTCTCTGAGGCTGGAGGCCTCGGTATTATTACAGGACTGACCCAGCGCACCCCCGATTTATTAGCGCAAGAAATAGCGAAAGCACGCACTCTGACCGACAAGCCCATTGGTGTAAATCTCACGTTTCTTCCATCTGTGAATACGCCGGATTATCCAGGCTATGTGAAGGCAATCATCGAGGGCGGGATAACTGTCGTTGAAACCGCCGGTCGCAATCCCGTTCAGGTCATGCCGGCGCTCAAAGAAGCAGGTATAAAAGTCATTCACAAATGCACCTCCGTACGGCATGCGCTAAAGGCGCAAGAAATTGGCTGTGACGCGGTGTCGGTGGATGGGTTCGAGTGTGGTGGCCACCCCGGTGAAGATGACATCCCTAATATGATCTTATTGCCCCGCGCGGCAGATGAGCTTGAGATTCCCTTCGTCGCCTCTGGGGGACAGGCTGATGCGCGCTCCCTTGTCGCCTCACTCGCCATGGGGGCAGACGGTATCAATATGGGGACTCGCTTCATTGCGACGAAGGAAGCGCCTGTGCATGACAATGTGAAGCAGGCGATTGTGAACGCTTCGGAACTGGATACGCGTCTGATCATGCGGCCACTGCGGAATACTGAGCGCGTATTGGCTAACGACGCGGTAGAGCGCCTGATTCAGAAAGAGAAGGCACTGGGCGACGCGATCACTTTTGAGGATATCCATGACGAAGTGGCCGGGGTCTATCCTAAGATTATGTTGGAAGGTGATATGGAAATCGGTGCCTGGTCATGCGGCATGGTGGCAGGATTAATCCATGACATCCCTAGCTGTAAAGAGCTGATCGATCGAATCATGAGTGAAGCTGAAGGCATAATCCAAACTCGGCTAGGTCGCATGCTGGCGAGTTAACGCCTGGATCTCCTCTCGTCCCATTCTGCGACTTCTTAGTAATTTTTTGTAGCAATCCTTACTAAGGAGTCGAGGTTTCGGCTATTGTTTTCATTCTATCTTACTGATTATTTGATCTTTTCAAGGAATCTGGTTTCTTAAGGATTTGATAAGAATTTACCTTCACACTGTCGACGGATAAGAATTGCCTGAATTTAGGATTCAACCCTAAGCGACGCAGGGAAGCCATAATGAAGAACTATCGGACAGGCCGCAGCGGCCGCATTGTGCTCTGGCTAGTCAGCATGCTATCGAGTGCAGCTGTAATGGCTCAATCTCATGATGCGCATGTGGAATTAGTTGTGAGTCAGCAGCTTAGCTTAAGCGATGTGATCGCCGCGGCTATTGAATATGCGCCTGAGGCATTGTTAAAAGAAGCGCACGGTGAACAAGCGCGAGCCTACTCGAATCTCGCCAAAGGCCTCACGCCGGGACAAGCAACGTGGCAGGCTTCCTACTTGGCCGACGATTGGACCGATGGGCAGGGTGTGAGCGAGACCGAGTTAGGCTTAGAGATGAGTCTCTGGCGCTTCAATGAACGACGGCTAACAAGTGAGTTAAGTGAGTCCCATGAGCGGCGGACGGAGGCGTTCGATGGTTTTTTGCGATGGTTGGCTGCCGGACGCGTACGGACAGCCGTCGCGGCCGTAGCGGCTGCTGAGTTGGAACTCGAGCGAGAGCAGGCGCTTTCTGAGAATTTGACAGAAATTCGACAGACCGTCGGACAGCTTGTGGCCGCTGGTGAGCTCGCGGAATTAGAATTATTGCGCATCGAAGCCGAACTCTTCGAACAACAAATAGCCGTTTTAAATGCGAACGCGGCAGTTGTCGTTGCTCATCGTGAATATCAGGTTATCACGGGTTTAGATGCCATCCCCGCGTTCATAGAAGAGGAACTCGGCGAAGAACGCGAGACAGTCCCAAGCACTCATCCACTTCTCTTATTACTTGCCTCAGAATTTGATATCGCCTCGCGTGATTCAAAGAGGCTCGCCGTGAGTTCATTAAACCGATCGACGGTGAATGTCGGAGTGCGGCGAGAACAGGCAGGCGCTATGTTGCCCCACAACGACACCATTGGTTTTGGCGTGACGATCCCGCTAGGAGGGAAGCGTCAGTCTCGCCCCATCGTCGCTGATGCTCGAGCTGCAGCAACTCGTGTAGAAGTTGAACTTCATAGCACTAAGCGAGAGTTAGAGCGCCAACTGCACGAAGCGGAGCACGAGTTAAGCGTCAACACCGAGGCGAGAAAGATTAGCGAGGCGCGGTTGGTTTTGGCTGAGCGCCGAGTCGAGATGGCCTTGACCGCTTTCGATGAAGCGGAGATTGATCTTGAGCAGGTGCTAAGGATTAGAGCGCAGTTAGTCGAAGTCGCTCGGGCACACGATTCACTATTTAAAGAACAGCAAGCGCTAATCGCGCAATACAATCAGGCAGTAGGAGAGGTTCCATGATTCGCAAGATGCAGGAGCGTATAAATCGCCGTGGAGGCGCAAAGCAGCTTCGTGGCTTGGTGGTGGTGACGGCCTGGCTTTCAATGATGACTCTTGCACATGCGCAGAGCTCTGATGAAGGACTGAGTCTGAGTGATCAGGAGTTAATGAATCTTGGTATTCGTTTCGTGCCGGCCACGGCAGTTGCACCGGGGATGGGAGTTAGAGCTCCCGGATTGGTTATCGCGGCTCCCGCTCAAGGCTCGCAGCTGTTTTCAACCGTAGAGGGTGAAGTCGGTGAGTGGCTGGTGAACATGGGAGACTCGGTCAAAAAAGGAGAGCTGCTCGCAGTCATTTTTAGCAGTGAAGCCGCGGCACAGCAGAGTACATGGATCGCAGCACAGGCCGGCTTAGAAACCGCCCAGCTAGAGGCTACAAGAATCGATCGTTTGGTTGCTGAAGGCATCGTCTCGCAGCGCAGACAACAACAAGCGCAAATTGTATTGCAACAGGCGATTAGAGAAGAGGCTGCCGCAGCGCAATCGTTGGCTAGATTAGGTTTCGATGAAGCCTTAAAGAAGGAATTATCAGAGAAGAATTCCTATATGGGTTATGCGTTACTAAGAGCGCCCTATGATGGAATGCTCGTTCATCAGGCTGCTCGTCGTGGACAGCCAGTCTCTGTCGGAGACGAACTCGCAGAATTAGAACCTAATTCTAACAAGTGGCTCTCAATCAAACTGAGTTCAAAGCTGGCGAGAGGCTTGTCAGAGGGTGGTAAGCTCAGCATTGCCGATTCGTCTAGTGCCTTGACACTCAGGCAGCGAGATTATTCGACAGACACTCAATCACAAACCGTCGAGTTGCTCGCAGAGTTCGACAGCAATGTCGATTATCCGCTAGGCACGAAACTGGAGGTCATAATCGAACCTTCGCTGGGCGGAGTGCTAGTGCCTGCGACTGCCGTGGTTTATAGCGATGGCCAGACTCAGATCTTTGTGCGAGAGGGCGACAGCATCCGCGCAAGGGCGTTGAATCTCAGGCCCATCGGACGAGATTATGCGGCGGTCTCCGGGTTAAGCGTTGGTGAAAGTATCGCAGTTGTAGGCACCGCTTTATTGAAGGGCATGCAACTCGGCTTAGGCGGAGATTCATAGTGCTATCCCGACTCATTCAACTGGCTCTCAGCCAGAGACTCCTGCTCGCATTGTTGTCGTTACTGCTTATTGGTTTTGGTGCGCGGGCGATGTTGAGTCTCCCTATCGATGCCTTTCCAGATATCTCGCCTACTCAAGTCAAGGTAATCATTAAGTCGCCGGGTATGACACCAGCTGAAGTCGAAGCGCTCATCACTCAACCGCTTGAAGTTGAGATGCTCGGCATCCCGCAGAAGACGGTATTACGTTCCTTGTCTAAGTACGCGCTTAGCTCCATTACGCTCGATTTCGAAGAGGGTACGGATATTTATTGGGCGCGCCAGCAAGTCGCCGAACGTATAAACGGCGTGTGGGGAGACTTGCCAGTGGGCATAAGCGGTGGCCTCGCGCCCATGAGTACGCCGTTAGGCGATATGTTCATGTTCACCATTGAAAGTGACACGCTCACTCTGGAAGAGCGTCGGTTTTTGCTCGACTGGACTATTCGACCAGCTCTACGCACGGTGCCAGGTGTGGCTGATGTGAATGCTTTGGGAGGTTTCGTTAAGACCTACGAAGTGAAGCCAGACCTTGGCGCCATGCAGCAACTCGGTGTGAGCGGTGATGCTATTGTCTCTGCGCTCGAAATGAATAATAAGAACGACGGCGCCGGTCGCATAGATCAGGGTGAAGAAGCAATACTCGTTCGTATTGAGGGCGCCCTCACTGCTATTCCCGATATCGAATCGTTGCAGATCGAAACGCGCAGTGGTGACAAGGTGCGTCTCGATCAGGTCGCCACTGTGAACATGGGAAGACTGACTCGATACGGCGCGGTGAGTGCCGATGGTAAGTCTGAAGCAGTTGAAGGTCTAGTGATCGGATTGCGTGGTGTGAATGCACGTGAGTTGATCGCCAATTTGAATACGAAGCTCGAAGAAATTAATGCGACGCTTCCTGAGGGCACGCATACGCAAATCTTCCACGAACGTAGTGTTCTTATCGAGGGGGCAGTTGCTACCGTTGCGAAGGCGCTTATAGAAGCAGTGATCTTGGTTGTTGCACTTCTTGTTTTGTATCTCGGCAGTTGGCGGGCGGCACTGACAGCGGCTATCGTTTTACCCTTCGCCGCGCTAGCCACTTTCCTATTGATGGATGCGAATGGGATGAGCGCCAATCTCATGAGTCTAGGTGGTCTCGTCATCGCGATAGGTATGCTCGTCGACTCCTCTATCGTCATCGTTGAGAACATAGTTGCCTCTCTGGCGACTCACGCTCACTCGCAAAATTCTGGGGTCGGGAAATTACCGATTTTACATATAATTTATCGAGCGGTACGAGAAGTCGCGATGCCGGTTACTGCAGGTATCGCGATCATTATTATCGTTTTCTTGCCACTGCTTACTTTGCAGGGACTCGAAGGGAAGCTTTTTGGTCCGGTGACGATGACGATTGTTTTTGCATTGCTCGGATCGCTGCTCGTCTCGTTGACGCTTGTTCCGGCCCTTGCGTCAGTGCTGGTTAACGCGAGCAGTCACAAAGAGCCATGGCTCGCGCGCACCCTGTCGAAAATTTATCAACCGACATTGGAGTGGGCGCTGAGCCATCAGAGGCTCGTCGCGATCGCTGCGGCCGTGTTGTTGGTGCTCACCGCCGTTGTCTATCCGAGGGTCGGGAAGACATTTATGCCGACGATGGATGAGGGTGATTTAATCATTCAACTAGAGACTATCCCCTCTATTAATCTTGAGACCTCGGTAGAAATCATACAAGCGGTTGAAAGGGCGATATTGGCGAATGTAGAAGACATCGAGCGCGTAGTTTCGCGAGCAGGTTCCGATGAGATCGGTATGGATCCTATGGGATTAAACGAAACCGATATGTTCCTGCAACTGAAGCCAGTTGATGAGTGGGTGTCTAAGGACAAAGCAGATTTAGAGTCGAGGCTTCGCGCTGTGCTGGAGCAATTTCCCGGGGTGAATTTCGGATTTACACAGCCTATCGATATGCGTGTCTCTGAGATGCTCACAGGATCGCGAGGAGATGTGGCGATCAAACTCTTTGGCAATGATATTGGAGAATTAAATGCGGGTGCGCAACGTATTTCCGATATCGTTTCCCGCATACCAGGAGCCGTCGATACGACAGCAGCCCTCAATGAAGGTGCACAATATTTACAAGTTAAAGTCGATCGAGTACGAAGCGGCCAGCTTGGAATCAATGCCGACGAATTGCAGGCCCAACTCAGAGCGGAACTCGAAGGCTTAGTAGTTGGCACAATTCTCGAGGGCGGCGCGAGAGTGCCACTGGTTGTACGATATGATTCTCTATTGGGCGATGGTCTCGCAGCATTGGAGAACCGCTTCATCGTTTTAGAAAATGGCGACTCAATCGCTTTAGGTGAGATAGCCTCGATTGAACGGACGGAGGGGCCGGTTTCGATTTCTAGAGAATCGGGGCAACGCTTCGCCGTTGTGAGAACTAATGTTGAAGGGCGTGACCTCGTCGGTTTCGTCGACGAGGCGAGGGCGCTGGTGTTGCAGGAGGCAGACCTGCCAGTCGGTAGCGTCGTGGAATGGGGTGGTGAATTTGAGAACCAACAGCGGGCTGCGGCTCGACTAGCCTTGGTTATTCCAGTCTCCCTGCTACTCATCGCGTTTATTCTTTTCCTCACGTTTGGCTCATTGAAACAGACTGCATTAGTGCTCTCTAATATTCCTTTTGCGATGACAGGTGGACTATTAGCACTGTGGGTAACCGGAGAATTTTTGTCGGTGCCCGCTTCGGTTGGTTTTATCGCTTTACTCGGTATCGCAGTATTAAATGGTGTGGTTCTCATGTCGCATTTTAATTATCTGCATGCGAAGGGGATGGAAGTCATCGATATTGTGAGAGAGGGTGCTCAACGACGTTTGCGCCCCGTAATGATGACAGCGAGTATCTGTGCGTTCGGTCTCGTTCCTCTGCTACTCGCTACTGGACCGGGATCCGAAATCCAAAAACCGCTGGCCATTGTGGTAATCGGTGGCTTGATCAGTTCAACATTATTGACGCTTTACCTGTTCCCTTTGGTCTATCTCAAAACGACACGCAAGCGCGGCAACGAAGTTTAATAGGGGAGTGTTAGGAAAATGATCGTAAGGCTAACAGTGGATATAGCACCTTCTCTCGAGGAAGACATGATTGATTGCCTACTCGGCTTCGTTCAGCTCACCAGCTTCTCATCTTATGAAATTCGCAGGCATGGCGATGGAGAAATGCTCAGTACCTTGGAGAAGGTGACGGGTAGAGCATTAGCGATTCGCTTCGATTTGTTATTGGATGAAAGTTTTGTAGAGACCTTATTGGGTGAGATAAAAAAATCGGTCGGAATAGGCTCTCCGTATTCGGTCATGTCATTGCAGGAACATGGCGTCCTTTGAACAACCATAAAAAAGCCCTGCAATGCAGGGCTTTTTTTAAGCGCTTCTATTTCTATTCGGTACTGGGATTAGAAACTCCACTGCGTCCTTAAAGTGAACACGTTCATATCCGGTGCATACAGACGGATAGTGTTTGATGCATCGGTATCCAAGATGCGTGTCCAATCAGCCATGAATCGCACATTGCGGTTTGGGTACCAGTTCAAAGCAACTGATAAAGCATCTTCCTCACCACCAATCACATTGCCATCGTTCAGGTCGATGCTTGCGTAACGGGCGGCAATTTCCCAAGCGCCGATGCCACCATTCGCCCAGTCGAAGTTTTGCGCAGGGCGCAATCCTTTGAATTCTCCAGAACTCATGCTGTAGCGTGATGCACGGCTCTCGCCGGTGAGGCTCCATGCAGCGGCGGCATGCCACCCGCCGAAGCTAAGATCAGAGGCTGCGGTGCGAGACAGTTCTGTCGTCGTTTGCTCCGCGAAGACGTAGAGTGGCCCCCAAGCAGCGGCGAATTCAGGACCATAGAGAGTCGCAGATTCGACATCGTTGAGTGTGCCCGTGCTGACTATGCTGAGTCCCGAGAAGTCAGTAGTCTTGTCTTTGATACTGACGGCCGGAGTCGCGATGTCGGTTTCGCGGTAGGAGCCACGAACACCGAAATGGATGGCCCTATCGTCTTCGTTGATAGGTGCATAGACGAAACGGCCCGAAGTGCCCCATCCCTCGTCACCTGCTACCGAGCCCGTTTTCAGAGAGTCACCGAACACCCCTCCGGCGAAGAACCAATTATCACCGCTGTTCTCGTAGCGTGCACCAATCGCGCGGTCAGTAAATGCGGCGACTAAGTAATTGTCGGCACTTCGTTCGACGAAAGGAATGTCATTCGAGCTCATTTCCATAGAGAGGCTGAAAGGTTGCTTCTGATGCCCCACGTAGAGGCTAGCGCCGGCATCAGTTTCATAACCCAATTTGATATCTTTTACAGAGACTTTGTTCTTGGCATGATCGAATTCAGCCGCGTAGCCCCAGTTTTTATTGAATGTCCCGTTTATTTCAATTCGACCACGACGGACTTGGCTCCCGCTAACAGGATCTGTCCCAATGCGTGAATCGTAAGAGTGGTCGACGAAATCAAGGTGGAGGCGTCCGCCGATTTCAACTTCGAAATCACCGTCTGCGGATGTCACTTTGAGTCCGCTGCCATTCGCGAAGCCAACATTGACAACGTCTGACTTCTCTAGGATTTCCTTGGCAGCAAGTTCATCGTACTGAGTTTGATCGATTGCGCCGTTAGCCAACAGGATATCGAGAAGCTCTTTATCCGCGGCATTAGCATTTCCAATCGCTAAGCCAAGCGAGGCTAGTGCGATCAATGACGTGCTGAGTGTAGTTCGTTTGTTCATCTTATTTCTCTCCTTGAGTCGAACAAGCTGAGACAGGACGAGGGACATCTCAGCGATAGATGCACTCTATTACTCGAATATTACAAGAACATGACAATGCGACAGTTGAGTAAATTAATTGTAATGATTGCCCGCTCAATAAATCACATCATATTTTTCAATGGCTTAAGTGGCATTTCGTTGGAGGAGTTGATTAACAGCGGCATTGCGGGAAGGTGGAATCTTTATCGACAAATTGAATCATTGGCGCTACTTTGACGCTGTAGAAGTTATTTCAAAAAAAACAATAAGGAGACTTCGTTATGAGTAAATTCGTCAAAGCGGCAGCGGGGATTGTTGTGATTGCGGTCCTAGGCTGGATTTCGACAGCGCCCTATCTAAGCAATGAAGGTCTAGGACGGATTCCAGGAGTCATTATTGGCGGCACAGCCACCGAAGCTCCAGAGGATTTTAGGCCGTTAAATGGCGCTGTTCAGGGTCCGCTGCTGATGAAACAGGCTGGATTTCCGCCTTTTGTTAATTATCTGATGTGGGTGGGTGCCGAGGGTGGCGTCATCACGGCAACTCGGCCCGATGGGGGGCTATGGGCGCAGCGTGTCCGAGACCGTGGCGGTGACGGTTGGCTGCGTATCGGCGATGCTACCTATGAGATGGAAGCTATCGAGAAGTTCGGCGATGAACGCCTTGCCATGATGGCGCTCTGGGCAGAAAAAGCCGGAAGAAACCTAGATGAGCCGCTCTATGAGGGCTCCGAGCCACTCCGTGACTGGGAAGTCTTCTTCTGGGTGCCCCGTTAAGCGTCAAACTCACATTGCTTGGGACAAAGGGGGAATAAAACGGCTGCTTCTCCGTTGTTTTCAATGCCTAAATAATACCGCAAATTTGAAACTGTTTATTGATCTAGATCACTGTTTTGTTATCGGTGATGAATGATAATTGCTGCATTGAAACTGACAAGGACTAAGCGAAATGAATACAGAAACAGCAGAAATGAAAAAGTACAATGAGATAGCTAAAGAATATGCAGCGCTAAGCGCAAATAATGGGAGTAGTTACGATTTGTATCTAGCGGCCTGTAAAGTTCAAAAATTCTTGGAATCACTACCTTCAAAAACTCCGATGTATGGGAGCGGAGACAAGTGGATGACGGCTGGCGATTTGCTTGAATATAACAAATCTCGGATAGAATCGCATTCACGTAAAGCATTTAGTAACACATCTAAAGGCGGACGATAATATGAAAATTGTTGCAACTTATGTGACTTATGAGCAAGTTTCAGAAAGTGACTTCAATACAGTTAGACATTCAAAAGTTTTCGATATTGATGCTCGTCTATCCGAGATAGTTAGGTGGTGCAGACAATACAAGAAAGACGCAACAATGAATGACGTGATTATTTCATGTCTAGATGAATAAAAGGACTAAGCAGAATGAAAAAATACAACGTAAGCGACCACGCGCAACATATTTTTGAGACACGCCTAGATGATTTCTTTAATCATCTGGCAACGCAAACCGATCTCTATGAGTCAATGTGGTGTATGTTTGATGATGCAAAGGAGTATAAACACTGCCAGCAAGCTGCGTCATTTATCAATCACAACAAATGGAAACAACATGTTTTCAGGCTGCTGGACGCTGGTAATGAGCGCGCCTGGTTATTGCTGACAGAGTACGCTAAATCAGAACGCGAGTCGTCAGAGTTGGATCGCGCTGCGAGTAAAGCAGATGATTTGCGTTAAACAGATCGCTGACGGGTACCGAAACAAGCGAGAGATCAGCGATGAGGATGCAAGAAATTTTGTCCGCATGGTTGAGCATGGTATGAGCATTGATTCTGTCATTGAGATAATGGCTGGAAAGCGATGCACATATTCGAATTCTGATTCATCTTTCAGCAGAAGAAGCTGGTACATTGGTAAGCTAATCAGAAATGAAACCGTGCGACAGTCTGCGTTATTTTGTGCGTTACTTGGAGTTAAAAGAATCATGCTTGCAGAATTCAACGATGAAAAATTTGACGATCTTAAAAGTGCTGGATTGTGGTTGCAACTTCATGGCTATTCAAAGCTATCTCGACACCAATATCGTGACTGCGTGCAGGCTTGGATCAAAAAAGAATCGGTAGCGAAGGTACAATCACTACCATCTGGCAAATTTTTAGTACAGGAGTTCAAAATCGTATGATAGTCATCGACAAGCATGGCGAGCGTTTCAGCATGTTTCGCAGCATGGATCAGCAAAAGCGCGTTATTTTGGTGATAGGTCGATTATCACCTGTTGAGCCGGTTAATCAGATCGCTACCGCATCCGACTTTGATCCTGAGTTGTGGCATGTGCACGGCTCAGCGGCTGTAAAAATTGACGATGTATTGAGATATTACGAGTTAACTAAAGTGTGATTTAGATCAATGTTTGTAATTACAGGTGAACTATAATTTAATCATTGAAGTGAAGCAAACAACAAAACAAACCGGAGTAAACAAAATGATTACATTAAATAGCAAAGTAACACTGAAAGAGCCAGCCATCGATGACCTTGTCGACGCAGCCGGTCTCGGCGCGAAGCTCTTCACCGAAGACCGACAGGAACGTGTCGCGATTGTC
>JALQUB010000072.1 GCA_023268635.1 Pseudomonadales bacterium
GGTGAGGAGCTGAGTAATAGCGAGACAAACCCAATCGCCGTCGTGAGAGCAGCGAGGGTGATCGGCACAAGATTGTGCGCCAGGCTAGTAATCATCGCTTGCGTGCGAGGCATTCCCTTCATGAGTCCTTGGCGGAATAGCGAGATGATATGCACGCTATTCGCGACTGCGATAATCACGACGATGAGTGGAGCGATGACCGAGATACTGTTGAAGCTAAAGCCGCTGTAGGCAAGGAAGCCGATCGTGCACAGACAGGTGACTAGCGTGTGGGTGAGAATACTCGCGCCGAATCGCAGCGAGCGGAAGCATAGGCAAATGACGAATACACAAAGCAGTATGACGAAGGGGAGCAACTGCGAGAGGTCATCAATCATAGCCTGCTGAGACGATTCTTCGAGCAGGATGTCGCTCATGACAGCAATGTCGACGTCGGGGTGCGCGAGACGCAACGAGTCGCGCAGCGCGTGAATTGCCGTAGCGACGGCGGCACGCTCCTCACTTTCCAGAGAGGTCTGCCAGAGTGAGATAACCGCGAATGTTAATGTCCCTTCACCAGCGAGGAGTGAGTTGGTGAGCAATCGGTCCTTCAAGGCGGGTTCTAGCAGCGCGTCGAGGTCTTCTTGGCGGTAGCTCTCGAGGGAGAATTGGAACAGGCGAGTTTGACTCTCGGGTGAGTAAAAATCGAGCAGGGAACTGAGTCGCTCGGCGTACGGTATGTCTTCGTAGCGGCGTTTGAGTTCACTCAGGGCATCAATCACCCGCTGATCGAACACCGTCTCCCCAGCGGGGGCGGCGAGTGCGAAGCGGATTTCCAGCGTCTGAGGGAATTGTTCATCGAGGAAGTTGGCTTCGGCGAGGAATGGGTCGTTCTCGGTCAGCAGTGCATCGAGCGACGTGTTGAACCTGCTTTGTGGGATGCCTGCGCTTAGCAGCATACAGAGGAGAGCTGCGGCTGCGGCTAGCGGGCCTCGCCATCTCACCAAAAGGTCGGCGAAACGCCTGCGGCGGGAGTCTTCGCGCAGCTCAGAGTGAATACTCATCTTCTTTATTCCCTCGGGTTATAAGAACCCACGGTTTTGGTTTTTGCAGGACTAGCATATAGCCCCTATAATCCGCACTCGCTCGATGTCGCCATTGTACGCGATTCTACCGATTTGGCGCAGGAGCAGTCCCTTTCGAAGGTCAGAAGTGAATACTCGGCCGACGGATTAACAGATCATTTAGGAGCTAGTCAGTTGGCCGCAATTACCTCGCAACGCGTCACCGCCGTTCACCATTGGAACGACACGCTATTCAGTTTTAAGACTACGCGTGACGCGGGTCTTAAGTTTGAGAATGGCCATTTTGTGATGATTGGCATGCAGGTAGAGGGCAAGCCCCTTATGCGAGCGTATAGCATCGCGAGTCCAAACTACGAAGAAGAGCTCGAGTTCTTCAGCATTAAGGTGCAGGACGGCCCTCTCACCTCGCGGCTACAAAATATCCAAGTTGGGGACGAGCTGCTCGTGAGTAGCAAACCCACGGGCACGCTCGTGGTTGACCATTTACTACCGGGTCGCAATCTGTATCTGATCAGCACGGGTACTGGCCTCGCGCCATTTATGAGCATCATTCAGGACCCTGAGGTCTACGAGCGCTACGAGAAAGTCATCGTGACCCACGGCGTTCGCGAAGTATCGGAACTCGCCTACGAAGCATTCATCACCCATGAGTTGCCGAACAATGAGTACTTCGGTGAAGAAGTGCGCGAGAAGTTGATTTACTACCCCACCGTGACGCGGGAGGAGTTTCGTACCCAGGGTCGTCTGACGGATGCGATGTCTAGCGGCAAGTTATTCGAGGAAATCGGTCTGCCTCAGCCTAATCTCGATGACGATCGCTTCATGATATGTGGCAGTCCTTCGATGCTGAAAGACACCTGTGCAATTATCGAAGGCTGGGGTTTCAAAGAGTCACGCCACGGGATTCAGGCGCATTACGTCATCGAGCGAGCCTTCGTCGAGTAGCGTGAGTGATTACGCTTTCTGTAGAAATTCAACAAACGCCTGCCACGTTTCAGGGAAGCTATGTAATCCGTAGCCTAAACGGATACCTCCGCTGAATTGTTCAGAGTCTCCGCCGAAGAAGCAGCGGCCCGGAACCAGCATGTTGCCGGTTTCCTCGAGACAGCGTTGTGCCCAATAATCCGCGCAATTTTCCGGTTCGGAATTGCTGCCTTTTCTGCTCAGCAAGGGAAAAGCGGTGCAGCCCGCCGCAGGATGCGTCCACTTTAGCTTGCCTGCCAGCAGTGGTAAGGACTCTTCAATGAGTGCTAGATGCGACTTCAATCGCGTGATTGATGCCTCTCGCAGAGCCTCCGAGTGTTCCAGCACCAGACGGGCTAGCCATTCATCGGTGGTTCCCGAGCAGACTGACAAGCTACGTCGGCAAGCTACGGCGCGTGCTAATAAGGTCTTGTCTTGACTCACCGCCCATCCGATTCTGACCCCACCGACGCCATGTGGTTTGGCAATCGAGCCGATACTCACTCCAGATTCGCTAAGACAAGCGACGGGGCTTAAGCGGGTGTCGGTATCGTGTTCGAGTCCGTTAAACACTTCATCGCTAATAAGTCGAGTTCCGTTCCGCTGGCAGTTGGCGACGATATTATCTAATTGTGTTTGGCAAATTAGTGCGCCGCTGGGGTTGTGAGGGAAGTTGATAAAGAGCTGATCACTAGCCTGGACTGCTTCTGAGATCTCCCCATCATCGAGTGTCCATTTCGATGAATCTTCATCGTGCTTAAGCGCGATGCTTGAAACTGTCGCGCCGATAGAGTCAGCTATTTTAGCGAGTGGTTCGTAACAGGGGATAATCACGCTGCTGTGATCACCCGCTTTAATTTCTGAATGGCAGATACAGAATAGTGCTTCTGTTGCGCTGGAAAATACCACTACATTGTCGGCGTCGAGTTCCGGATAGTTAGCAGCAATCATCTCTCTTAACGCTTCTGATCCTCGCTCGGGAGCATAGCTGAGTTTGAGTTGCTGCCATTCCCTTAATTGCGCTGGACTCGCGAGTTCCAAAATTTCATTGAGATGCTTGAGCTCGAGTGTTGCGGCACCCAGTTTACCCCGGGCCTTCGAATTATATTGTGCCTGATAGGCGGCGAGCTCGTAGTGAGGGAAGTGCATCTGTTAATTCATCCGTCGCTGCCAGACTGTCATCTGTGAGATCGAGTGCTGGAATTTACGCGCCGTCTCTCTGATGACGAAGGGCACATCGCGAGGCTCATCGACTAGATTAAAATGAGGCGAGAGTACTTCCTGTAATCCATCGAGGGTGGTGAAATTTTCACCGTCGCGTTTGAATCCACCGATCCAATTTCCCCGCTCGGTGAAATCACTCAGCCAAGTATACGGCGAGGTGAGTATAAGTAGACCATCTTCATTTATTAATTCATGGATGCGTTGGAGAAATTTTGCCGGTTCATACAGTCTGTCGATGAGGTTTCCTGCAAATACGAGATCATAGTCAGTAAATTTCTCATTGAGGTTGCATGCATCACCCTGCCAGAAATGACATTTATGAGCTGTGTCCGCCAGTCCGTGCTCGGCTAAAGAGGCTTCACGGAAACTAAATAAATCACCCTCGTCTCGAATCATGTAGCGCTTACTGCCATTCTCTTTGAGTTGGGTTGCCACGGAAATGAAGCGGGCTGAGAAATCGATGCCATCGACATGATCGAACTCCTGTGCCAGCTCGAAGCTACTGCGGCCAATGGCACAACCGAGGTCAAGGGCGCGATGCGATTGTTGTTTGTTGGTTTTTGCTGCGAAATAATCTAGACATAGCTTGCCGCAGTTCGCGGCGAAATTTGCTACCCCGTGATACTCTTCGCCAAAATGAAACTCAATGTATTGTGAAACCTGTTCGTCGGTTTCATAGGGATTGCCGGAAGGAATAACGGGTTCTTCGCCTTCGACATAGCGAAATCCAGCGTGCTGGAAAAAGTGCCGCCTGAAGGCATAGCGTGAATCTCGGAGGGCACAATTGCCGGTTGAGAAATAACTCCCACCCTTAATTAGATTGTGCTGACCATCGAAGGTCGGCGTGGAAAAATCGTCATAGACTTTATGCACTTCGAAGCCAGGTAAGCCATCTATCGGTGTTTGGGTCCATTGCCAGACATTGCCAATAATATCGAAGAACTCTTCGCCATTGGCGCAGCGAGTCCCAAAGTGATCGACTGGGCAGGCGGACGCGGCAAACTCTAGATTGATATTACCGGGAGCCTTCTCCCAGTCGGGTTGGTCGCAAGGTATTTCCTGGCGCAGACACAACCACTCCGTTTCCGTCGGCAGGCGAATGGCTTTGCCCGTTCTCTCGGAGAGCCAGCGGCAGAAAGCCGCGGCTTCCAGGGCATTCACATCCACCGGCCAGTTCCAGGGCATTGCACGTTCCGTGCTCATGCAGCGGTAACGGTAATTCTCTCCATCGACTATCCAGAAGCTGGGGTGTTGTGCTCGGCTGTGCTGCAGCCAAGCCCAGCCTTCCTCGTCCCAGTATGCCTGTTTCGCATAGCCACCTGCTTGCACGAATTCGAGGAACTCCCCATTGCTGACCAAGTACTTGCTCGCATTGAAATCTGCAACCGCTGTTTCCAGATAACCGTATTCATTATCCCAACGATAGAATGGGTCTTGCCGGCTTTTGCCCTGCTCAATTCTTCTTCCCGGTACCGGCAGCAGAGAATTGCTAGGTGCGGAGCCGGCGTTGTGATATTCGGGGAAGAGTGGGTTGGGTTTGACGAGGTGCAATGGTAATTGGCGAATTAATACCGAGGATGTCTCAAGATGAATTCGCTCATGTTCGATTCCCATCATTACAATCCACAGCGGATCATCCCATCCAATCGGCAGTGTGAGCTCGGTTGTGCTTATTAATTCCTCGACGATCGCGCGTGTCTTATTACGATAGTCCTTCACCTCTGCGGGAGTTGGCCACTGGTAATGGGTTTGATCGAGATCATCCCAGGACATCTCATCGACCCCAATGGCGAGCATGGATTCTATGCGGGGATCAAGTCGTTCGGGTATGAGCTTGGCGACATGGAGTTTGTTGATAAAAAAAACAGCAGTGTGGCCGTAGTAAAAAATCAATGGATGACGCAATGGGATCGCTCTGCGATAGAAGGCGTCATCGCTCACTAGGCAGTCAAACAGACGCTCATAGAGGCTAAAAGTCTGGTGAAAGTAGTGAAGTATTTCTTCACGTTTTTTTTCGGGATCGCTGCCATCCAGTCGACACGTTTTGGTAAAGATCGGATCGAGGTGTTGCGGAGCGTTCATTGCGGAGCTTTCCTCATTGCTATTGCTTGAATTAGGTATCGGCGACCTGAGTGAGAAATCGAATTGACGCTGATACGCCGTGCTCGCAAGTCTAGATTTGTTATGCCTCTCCAAATTGAAGCTGAGCCAGATTGGCATAGAGCTCACAGTCTTCCAGCAGCGTTTTGTGAGTCCCTGTTGCGATGAGTCTACCCTGCTCGAGCACGGCGATACGATCAACATTAACAATCGTGGACAGTCGATGCGCGATGACTAACGAGGTCCGTCCAGCCATGAGTTTTTCTAAAGCCAGTTGCACTTTGCGTTCGCTCTCCGCATCGAGCGCACTGGTTGCCTCATCGAGCAACAAAATTTCTGGATCGTTGAGAATCGCGCGCGCGATTGCCAGTCGCTGCCGCTGACCGCCCGAGAGACGGACACCGCCTTCGCCGAGGTAGCTGTCGTAGCCTTCGGGGAGCAATTCAATGAATTCGCTGGCGAATGCCGACTCCGCCGCCGCACGGACTTCCTCCAGATTCGCTTCGGGCTTGCCAAAGCGAATATTGTCGATGACGCTGCCGGTAAACAAAGCGGGTTGCTGCGAGACGATCGCGATGTGGCTGCGCAGTGCTTCCGGAGTCAGCTCACGAATGTCGACACCGTCCAGCGTGACGCGACCCGATTTCGGGTCGTAAAATCGCAACACGAGGTCGAGCAGCGTCGACTTACCCGCACCCGAAGGGCCGACTAATGCGAGGCTCTCGCCCGGACGCAAACTGAGTGTGACGTCGTCGAGCGCATTGGTGTTAGGGCGCGAAGGGTAGGAAAAGCTGACAGCTTCAAAATCGAGTTGGCCTCGGAATTCGCCAACGAGCCTTGTCGCTTGCTCTGGCGATTGAATAAGACTCTCAGCTTCGAGCAGCTCGATGAGTCTTTCCATCGCACCCGCCGCGCGTTGCAATTCGCTGATGACCTGGCTAATTGCGCCGACTGCCGTTGCGACGATCACTGCATAGGCAACAAAAGCGGTGAGCTCACCGGCCGACATGCGGCCACTAATCACATCTTGTCCACCAACCCAGATCATGACCGCCAAGGCGCCGAAGACCAAGGTCATCACCAGTGTGATAAGTACAGATCGCATGAAAATACGATCTTTCGCCACCTCGAATGCAGTCTCGACATAACGCGAGAACATATTGTCGTTGTGTTGCTGCTGGTTATACGCCTGGACCGTCTTGATTTGTTGAATGCTCTCGCCGACATAAGCGCCTACATTGGCGATTTCATCCTGACTGTCACGGGACAAGCGTCTGACTTTGCGGCCGAAGAACATGATCGGTCCGATTACGAGCGGGATGCAGATCAAGACAACGCTGGTCAGCTTGGGGTTGGTGATGAATAAAAATAAGACGCCTCCGATCATCATGAGCAGATTGCGCAGCGCAATGGATGCCGACGAGCCGATCACCGACTGGATTAATGTGGTGTCGGTGGTGATGCGCGATTGAATTTCCCCGCTTAGGTTTTCTTCGAAATAACTCGGGTGCAGATTGATGATGTGTTTGTACACGGCCTTGCGGATGTCTGCGGTGACCCGTTCGCCGAGCCAGGATACCCAATAGAAGCGGGCGAAGGTGCCGAATGCCTGCAGGATCGCGACGACTAGGAAGCCGATGATGGCAGTATTGAGTGATTCGGTAGAGCCTTCGACAAACCCCTTGTCGACGATGAGTCGTACATATTGCACGAGCCCTAGGGTCAACGCCGAGGTGAAGATCAATGCGATTGAAGCGACGGTAATCTGTGTGAGATAGGGCTTGAGGAACACCGCGGTACTGGCGAGCAGCCGGCTACTGCTTCGGCGTTGAGCCGCCGAGGGCTTATTGGATTCAGTCATGGGCGCAATTTAGCAGCAAAGTGGGGGGACGGGAATGTAAAAACGAAAAACGCCAGCGTGGCTGGCGTTTTAAGCGTAGCACCCAATGTCGAGATCATTAGAAAATAGCGACCAGGCAGCCTTTAGAGTCCGGAATCTCGTCCATATTGACCGTCCCGCCCGCGAGCACGGTGTCCAGGGCGTCTTTGAGGTAATGTGCGCTGGCGTTGTTCTTCTGAGTCTCATAGCCCAGCTTGTCATTGATCGGTCCCCGGAAGAACACTTCGCGGGTCTTCGGGTCGACAACGAACACCTCGGCGGTGCGCTCCACGCCTAGTGTCTTCGCGAGTGTCTGCCCCTCGTCTTTGAGGATGGTGAAGTCGATGCCGAATTCATCGGCTTCTTTGGCGATGCGCGGGATATTGTCCTGGATATTGGAATTGAACATGAGGAATTCGATGTTCTTAGACGCGTATTCGGCGCGAATTTCGCGGTAGCTAGGCACGGCGATACGGGCGATCGGACAACCGACACCCTGCACGTAGAAGACGATCAGCTCACGGTCGGCATAGTCTGACAGCGAATGCGTGAGGTTCGCTTGGTCGCTTAATTCAAAATCGGGAATCGAGCGCAGCCAATCGTCCTGCGCCTGCGCTGAAGCCATGGCAAAGACGGCGAGGGCCGAAATTGCGAGTTTGTTGAGGATCTGAGTTTTAAACATGGTGATTGCTTCCTTCGACCTTGCTTATTCGACTGGATTCCAACTCTACTAGAATTAGCAGCAGACTAACAACTTGCTAATTGGCAATCCTAGCTGAAATTGTTGATTAGTCACAATAAGTTGCCGATTTTCTGAGTGGGTCTGAGCGGCGAATTTCCAACGATAGGTGCATCATATCCTCCCAAAATGTGTGGGTATGTCGAGACTGTCGAGATCGAAATAATAGGGCATTCGGAGTATAGTTCGCGGTCTACTTAGCTAATGCGGGATCACTGCATGTCTGTACAACGCACACTCACCAAGCTCTATTCTGGCTTGGTCTTCGACCGCCCCTGGCTCGTGCTTTTCCTGCTCCTCGCAGTCGCCGGGGGATTCGGCTATTACACCCAGTTCTTTCGATTAGACGCTTCAGCGGATTCATTGCTGCTCGAAGGTGACGCGGATCTGGAGTATTCACGCGAGGTGGGCGTCCGCTACGGCATTCGCGAATCCGTCATCGTGGCCTACACACCCCTAGAAGGCGAGCTCTTCTCTCGTCCTGTCCTGGAGAGGATCAGAGCCCTGAGGGCTGAGCTTCTCGAGTTACCTCGCGTGGAATCCGTCGACAGTATTCTCAATGTGCCGATCTTCGAGGACACGCCGCTGACGGGGATATCGGAAGACTACCTTACCCTGGAACAAGACATTGACCTCGAAGCCGCAAAACAAGAGCTGATGAGTAGCCCTGTGTTCAGTAATGCCGTTGTCAGCCCCGATGGGGAAACGGCTGGCATGCTGGTGAGTTTCGAGATCGATCACAGAGCACAGGAACTCCTCGCGCAGCGCTCGGAGTTGCGCCGTGCAGAAGCGGCGAATGAATTGGATGCCATGGGGCTCGCGCAGTTGCAAGCCGTGGAGGATGAGTATTCAGCCTATACCGTGATGACCGCCGCTCGGCAGACGGCGACGATCGCGGAGATCCGCGATCTATTAGACGACTACCGAGGCGAGGCTCAGATCTACCTCGGCGGTGCCCCGATGATTGCCGACGACTTGGTGACTTTTGTTCGCGGTGATTTGTCGAGCTTTAGCTTCGGAGTGCTCGCGTTCATCGTGCTCGCGCTCGGTCTGATTTTCCGTAAGTTGCGCTGGATCGCCTTACCACTCGCCTGCTGCGCGATTGCTGGCGTGACGATGGTAGGCATACTCGGATTGATGGATTGGCGCGTGACAGTTGTATCGTCCAATTTTATTTCCTTGCTACTCATCATCACGATTTCACTCACCGTGCACCTCACCGTGCGCTATCGGGAACTGCGTGCGACGCGGAGTTTTACAGATCACGACAGGCTGCTTCGTCATGCGATCTTGAGCATGTTCAAGCCTTGCCTCTATACCGGCCTGACGACTGCGGTGGCATTTGGTTCATTAATCGTGAGTGGGATTTCGCCCATTATTTCCTTCGGCTGGATGATGGTGATCGGAGTCTTCGTCGCGCTAATCGTCGTGTTCGGTGTGTTCCCTGCGGCATTGACCTTGTTGCCGCAGGACACAACGAAACTCTCCTCCGATCTCAAGCTTAATCTCACTACAGGCTTGGCCACGCTGACGGCGCGATTGAATAATTCCGTGCTCGTTATTTATACGGTGATCACTCTGCTTAGCATCGTCGGGCTCACTCAGCTCAAGGTGGAAAATAGTTTCATCGACTACTTTCGTGAGAAGACAGAAATTTACCAAGGCATGACCCTGTTCGATGAAAAACTCGGCGGGACTCTTTCGTTCGATGTTATTGTCGATCTCGGTGAAGAAGAGGCAGATGATGGCTTCGGTGATGACGGATTCGATGATGGCTTCGGAGACGACTTCGATGACGGCTTTGGGGATTTTGATGACGGTTTTGGCGATAGTGCGAGCAACGATGACGCATACTGGTTTACTGCGCCGAAGATGGATCGTATAGAACGAATTCACAATTATATTGATAGCGATCCGCAAACAGGCAAGGTGCTCTCATTCGGAGCTGTGGTGCAGCTCGCCCGAAAACTCAATGGTAACGAGCCGATCGATGGCGTGTTGTGGGCGGTACTTTATTCGCGAATCCCGGAGGCGTTAAAAGACACAGTGCTCAAACCCTTTATCGCAATCGACGAAAATGAATTGCGTTTTAATGTGCGCGTAATCGAATCCGACCCCGATCTCAAGCGCGACGAATTGCTGCAACGCATTGAACACGGCATCGAGGACGAGTTTGGTTTCAGTGACGAGCAGGTGAGGGTAACGGGCGTATTGGTGCTCTACAATAATGTCCTGCAAAGCCTGTACGAGTCGCAGATCCTTACGTTGGGCGTCGTCATGTTTGTGATCATGCTAATGTTCCTCGTTTTGTTCCGCTCTTTGTCGATTGGCCTGATTTGTATTATTCCCAATGCGATCGCTGCGATATCCGTGCTCGGAATCATGGGATGGTTGGGAATTCCTCTCGACATAATGACAATTACCATCGCCGCGATTTCGGTCGGTATCGGTGTCGACAACACCATTCATTATATG
>JALQUB010000015.1 GCA_023268635.1 Pseudomonadales bacterium
CTCAAGCGCATGTCGTCCTATTTCGAATCCACCGGAGCGCTGGATTTGGAAAAGGTTCGCAAGGTGCTCAAGCAAAATGGCTTCCGAGCGGAAATTCAGGGCGACTCTGTCTCGGCCGAAAAGGGCTACGCCAAGGAAACCGGCAACTTGGTTTTCCACTTCTCGCTGGTCGCAGTTTTGATTGCGGTTGGGGTTGGCGGCGGCCTCAGCTTCTCAGGTCAAAGAGTTTTGGTCGAGGGTGACACGTTTGTGAACAACCTAGCTAGCTACGACTCGTTCTCACCGGGTCCGTTTTTCAACGAGAGGGAGCTGGTTCCATTCAGCCTGAAGCTAGACGACTTTGCAGTTATCTACGACCTGAGAAACCCAGCCAACCTCGGCCAACCAATCGATTTTGTGGCAAGTGCCACGCTTGATGATGGCAGCGGAGCGACCTCGCAAGAGTTCCGAGTGAACCACCCACTGGCGGCACCGGGAGCGAATGTCTATCTCACCGGTAACGGCTTTGCTCCGGTTATCACAGTGACCGACGGCACCGGTGCGGTGGCATTTTCTGGCCCGGTGGTTTACCTGCCCCAGGATTCCAACATGACCTCACTCGGCGTTATCAAGGTCCCGGATGCGCTACCAGAGCAAATTGGAATGATTTCGTTCTTTTATCCAACTGTCGCTGAGCTAGACACCGGGGCATACACCTCGATCTATCCTGATCCGATTGATCCGTTGTTGACCCTGAACGTCTATACCGGTGATCTCGGGCTGGATTCCGGCATTCCGCGCAACGTGTATGCCCTGGACACTAGTCAGCTGGAGGTGGTGGCAAGCCGCACGGGCCCGAATCCTCCAGTTGAGCTTCGTCCGGGAGAGAGTGCAGATCTACCTGGGGGAATCGGCCGGGTCACTTTTGACGGCGTCTTACGTTTTGCATCTGTTGATGTTGCTTGGAATCCGGGTGGTTTCTGGGTACTGCTATTTGCAGCTATTGCACTTATTGCCATTGTGTTCTCGCTATCAATTCGCCGCAGACGCGTCTGGGTGCGGGTTCGAGGTGAGAAAATTGAGTATGCCGCTTTGGCTCGCGGCGATGACGAGCAGCTGGAGAGTGTGCTCAGTGAAATCAAAGACGAGATAGAAAAAGAGGCTCGCGTTTGAACGTTGTTCTGAACGAACCGCTGTCGCAGGTGTCCCTACTGTTTGTTTCTGCTGCCATGGGCCTATTGGCCGTTGCACTGTTGCTCTTTGCCTTTCAGCTAGCCAAGCTAAAAGATGACTCAACCGAGTCTCGATTTGAAAAGTTCGGCTTCTGGGTGCTTGGCTTTGCCACCCTTGTGCTGGGTGTCGGAGTGGTGCTCCGCGGAATTGCTGCGAACCGGGTGCCCTGGGCCAACATGTATGAGTTCTCCATAACAGGAGCGCTAACCATCCTCACCGTCTACCTGGTGTCGCTGAAGGTGCGCGATGTGCGCTACGTTGCCACTTTTGTCACGGGCTTCACCCTCGTCACTCTCTTTGCAGCGGTCAGCCTCTTCTATGTCGAGGTGAAGACGCTGATGCCAGCGCTGCAAAGTTACTGGCTGGTGATCCACGTGATGGTGGCAATCTTGGCCGTTGGCTTCTTCGCCGTGGCCGCTGGTTTCCACATCGCCTATTTGGTCAAGTCGGCTGGCTGGGGCAAGGCGCTAATGGACCGGTTCCCTGAGCTCAAGGTCATGGAACGTATTGCTTACCGGTTCAACATGGTCGGTTTCGTCTCTTGGAGCTTCACCCTGATAGCTGGCGCAATTTGGGCAGAGCGTGCCTGGCACCGCTACTGGGGCTGGGACACCAAGGAGGTTTGGACCTTCATCATCTGGGTTCTCTACGCCGGCTATCTGCACGCCATGGCAACCAGGGGCTGGAACGGTCGCAGGGCAGCCTGGCTCGGACTTATCGGCTTTAGCGCAGTGATCTTCAACTTCGTCGTGGTGAACCTTTTCTTCAAGGGTCTGCACGTCTACTCAGGACTCTAAAAGCTCAAGACAGCGCTGCAACCTGGCCTTCCACCAGGCTTCGCGCTCACCGCTGGCGCGGTATTTCTCGACGAGCTCCGCGGATGGTTCCAGTTCGCGAATTGCCATGACTCCATCGTGGGCCATGAGCGGCACGTCAGTGACATCGGCTACCAGCAGTTTTGCAGTGGCAAGGCCACAGTCGTAATTCAGCTGTGGCAAAGCGCCCGCTAGATGAAGGCCCTGAGACAGTCCGATGGAACTCTCTAGGGCGCTCGAGACGACTATCTCCAGGCCAGAGCTTGCCGCAATTTCTAAAGCCCTTTTAATTCCGCCCAGCGGCTGAACCTTTAGCACGGCGATGTCGGCGGCACCTTCCCTCGCCACCAACAGCGGATCCTCAGCTTTCCTGATGGATTCATCGGCGGCAATCTTGATTGCGAGACCCGCCTTGCTTAGCTCGCCTCTGAGCCCCACTAATTCGCCGATAGTTGCGACCGGTTGCTCCATGTATTCAAGCTCGCTATCGCCCAAGGCGTGAGCAAGCCGCATGGCATCCGCAACTGAGTAGCCGCCGTTGGCATCGATGCGGATCTTCACCTCCGGGTAGATTTCCCGAACGCATCTGATGCGCACCAAATCTTGAGCCAGATCTTGCCCAGCCTCGGCAACCTTAATCTTCACCGAGCCAAACCTGCCGAAGTTTGCCAGCAGCTGGGGAACTTGCTCGGGGCCAACGGCTGGGAGGGTGGCATTGACCCTGATTGCGCTGCGCTCCAGCTTCGGCAATGGCTCATTGGCCCAGCTCAGCGCGGCCTGCAGCCAGGTTTTCGCCTCGGTGTCTGGGTATTCAACGAATGGGGAAAACTCAGCCCAGCGCTCGCGGCCCCGGAAAATTACCAATTCACGCGTTCGCAATCCACGGAATTTGGTTTTCAGGGGCAGGGCAATAACCGCTACATCGGTGAATTGCTCCTGCGCCATTTGATTAGTCTAGGAGTATGAATTTTGTCCCGAGTGCTCCATTTGATGCCTCAGTCTGGTCTGAGGTGCCCGGCTTTGCAGATCTCAACGACATCAGCTATCACCGCCACAACACTTTGGGAGTGGTGCGCATTGGGTTCTCTCGCCCCGAGGTGAGAAATGCCTTCCGGCCACAGACAGTTGATGAACTCTATCGAGCGCTTGACCACGCCCGCATGCAGAGCGATGTCGGGGTAGTGCTTCTCACCGGCAACGGTCCCTCACCAAAGGACGGTGTCTGGGCTTTCTGCTCTGGGGGCGACCAAAGGGTTCGTGGCGAGAGCGGTTACCAATACGAACCGGGTGGCGCTGGCCGGCTGCACATTCTAGAAGTGCAGCGGCTAATCAGATTCATGCCCAAAGTCGTCATCGCGCTGGTTTCCGGTTGGACTGCCGGTGGTGGCCACTCGCTAAACGTGGTCTGCGATCTCTCGATTGCATCCAGTGAGCATGCCATGTTCAAGCAAACTGATGCTGACGTTGGCTCTTTTGACGCAGGTTCTCGATTTCGGCCGCGCTCAACATGATGCCGCCGCCCTGCCCAACTTCGAGCATATAGAGAAACGGGTAATCAAAGATTTCGGGATCGTCGAAGTCGAGCACGATGGGGTCACTCATGACTCGAATATTCGTCAGCCTCGAGACGCCGCGCAGAAAATTCCTATCGGCATCAGGGAAATCAATGGCCCAGGGACCACCTCCGAAACCGCCGCGGAAGCCGGCCCCTGAAAAGTAGGTATTAAACCTCACGCGGACAAAATTAAATTCACCGGCGACGTCATAGTCGATGGCCTCGCTACTCGGAGGTTGCGAGCCTCGGGAAAGGTCTTCACGATTCGGTGGCCTAATTTGGCGCTGTGCCTGACTGACGCTGCAGAAACACAGCAACAGGATTCCAGTCACTCGAATAAGAGTTCGCAGCACGCATGTTTCACGTAATTCACTCATTGCTGTTTGCTCCAAATCCAGCGCAATAATCTTTGTCGCTGAGTGCTGGAGTGAACCAGAGATAGTCATAACTCAAATGAGCTCCCGACTGCTCCAAATAAGACTCGGGGCTGACTTCGCCCCCTGCCACTTCTAGGAATGCGAGTGAAGCAACCTCACGCCTCGACAGAGACTCATCCTGCGCGAGCAAATAATTGGGGACGCCGATATCCTGTCGGACATGGTATTTACCGGCGACTAATACTCCTGTCCCCTCATCGCGCTCATGACTCAGCAAGCTACGCGCCATCGACTGATCCCGACCCTGCTGCACACGCACCATCGCATCGAATTGCGACTCGGGTAACAGCCCACAGTGGCTCACATCGATGTCCGCACGTAACAACGCCTGCCCCTCAAGGTCGATGACGCCCTCAGCGACCGGCAATTCTTGTGCATACAGCACCGACATCTCGCTACGGCTGATATTTGCGGCCGAGATTCTGACCTTACTTCGATAGGCCTCCCACACCATCGGGCCGTAGAAATCCCAATCCCACCCTTCGTCGTCCCATTCGAGGTATTGCGCTAATGCCTGTGGATTATCGAATGTGCGCGAGGCCAAGGTGCGTAAACGCGGCGTCATGGCTGACGTCAACATCTCGAATGACAGTCCGCTGAGCGACCCCGAATCGATGAAGTGCGCAATGACTTCTAATTGCAGCGCATGATGATCTGGGTTGTCATGCTTCTCTCCCAGCAGCACAAATCGCTTAGACTCAAGCGCGGCCATCAACTCAGATCGATCCAGGAACTTCCCCGTCGATGATTCCCAGATACGCCCGACAAGCGGGTGCTCAGCGCGGAGAGAAGTCCCCCACCCTTGCTCGGGTTGAGCGAATTCTAGACTTGAAACTGAACTCATACTCGAGCAAGCGGACAATAGGAGGACGGCAGCGCTAGCCAGGCTCCGACAGACCCCAGCCGGCGGATAAAACCCACGAGCCGCCATTGAAGTTGCGCGCTGTAACTGCATTGGATTCCTCTTCATGATGGGACGTTAATCCGTCTCCCCTCGCTTCGGATAGTCAAATTCCACACACCGAGCCTGACCCAGCACCACGTCTTGCCAACGATCTATGGGTAGCTCAAATTGGACGATTCCCGAGGTAGGGACGTGCACGATGTCGAGACCACCCAATTCATTCACAAAATCAGTCACCGCCGGGTTATGTCCAACTATCATCATCTTCTGCTGCTCATCGTCGAACAGACTTACGGTGCGCAGGAGCATCGGCGCACCGGCGAAATAAAGCTCGGGATCGCTCGAGACACTCTCTGACGAGAGGCCCAGCTCCCTGGCCATAAGAATAGCCGTCGACAGCGTGCGTTCGGCGGGGCTGCACACGATCGCTACGGGTCCTGTGCCACGACCGAGCAGGCGCCTTGCCATCTTAGGGATATCCTTCAGCCCACGGGAGGAAAGCGGCCTTGAGAAGTCTCGTACAGGCGGGTCATCCCAACTCGATTTAGCGTGCCGCATAACAAAAAGTGTCTTCATAGGACATTGAGTGTAGCAAGTCGAAGACATCTGCCGCTATTAAATGAAAGGATTCCTATTCGAGATTGGATTTCTGCCGATAGTAAGGATCTTGCTGACTAGGGCTGCCCTGATTCAAATTGTATCAAAATGGTATTCTGCAGTAATTGTGGCTAATATCCGCGCCACGTAGTCAGCACCCGAACCCTTTGTTTTAGGAGAAAACTCATGAGAAAGACACCTCTCGCCCTCGCGATTACCGCGACTCTGTCTCTGATGGCGTTACCCGCCGCGGCGCAGCAGGCGACAGATGTTGTCACGGAGCTGGAATTCGGCGCCATCGTGACTTCTGGTAACTCGAAAGATCAGAACATCAAATTTAAGGGCACCGTTGACTGGGACCGTGGAGACTGGATTTATGGTTTCAGCTCTGACGGTTTCAGATCCTCGAAAAATAGCGAGCTAAACGCCCAGCGCCTCTATCACGTGGGTCGAATCGGCTACACCATAAACGACTTCAGCTTCGTCAATGCGCGTGTGTCCTACGAAGATGACCGCTTCAGCGGTTTCGATAACCAATCGGACTTCTCGGTCAACTATGGACGCAATCTCCTCCGTAGCAGTAGCACGATGACGCTCGCGGTAAATTTCGGTCTAGGTATGCGTCGTTCGGAACAGAATGGCCTTGCAAGTGATGAGGCTATTGGCCGCTTAGAAGGAAACTACGTCTGGAATCTGTCTGAGACGGCCTCATTCACTCAAGACTTCAGCCTAGATTCCGGTAGCGACAGCAGCATCGTTCGTTCAGAGAGCGGCATCCAATCGCAGATCATGGACAACTTATCGCTACGCTTCTCGGTCAAGCTAAAGCATCAGACCGAAGTCCCTTTCGGCCGCGCGAAAACAGACACTGAAACCGCAGCAACACTCGTGCTCAGTTTCTAGCTATACCTGAAAAACTCTCAGCACTTATGTAGTAAACAGAGAAGAGAGGCATAAAAAAAGCCGCAAAATGCGGCTTTTTTTATGCTGCAAATCTAATTAGCGTCGTGTGCCAGTCACGCCGAACGCGCCAAAGTCACTACCGAATTCGCCGCTTACGGAGTCGCCTTCAACAGTACCGTTGAATTCGAGCACTAAGCTTTGACCTTGTGCATCGACTTCCGCTTCAAACATAAACATATTGCCATCGAATGAAATACCATTAATAGGTGTTTCACCGAGGCCGTCAGCGGCCATCATGCCAGTGCCGTCTGCATTTACAGTCAATGTCGCTGGCAGAGCGCCGAGAGGCGTGTTCATCTCTACTGCCCAAACGCCTACTGCAGGAGCAGGACCACTCGCGCAACCCACGAGTACCGTCAATGTGAGCGCCATTAGTCCGCCAAGAATCTTTTTCATAGTCATATCACCTTGTAAATATTAATTGTCGCAATTCGTTAGTGACGAATCCGCGTAAAGCTCGCCTGTCAGTCAAACCATAGCAGTCTGACAAAAACCCGTGCCACAGTTCAAGGAGTAGCAAGCTCCGAGATCTGCTTAGCTATTTTCCCGTTAATGCTCCAAGAGTCAACCGAAAAACATGCGGCGCCCTGTCACCTTAAAGCGTTGAAGTCGCCTAGGCCGTGCTATAGACTGCCGATATCCCTGAAAAACCAAGGTCTAAAGTAGTTTCATGGCGAGTTTAAGACCCTCCGGCTTGTAAATCCCAGCGCAAATCGGTGCAAACACCTAACGAATCAATACAGAATCAAAAGGGGGCCCACATGGCCAATTTCAAAGTAAACGGTCAAGACAAAACGCTCGATATCGAGCCCGATATGCCGCTTCTATGGGCTCTCAGAGATGAGCTGGGGCTAACGGGAACTAAGTTTGGCTGTGGCATCGCCGCATGCGGAGCCTGCACGGTTCACATCAACGGCATCGCAGTACGCAGTTGTATTACGCCGGTGAGCGCAATCGAGGGACAAGAGATTACGACCATCGAAGGTCTCGCCAGTGCGGCGGCCGGCAGCAAAACGTCAAGCTATGAACCGATTAACCCGACACTCACAGCGGTACAGCAGGCGTGGATCGACCATCAAGTTCCACAATGCGGCTATTGCCAGTCAGGCATGATCATGGCGGTCAGCTCGCTGCTCGCACAGAACCCAAATCCTAGCGACGAAGATATAGACAGCAGTATCACCAACGTCTGCCGCTGCGGTTCCTATCCACGCGTGCGTCGAGCCATTCGTTCACTCGCTACAGCTTAACGGAGGAAATCATCATGCCAATTACTCGTAGACGTTTCCTCTTAAGCTCCGCCCTAGTCGGCGGTGGTGTGCTCATCGGCTACTCGGCTACACGCCCGAGCCGTCATCGACGCGCAAATGATGAGCTCGCAAAAGCAGGCGAAAACTTCGTCACCTCGTTCCTGAAAATTGATCCGGACAATACCGTCACGGTGTACGTCCCTCACTCGGAAATGGGGCAAGGCGTTCACACCTCGTTGTCCATGATGGCGGCGGATGAGCTCGATGCAAATTGGGAGCTGGTCAATATTGAGCAGGCGCCGGCCATCGATTTATTCGCGAATGGCGACCTCGTCAATGGCTTCGCCGGAGAAATGGGTGCGCCAAGCTTCCTCGCTCCACTCATCGCGGTTAGCGCGGTCAAAATTGCTGAGATTGGAAACCTACAGACAACGGGCGGCAGCTCTTCCGTGCGATTCACCGGTGAACATTCTATGCGTTATGCAGGTGCCGCCGCGCGCGACATGTTGATCCAATGTGCGGCGAATCGTTGGCAGGTGCCCGCCGCCGAGTGCAGCACGGCACTCAGCTATGTGCATCACAATGCCAGTGGTCAATCTCTCAGCTATGGAGAACTCGCCGCCGATGCGGCATTACTCGAGCCTTCGAAGGAGCCAACACTGAAGACTCGCGACCAATACAACATTATGGGTAAGGCAATCTCACGCAATGACATTCCCGCGAAGGTCGATGGCACGGCTCCCTTCGGTCTCGATGCACAGCCCGAAGACATGTTGTACGCGGCCATACGACTCGCTCCGGTATTCGGCACTAAATTAGTCTCGGTTGATGCGGGAGATGTGCTCAGCCGACGCGGCATCAAGAAAATCGTGGAACTGGAAGACTCTGTCGCCGTGGTGGCCGACAGCTACTGGCGAGCCAAAATGGCTCTCGCCGACGTGAAGACTGAGTTCGAAAAATCCGGCAATGAGAATGTGTCTAGTGACTCCATCTTCGCTCAGTTCGATAAGACTCTAGCCGAAAGCGACGGGGACACGGATCGCGAAATCGGTGACACAGATGCCGCCTTCGAATCAGCGAGCGATGTGATCGAAGCGAACTATAGGGTTCCCTACCTCGCTCACGCACCGATGGAACCGATGAACTGTACCGTGCACCTGCATGAAGATGGCACAGCCGAAGTTTGGACGAGCACCCAGGACGCCCTCGGCATTAAGAGCCGAATCGCATCAATTCTCGGAATAGCGGCAGAAGATACTCAGTTTCATCACAGCTATGTCGGCGGGGGATTCGGACGACGCTTACCATTTACTTGGAACGTCATCGACCACGCGGCACTCATCGCCAAAGAATTTAATGTGCCGGTAAAGACGGTGCTTAGTCGCGAAGACGACATGCAACAAGATTATTACCGTCCCGCCGTCGCATCTAATTTCAAGGCGGCATTCGACAGCTCCGGTTTAGTGCGTGCATGGCAAAATCGTTTCACGGGACCGATTCAAACACCAGGTGCCTCGCATATCCCCTATGCTATCGACAATCAATCCATCCGCGTCGTCGATGGTGAGACACATATTCCCATCGCCGCCTGGCGCAGTGTGGACCACTCACAGCAGACGTTCTTCACGGAATCGTTCATCGACGAAGTCGCGCATCGCGCGGGCAAGAACCCCTACCAATTCCGCATGGACTTGTTGCATGAACATCCGCGTCACCAACGTGTGCTGAAAACCGCAGCGGAAGCGGCTGGCTACGGCCGCGACCTGCCCGAAGGCCATGCACTAGGCATCGCCGTTCAGGAAAGTTTCGGCAGTGTCGTTGCCGAGATAGCCGAGGTATCGATGGATGAGAACATGCGCCCCGTCGTACACAAGGTCACCTGTGCGATCGACTGTGGATTCGCGGTGAATCCAGATACTGCGGCAGCGCAGATCGAAAGCGGCATCATCTTCGGTTTAACAGCCGCAATGTACGGTGAAATCACGATCGAAGGCGGCCGCGTGGCGCAGAATAATTTCCCCGACTATGAAATGGTGCGCATGGCGACAACGCCGGAAATTGATGTCCACATTTTAGAATCGGACAACACCCTAGGCGGCTTTGGCGAGCCAGCGACACCACCACTCGCCGCGGCTGTGACCAATGCGATCTATATTCTAACCGGACAGCGCGTACGCGAACTGCCGATTAAGAATCACAACTTCAATAAGCCTTCGTTAGCGAAGGCTTAGGGAATTCAATCGATCCTAAACTCGTTATTCGTCAACCGGTGCTCCCATGAAGGCAACATCAGCAAGCACTAGCCGAACACGAATAGCGAGTTTATTCGCCGCAGCAGCGATACTGTTTTCCACCCTGCCAAGCTCAGCGGCAGCGAACGGGGAATGGCATGGCGTTTGGAATGCGGCGGGCACTCCTTTCACCCTGCGGCTTATTCAAGAGCATGATGACGCCTCGATAAGGCTCGAACAAATCGAATCCCTAGGGTTTGACTGGAAAACCAAGGCGGTGAGGCAAGAAGGGAATGCACTGTTTCTCGACATCGATTACGCAGGTGTGGCGGGAACCATCCGCGTGCAGCGTCGCGATAGCTCAAGTGCGATCGCAACTCCTCTCAGTTGCACGCCGGAATACATGGTGGTCTGCGCACTGAGTCGCGGCCAACAAGCTCTATTCGTACGAATAGAAAGCAGCGCCGACTGAGCGGCGCACGCTGTAAACGTCTTAGATTTCCGTCACCGATTTAACGACTCGACTCACAATGCCGTATTCGATCGCCTCGTCCGCACTCATCCAATAGTCGCGATCGGTGTCTTGTGCGACACGTTCTAGCGGCTGACCCGTTTCATCGGCAATTAGTTGATTGATACGTCCACGCATTTTGACAATTTCCTGCGCTTGGATCGCGATGTCTGTCGCGGAGCCGCGAGATCCACCCGAAGGCTGATGCACTAGGAAACGCGTGTTAGGCAATGCGAACCGATTGTCTTTGTCTGCTGCGAGATAGATGGTTGTCGCAGCACTTGCCACCCAGCCTGTCCCGATGACACGCACCACCGGCTTAATAAATTTTATGATGTCATAGACGACATCGCCGGACTCAACATGACCGCCGGGTGAACTGATATAGATTGTGATCGGATCGTCGTTCTCTGCGGCAAGTGCCAAGAGTCGCTCAGTCACCGAACGCGCAAGCTTGTCGTTAATCTCACCGAATATCGTAATCGCACGAGATTTAAATAGCTTCTCATCAACCAAGCCGCCACGAGCTGGCTTCCCTTCGTTGGCTGCTTCTTCCTCTTTCGCATTCCGGTTGTTGTGCGCGTTTTCTAACATCATCTCATTGTCTCTTTTAACTAGTTTCGATTTCGAAATTTAATCTATTGCGGGCTCTTCAACTTCACAGGCGGCGGCTACTCGTAAGTAAGCGATGAGGCGCGCATGATCCCGCTTCCCTTCTGGAAAATTTTCCCCGAATCCTACCATACGGGTGCCCTGGATACCCGAGATGAGTGTCTTCTCAATCTCGCTATTACTGTTCGCCTCTTGCCACGTGCAATCGAATAAATTGGGCGCGTCCGCGGCGCGGCTAAATGATGGCGCCATCGTCGAATCAGAGGCAGTCAATGCGAGTCGATCGCTGCCGAGCTCGAGTTGCGGCCCCGCGCCGTGACAATATTGCGCACAAGTCCCTACATACAGCGCCGCACCGCGTTCGAGATCTTTATTGCCAGAGGGCAAGCTCTGAACTCCCTGCTGAGGAGAACAACTCAACAATAGCAGCGCAACGCCTGCCAGCACGATGATTTTCGGTAGCCCCCTTTCCATACGCATCTCAGTGTCGCTCTAATCAGCGGTCAGTGCTTGAACATTATCCCGATCATAGGCACTGCTCTCGGGTCCGAGTGGTTTAAAGACGATTAATAACTGCGGCAATAAAGTCAATGAGCCGACTAGCGCGACCAACATCGCCAGGCTCGTCAATAGGCCGAACACAATCGTGGGCACAAAATTTGACAGCGCCAAAATAGAGAAACCTGCGACGATCGTCATCGACGTGAAGTACATGGCGCGCCCGATGCTATTGTGGCAAAAAAACATCGTCTCTCGATAGTTGCCGAAACGTGGGAATTCACGACGGAAACGATGCATATAATGAATGGTGTTGTCGACACCGATACCGACCGAAATCGCGGCGATGGTAATTGTCATTATGTCGAGAGGAATTCCCAACCATCCCATGATTCCGAGCACGGATATCGCAGCGATCGCATTGGGAATAATACAAAT
>JALQUB010000078.1 GCA_023268635.1 Pseudomonadales bacterium
TTACCGCCGGGATGCCCGTAAACTGGTATTAGGTAATCGTCATCTAGAACGGGATCGCCAGTGGAACGCGCTTGACGTGAAGCGGCTAAATAGTATCAAGCTCGCCCAAATCACCCTGCCCGTCGGGCCGATGAGGGTTAACCTAATAGACGACGCTATGCATGTAGAGCCGAAGGCCGCGAACTGACGGACGGGGGTTCAACTCCCCCCGCCTCCACCAATTCACAAAAAGGGTGAACTGTTCCCAGTTCGCCCTTTTTTTATTGCACAAGTCCTAACTTTTAAACCAACGTAACATCTCATTCAAATCAGAAGCTCACGGCATAACGGTTCGGCGTAGTTGTCTTGCGTAGATGACCGACCTTCTTCAATTCGATACAATGATCATGTCATTGGGGAGTAGCCGCTCTTCGTGCTTCAATACCTCGTCGAGGCATTGAGCTCAAAGAGGCTTGCGTCAACATACTTGATCCATAGATCATGGCGTAAGCAGTTCCCACACCTGGCAAGACCTTTGACCACAATGTTTCCATTTAGGCTGGGGAGACGCTGTGGTCATTTGAATCTTGTCCAGCCTGAGAAAGAATATGGAATCCATCCTCGTCTCTACCGGCGTCGTCGCACTCGCGGAAATCGGTGACAAGACCCAACTGCTCGCCTTCATCCTCGCGGCTCGCTTCAAGAAACCGCTGCCGATCATCCTCGGCATTCTGCTGGCAACAATTCTTAATCACGGCATGGCTGGTGTGCTCGGCGCATGGATCACCGCGACGCTGAGTCCGGAAACATTGAGATGGATTCTCGGGCTGTCATTTATAGGCATGGCGATCTGGACGATGATTCCGGACAAAATCGAAGATGAAGAAACTCAGATTGCTAAGAAATTTGGCGTGTTCGGCGCAACTTTCATTACTTTCTTTCTCGCTGAAATGGGCGACAAAACCCAGGTCGCGACGATAGCAATGGCGGCGCACTACGCGGCGCCGGTGCTGGTAGTCACTGGTACGACGCTAGGCATGTTGATTGCGGATGTACCGGCCGTCTTTGCAGGCGACAAACTTGCCAACAAAATTCCAATGAAATTGGTGCACGCCATCGCGGCAGGTATTTTCGCCGTGCTGGGGGCGATGACTTTATTCGGCGCCGGAGCGAGTCTCGGATTTTAAACTAAACTACCTGTGACGAAATTACTGCGCATCCAGCCACAGAAATTTTCTCGGCGGGAAGCCGATTCTGAATCGACAGCCCCAGCCCATCTGGTAGTTAAGCGCCCGCACCACAGTCCAGACAATTCTCGACCGGTACGGGCCCCATCTTCAGTTTGCTATTCAAATCCTTCAGCGCCGTTCGCACGCCTTCCTCAATCACTGGATGGTAAAACGGACTATCTATCATCTGCTGCACAGTAAACCGATGTTGTACCGCCCAGCTCAACAAATGCGCTATGTGCTCGGCGGCGGGGCCGACCATCTCCGCGCCCAAAAATAGTCCAGTATGCCGCTCACCGTATACATGAAGCTTGCCTTGATTGCGCAACATGACTCGGCTGCGACCCTGGTTCACAAAACTGACCTCGCCTACAGCAAAATCTACACCGTCTTTTGACAGCGACGCGAATGATTTCCCAATGAGCATGATCTGCGGGTCGGTGAATATGACTGCAATAGGTGTTCTGCGGGGACGCGACCGCACGTCAGGATAACGGCCCGCGTTATCGCCTGCGATGTGTCCGTCATCTGCCGCTTCGTGTAACAGAGGATGCGCATTACTCACATCGCCAGCAATAAAAATTGGCTTATCCTCTATCTGGCAAGTGTTGTCGTCGAAACTTGGGAAGCCCCGTTCATCTAGGTTAATGCCGGCGGCTTCGAGATTTAAACTATCAATTACCGCCTTCCGCCCAGTGGCGGCAATGAGGTAATCGACCTCGATTCGATGCGCCTCGCCGTCCTCTGAGAAATCGATAGCAACACCGTGTTCCGTGCGCGCGACTCCGTCTATTGAAGCATCGCTGTGGAGCATTAGCTGTGTGCTTAGAAATTCCTTCGCCTCATCATTGATCACCGGATCTGAAATCGGACCGAATTTATCGCCTCTGCCGATCAAGGTAGTTGTGACGCCGAGACGACTCAATGCCTGCCCTATCTCCATGCCGATTACGCCGGTGCCGACTACGGCAACGGACTTAGGAAGAGTCTGCCAGTCGAAGACATCGTCATTTATCAATAATCTGTCGCCGAGTTCATACCACGGCGCCGGAATCACAGGGCGCGAACCCGTGGCAATAATGATTCTCTTCGCGAGGACTCGAGTATGATCATCGACTTGCAATTCATTCGGCCCGACAAAAACAGCGTCGCCGCGAATTTTGTGTGCCCCGGGCCATGCCTCGGCCGTGTCTTTAATGAAACCGACGAAGCGGTCACGTTCCGATCTCACTCGTGCCATGACCCGCTCGCCATCGATTCGCTTATTAGTGACGTCGATGCCAAATTCTGCAGCCTGATCAATATGGTGTGAAGCCTCGGCTGCAGCAATGAGCAACTTGCTCGGCATACAGCCCACCCGCGCGCAAGTCGTACCATAGGGACCAGGTTCGATGACGACAATACTATCGGTGTACTTGAGCGCGCTGTTATACGCGCCCATGCCAGCAGTTCCTGCTCCTAGAATAGCAATATCGACAGTCACTTCTTTCATAGCAATACTTCTCGCGCTTTTTTGAATAAGTTTAATCTATTCACGAAATTTATTTTTGCGGACACAGCAGAATTTTTTTACCAGTAGACTTCGCGTTGTAGTGCTCGACTATCTCCGCCTGCAGCGCTTCCACTAGAGAAATCTCATCAGTGTAATGGCTGGCAAAAGTCGTTTTCAGCTCATTGGCGACGCGTGTTCGTAACCGCGCGGCAACGTCCATTCCAGCTCGCGCCAAGAAATTAGGCAACAGCCAACCACCCACGCCCCACGCCATGCCGTAACCTCGAGTCAAGACAGTGGCAGAGGTATCCAACCCGCCATAGAGATACACTTGTTTATGCTTGACCGAACCATAAATGCTGTAAGCACCTGGCGTCCTCGCTGCCGCGGCTTCCATCGCCGATAAAATTGTGGATGCGAGTGTGCCACCGCCAGTCGCATCGAATGCGAGTGTCGCGCCGGTGGCGTGGATGGCGTCGATGAGTTCCTCCATGAAGTTTTCGGAACTGCTATTCACCACATACTTCGCTCCCATACCCTTGAGTAGTTGCGCCTGCTCTTCTTTTCTGACGATATTCACGAGCTCAACACCGTCATCCATGCAAATACGATTAAGCATCTGACCGAGATTCGACGCGGCTGCGGTGTGCACAAGTGCGCTGTGTCCTTCCATGCGCATCGTCTCGATCATACTCAGTGCAGTGAGTGGGTTAACGAAGCTCGAAGCCCCATCTTTGGCAGTACAGCCAGGTAACAGGGGAAGACAGACGGCAGCATCAACACAACGATACTGACCATACATGCCACCCCCCATGGCGGCGACCACCTTGCCATCGAGACTCTTGGCGAGTTCGCTATCGCCGGTTGCAATCACCGTCCCCGCCCCTTCATTGCCGACGAGTAGTGACTGACCAATGCGTGCCTGCATCACCTTCATGCCCTGCTCACCGACCGGCGCGCTAAGTACGGTATCCTTGCCACTACCCGTGGTCTTCGCATTTTTCATATCTGCCCAGCCAAACATCACGCCAAGATCCGAAGGATTGATTGGCGTTGCCTCCACACGAATGACAACCTGATTGCTCTCTGGCGTTGGAATTTCTTGCTCCCTTAAGTCGAGGCGAAGTTCTCCTTCTGCACTGAGCGTTGAATACATTTGTAGATAAGTTGCAGTCATGACGTACCTCGATATTTTAAAAGTTAGACATTAAATTTGTGTCGATTAGAGCGCCAAACGCAATCCTTCATGAGCGATGTGAAAGCCATTTTCGAGGACGCGTTTCGCCTGTGGACTTGAAGCATCGAGCAGTGGATTACTATGGTTCATATGAATAAAAAATATTTTACTGCGTTCCGCAGAATTAAGCTCATCGAAAAGCTCCATGCTTTCCACAACAAACGGATGTGGGATCTCTGACATGTCCCGACCGGGCAGTTCATCACCATCGAAGAACGTTGCATCGAGCAAGGCATAATCTACATTGCGAATTTCGTCCACTATATTTCGCTGCCACAATTCCCACTTATTAATATCTGGAATAAATAAGACACTGTGACGTGGACCAAAGATCTTAAAGCCGACGGTTTCTGAAAATTCATCTCGGTGTGGAACCAACATTGGCGTAACACGAATGGAGCCGAGCGGTTCGGTTTGGTAATCACGCAGCGATTTGAGGCTGATATTATTCAGCGAAACAAGTTGGCTCCAGGGTGCGTTGTTCGCCAAAAATTCACGCATGCGGCGCATCGCAAAGACGGGCAGTTTATCGCTATTCATCACCTCGCGGCCAAAATGCATCAGACCAGCATAGTGACCTATATGGGCATGACTGAGAAAGATCCCAGCAAGCTTGTAGTCCGCATCAGGCGCGACGAGGTTCAACTGGTAAAGTTGTGCGGGCAGCGATGGCGTCGCCTCGAATAAATATTTGGCTCCTGCGCCCGGATCGACAACCGCGAGAGATGTGGCACCGCGCCTTAAACTGGGATTCTCCCAACCTGGCAGACAGTGTTCTTGGTAGCACCCGGCTTGTGGATAACCTGCGTCTTGCACAACACCGAGCACATACAGGAAAGGGGTTTCTTGGGCAAAAACTGTGGTGCAACTAATGCCACCGAAAAGCAGCGCGAGTACGCAACAGACATCTAACTTAAGCGACTCGCGCGGACGTGAATCTATCATTATTCCTGCAAGCCAGGACTAGAAGTCAGAATGTTCAATTGCTCTGCAGAAAGACCCGTACCGTACATGACTTCAACAGTCGCACAACGGCGGCGGCGCACTCGGCTCATAGTCGACGTGTCATCCTGACAGACGATCATCTGACTCAGATTTCGACCGGCATTGTACGCGGCTAATTCTTCCTCACTCATTTTTTCAAATTTTGGCATACCATCGTCGACCGTTGTGCATGCTGCCAATAACGCGATGAAACCAACTACAATAATATTCTTCATTTCTGCTGACTTCCTTATCGGGCACAAGACCCGCAACTGATCGGACCGGCCTTTAATCAGGCCTAATCCGAGGCACCGGCGCTCCGGCATTTATTAAATCCGACACCGAGCATACCCTGCAGGAAAGACAGCTCAAAGCATTAATTTGCAACAACACTCGACACGAAAACTAGAAGCTCTCGTCCCAATTCAAAGCATTGTATTTCTCTAAAATCTCCTTCACCGCAGCTACCGGAACCGCTTTCAACTCACCGCGCGAGCTCCTCATCGTGGTGGCTTTGAGAATCGCGTTGTACACAGCTTCAACCGTAGCCTCTGCCGTCGCTGCGAACAACGGAGAAAGCGAATCATTCACAAGGACTGTGGTGGCAACCGGCTCACTGCTCACCCGCGGTTTGCGCACAGTCGGGTTGGTTGAAAAAGCGATCACATAGTCTCCGGATCCGTTGCTGGCGTAGGACCCTGTGCGCCCCAGACCGAGCATGGCGCGCATACTCAGACGAGAGAGACCGAGCTCACTAAGCGGTGCATCCGTGGCAACGACGACCATGATCGAACCGTCTTCTCGATCTGCATTGTCTGGCGGCAATGCATCTTTGAAAGCATAAGTGCCTAATTCGCGGCCGACGGGTGCGCCATTAATACTCATAACACCACCGTAATTGGTTTGCACAAGCACGCCGACGGTATAGCCGCCCAGTGTATCAGGCAATACCCGTGAACTCGTGCCGATGCCCCCCTTCCAGCCGAAAGCCTGGGTACCCGTGCCTGCGCCAACGCTACCCTCTGGCACCGCGCCGCCGCGTGCGTTATTTAGGGCAGCGAAGACTTCCTCACGCTGAATCGGATCAGCCCACATATTACTCACACGGGCATCGTTCGTTTCACCAACGATCGGATTTACCGTGTGCTCACCCATACCAGGCTGGGTGTAGACCCATTCCTTCAGCGCATTCGCCGCACTCCAGACACAGAGTGTGCAGGTGAGCAAGATCGGGGTTTCAATCTCACCGAACTCTCGCACTTGAGTTTCACCAATCAGCTTGCCATAACCGTTGCCGACGTGAATCCACGCCGGAATAGGATGGGTGTAAAGATTACCCTCGGCGGGAATGACGGCAGTCACGCCGGTTCGGATGTCATCGTCACGAATCACGGTCGTGTGGCCAACTTTGACATCGCCTACATCGGTAATCGCGTTGTTCTCGCCGGGTTCAAATATACCGACCACGAGCCCGATATCTCGGGCTCGTGGTCGTTCTTCATTGAGGTCTGAGGCCGTACTCGTCACCGAAATCGTGGCGGCGAGCAAGGCCAGAATTACTCTCGATCTCATAGGCCTAGCGCACCGAGTATTTAGTGAATGCACCGCCGGCCTGGCTCAATGAATTAGGCCCTTCTGCAGCAAACACATTGCCGTCGACATCGACCGCGACCCCTTCGCCCGCAGTGCCTTGATACAATCGATCGTCTCGCTCGAACGGAGGAATCATTGCCATCGTTTCATCGCTGTCGATATGGCCGATGCGGACACCGTTACGCCACATAGGATGATTAAGAGGGCCAGACTCGGAATCGATGGCGTATACCTTGTCGTCAGCAGTTATAAACAAACCACTGATGCGCCCATAGGTGTAGCGCGACTCCAGATAATTTCCTTCCTGATCGAAAATTTCGATGCGATGGTTGCCACGATCGGCGACCCAAAGACGACCTTTTGAATCAAATTCCATTGCGTGGGGTGTGCGGAATTCACCGTGGCGTAATCCGAGCTGTCCCCATTGTTTGATAAACGTGCCATCTGGCGCGAATTTCATAATGCGCGCCGTGTCACCGCGGGCTCGACCCTCGGCTAGCGCATCATTCGTGATCATGCCCTGTCCGTTGTGGCCATCAGAAACATAGATACTGCCGTCGGGACCGACGATGACATCATTCGGCTGATTAAAGTGGGCGCCGTCGTTACCAGTCTTACCCGGCACGCCGAGGCTCATCAGCAATTCGCCGTCTGGACTAAATTTATGGACCTGATGGCCCTTCGTACCTTCCGCATTGCCGGCGAAATCCGTCACCCACACATTGCCCTCAGAATCGACGTCAATGCCGTGCGGAGTCATCATCAGGCCACCACCGAAATTGGCGAGCACTTCGCCCGTGTTGCGATCAAATTTAAAAATCGGATCCACGGGGTTGGTATCGCAGTTCACGGGAACTCCGGCACCGAAGTTACCCGCGCCGCATCGCTCATAGGCGACCACATTGCCATCGGTAGGATCTATATCAATTCCCGCAGTCGATCCCCATTGTCGTCCCGCCGGCAGATCTCCCCAATTCTGGGTCACGACGGGATTGGGGTTAGGCATGTCTTCTCCAGAAATATGGTTTCCTGCGGAGCTCATGGCCATACTGGCGGTCGGTGTAATGGCAGGCGCGCTGGAAGCCATCTCGGACTCTCCGCCACACGCGGCAAGGAATAGCGGCACGCAAAGCGCTAATGGTCGCAGATTCATTGTTTTTTTCATTTTATTCTGTGTCATTTCAACTCCTCAATCGTATTTTGGAATGGGCGCGTTCTCTAAGCCAAAACCCATCTAGCCACTAGGCGGAATTTCGACTATTTCGCTGACCAGTGTACACCGTGGGGCGAAGCAATGAACCCCTCACTAAAATAAGCAGCATTTCGAATAATTCCAGTAATGCCTCACTCGCGTTACTATCAGCGCACAATAAATAACAAAGTCCAATGCCAATATGTTCAGATCTCTTAATAACTCACACAATGTCGAAGATCTCCGCTTGCTCGCCAAGCAGAGACTACCTGGCCCAATCTTTCATTACATCGATGGCGCCGCAGAAGATGAGACGACCTATCGCCGCAATACGGCAGCCTATGAAGACTGCGATCTGGTACCGAATGTCCTCGCCGGCGTGCAAGACATCGACATGTCCGTGACAGTTATGGGGCAGAAGCTCGCCATGCCTTTGTTTTGTTCTCCCACCGCTTTACAACGACTGTTCCACCACGAAGGAGAACGCGCCGTCGCCCGCGCCGCCGAAAAATTTGGCACGATGTTCGGCGTGTCAGCACTAGGCTCGGTGAAACTCGCAGAAATCGGTGAGATGATTTCTACTCCGAAGCTATTCCAATTTTATTTTCATAAAGATCGCGGCCTGAACGCAGCAATGGTGGAGCGTGCAAAAGCGGCGAACTTCGACACCCTGGCGTTGACGGTAGACACAATCACCGGCGGCAACCGCGAACGAGACCTCTACACCGGATTTACGTCACCCCCTCGTCTCACATTAAAGAGCTTGTTTAGTTTCGCGACACACCCGTCCTGGGCGTTAAATTATTTCTTCCGAGAAAAATTCGAACTCGCAGAATTAAAAGATTACGTCGAGCAGGGATCGAACATCGCTATCTCTATCGGTGATTATTTCGGCGGCATGCTCGACCAATCGATGAATTGGGACGATGCCGCCGCGCTCAAAGAGAGCTGGGGCGGTCCGTTCTGCTTAAAAGGAATAATGAGTGTAGCTGATGCACGTAAAGCCGTGGAAATCGGCGCCGACGCCATCATGGTCTCTAACCACGGAGGACGCCAACTCGATGGATCTCGCTCACCGTTCGACCAAATAGCCGAAATTGCGGATGCAGTAGGAAATGATATAGACATAATCTGCGACGGCGGAATCCGCCGTGGCTCTCATGTAATCAAGGCCCTTGCCGCTGGGGCGAAGGCCTGCTCAGGAGGCCGCATGTATCTCTATGCCCTCGCCGCCGCTGGCCAGCCCGGTGTCGAGAAGGCGCTCGGCAATTTACGCAGCGAAATCGAACGAGACATGAAGTTAATGGGAGTTACCCACGTCGATCAGCTAAATCGAGACATGCTGCGCTATCGCTAGACAAAATATGACTGAATGGTTTAGTTTGAGGACAAACGCTAACACACAGAAGAGCCTTTTCTAAATAATAAGAAACGTATCGGGGGATATGGACAATGAAAAGATCTATCACTGCAACGTCGCGCTTTCCTAGCATCGTTCGATTACTCACGGCGAGTGTCGCTTTATCAACACTGCTCAGCGCCTGTTCAGAGCAAGACACACCAGAACAACAAGCGATGGTTACGCCAGAGCCGATGGAGATGACAAGCACTCAGTCGATGCCCACCGCCAATCCCGATCGTAATGCCTATTTCGGCGACTTGCATGTCCATACCATGTACAGTTTCGATGCATTTATATTTGGAACGACTTCTTCACCTGATGATGCCTACGAGTTTGCGAAAGGGGGGACGATTGTTCACCCCGCTGGCTTCGACATGAAACTTGATCGGCCATTGGATTTCTATGCAGTAACAGACCATGCGTTCTACATTGGAGTGCTTCGGGAGATGGCTAACCCTGATTCTGAAATTTCCAAGCATGAAATTGCCGAAGGTATGACCACGCTTGGTGATGCAGCCGATCGAGGACGCAAGTTCTACGAAATATTCGATTTTATGCAAACTGATCGCGCACCCGAAATCAATGATCCTGAGATTCGCAAGTCTGCCTGGGAAGACATCAAGGCCGCCGCGAATCGCCACTATGATCCAGGCAATTTCACTACATTCCTCGCCTATGAATACACCACCTCCGACCGTGACCAAGGAAACTTGCATCGGAATGTAATCTTCCGTGGCGACACGGCACCAGAGCTGCCGTTCTCACGCATCGATTCGCAGAATCCAGAAGATCTCTGGAAATGGATGGACTCCAACCGTGAACAAGGGTTTGAAAGTCTAGCTGTACCGCATAATTCGAACGGCTCAAATGGTTCTATGTTTGCGCTTGTTGACTGGGCCGGCAATCCGCTAGACAGCGCCTATTCCGAACAACGCATGCGTAACGAGCCCTTAGTGGAGATCACGCAGGTCAAAGGGACTTCTGATACCCATCCTGCCCTCTCGCCAAACGACGAGTGGTCTGAATTCGAAATCATGAAGCTGCGCATCGCCTCACGACTTCCAAGTCAGCCTGACGGAAGCTATGTCCGGCAGGCATTAATGAATGGCGTCGCGCTACAGGATCAGAAAGGTTTCAATCCCTTTAAATTTGGCGTTATCGGCTCGAGCGACACCCATAACGCTACCTATGCGGGCGATGAAGATAATTATTGGAGCAAAGTTGGCTTACGTGATTCAGACGGCGTACTCCGTGGTTCAGTTCCCTTGGATGAGCCACGTGAAAATGGAGAAGCCTATGCGGACACTTATTTCAATCAATGGGGAGCGGCGGGTCTAGCGGGGGTTTGGGCAGAAGAAAACACCCGCGAATCCATCTACGATTCATTCCGTCGAAAAGAAACTTTTGGCACCAGCGGACCGCGCATGAAAGTGCGATTCTTCGCCGGCTATGACCTCCCCGAGCTTGATGACCCTGCGCTCGTATCAAAGGCCTACGCAGGCGGCGTCACGATGGGTAGCGACCTCCTCGCCGAAAGCGGCGAGTCACCTGAATTTATCGCCTGGGTAGCGCGCGACGCGTTAAGTGCTCCGCTGCAGCGAGTGCAAATCATTAAGGGCTGGGTAGACGATGGCCAAGCCCAAGAAGAAGTTATCGATATCGCTTGCTCAGGCGGCGCGACGGTCAATCCGGCAACCAATCGTTGCCCCGATAACGGTGCGAAAGTAAACCTCAGCGATTGCAGCATCAGTAGCAATGTCGGCGAGCCCGAGTTAATGGCCAAGTGGCGTGATCCTAATTTTGACCCGAGCCAAAACGCATTCTATTACGTCCGCGCCCTCGAAAATCCTACTTGCCGCTGGTCGACCTGGGATGCTATTCGCGCCGGGGTGGAGCCTCGTCCAGACATGGCCACAACTCTTCAAGAGCGTGTCTGGTCTTCCCCTATTTGGATTACGCCGACGAATTAGAAGTAAACTATGCGCACTTTATACCGCCAACCGCTAGTGTGGTTTCTTTGCATTAGCGGTGCGCTCTTTCTAGCCGATGCCTACTCTCCAAAATCAAACGATGCGATCGTCGTCACCCCTGCGGTACGCGAGCGCATCAGTTTACTTTGGGAGACTCAGATGGGTTCAGTACCCAGCGCGAGCGAATTGGACTCTCTTATCACTGCCTGGATAGAAGAAGAGGCACTCTACCGTGAAGCCCTAAGACTAGGGCTAGAACGTGAAGATTCAATTATCCGTCGACGCTTAGTACAGAAACTCAACTTCATTGCCGAATCGGATCCTATTACAGAACCCGAAGAAGCTAGTCTGCTAGAGTTCTATGAGCTACATCTTAGCGACTACTCGCTGCCTGAGCGACTCACTTTCCGCCAGCTCTATTTCCGAAAAGAAGAATCTGCTATCGCTGCATTGGACGCAATTCAATCAGGCATCGATGCCTCGACACTCGGCGAGTCTACGATGCTCAATCGCAACTACGCCTATCGCAGCGCTCTCGATATCAATTCAAATTTCGGTATGGACTTCGCCTCTCAACTCGATACCGAGCACCTCAAACTATGGCAAGGTCCTATTAAAAGCAGCTTCGGCTATCATCTTATATTTATTTCTGCCCTCGAACCCGAACAAACGACTCCTTTCGTGGCAGCACGCGATAAAGTAATTAGCGACTATCAATTGGCAAGCAAGACACTCGCTCGACAGCGTTACGTTGAGACACTTTTACAGAATACCGAGATCCGTATAGAGTGAATTTCCCCCCGCGACAACACGTAAGTGAGTTCATAACTATCTTCATGTGTTTAAGTTTAGCGATATGCGCTGCGCTGTTCTCCGGTAATCTTTCAGCCCATGAGATACGCCCAGCCTACCTAAAACTCACTGAATTGAGCCATGCTGAAGCCACGCGTTTAGATGTCGAAGGTGTCGGCTATGGTTCTGCAACAACATTCTATGAATCCTCGCTACGCCAACCTCAGATCAATGGCCGTTTTTTAGGGCTAGATCTCGTCACAAATTGCAGCGCCACACCGCGCAGCGCTTCGCTTTCAGATGAGGCTCTCATTGAGGTGGCGACGCTCGCCTGCGACGACTCGCTTCGCAATATTGAAATTCTCGGACTCGATCGCACAATGATCGACACTCTGGTAAGTATTAATACACTCGATGGTCTTGTGACGAACAGGCTCATCACCGCACAGGAAACTACGCTCGATCTAGGAAGCCGCGTCACTACGCTTCCTGTCTACTTACTTATCGGCTTCGAACACCTCGTTCTCGGCTATGACCATATTTTGTTCGTATTGATGCTGCTTTATCTTGTACAGCAGAAGCGGCAATTACTCTGGGTCGTAACAAGTTTTACAATTGCGCATTCTCTCACCCTCGCTCTTTCGGCGTTCGGTGTAGTAATACTCGCACAGCGCCCAATCGAAGCGATGATCGCAGCCAGTATCGTGATGCTCGCCTATGAGGTACTCACCGATCGCCAATCATTTAGCCACCGATTCCCCGCGGCCATCGCATTTTGCTTCGGTTTAGTGCACGGACTAGGATTCGCAGGTGCGCTAAGCGAGATCGGACTTCCTGAAGAAAGTCGACTCGGTGCATTGCTATTATTTAATATTGGCATTGAACTCGGCCAGCTCGCCATTCTAGCGACCGTGCTTTTGGCGCTAACCTTAGTCAAGGCAGGACTATCAAGTCGATTCCCGGTCACAGTGCGAGAGGGCTTGCGTGCAATGCCAGCGATTGTCATCGGTGGCATTGCGAGCTATTGGCTTATCGGACGAGCGGCGCAAATTTTCGCGCCACTCATGTAGACAATCTGTCTAAGCATTCAGCGCCTGATCTAGGTCGGCCAAAATATCATCGATGTGTTCAATGCCGATGCAGAGGCGAATCGTCTCCGGCTTCACTCCGGCACGGAGTTGTTCTTCCGGAGTCAACTGACGGTGAGTCGTGGATGCCGGGTGACACGCGAGTGATTTAGCATCACCAATGTTCACCAGACGTTTAATCATTCCCAGCGCATCGTAGAACTTCACGCCTGCATCGAAACCGCCCTTAATGCCGAAGGTCAGTAGCGACGACGGTGTTCCGTTGCAGTATTTCTGGGCGAGAGCATGATTAGCATCGCCATCGAGTCCCGCGTAGCTTACCCACTCCACCTTATTGTGCGCCTTCAAATATTCCGCCACCTGCTGTGCATTCTCGCAATGTCGCTCCATGCGCAGGCTTAATGTCTCGAGACCCTGCATGATTAGGAACGCATTCATCGGTGACAGCGCAGATCCTGTGTTGCGCAAAGGCACTGTCCGTGCGCGTCCAATGAATGCCGCTTCGCCTAGCGCCTCGGTATACACCACGCCGTGATAAGAAGGTTCAGGCGTATTCAATCCGGGGTAACGGGCTGCATTCTCAGCCCACGGAAATTTACCAGAGTCGACGATGATGCCGCCGATTGTCGTGCCGTGACCACCGATGTATTTGGTAAGCGAGTGGACGACGATATCGGCGCCGAATTCGATTGGATTGCAAATCGCTGGAGACGCAACGGTGTTATCCACAATCACCGCAACACCGTGCCGATGTGCAGCAGCACAAACGGGCTCGAGGTCGATAATATTACCTGCCGGGTTACCGATTGTTTCGCAATACACCGCCTTCGTGTTTCCATCGATCAGTTTTTCAATCGCTTCAGGCGAGTCATCTTCAGCGAAGCGAACTTCGATACCTTGGCTCGGGAGCATATGTGCGAACAGCGTGTAGGTGCCGCCGTAGAGCTGTGGAGTGGAAACAATATTGTCTCCCGCTTTGGCGAGTGTCAGGATCGCGTAATTGATTGCCGCCATGCCTGAACCCACCGCGAGGGCTGCGATGCCGCCTTCCAATGCCGCCATGCGCTGTTCGAGCACATCGTTGGTCGGATTCATGATGCGGCTATAAATATTGCCAGGCACCGCGAGGTCGAAAAGGTCGGCACCGTGTTGTGCATTATCAAATTCGTAGGCTACGGTCTGATAGATGGGAACCGCCACAGATTTAGTAGTGGCATCTGTCGTATAACCAGCATGGATCGCTAGCGTTTCTTTCTTCATTCGGAGTCACTCCTGTTTGAGACAGCAGAAATTGTGTGGGAGGAATTTATACCCCATGCCTTCGCTACTCGCAAACAGTGACTTTGGGTGATCTGCCTAAGTGGGCTTTACTGAAAAACGATAACCTGCGCCGCGAACTGTCTGAATGAGCTTGTCATATTCGATCGCGCTGTCTTGAATAGATGACAAGGCTTTGCGTAAGCGTCTGATATGGACATCGATCGTCCGCTCTTCAAGATAGACGTTGGCGCCCCACACCGAATCCTGGATGTGATCTCGACTGAATACCCTCTCCTGATTAAGCATGAAAAACTTTAGGAGTCGAAATTCAGTAGGGCCAATTTCAATTGGCTTATCCTCGATCGTAACGCGATGACTACTAGGGTCTAACATTAGATCGAAAACTTGTAAGGCCTTGTTCTTTTGTTTGCCATCGATGCGGCGCAGTACCGTTTTAATCCGAGCGACGAGCTCGCGTGGAGAAAAAGGCTTGGTGACATAATCATCCACGCCCTCATTCAATCCCTGCACTTTATTGTCTTCGCTGCTCTTCGCTGTCAGCATGATGATCGGGATATCCGCAGTGTATTCATCACGGCGCAGGCGACGCGCGAATTCAATGCCGCTGCCACCAGGCAACATCCAATCGAGCAGGATGAGATCGGGTTTCTTATTTACCACGACGACATGAGCATCATGTGTGTTTTCAACACTGATGCTTTTATAACCAGCGAGGTCGAGAGTGATGCCAACAAGATCGCGGATTGCGGCTTCATCATCGACTATTAGGATGGTGGTTTCGGACATCGATCTAAGACCCTCGGTAAGTACTACGCGGTGACTCTTTGTATAAGCTTCTTCAGCCCACCAGCCTGAGTTCATCGTCGTTTAGCCCTCTTACTTAATCATCAAATTATGACACTTATGTGACAAAGACAATACAAAATCGGCGACAACAGCTCGCTAGAATCGATATTGCGCCTGCACGGAAAATTCACGACCTTTGTAGTACGCAAAGGTCACATTGCCAGCTTGTGACACGATATTTCTCTCATTAAGCAAATTTTTCGCCTTCGCAGTAATCGTCCATTGATCAGAGATATCACGAATAAATACGAAATTTAGCTCACCGAAACCTTGTTCGATTAAATCTGGCGCAGTCTCGATTCCAACCTCGGAAACACGGTCACCGTAGTAGTGATATAAGAGAGTCGCCGTGGTGCCTGAGAATGGCTCATAACCGAGCTGTAAATTTAACAGCCAATCCGACTGACCTTGTAATGGTCTATCACTGCTAGTGAGGATGCCCTGCTGATCCTCACCAATAGTCACCGATGATTCAATCTTCGACACATTGGTTTGGAGGTAAAAGTCATCACCCCATGTCCCGAGGAAGCCAAGTCGCTTATAAAGCTCAAGCTCAATGCCCGCATTCTCGGCGCTTTTTGCGTTAATATAGGTTGTTCGGCGATCACTGCCGTTGTAGATAGACGCTTCGATTGGGTTCGTAAGCTCTTTATAGAAAAAACCGAGAGAGACATAGTCACTGAAATCGAAATACCATTCCCATCTCAGATCATAATTTTTGATATCGGTGCTTTTGAGATTTGGGTTGCCCAGAACTTCTCGTCGCGTATCTGGATTGGTGAATGCCGAAGGTGACAGCTCCCTAAAATCCGGTCGCGACACGGTCTCGCTATAGGCAAAGCGGAACTGATGGTCGTAGTGAATATATGTCGCATTAAATGAGGGCAGTAACTGCCTGGTATTAATTTCACCTACTACCGCCATCTCTGGATCAAATACATCATAAGTCACGCTTTCCTGGAAGAAATCTTCCTCGCGCACACCCGCCGTCAGCCTTAACCGATCATCAAAATTCACCTCGACTTGCCCATAGAATGCATCGAGTTCACTTCGTGAGGTATAGCTATCATTAGCACGAGTGATTTCTCTAATTTGGAAACCTTCAGGGTTGATATTCTCGTCAGTAAATATCTCTTCCAAAGGACGTTGGAGCAGATCGAGATCCCGTCCTACTTCGCCCCTGAATGCAAATCCGAAACGACGGATATCCGACTGCCGAGTCTTTTCTGAACTCACATAGCCGAATTGCGGTGTAATTATAGAGTTCAACGGACCATAGAAAGCAGCAGTGAAATCGATTCCAAATTCAGTTGCCTCGTCTTCCAGAGTCATAAAATTTCTGATGTTGCCGTCCACTCGATTAGACAATTCACCGTAGAATTTTTTATAGCGTAGATTATCAGGCGCATCGCGACTCGCGCTAATTTTGCTGTATCGCCAGTTAACAACACTTTCATTGAATGCTGGGAAGAAGTGATCACCCTGAATTTGATTGGAGAGCAACTCACGTTCAACCCATTCAATATCTGTCTGTCCAAGGCCTCCACCTGATTCAGTGAATCCAGTCGTGTATGCAACCGTATCATCTGTCTTTCTGAGACCCACTGATGTAAATCGAACGTTGTGATTTTCGTTAATATCTAAACCGGCCGAAACAATGGCGCTGACATCGATATTGTTCTCAGTCTGCGAGGTCATCAAACCTTTCTCTCTTTCCAAGCCGTTGGTTGAAGGAACGTAACCGTTATCTTCTATCTCAGCTAAATCCCATGAATTAGAATAAGAAATTGAGGCGAGATAATTCACTGCAGAGCCATTAGATCCAAGCTCATGGCTATTCCCCAACGATGTGTTGAAACTCAAATCCGCTGGCAATGCTTCAACAGTAGGTGTGTATTCTTTGCGGAATTTTTCACCAATCGATTCGAGGACTTCAGGAGATTGTCCCACTCCGGTGAACCGACTATAGGGTGTAAGTTTGTATCCCTCACCTGTCGCGGCAACCAGTTCTTCCGAGGCGGCCCGAGAGCCATCATCTTTGCCCAGCCAGTCGCGGTCGCCGCCTCGAGTCCTCAACCCATCGTTGAAACTTTCATCTTGGGTCATTCCTAGCGTGCTCGAAAAATTCCAAAAAAATCCTTCGCTGGATTTCTTTGTGCGCATTTGCAAGACGCCTCCGCCAAATTCTGCTGGATAGCTAGAAGAATAAGTCTTCTGGACTAGTACGCTTTCGAGGATTGAGGTAGGAAACAGGTCCATAGGCACTACGCGATTAATCGGCTCAGGACTCGGCAGAATTGCTCCATTAAGCAAGGTTGTGGAATAGCGTGATCCTAATCCCCGGACGAATATATATTTTCCGCCTACGGTACTTAATCCAGAAATACGCTTTAGGCTTTCTGCAATATTCGAATCGCCAGATCGGGTGAACTGCTCTTCACCCACGACATTTGCAATTTGATCTGTACCTCGTTTTTCATCTGGTACAAATTGCCCAATAACCGATATTTCTTCAATTTGTATGGGCGCTTGCGCCATCGCGAATTGGCAGATTAGCGTTAATTGCAGCAGCAAGAAACTAGTCGTGTTTTTCAAGACAGACTCCAATATTTAATAATAGATGAAGCTAGTCTATTGCAACTGTGTGACAATTTTATTGCAGCACTAATTAATATTTGTCTGATAAAAAAAAAGGACGCCTAGGCGTCCTTTTTTTATTCATCACTCATCCGTTAACTACGTGGCGGTGTGAAAATCCAACCACTCGTCCAATCGCTCGAACTGTCTTTGATCGCTCCAATGTAGTCAGTGTCATCAAAGAATGTATCAGTCAAATCAAACGCTGGCAGGCGATTGATTGCATTGCTATTAGTCCAATTTAAGCTGCCGCCTAAATCGACTGTCCCAGAGCTTGTATTAGACTGAGCACCGAACCAATTCGCTGTCGTCCAAGGCATCCCTGTTGCCGCTTCAGTCAACAAGCCCGCACACTGCGTAGAGATGTAGCTGTTTTGCATGATAAGAGTGCCGTTGAGCTCCGCGATTGAAGCGCCCGATTGGGTAAATGTCGCCTCGTTGCCGATACGGATGCAACCTTCATTAGTCTGCGGGAATGATCCCCCGATTACTGAGTTATACAATTTCATACCAGTGCCCGCTTTCAGTTCGAAAGCGTGACCTTTGGTATCGGGCTGGTAGCCGACACAAGTCAAGTTAGCAATCGTGGGTATAGATCTTGGCGTGGCTGTATTATCCGCACCGAGATTATCGGCTTCGATGCAGTTATCAGATGCTGTGGACTCAATTAGCACATGTTGAATTCGACCGGTGTAGCCTTCGGTCCAGTCTAATGCGTCGTCATCAGTTCCCGTCAGCACTAAGTGTTTTGCATCAACTGTACCGCCGAAAAACTCTATGGCGTCGTCTGCACCGTTGTGGATGTTGACGTAGTCGATGACCGTACCTGAACCAACACCTTGCAACGCGAGGCTATTCAGCTCATTCGATTCTGTAAACGGGTAGCCCGCGTATTTGATCTGGGTGTAGGTGATTGAACCGCTAGAATCTGCATTATTCGGTGATGTACCACCGCCGTATTGCCCACTATCACCTTCGCCGCTTGCGATGCCACCAGTCGGATTGATCGTTGAGTTACCGTTAATAACCAGACCACCCCACTGACCACGCGTACTGAAGGCATTGAAGCCACTGTCTAGGTCGGTGGCGACAGTAAATATTACCGGCTTTGCAGCGGAACCATTTGAGAAGATCGCACCGCCTCGGTCAATCACGATAGGCGCGTTACTTTCAGCGGGAGAGATCACTGTCACGCCTGCATCGAGCGTGAATTTAGTCTTATCAGCAAGCGCAACACTCGTATTATTTCCTACCGTCATTTTCCCAGCCAAGAAATAGACGAAGTTATTAGTCAGATGCAAATCTGTAGTAACGGTGCCCGTTGGAAGATTACAAATACTCTTTCCATTGTATGTGCCAGTACCTGCACTCGTTCCAGTCGGGCAAGAGCTTGATGCGCTATTTGCAATTTTCATTACCATTGGCGCAGCCATATAGGTAATAGTAGAAAGAGGATTAGTACCTGTGTAGTAACCCACGTAAGCTTTGATCGTTAGACCTGCCAGCGATGTGTCATTGCCCACGAGATCATCGAGCACAGTTACTGACTCAGAAGCGGCAAGTGTTTTCTTAATGGTTGGAACAATGGTTGAGCCATCCCATGGAATCCAGATACCACCAGAAAGCTTAATGAAATATCCTAGATTTCCTACTTCGGCGATGACAACAACACCACCTGCTTGTCCAACATCTGCGGCTGCTGGAGTGATTGTGGCTACGAAATCGGCAGCTACCTCGGCGGGAACTTCAGTAAGATAACTCGCTCCTCCGTTTACCGTTGCTCCACCTTTAAAACTGGCAGTTGTCGATGCGCCTGCTGTTGAAAGAGTTGGTTGAGTCGCTGCCGCCGCACCCATAGATGCGAGAGCGATTGCGACGCCTGTGGCAACTGCACTGGTCTTAAGTAATTCTAATTTCATTTTGACTCCTAAGTATTTGGTTTCTTTACTCTGCCTTGCAATTCATAGCGGAGAATTAGGTTTGGGAAACTGGAGTCAGTCATTCCAGAAACCCAATGAACTGTCGCCTACTGGCTAGCGAGTCCAATACTAAGGATTGAATATTTCAGTTGTGCGACCTTTGTATGGCAGTTTTGTTACATCGCATTGAGGACTATCGGATTTAGTCTTTGTCTTTGAACTGTCTTTCTTCTGTCATATTCAGTCGTTACATTGCTGCGATGAACAGTGCAAAATACCCAATACACATCAAGGCCCAAGCTCTCCCTTTCTTCGAAACTCCCATTGGATTCGGAGAAATAGAACACGCTGACTCATTGTTGAGCGACCTAACTTCAGCAATCGCGCGGGAAAAAAGCATTAACAATGGTTTGAAAAGATCCAATGAAGGCGGGTGGCATTCTGATACCGACATGCTCAAATGGGGTGGATCGGCGGCAAGGAAGCTGGCCGACTCTGCGATCAGTATTGCTAAACGTATGAGCCACTTCGAAGGCGCATCGGTTGATGATTTTGACTGGACTACTTCAATGTGGGCCAATGTCACGCCGCAAAATGGACTCAATGCCTTACATGTACATCCTGGCAATCTTTGGGCAGCAGTGTTCTATGTCGATCTAGGTCGTGAAGAAGAGAACTCCGAGGTCGACAGCTGTGGAGGAAATTTTTACCTCGAAGATCCACGCTTTCCTCTCGCAGCAATGCATAACACCGGCTTCAGGATGGTTGGCGGTGACGGTAAGGCTCAGAAGTATCAAGTAGAATTTAAGCTTAAGCGCGGTAATTTAATTGTATTCCCAGCATGGCTACGTCATGGAGTGAGAGCATATACTGGGAAAAGGCAGCGAATATCGATTGCAATGAACATCGATGCAACGCTGCGACGCTGATTACGACAACGATGTTCAAGACTACCGCCGGTGCGAAGTGGCTCGATAAAACCGGTAACGATTAATCGGATTCAGCAGTCTCGCGAGACCTTGCGTGAATGTTAGCGGAGCATCCAGTACGGCGAAGCAGAGACACCCTTCTTCGGTCGAGGGTTGATGATGGTCGTGCTTTGCACGAACCAGAAAATCCGATGGGCCGTAGCGACCGAATTCATCTTCGAATCCACCGCCAATGATTAGGGTCACCTCGGTGCCTTGATGATGGTGAACCGGCACTTTGCTGCCCGGTGCCATATAGAGAAATTCACACTGCGTTTCGTGGTCAATCGCCAAGCTCGCCTGACTGATTCCGCCGGCGATTTTTTTCCACACCAAACCATTCGAAGCCGCCTTCGCCAACACACGAGGCAGACTGAAATTCTGATCGGTTAACTGGATTTCCGACGCCAGACTTTCATCTGATATCGCGCCATCCCAGTCGGTCTGCTGTGGCAGCTCCATAATGGTATTCGCCATTTCCGCGAAGTCTGGCGTAGCGTGTTCGGTATCGGCATGTAGCCAAGCAGCGGCTTCCTGGGATTCTAGTTCACCGCACTGCTCGGCGCAGTTCGAGCATAATTCGATATGCGCAGACAGCGCGACACACATCCCCGTGGAAAGTTGCCCTTGAACGTATTCGCGGAGAACACGATCGCTAGGATGATAGTTCGCGGAGGTCATTGCTCGACTCCAATGAGTGATCTGAGTTTCGCCATAGCGAGTCGCAGACGTGATTTTAAAGTCCCCAGTGGGATCGCCAATTCTGCCGCGGCCTCTTCATGCGTCCGGTCTAGGATATAAATTTGTTCTATAACGTGCTGCTGCGCCGGTGGCAACTGCGCATAGAGTCTTTCGATCTGTTCTACTTCCACCGCCTGCGGCCCCTCTGCCTCATGAGTCAAAGCCATGTCGACGCCGGCATCCTGCGGCCAAATATCATCCGCGCTCACCGTCTGCGGCTGACGTTTCTTCTTGCGAAGCATGTCAAAGCAGCGATTGCGTGCGAGGGTGAATATCCAGCTCTGCGCTGTCCCACGATCGAGATTGTAGAGTGGCGACTTGGTCCAGACAGTCATCATGGCTTCCTGCACAAGGTCTTGTGAGAGCTGCTCGTTACGAGTGAGCTTCATGCCCATCGCGAAGATGCGTTTAGAGAAACGTTGGAAGAGTGTGTTGAAGGCTTGGCGATCCTGAGACACGCCCACGGCGACGAGCAATTGCTCATCGGAAAGGCCTTCGATTACGGCTGCCGACTCACTTGGCACACTAGGTCTGATTACTGTCACTACTCGGGGTCTTTTCCAATGAGAAGATCCTATCGTAGAGAGTTCTAAGGCGGCTGACAATTGATGCATGTGATAAGAAACGCTGTGGCTTCGCGTTCGGATCACAAGCGCCGCTAAAATTTCGATGGCGGACTGCCTTCCTTTTTGGGGGAGACACGCTATTATCGAGGATCACGTATTCACTGATGCATTCAAGAGAGAGAATGGCGATATGACATTCCAAATAATAAGAAATACGACACCCGTTATCGTGACCGCCCTCGCCGCCCTTGCGCTCACAGGTTGCAAACCGGGGTCCTCGACGACCAGCGACAACATTCAGCAAGCGACTAAGGAAGCATCGAGCGAAGCACTCGTAGAACATGCACCAACGCTAGGCGCCCGTGATGGCGACTGGCAAGCCTATGCGGCAGACATCGGCAGCACCAAATACACCGGCCTCGCCGAGATCAATGCGACCAATGTGAACGACTTGGAAATCGTCTGGCGACGCCCAGCGCTCTCAGCAGAATATCTAAAACTCAACCCCGATCAGCGATTCTCTACCAACTATGTCGCAGCGCCCGTCGTCATTGATGGCACGGCATTTATCCCCAATGCACTAGGTCTGGTCGAAGCGTTCGACGCGGCGACCGGTGAAACGCTTTGGAGCCAAGAGCCTCCGGGTGGCGCAGAAGGCCTACCCGGCGCGCCCACCCGCGGCGTCGCCTATTGGGAAGCCCCCGGCGAGGCAGCACGCGTGCTAGTGCAGCGCGGCACCTATCTCTATGCGCTGGACGCGGTGACAGGCGAAGCGATCGCGGACTTCGGCGTCAACGGCCGAGCAGATCTGCAACTCATGCCCGTCGAATTCGAGCGATTCCGCTGGGGCGGTGTGCCGATGGTTGTGCGGGACGTTGTGGTCATCGGTCAGGCAATGTCCGATAACTTCTCTAATAAGGAAGCCTACCGCGGTGACGTGCACGCCTTCGATGTACGCACTGGAGAACTACGCTGGACCTACCACACGATTCCGCAGGAAGGAGAATTCGGCGTGGAGACTTGGCAAGATCGCTCCTGGTCATACACCGGTCACTCGCCGATGTGGGCGATGTTCAGCGCCGACGAGGAACTCGGCCTCGTCTATATGCCGATCTCCTCCTCCACCAACGACATGTACGGTGGACACCGACTCGGCGATAATTTATTCAGCCAAAGCCTCGTGGCGGTAGATGCCGAGACCGGCAACCGCGTGTGGCATTACCAGATGGTCCATCACGGCCTCTGGGACTACGATCCGCCCGCAGCACCGATCTTGATGGACATCGAGGTCGATGGAGAGACTGTCCAAGCAGTGACACAAATCACCAAACAAGGATTCGCGTTCGTATTTGATCGTGCGACGGGCGATCCGGTTTGGGAAATCGAAGAGAAACCCGTTCCGGCATCGACAATTCCCGGTGAAGTGGCCTCTCCTACTCAGCCATTCCCCACGCGTCCTGCCCCCTTCGATCGTCAGGGAGCGACCGAGGATAATCTCATCGATTTCACGCCCGAACTACGAGCGGAAGCGCTAGAGATCTTCAATCACTACGTCACCGGGCCACTGTTCACACCACCCTCGATCCGCGATGAGTCACCGGGTGGCACTCTAGGCACCATACAACTCCCAGGCTCGCAAGGCGGCGCGGACCTACAGGGCGCCGCATTCGATCCCGAATCCGGCATGCTCTACATCCCCTCGATCACTGCACCGTTCGTCGCAGACATCGAGAAAGGCGATCCTGAGGTCACCAATCTAGCCTATGTGAAGGGTGCTCGACGCTGGCTTGCCGGCCCTCAGGGTTTGCCGCTCTTCAAACCACCCTACGGCCGCATAACTGCGATCGACATGAACACCGGTGAGCATCGCTGGATGGTGCCTAACGGCGTCGGCCCTGTGAATAATCCCGCGATCGCACACCTCGGACTCGAGAAGCTCGGCGTTCCAGGTCGTCCCTCGCCCTTACTCACCAAGACTCTGCTGTTCGTCGGTGAAGGACAAACAAACCAACGACCCGGCGGACGCATTCCGGTCGACATGCCGATCGAGACGGCGACCAATAGCGGCGGACCCATGTTCCGAGCCTATGACAAAGACAGCGGCGAGACGCTGTGGGAAGTCGAACTCGATGCCGGCACCACGGGAGCGCCAGTGAGCTATCTGGCCGACGGACGTCAATTCGTTGTGGTGGCAATCGGCGACCGAGTTCACCCACCTGAACTCATTGCGTTCGCGCTTCCTAGTGCGCAGGAAAGGTAAGCATGCTGCAACACCGATTTTTAGACTCAGCACGCCGTTCACCGAACAAGATTGCTATTATCGATCGCACCACGGGTCGCGACATCAGCTTCAAGCAAGCACGCATCGTCGGCCTCATCCTCGCGCGCCGCTTTAAAAAACTCGAACGCGGACGCATTGGCATCATGCTCCCTACTTCGGGCGGCGGAGCGCTCGCGGTACTCGGCGCGGTGATGGCCGGCCTCACTCCCGTAATGATCAACTATTCAACCGGTGCAAAAAAAAATTGCCGCTACGCGCAACACCAATGTGACTTCCACACCATCATCACGACTCGCGCCTTGCTGGAGAAAACCGGCTGCCCGCAACTGTCGAGCATGTTGTTCATCGAAGACATCCTCGCTTCGCTCGGACCATTCGAGAAAGCGCTCGCCTTCGTCAAGTCGATACTACCGACACTCTTATTGAAGCGTCTGGTCGGTCGCAATAATCCGGAACACCCCGCGGTAATTTTGTTCACCAGCGGCAGCGAGAAAGACCCGAAGGTAGTGCAACTCACGCATCGTAATCTGCTATCAAACATCGACTCCTTCAGCGAACACATGGAAATTTACGGCATGGATCGCTTGCTAGCTGTGCTACCTTATTTTCACGTCTTCGGACTCACCATCAATCTGTGGACGCCGTTTTGCCTAGGCATGACTTCGATTACCTACGCCAATCCCCTCGAATACAAAACCGTCGCGCAGATCATCCGGGAAACCAAGCCCGAGTTGCTCGTCGGCACGCCGGTTTTCCTTGAAGGTTATGTGCGCCAATCAGCGCCGGGAGATTTTTCTAGTATTAAGCTCGCTGTTTCCGGCGCGGACAAATGCCCGGAGAGTCTGCGCCAACTCTACCGAGAGAAACACAATTTGGAAATTTTCGAGGGCTACGGAACCACCGAAACCTCACCCGTTATCTCTGCCAATCCACGACACGACAACCGCCCCGGCAGCATAGGCAAAACGATTCCGGGCACCGAAGTGAAAATCCTGAGTTACGAAACCGGCGACGAGTGCGCTCCGGGTGAGGTGGGAAAAATCCTAGTCCGCGGTGAAGGCGTCATGGCCGGCTACCTCAACGACATCGAAGAGTCCTCGCTGAAACTGAAATCGGGATGGTACGACACCGGCGATCTCGGCTACATGGACGAGGACGGTTATATTTACCACAAGGGAAGACTCAAACGCTTCGTCAAAATAGGCGGTGAGATGGTGTCCTTAGTCGCGGTTGAAGAAACGTTGAATAACATCACCGACATGGACGTAGAGTGCTGCGTGGTCGAGCTCCCCGATGCCAAGCGCGGTTCGAAAATCGTCGCGGTAACGAGCAAGGACGTCGACCCGAGCAAGACGAATAAGCGTTTGTCCGACGACTTGCCTAACATCGCCCTGCCCCGAAAATACGTGACCGTGGCGAGCTTCCCCCGCATGGGCAGCGGCAAGACTGATTTCCGCGGGCTCACCGAGTATGTCTGGAAGCTAGAACAAGAAGATTAAGCGTAGAGGTGACACGCGACCTCCCGCTTTGAGGTAGCGTCTTCGATATTCTTCAACGGAATGAGTTCGGGAGTCACTGTCTTACACACATCCATCACCTTGGGACAACGGTTAGCGAAACGACAGCCGGCGGGCACATTCACCGGCGAAGGAATCTCCCCCTGGATCGCCGTCGAGGGACGGCTGCGCTCCAGCTCGGGATCTGGCTCTGGATTCGAGCCGATGAGCACTTCGGTATACGGATGCTTCGGATTGAAGTACAACTCGTCAGCGCGCCCCACTTCTACCAAGGACCCTAAATACATCACCGCCATGCGATCGCTCACATAGCGCACCATTGATAAATCATGGGCGATGAAAAGCAGCGTTAGCCCCATGGACTCTTTCAATTCACCGAGCAAATTGATCACCTGTGCCTGGACCGACACGTCAAGCGCGGAAATTGGTTCATCGCAGACCACGAAATCCGGTTCTAGAATGAGTGCGCGCGCGATGCCGATACGCTGACGTTGGCCGCCGGAAAATTCATGGGGATAGCGCGACATATGATCGGCCTGCAAGCCAACCCTGCCCAACCACTCGGCAACGCGTTCGCGCGCCATGCCGTCGCTAACGCCAGCATGCAAGCGCAGCCCCTCGGCGACGATCTCGCCCACGGTCATCCGCGGATTGAGCGAGGAGTACGGATCTTGGAAAATCATCTGCATGTGGCCCGCCAGGCGTTGATAATCAGCCGAGCGATAACTCCCCGGCAGCGCTTCGCCGCGGAATAGGACCTCGCCCGCGGTCTTATCATGCAGACCAAGAAGAGTCTTTCCGAAGGTGGATTTGCCCGAGCCGCTTTCGCCGACCAGACCGACAATCTCGCGTTCTCCGACTGTGAGACTGACATTGTCGACCGCATGGACGTTCTGGCCTTTGCCTAATTCGAAGTGACGGGTAAGACCACGAGCCTCAATTAAAGGCTTATTCTCACTCATGAGTTCGCCTCCGCGCCTTTAATTTCAAGCCCCTTTCCTGACCGATCGGAAAAATATAATTCACTCGGCTTGTTTGGCGACTTCTCATGATGCAGCCAACAGTGACTTGCGTGTCCTCGTACTCCTTCGACGTCGGACAGACGTGTCTCTTCTGGTTGCTGGCAACACACCTTCATCGCATGCGGGCAACGCGGCGCGTAACCACAGCCGGGAGGGGGAGAAAACAAATCCGGCGGGCTGCCTTCGATAGGCTGGAGATTTTGCTTTATTGCGGGATCATTACTCGGCATCGCCGCGCGTAATCCCAATGTATAAGGATGCGCACTGCGATAAAAAACATCATCAACGCTGCCACGCTCGACAACTTTGCCCGCGTACATGACCGCGACAGAGTCCGCCATGCGTGCAACCACACCGAGGTCATGTGTAATCAAGACAATTGCCATGCCGGTTTCACGCTGCAGATCCTGCAGCAGATCCAAAATTTGAGCCTGAATGGTCACGTCGAGCGCGGTGGTAGGCTCGTCTGCGATGAGAATATCGGGCTTACACGCGATCGCCATCGCGATCATCGCTCGCTGTAGCATGCCTCCGGAAAATTCGAATGGGTATTGTTTGGCACGCTTCGCCGCTTCGGGGATGCGAGTCATTTCCAATAATCGAACGGCTTCACGCGCCGCGTCACGGCGACTGAGGCCCTTGTGAACCTGTAGAGGTTCGGCAATTTGGTCTCCAATCGTCATCGTCGGATTGAGAGAGGTCATCGGATCCTGAAAAATCATGCCGATCTGCGCGCCGCGGATCTCGCGTCCGTCGATGCGAGACCTGCCGAGAATTTCCTGTCCGTGTAGCCGCGCGGAGCCTCGAGTGATGCGGCCGGGAGGCGTGGGTATTAAGCCCATCAGGCTTTGCACGGTTACGGACTTGCCGCAGCCAGATTCGCCGACAATCGCCAAGGTCTCTCCCCCGGAGACACTGAAATCCACACCGCGGACCGCTTGCACGACACCGCCATAGGTGTCGAACTCAACGGTGAGGTTTTCGACGGTGAGTAAGTCTTGCGCCTGGCTCATTCTCTATTCCTCATACGGGCGTCGAGTGCGTCGCGCAGGCCGTCGCCAAGAAGATTGAACGCGAGCACCGTAATGCTGATCAATAGCGCGGGGAAAATTAATTCGTGAGGCGTCGTGAGCATGGTCTTAATGCCTTCGTTAGACATCGAGCCCCAAGACGGAGTCGGCGGTGCCACACCCATGCCGATGAATGACAGGAACGCCTCGGTGAAGATTGCACTCGGAATCGCGAAGGTTAAGGTCACGAGTACGACGCCGAGTGTATTCGGCAACATATGCCGCAGAATTAAATAATGAGTCTTCGCACCAAGTAGTCTCGATGCACTGATGTAACCCTGTTCTCGTATCTGCAATATTTGTCCGCGCACAAGACGCGCTGTCGCCGGCCACATGAGCAACACCAGGGCGACAAGCATCGGCATCACACCACTCTCCCCCGGTCCGATACCGAAAGCGATCTTGAAGAGAATCATGAAGAGTAAAAATGGAAGCGCCACGACAAAGTCAGCGAAGCGCATCATGAGCTGATCGGTTTTGCCACCGATGAAACCGGCGACCGCGCCAAACAGCACGCCGAAAATCACGAAACAGAGTGGCGCACCAATGCCAATAAACAACGACACCCGAGCACCCGCCATGAGACGTGCGAGCATGTCTCGTCCGAGGTAATCGGTACCCAGAGGGTGTAGATCGAGCAACACGCGATCGCCAGACTGTAGTGATTGATCTTCGTCGACGAGTCCACGTGCTCGCGCCTCCGCCTCCGTCGTGACGCGCTGCACATCGACGGTGAGTGAAACTGTCTGGTCACTCAGCCCACCGTCTTGGTCGAGCCCGACGATTGTGTAGTAATACGTCCCCGGTTTTAAGTCGAGGAGATCTTCGAAATACAGCACCGAATTATCGAAAAATTCGGCGCGAGGAATGCCGTAGGCACGCTCCGGACCGACGGGAAATAAATTACGGTAGACGCGATGACCTCGCGCGCCGGGTAAGACATCCCATGCGAGACGCACAGACTGAGTAGTCGCGGCTGCAGCGAGACGCAATCCGGAGCCCGGCACTTCACTTGCGACATCCCCGACCACCCAAGCTTCGTGGGGATCGACAATCAATGCGCTGCGATCGACACCGGGCGGCTGACTTACTTGGTCGAGATCTTGTGCGGCTGGATTAACCTGCCACACCCAAGGCCCAACGAGGGTAAATAATAGTAGTCCGATGACGAGCAGCAATGACACTAACGCACGACGGTTGGCGCGCAATCTTATCCATGCGTCCTGCCAGTATGACAAGGAAGGTCGCGAGATTGCGTGCACATCTTGCTCGGCGTCGAGGCGTGAGAAATCGAGGACTGTCTTAGTGTTCGCCCTCATCACTGCATCCTCACACGCGGGTCGATAAATCCGTAGAGGATATCGACGACGATGACCATGAAAACGAGAAAGGCACCGTAAAACACCGTCGTGCCCATGATGACGGTGTAGTCGAGTTGTTGCACCGCCTCGACGAAATAACGACCGAGGCCGGGAATCGCGAAGACTAATTCCACCACAAAACCGCCCGTTGTGATCGCCGCGATGGAAGGGCCGAGCACGGTGATGACAGGCAGAATCGCGTTACGTAATTGATGTTTGCTGAAAATACGCGCGGCGGGCAGGCCCTTCGCCTTCGCAGTGCGGACATAATCCGAACCGATGACTTCGAGCATCGACGAGCGCATGAGACGCGTCAGATACGCCATGGTACCGAGTCCGAGAACCAGTGCGGGCAGCAACATATGTGACAGTGTCCCCCACCCGGCGACGGGCAACACCGTCACACCAAACGCGGCGTTCGTGCCGACTAGTACGAGTTGACTCACCGCGGCAAGGACAAAGCTCGGCACGGAAATCCCTAGAATGACGAAGAACATGATCACGTAGTCCGGCATGCGATTGCGATAGAGCGCGGTGAGTGCGCCCCACAACACACCGCCGGCCGCGGCGAATAAGACGGCCAAGATGCCGAGTGTCGCAGATACCGGGAAGTGTTCGCGGATGATGTCGTTGACCTCGCGATTCTCCTGCGTGAAAGAGATGCCGAGATCACCGCGCATGAGATTGCCTAGGTAGATGACGTACTGCTCGCCGAGCGGCTTATCGAGACCATACTTCGCTTCAACATTCGCGCGGATGGCCGCGGTCATCGCCCGGTCGTTGAGCAGCGGATCACCCGGGACATTGTGCATCGCGAAAAATGTTGCCGTCGCGATAAACCAGACCGTAATCAACCCTTGGGCTAGGCGTTTTAAAATAAAACTCCACATGGCTTAGTCCCGAACTATTGATGCGTAGGTGTAGTCGACCTCAGGACCTACGCTACGACGAATCAATCCTTTGAGGCGTGGGTCTACGACGTAAGACCAGCCACGCTCGTACATCGGAATCATGACAACGTCTTCGTAGCTTAAGCGCTGAATTTCGGCGAACGCCTCCATGCGCTTCACGGGATCTAATTCCGATTGCGCGAAGCGCACGTAACTGTCCATTTC
>JALQUB010000049.1 GCA_023268635.1 Pseudomonadales bacterium
ATAGGCTCATAGGCTTAGTGTGACTCGGTCCTCGCGACGTCAATTGTGCGTGCTATACTCTGCGCGCGGCCCCGGTGGCACAGCTGGATAGCGCGGCCCCCTCCTAAGGGGCAGGTCAGAGGTTCGAATCCTCTCCGGGGCACCATCTCCTTACTATAATCACTTGTTATAAAATAACTTTCTTTGTTTAACCGGTCCGCGCCGCGCGTATTCATCTGTAAATGAGGAATACGATCTACCGCTTAAATTAATGCAGAACAGCGGCTCTACCGTTTTCACAGAGGCAGAGAAGGCTGCGGCAGGGCGATGTCTCTAAACAAGTTATTTCAATAGAAACATCACCCTTTTCTCAGTTGATGGGCTCTACTTGTTAGAGTCAGGTCGCTCTCCCACCGGAATCATGATGTGGGCGTAGGGGGTGTCGCGCCACATTACGTAGGAGCCGCCCGCAAAGGGGTCGTTGGTGATGTCTGTTAATGTAACCGAAGGCAGGATCATCATGAGATGGGGGCCTTCTTGAATAAAGTCATCCGCCTCCATCGGATGGGCGTGATAGGGATCAGCATTGCTAGTCCCGGCGTCGCCTTGCAGCATATAAGATACACCGATCTTGTCGGCAGAGAACGGCGCCTTGCTGCCCACCGCTTGCATCATCGCCATCCACGTACTGTCGTTGCACATGGGAGCGCCGTCATCGGGGAGGGTTTCCGGCAAGCAAACCCAGCCATTACTACCTTCAGCTAGTACGGTGCCGCGATACATTACTGTGGCGTCATCGCTGATCATGGAAGGCGCCGCCGAACGGGCTAGAGAAATCATTGAGGCGTGGTTGTCAGCAGTGACGTTTCCAGAGATAACTACCGCGCCAGTAACAGCAATCGTAAAAGATACAGCAAATAAAGATTTATTCATGATCGATACTCCTTACTGTGGGGGGGTACTAAGCCTACTGCTGGGCGTGCGAATTAACAATATCAATCGACGATTTTCCATGATTGGTATTATTTGACCAGTCGATACAGTAATGAAGAGTGCGCATCTGTATGCGATCGGCGGAAAATAACCATAACTGCCTGCTGAAATTCATACGAAGATTAAATCGATATCTGATGTAACTGGTGGGTAACTTCAGAAAATAGGCGGGAAAAGTTGCGCAATCATTTCCAATCTTCTCGCCGCTGATACGCGATTCGCCGGATCAGGTGCAGGTTCAGTTCTGGGAATAATCGAATTCAATAAGCAGCAATGTGCCTTGCTCAGAGGCCTGGTCTTCAACTTGATAGCTTCGTTTATTTGCATCGAAAGGTAGAATCGCTAGTGTCGAGTGTGTGCCCGTGCTCAGGAGCTCGCTGATAGTATCCCCGCCGACCTCGGTGACCGCAAATCCTTGAGGAAGTGCTTGTTCCGAGACTAGGCCGAAGAGACGTTTTTTTGGTGTGCTGCGATAGAACATTCTCGCGACGATTTCTTGTCCGGTATAACAGCCTTTTTTGAAATCGACGACACCGGAAATATCGTAATTGAGTAAGGCGGGGGTGTACTCTTCGCTAGTCTTTTTGGTGACGTGAGCTATGCCTCTCAGGTTTTCCTGATCTATCCATTGCTGCTGTGTTCCTTCGCTCGTGCCCATCGCGAGCGCTTCTCGAGTTGTCGCTATATCCGAAACTGTTCCCCAAAGTTCGATGAGGGTGACTGTTTGCTTGCGCGTATCGGTGCGTATGGTCGATACGCTATCAGGGATTTGGAAGTTTTCCGTTTCTTCGCGAGGGACGATGAGGCCTAAACTACAAAAGCTTTCGTCGTGGTTCAGCGTTATCTTTGAGAAGACCGCGTATTTTTTGAGCACGGCCAGCACGGTGTCTACAAGGTCTGCGCTAACCTGAAGAAGGATGTCTTCGTTTATTTGGAGTGCGCGGAAGTCGGCAATGACTCGGCCTTTTAGATTGCAAAGAGCGCCTCGTACGCTATTGGACGTGCTGATCTTGTTGACGTCGCAGCTCACTTGCCCTTGCAAGAAGCTGCGGGTATCAGCGCCGCTGACCCGGATGAACTGATACTGACTAAGCGTGACGATTGTGTTCATCATTTACCTTTATTAGTCTAACGACAGCGAGCATCGAGAAGTCGAAGTGCCACGTTTAATAGGTCTATTCTACCCGTGTGAGTGGGTAGAATTCATCTATCAATTCTCACTAGCCTAGCGTGGGGATGTGCCTGTATCCTTAACTGACAGCCACCATGCAGAGCGAAGCAATGACCGATCCTGAACTCCAACAGTCTAAAATTTTTTGGCACAGCCGCCGCGGAATGCTCGAATTGGATCTGTTATTGGTGCCATTCGCGAACGAGGCCTATGAAGGGCTGAGTCTCGACGATAAGCGGCTTTATCGCGATTTTCTCGCCGAAGAAGACCAAGACTTATTTTCCTGGTTGATGCGCCGCGCTGAGCCTAGTGAATCGAGGTTTCAGTCAATAATCGATCAAATTCTCGCGCATAAGGCATCAGCGCTCTAAATTAAAGCAGTCCATACCGCTTTATTGGAGAACTGGGTGTTTGCATTCGATGTGCGAGTATCACCTCTGCTTATCCCGTCGCTAGGCCTTGCTTACGCTATTGTCCTCGGACTTTTCCTAAATTCTGGCTTGGTGGTAGCGCTAAAAATAGCCGTTGTTTTTTTCTTATTGGGTGCCTATTCGATCGAATGGTGGCGTGTGCTCTCTCCAATGTCGTCGAGAATCCGACGCGTCATTGTGACTGATTATCAGGCCTTACTCATTCCTAGAAACAAATGTTTACCGCCTCGGATCATGCGGCCACCCAGCGTCTCTCACCTGAGTGAGTATCTTATCTTGCTGCATTTCGATGCGGTGGATGCAGGGTCATCCTCAGCAGTGCTCAGGCTCTGGCCAGGAAGTTTGAGTCGCAGCGATGCGAGCAGGCTTAGGTTTTATTTGCGATTCTGCGCTGGAGACTAGCCATTTTGAGGATGAAGAATGGTATCGCGAGCTTCGTCGGCGAGGGCTGGGTAATCTAGAGTAAAGTGCAGGCCCCGAGATTCCTTGCGCGAGAGTGCGCTGTCGATGATTAAGCTGGAGACGAGAACCAAATTGCGCAGTTCCAACAGATCATTACTCACGCGATGACGCGAGTAATAGTCGATAATTTCATCCTGGAGTAAATCGATGCGGCGTCGAGCGCGCTGTAAGCGCTCATCATTGCGGACTATGCCTACAAAGTCCCACATACAACGACGAAGCTCATCCCAGTTATGAGAAACGAGTATCTCATCATCTGAGTCAACGACTCTGCTGTCATCCCAGTTCGGAATATCGTTGGCGAGCTTGGTTTCGTCGAATCGTTCCGCGATGTCTTTGGCCGCGGCAAAGGCGATGACAAAACACTCAAGTAGTGAGTTGCTAGCCATTCGGTTGGCGCCGTGTAAGCCGGTAAAGCTGGTTTCTCCAATTGCGTAGAGGTTTGTGAGATCCGTCATGCCGCGATCATTCACAACCACGCCGCCGCAGGTGTAGTGTGCCGCAGGAACGACAGGGATGCGATCGCGCGTAATGTCTATTCCGAACTCTAGGCAGCGCGAGTAGATGTTGGGGAAATGGTCGCGAATGAAGTCCGCCGGCTTATGCGTAATATTGAGATAGACACAGTCGCAGCCGAGTCGTTTCATTTCGTGGTCTATTGCGCGAGCGACGATGTCGCGTGGCGCGAGTTCTTCGCGAGCGTCGAAGTGGGGCATGAAGCGGGTGCCGTCGGGAAGCTCGAGAATGGCTCCTTCGCCACGTAACGCCTCGGTAATCAAAAACGACTTTGCGTGTGGATGGTAGAGGCAAGTCGGATGGAATTGATTGAATTCCATGTTGGCTACTGAGCATCCCGCACGCCATGCCATCGCGATGCCGTCACCGCTCGCGCCATCTGGGTTGGAGGTATAGAGGTAGGCCTTGCTCGCGCCGCCGGTCGCGAGCGCGACGAATTTACAGCCTATGGACTCAACGGCTTCTGTCTTTTGATTGAGGACGTAGGCGCCAACACATCGCTTCTCACCTGATGCGCCGCAGTGGGTAATGAGGTCAACTGCCGTATAGCCCTCTAACAGAGTGATATTGGGGTGGGCCAGCGCTCGATTCTTGAGTGTTTCGAACACAGCCTTACCGGTCGCATCGCTCGCATGGATTATCCGGCGATGGCTATGTCCGCCTTCTTTGGTAAGGTGGAGTGAATCGAGACTGGTACTCGTGTCTGCCACTATGCCGCCAGTCATCGTCGTGAATGGGACTCCCTGATCGACGAGCCAGCTGACGGAGTCGGTGCTATTCTCCACGATGTTGCTCACGACTTCAGGGTGGCAAAGGCCGACGCCTGCGACTAGAGTGTCGGCAACGTGAGCATCGATGCTGTCGTCTTCATCGAGGACCGCCGCGATGCCGCCTTGGGCGTAGAAAGTAGCCCCTTGGCTCAATTCACCTTTGCTCAGTACCGCGACGCGAGCGAAGTCAGCTGTTTTTAGAGCCAGAGTCAGGCCGGCTGCGCCGCTGCCGATAACAAGAATGTCGTAGTTTACTGTGGGTAGGCTTTGAGTCATGTTTCCCAACTGGTTGTTTTTAAAAGAAATTACTTTTTTCTTCGCGCGATTCGAAAGCGGAGTAATGAGCTTCAATTTTGTCGCCAAGCCTTGGAAGCAGGGAAATGTCTCCAAGCGGACGAGATTTTATAGATTTTGAGAACTTTTGCACTGAGATGCTGTCTTATCAGGTGTCTGGTTGCATTTGTTCCCCTCGGTGCAGTCCCACCGCACGGAGTAGGGAGTTGAGGAATGAGTTTTAACAGGGCTGATGAAAGTGATCAGCAGTTAGTGAAACGGGTGAGGGCCGGTGATACCAATGCCTTTAACTATCTCGTGCTTCGCTATCAGAATCGAGTTGCAGCATTGGTCGCTCGATTCATTAAGGATCAACAGGAAGTAGAGGATGTGAGTCAGGAGGCCTTTATCAAGGCGTACCGTGCGCTCCACCTATTTAGAGGCGATAGCGCTTTCTACACTTGGCTTTATCGGATTGCCGTGAATACGGCGAAGAACTATCTGGTTTCAAGAGGACGCAGGCCGCCAGCATCAGATTTGGATGCCGAAGAAGCAGAGCTGATTGACATAGGCTCGCCGTTGCGCGACGCCGAGTCTCCGGAAGGGAGCTTGGCAACAGCGGCTTTGAAAGAGGCGGTGGAGAAGGCGATTGAGGAGTTGCCCGAAGACTTGCGGACGGCATTCACTTTAAGAGAGTTCTCGGGATTGAGCTACGAGGACATTACCGAGGTGATGAACTGCCCGATAGGAACCGTAAGGTCTCGAATATTTCGCGCCCGGGATGCTATCGACAAGGTCATAAAAGAGCATCTATAAAGAACAGCGTAACCGCTTTAGTTTCAAAGATAGCTAGATTTCAAAGATTGAAAGAGAATGAAAAGGACTCAGCGATGAGCGATTCAGAATCCAAGTCAGCACCCAGCAATGAGCGCTTAAACGAAGAGACGCTCTCGGCGATGCTCGATGGCGAAGCAGGTCAGTTAGAGTTAAGGCGAATCCTTGCTGCCAGTGACGATAGTCTCGATGCTAAATGGGCACGCTTAAACCTGGCTCAAGTGCTTCTCCATGGAGAGAGCGTGAATCTGCATCCGGTGAGTCCCGATTTTGCTTCTCGTGTTATGCAGGAAGTCAACCGAGATCCTAGCGCCGGACGACAAGAGTCTTACTTAGAGTCGGATGCTGATTCAGTTAATTTGAGCGCGAATGACGGTGTCTTTGTGGCACCGTGGGCGCAGGGTTTGGCTAAATTGGCTGTAGCCGCGAGTGTCGCGGTGGTTTTCGTTTTTGCCCTGCAGTCGGCTATCCCTGGCGTTGGAACTGACACCGGTTCGTCGCCATTAATGGCGTCGAAGACTGAACAAACGCCGGCCGGTGAAGTGGTTCAATCGGCTCGTGAGCAGATCGTGGTTGACGATGCTGCCCAGAAGAGGCTCAGGGATTATATCGCTAGTATGACAGTGAGTGATGACGAACCTGTCCGCATCGAACATATTCAAGATTCTCCGCTGTATCGCCTCGTGAGCGAAACCATCGAGGTTCCGTCGCAGCGTTAGGAATGTAGTTTAAAATGAGCTGTTGTAATATTGCTTAACGCCTCTATCTATTGAATAAATAGATTAGAGGCGTTTTTGTTTCTACGTATTAGTTCTATTCAGCATAAAGAAGTGAGTACAAGGAGTTTATCAATGGTAAGTCAATTTATGCCCCAAACTCAGGTTCGTTCGAAGAGTAGTTTGGCTCTACTGCGATCTGCATTCTGTGTTTGTGCGATGCTGGCGCTGTCTTCAGTGGCTGCAGCTGCGGCGAGTTTGCCAAATTTTGCCGATCTGGTTGAGGATAATGCGAATGCGATCGTGGAAATTTCTGCGCGGAGAACAGTTGCCGCTCGCCCCCAGATCAGTGAAGAGAATCTCGAGGAACTGCTCCGTCAGTTACGACCAGAAGATATTCCTAACCTCCAGCTCGAAGACCAAACACCACAACCGCGGGGTGCTGTTGGATCCGGTTTTTTGATCTCAGAAGATGGCTATGTCATCACAAATAACCACGTGGTGGCGGGAGCAGATAAAATTCAGGTGAAGCTCAATGATCGCCGAGTATTTGATGCCGAGGTCATTGGTCTCGATGAGCCTTCGGATATTGCCCTGTTAAAGATAGATGCGAATAGACTGCCCTTTGTCGAGTTTGGAGACTCTGAAGCCGTGCGCGTGGGTGATTGGGTGTTGGCGATCGGCTCTCCTTTTGGTCTAGATTTCTCGGCGGCGGCGGGGATCGTGAGCGCGAAGGGGCGCTCCATGCCTAGTGCCTCGTCCTATAACTATATGGCTTTTATTCAGACCGACGTCGCCATCAATCAAGGGAACTCAGGCGGACCACTCTTCAATTTGAAGGGCGAGGTGGTCGGCATCAACTCGCAAATCATCAGCAGCTCAGGTGGTTCGAATGGCATCTCGTTTTCTATTCCGAGCAACGTCGCCTTGAATGTCGTTGAGCAGCTTAAAGAAACTGGCGCGGTCGAAAGGGGCTTGCTCGGTGTTCGTATGCGTGAAGTCGACTACGCTCTTGCGGAGGTGTTCGATATGGATCGCCCGCGTGGTGCTTTCGTGGACTCAGTGATGGAAGATAGCCCTGCAGGTTTAGCAGGTATCGAGGACGAAGATATCATTCTCGAATTCAATGGGCATGAAGTTGAATACTATACGGATCTGCCATTTTATGTCGGTCAGTACCGCCCGGGAACGGAGGCTGAAGTCGTTCTCTATCGTGAAGGGCGCGAGCGGCGCGTGACCGTAACATTGGGAAGCTCCCCGACTAACGAGATAGCCGCTGCGTTACCGGGGGCTGCAGCAACTTCGGTGAATCCACTGGGCTTCAAAATAGCAGAGTTAAGTGATGAAACGCGCCAAGTTGTGGGTGTTGATGGGGTGCGTGTCACTGAGGTTGAAGCTGGGCCTGGTCGTGCGGCAGGGCTGAGGGAGGGAGATGTGATTGTCTCGCTCAATCGCCAACCCGTGACTTCAGCGACAGAGTTTGCCGAAGTGGCCGACGCGCTGCCAGTTAGTGGTTTTGTTCAGCTGCGAATCATCAGGCAGGGCCAGGCGACTACGCTTACCTTAGAAATGAAGCCCTAATTCCAATTATCAGATTCACCTCGACATATCCCGCTCAATCGGCCTTCCAGACCAATTGAGCGGAATATCACAGCTGCAAACTTCCTGACAGAATTGGCCAGATACTGTAGACTTGCCGGCTCTCGGATAGTCCTCTATCCCCCAATGACCTTTATTCTGTGACTCCTATTCTGTGACCGATCTCAGCCATATAAGAAATTTCTCGATCATTGCTCATATTGACCACGGCAAATCGACACTTGCCGATCGTTTTATTCAACATTGCGGCGGTTTAACCCAGCGCGAGATGGCAGAGCAGATACTCGATAGCCTCGACATCGAGCGAGAACGAGGCATAACGATCAAGGCGCAGAGTGTCACTTTATACTTCGATTCCAAGGATGGTCGGCGCTATCAATTGAACTTCATTGATACTCCAGGACACGTCGACTTCACCTACGAGGTTTCGCGGTCGCTCGCTGCTTGCGAGGGTGCATTACTGGTTGTCGATGCGGGGCAAGGGGTCGAGGCTCAATCTGTTGCGACTTGTTATACCGCCATTGAGCAAGGGCTCGAAGTCATTCCCGTTCTCAATAAAATGGACCTGCCTCAGGCCGAGCCGGAGCGGGTTAAGACAGAGATCGAAGAGATAATCGGTATCGATGCTCAAGATGCAGTCTGTGCGAGCGCGAAGTCGGGCTTGGGCGTCGTGGATATTCTCGAAGAGATTGTTGCGAAGGTGCCAGCACCTGTGGGTGACCGCGATGCAGATTTGCAGGCGCTCATTATCGATTCTTGGTTCGATAATTATCTCGGCGTCGTGTCATTAGTGCGAGTTGTCTCTGGCACCCTTAAGAAAGGTGACAAGATTATTGCGAAAACCCTCGGCAAACCCCATGTGGTCGACAGCGTAGGTGTTTTCACTCCGAAGCGTACCGAGCTCCCTTCGTTAGCCGCCGGTGAAGTGGGATTTGTCGTTGCGGGTATTAAAGAAATTCTCGGCGCGCCCGTTGGCGATACCATTACGCTAGCGAAGACGCCTGAGGTAGAGGCGCTAGCGGGTTTTAGGAGAATTCAGCCGCAAGTATATGCGGGCCTGTTCCCTGTCTCTTCCGATGATTTTGAAGCGTTTAGGGACGCGTTGTCTAAGCTCACACTCAATGATTCCTCATTGCAATATGAGCCTGAAAACTCGGATGCCTTGGGTTTTGGTTTTCGATGTGGCTTCCTCGGGATGCTGCACATGGAAATTATTCAAGAGCGGCTAGAGCGAGAGTACGACCTTTCCCTCATTACCACTGCGCCGACAGTGGTCTACGAAGTGCTTATGACCAATGGCGACATTGTGAAGGTCGACAGTCCTTCTCGTCTGCCGCCGGTCGCGTCGATACAAGAGATGCGTGAACCGATCGTGCTAGCTAATATATTGGTCCCCCATGAGCATTTAGGCAGTGTGATCACACTCTGTGTGCAGAAGCGCGGTGTACAGCGTGACATGCAGTTTGTGGGTAAGCAGGTATCATTGAGCTATGAATTGCCGATGAACGAAGTAGTGCTCGATTTCTTCGATCGACTGAAATCAGTGAGCAGGGGCTATGCGTCGTTGGATTATCAGTTCCTACGCTTCGAAAAGGCATCGCTCGTACGACTTGACGTCATGATTAACGGCGATCGAGTGGATGCCTTGGCGCTTATTGTCCATCGAGACCATGCGTTGGCCAAGGGGCGCGCTCTGGTGGAGAAGATGAAAGAGCTCATCCCGCGGCAGCTTTACGACGTTGCTATTCAGGCTGCGATAGGCGGCCAAATTATCTCGCGGCAGACCGTAAAGGCATTGCGCAAAAATGTGACCGCAAAATGTTATGGTGGTGATATTACGCGCAAGAAAAAGCTTCTGGAGAAACAGAAGGCGGGTAAGAAGCGCATGAAACAAGTGGGTAACGTCGAGGTGCCGCAGGAGGCATTCCTTGCAGTGCTTAAGGTCGACAGCTAGCGCCCGAAAGGAAAGGGAACGTCTTTATGAATATCGATTTCTCATTTGTGTTGGTATGCCTTGTTGGGGTGTGCGGAGTCATTTGGTTGTTAGACACGGTGCTAGTTAAAAGCGGCCGCGTTAAAGCTGCGGAGGCGTTCGAGAAGCGCGCTGCGAATGATCTTAAGCTAAGTGATGAGCAAGTGACTGAAGAAGTGCAGAGGCTGTTGCAAGAGCCTTTGGTGACCGAATATGCAAAGTCTTTTTTTCCAGTTCTACTGTTCGTGCTGGCATTGCGTTCATTCCTCTTCGAGCCTTACCAAGTGCCAACTGGATCTATGATTCCAACCATCAAGATTGGCGACTTCATTCTTGTAAATAAATTTGCCTACGGCCTCAGGCTGCCAGTAATTGGGACAAAAATACTTGACGTGGGCGAGCCGCAGCGGGGCGAAATCATGGTGTTCGTACCGCCGCATGTTGATGAATACTATGTCAAGCGGGTGATAGGTTTGCCCGGTGATACGATCCGTTATCAAAACCAGCAACTGTCGGTGAATGGGGAGCTTGTCCCTGAGACCTATGTTGAGAACATTATGGTGGATACGGGTATTGGGCCGTTAGAGGGCATATTGAATTCCGCAACCTATAATGGGGTTACACATGCGACTCAGCATATTCCTGCCGTAAATGGGTCTCGAGGCCGCAGTAGTTGGATTGTGCCCCCGGGGCACTATTTCATGATCGGAGACAATCGTGAGAACAGCGCAGACAGTCGCGTTTGGGGTCCTGTTTCTGAGGATAATATCGTCGGTAAGGCGGTCGCGGTTTGGATGCACAAAGATCCAGGATTTAATCTACCGACTTTTGAAAATAATGCTTTCTTCCCACAGCCAGAGTAGCTTCTGCGCGGCATTCACAATCATGAGAGCCGACTTGCTATGACCGCAAAAAATCAACACAGTCTGAATAGACTCATTGAGCGAATCGGTTATGAATTCAAAGATGAGTCACTCCTGCGGCTGGCTCTAACTCACCGTTCGTCTGGTGCTTCGCACAATGAACGACTCGAATTTCTAGGCGATTCGATTCTAGGATTCGTTGTCGCGGATTTTCTGTATAGGCAGCATGCCAAGGTGAGTGAGGGCGATTTGAGCCGGCTGCGGTCGAGCTTGGTGAGCAAACCCGCATTAGCAGTCCATGCGCGAGCACTAGGTTTGGGTGATCACTTGATTCTTGGTAGCGGCGAAGCGAAGAGCGGTGGGCGCGATCGGGATTCTATACTCGCCGATGCGGTTGAGGCGCTCATTGCGGCAACCTTCCTTGATGGAGGTATGGATGCCGCGTCGGCGTTAGTGAAGAGACTAATAGCTCGCGAGACGTCTTCGGGCAATGCCCCGACGGCGAAGAAAGACAACAAGACGGCTCTGCAAGAGGCCCTACAAGCGCGGAAGGAGAGTCTGCCAGAATATATCGTGGTCGAGATTGAAGGTGCGGCGCATGAGCAGCTATTTAAAGTCGAGTGTCGTTTAATTGAGAGCGGTAAGACCTTCCTAGGCTCTGGTGTGAACAAAAAAGAAGCCGAGCAGGCCGCGGCGGAGCTGGCGTTGCAAGATTTAGGAGAAGACAAGTGAGCGAGCTCGATCAGGAAACACGCTGCGGTTTTGTCGCCCTAGTAGGGCGTCCAAATGTGGGTAAGTCCACGCTGCTCAATCACATGCTGAAGCAGAAGATCAGCATCACTTCCAGGAAACCTCAAACCACACGACATCGCATACTCGGGATCAGTAGCGACGAATCAACCCAGTGTCTTTTTGTCGATACGCCGGGCTTGCATGCGGCAACGGGTAAAGCGCTGAACAGAGTTATGAATGAGACTGTGCATAGCGTGATAAAAGACGTGGATGTCGTGTTATTCGTCGTCGAGCGGTTTGTCTGGAACGAGGCTGATGAGCGGGTGTTAGAGGCCCTCGAGCACAGTAAGGTGCCCGTGCTGCTTATCATCAATAAGATCGACCTCATTAAGGACAAGGAACAGCTGTTGCCACATATAGCAATGCTGTCGAGTAAGCGCGATTTTGCAGAAATTGTGCCGGTCTCTGCGCTTGGCGGACACAATCTCGAGCCCTTGGAAACGGCTATTCGAAAATACCTGCCCGTGAGTCCTTTCTTGTTCCCGGAGGATCAAGTTACCGACAGGAGTTCACGGTTTTTGGCCGCGGAGCTTATTCGCGAGAAGGTCACGAGGCAGTTGGGGGACGAATTACCCTACGACGTAACTGTCGAAATTGAAAAATTCGAACAGGTGGGTCCTACGCTGCATATCCATGGACTTATTCTTGTTGATCGACAGGGTCAGAAACGCATTATCGTGGGTTCTGATGGTGATCGACTGAAGCAAATTGGTATCGCGGCGCGCGAAGACATGGAAGTCAGTTTCGATTGCAAAGTGATGCTGAATCTCTGGGTAAAGGTTAAATCTGGTTGGGCCGACGATGAGCGCGCCTTACAGAGTCTAGGCTATACCGATCAATAGCGAACGGGATTGCGACAGTGGACAAGAGAGTCTCCCTACAGCCAGCCTATGTCCTGCATACGAGACCTTTCCAGAACTCGAGTCTACTCGTCGATTTCTTCACGATAGACTACGGGCGTGTCAAGGCGGTTGCAAAAGGCGCCCGCGGAGCGAAATCCCGTATTCGACCCTTATTGCAACCGTTTCATCCCCTGCTCATTAGTCTGAGCGGGCGCACCGATTTGAAAACTCTGACCGCAGCCGAAAGTATGCACGAAGCCATGCGATTAGAGGGAACACGGCTTTACAGCGGTCTTTATGTCAATGAGCTGCTAATTCGGTTATTGCAAAACCAAGAGGAGCATCGTGCACTCTACGGCTTCTATCAAGATACTCTCGTGGCATTGCAGGGGGCGTCGCGTGTTGACACGATCTTACGGCACTTCGAGTTTAGTTTATTAGTGGAGCTCGGCTATGGGATTAATTTTGAGAGTGAGAGTCAACAAACGCTACTCGCCGAGCAAACGTATCAATTCGATCCCAAGCAGGGTTTTTATGTTGCAACAGAGCCTGATGCGCGGCAGGGCTTTCGTGGCAGTGATCTAATTGCCATCCGTGAATCCCGTCTCGATGAGCCAGAGGTCGCATTGGCTGCTAAGCGTCTAGCGCGCATGGCGTTGGCCGAACACCTAGGCATGACTCCATTGACGAGTCGGGAGCTGTTTACCAGCAGGCGTACAGTGGCTGTGGCAAATGGCCAACAAGACTAGTTGGCTTTGGGTTCGCTGAGCATCCATGCCACAATTCATGTTTCCATCAGTTTTTAGTCGTGAGACGCAATTTATGTTCGCAGCAACGATAGAATCGCTAATCGGCAATACCCCCCTAGTCCAACTGCGAAATCTCGTAGGAAATACCAGCAACCGAGTTTTAGTAAAATTAGAGGGAACTAACCCCGGCGGTTCGGTGAAAGATCGTCCGGCTTTAAATATGCTGCTTCAAGCTGAGCGTCGTGGTGCTATTAAACCCGGTGATTCATTAATCGAAGCGACGAGTGGGAATACGGGCATCGCTCTCGCCATGGTTGCTGCTGCGAAGGGCTACAAGATGATTCTCATCATGCCTGATAATATGAGCAGCGAACGAAAGGCGGCGATGACTGCTTATGGTGCAGAGCTTGTGTTGGTTTCGGCAGACGAGGGCATGGAAGGTGCCCGCGATCTCGCTGTGCGCCTGGAACAAGAAGGCCGTGGACTCGTCCTCGATCAGTTCGCCAATGAAGATAATCCCGATGCGCATTATCTCGGTACGGGACCAGAAATTTGGCGAGACACTGAAGGTACGGTCACTCACTTCGTGTCTTCGATGGGAACGACCGGCACCATCATGGGTGTATCGCGTTATCTCAAAGAGCAAAACCCCGATATCGAAATTGTTGGCCTGCAACCGCAAGAGGGCTCGAAAATACCGGGCATACGACGCTGGCCCGAAGCCTATATGCCAAAAATATTCGACCGTGCCCGTGTAGATCAGGTTATCGATGTGGCGCAATCTGATGCCGAGTCGACCATGAGAGCGCTCGCACGAGAAGAAGGCATTTTTTGTGGGGTATCCTCAGGCGGTTCTGTCCACGCCGCGCTAGAGCTCAGCAAGCGCGTAGAGAATGCAACGATTGTTGCCATAATTTGTGATCGTGGCGATCGCTACTTATCAACAGGGGTTTTTTCCTAGTCCCATAATTTTTAATCATTGCTTAACGCGCTAAATCGCGCGGGTAACTGCTTGTCTACCATGAAGACAATGCATTTTTAACCTTAAAGAGATCAAAGATAATGAGTAAACGTAGGTTTCGGCGACCCAAACTGCCCTCCGAACCAGTCGAGTTAGAGATCAGTAGCCTGAGTCATGAAGGGCGGGGGATTTCTCACATCGATGGGAAAGTGGTTTTTGTCGATGGTGCGTTGCCTGGCGAGTCAGTGACGGCGACTTATGTGCGCAGGCGCAATAGCTATGACGAACTGCGCACGGATGAGGTCCATAAGCTTTCGGAGCTAAGGGTTAAGCCTCCCTGCGCGTTTGCAGGCACCTGCGGTGGTTGTTCCCTACAACATATGAACCCTAGCGCTCAAATTGAGTTCAAACAATCCGTGTTGCTCGAGCAGATGCAGCAGGCGATGGGGCGAGACTTAGATGGTGTAGACATATTGCCTACTTTACGCGATGAGGAATTCCACTACCGCAGAAAGGCTCGACTCGCTGCTCGCTTTGTTGCAAAGAAGGGCGGTGCCTTGGTTGGTTTTCGGGAAAAATACAGCAGTTTCATCGCGGAAATGGACAACTGTGAAATTTTAGTCGAAGACGTCGCTCGTTTGATTAGCCCATTGCGTGATTTATTCAGCTCACTTGATGGGAAGATGGAAATCCCTCAGATTGAAGTCGCTGTAGGTGAGAGTGCCCCAGATTTGGCTGCTCCTAAGGTTGTCGCCTTCGTCATTCGCCACCTCGCTGAACTTAGCGAGAACGATCTCGAAGCATTCAAACGCTTCGCAGTCGAGAATTCCATCGAAATCTATCTTCAACCAGGTGGTGTCGATACCGTCGCCCGATTGTGGCCAGAGAAAGAGACTGATCGTCTTAGTTATTTTTTGCCTGACTTCGGGCTGGAATTGCAATTTCATCCCATGGATTTTACACAGGTCAATGCTGGGATAAATCGAAAGATAGTGAAACGGGCCCTCGATCTACTGGAATTGAATGACGAGGATTCCGTATTAGATCTCTTCTGTGGTCTAGGTAATTTCACCCTGGCCGCTGCGACCCGAGCCGGTTCGGTAGTTGGGGTAGAAGGTAGTGAAGAGATGGTATCTCGAGGTGGCGAGAATGCGCGAAATAATAACTTAGACAACACAGAATTTTACGCTGCGAATTTAGCTCAGTCCTTTGCTAAAGAGCCTTGGGCGACTAGAGGGTATACAAAGGTAATTCTCGATCCTCCTCGATCTGGAGCGCTTGAAATCATCCGTGAAGTCGCTCAGCTGAAAGCACAAAGAATAGTCTACATTTCCTGTAATCCCGCGACGCTGGCACGGGACACGGCGGAGCTTGTGAAAGCGGGATATTGCTTAAAGTCGGCGGGCGTCATGGATATGTTTCCCCATACCACCCATGTTGAATCAATGGCGGTCTTCGATTTAATAGCGGAGTAGGAGAGGAGATGGCTAAGATAGAATCACTCATAGAATTAATGGGGAAGCTGCGCGATCCAGAGTTCGGCTGCCCCTGGGATTTGAAGCAATCCATAGAATCGTTGTTGCCGCACACCTTAGAAGAAGTGTATGAAGTCGCCGATGCTATCGAGAATGGCGATAGGGTGGAACTAGAAGATGAGCTAGGTGACCTGCTGTTTCAGGTGGTTTTTTATGCTCAGCTGGCGAAAGAAGAAGGGGCATTCGATTTTGACGACGTAGCGGCCGGCGTAACTCGTAAATTATTACGCCGTCATCCCCATGTGTTCCCCGATGGGAGCTTGGCGAGTTTCGGAAAGCCACAGGAATTGAGCCCTGATCAGGTGCTGCTTAACTGGGATGCGATAAAGGAAATCGAACGGGCCGAAAAACAAGAAAAATTGAAACAAATGGGCATGGCTCCAGCAACGACGGTGGCCAGTTTGTTGGACGATGTGCCGCGTGCGCTCCCGGCTATGGAGCGTGCAAGAAAGTTACAAAAAAGGGCGGCGACCGTGGGTTTCGACTGGCCTGAATTAAAACCGGTGTTGGAAAAACTGAAGGAAGAGGTTCAAGAGTTAGAAGATGCCATCGCGCAAGCCAATTCTGCTGATATAGAGCATGAATTAGGGGATGTGCTATTTGCTACAATCAATCTCGGTCGACATGTGAAGATCGAGCCAGAAGTAGCCTTGCGAGGGTGTAATAGCCGTTTCGAGGCACGCTTTCGTTATATTGAAGAAAAACTGAAAGAGAGTGGGCAAGAAATTGCGGACGCAAGCCTAGAAGAGCTAGATGCATTTTGGGATCTGGCTAAGCAATCTGGGTTATAGTTGGAAATTAATAAGCAATCGGTTTACTAAAACGGAGGGAATAATGAGATTGATACTATTGGGCGCGCCGGGCGCAGGGAAGGGTACGCAAGCACAATTCATCACAGAGAAGCTTGGTATTCCTCAAATCTCGACCGGTGACATGCTTCGTGCTGCAGTGGCGGCGAAGTCGGAGCTTGGACTGCAGGTAGAGCAGGTCATGGTGTCCGGTGGTTTGGTGACCGATGAAATCATTATTGCATTGGTGAAAGAGCGAATCGCCCAAGGGGATTGCCAAAATGGTTTCCTCTTCGATGGTTTCCCAAGAACGATTCCACAGGCTCAGGCGATGGTTGATGCTGGTGTGGAGATCGATTGTGTTTTAGAGATCGATGTAGCCGATGATGAAATCGTCAAGCGATTGAGTGGTCGTCGTGTACATCCAGGCTCTGGTCGTGTGTATCACGTAGATTATAATCCGCCAGAAGTAGCCGGAATCGATAATGAAACGGGTGAGGCATTAGTTCAGCGTGAAGATGACCAAGAAGCCACGATTCGTAATAGGTTGTCGGTTTATCATGAGCAGACAGAGCCTCTGGTAGGTTTTTACCAAGAGCTGGCAAATGCAGGTTCGGCAGTGTCGGTTGTGAAGGTGAATGGTCTTGCGCCAGTTGACGAGATTCGTACGCAGATCGATACATTACTTTCCTAGTGAATAATGCGCTAGATAGCGCGAAAGATAATACCTTAGAGAGTTCTCGTATAAACGAAAAAGCCCGATGCGTTCGGGCTTTTTCGTTACTAAACGAGAATAATTCCCAGCGGGAGAGCATCTAACGAGGTTAAAAACTTTTTTTAAAGTTAGTTTTTAATTACAGAATAAAACTAAGTGTCGTACCAAAGTGACTCTTTAAGGGATGCAATTGGACAAAAAAGCAATAAAATAAATTGAAAAAAATTCTCGCTTTTCTTAAAGTTTTTGCATTTACTATCGAAACATAGCCTAACACCGCCTTTCGCGGCGTTACGGATGTGGGTTGACTAAAAGTTATCTTTTGTTCAGCATCATGATACGGTCACTGTTTGCAAAGTTGCTATCGGTAAACGCGATGTCGAATTTGCAACAGACTACAGCTAAAAACTGCGGCTGTGAAAACAGGCTTGATGGACTTCTTGGTTTTGGATCGAATAGATTCAATTAAGCCTTGAAGAACATAGAAACAGCAGCGGGCAAGATTAATAACCTAGGAGAAAATCGAGCATGGCTAAAGTTAAAGCGAAAGCAAAACGCAGCCCAGTGGCTAAAAAGAAGCCCGCGGCTAAAGTCACAAGTCCAGCACTAGAGAAGGCGTCAGCTGCGCTTGCTAAGGTGCAAAAAGAGGCAGCAGCAGCGGCTAAAGTAGTAGCTGCCGCTCGCAAGAAGTCTGCAGCAGCTACAAAGGCTGCTGCTAAGACTAAAACTGCAGCTGCAAAGAAAGCGGTAGCATCGGCTAAGGCAGCAACTAAGAAAGCCGCAGCCAAGTCTGCATCGCTTGCAGCGAAGGCTCGCACAGCAGCGGCACGTGTTAAGGCTGCTGAAGCAGTGGCTAAGGCAGCAGCTAAGAAAGCAGCTGATGATGCGAAGGCTCAGGCCGCTCTTGATAAGGCTGTGAAGGCATTTGCCGCCAACTTCAAGAAGAAGCAGGCTAAAGCAGCAGCAGCTAAAGCGGCTAAGGCTGCTAAGAAGGCTGCGGCTAAAGCTCGTGTAGCTGCGAAGAAAGCCGCTGCAAAAGAAAAAGCAGCAGCTAAGAAGGCGGCAGCGAAAGTGAAGGCTGCGGCTAAGAAGGCGGCAGCACGCGCGAAAGCAGCAGCCAAGAAGAGTAAGGCTAAAGCTAAGTCAAAAGTGACTAAAAAAGCGGCTGCAAAGAAAGCTGCACCTAAAAAGGTAGCGAAGGCTCCAGCTAAGAAGAAGGCTCCAGCCAAGAAGAAGGCTGCAGTCAAGAAGAAGGCGCCTGCTAAGAAGAAGGCTCCTGCCAAGAAGAAAGCAGTAGCTAAGAAAAAAGCGCCTGCCAAGAAGAAAGCAGTAGCTAAGAAAAAAGCGCCTGCCAAGAAGAAGGTAGCGGCTAAGAAGGCTCCTGCTAAGAAAAAAGTAGCGGCAAAGAAAGCGCCTGCTAAGAAGAAGGCCCCTGCCAAGAAGAAGGCAGCGGCAAAGAAAGCACCTGCTAAGAAAAAAGTAGCGGCAAAGAAGGCTC